>CACYBB010000034.1 GCA_902772585.1 uncultured Bacteroidales bacterium | reverse complement strand
TACAACCTCGCTGGCCAGAAGGTTGACAATAGCTTCAAGGGTGTTGTCATCGTAAATGGCAAAAAGATGCTACAGAAGTAATTAACTGCAAACAACTGATAATAAAAGAGCGGAACTCTTGGTAGTTCCGTTCTTTTTTTGTACCTTTGCAGACGTTATGGCAAAGGAATTGACACCCATGATGAAGCAGTTTTTCGACCTCAAGGCGAAGCACCCTGAGGCCCTGTTGCTGTTTCGTTGTGGCGACTTCTACGAGACGTATTGCGAGGATGCTGTCATTGCTTCACAGATACTCGGCATCACGCTGACGCATCGTAACAATGGCTATAACAAAGGCGACGAGATGGCTGGCTTTCCGCATCACGCTCTGGACACCTATCTGCCCAAGCTGATTCGTGCTGGCAAGCGTGTGGCCATCTGTGACCAGCTGGAGGACCCCAAGCTGACGAAGAAGCTCGTGAAGCGAGGTATCACGGAACTGGTGACACCTGGTGTGACGATGAGCGATACGGTGCTGAACTATAAGGAGAACAACTTCCTGGCATCCGTACACTTCGGCAAAGGCGCCTGTGGTGTGGCGTTCCTCGACATCTCGACGGGTGAGTTCCTGACAGGCGAGGGTACCTACGACTATGTAGAGAAGCTTATTGGCTCGTTCCAACCCAAGGAGGTGCTCTACAATCGTGAATATCGCCACGACTTTGAGCGCTATTTCGGCACGCGTCTGTGTACCTTCGAAATGGATGACTGGGTGTTCACAGAACAGACAGCCCACCAGAAGCTCTATCGCCACTTCAATGTGAAGTCGCTGAAGGGCTTTGGTGTGGACCACCTGAAGAATGGTGTCATTGCTGCTGGTGCCATCCTGCAGTACTTGGAACAGACGCTGCACTCGCAGATAGCCCACATCACGACCCTTGCACGCATCGAGGAAGACAAATACGTGCGTCTGGACAAGTTTACTGTTCGTTCGCTGGAGTTGGTAAGCACCATGCAGGAAGACGGCAAGTCGCTGCTGGATGTCATAGACCGTACGGTATCGCCTATGGGTAGTCGTCTGCTGCGTCGCTGGCTGGTATTCCCATTGAAGGAGGAGAAGCCTATCAACCAGCGTCTCGACATCGTGGAGTATTTCTTCCGCGAGCCCAATTTCCGTGAGTGTATCGATGAAGAACTGCATCATATCGGTGACTTGGAACGTATCATTTCAAAGGTAGCCACAGGTCGTGTGACACCTCGTGAGATGGTGCAGATGAAGGTGGCGCTGCAAGCCATCGAACCCATCAAGAACGCTTGTCTGCAAACAGCCAACGAGGCTTTGCAGAGGGTGGGGGAGCGCCTGAACGTTTGTGCAGAGTTACGCGATCGCATAGCTCGAGAGATACAGAACGACCCACCCCAGCTGGTAGCAAAAGGTGGTGTCATTCGCGATGGTGTGAACAGCGAACTCGATGAGTTACGCCATATCGCCTATAGTGGCAAGGACTACCTGTTGCAGATTCAGGAGCGTGAGTCTCAGGAGACAGGTATCGCCTCGCTGAAGATAGGTTATAACAATGTCTTCGGCTACTATCTGGAGGTGCGCAACACCTATAAGGACAAGGTGCCTCAGGAGTGGGTGCGCAAGCAGACGCTGGCACAGGCTGAGCGCTACATTACGCAGGAGCTGAAGGAGTACGAAGAGAAGATTCTGGGTGCTGAGGACAAGATTCTGTCCTTGGAACAGCGCCTGTTCAACAATCTTGTCGTTGCTGCCCAGGAGTTTATCCCTCAGATTCAGCAGAACGCCAGCGTCATTGCCCATCTGGACTGTCTGCTGAGTGCTGCTAAGACGGCTGAGGAGAATCACTATGTGCGTCCTGTCATCGATAGCAGCGACGTGATAGACATCAAACAGGGTCGTCACCCTGTCATTGAGACACAACTGCCCTTGGGCGAGCGCTATATTCCTAACGACATCCTGCTGGATCAGGAGCGTCAGCAGATAATTGTGATTACTGGTCCGAATATGGCTGGTAAATCGGCGCTGTTGCGTCAAACAGCGTTGATAGTACTGTTGGCGCAGATTGGTTCGTTTGTGCCCGCAGAGAGCGCGAGAATAGGTCTGGTGGACAAGATATTCACGAGGGTAGGGGCTTCAGATAATATTTCCTTGGGTGAATCGACCTTTATGGTGGAGATGACGGAGGCGTCGAACATCCTGAATAATGTCACACCCCGTTCGTTGGTATTGTTTGACGAGCTGGGTCGAGGCACCTCTACTTATGATGGTATCTCTATTGCTTGGGCTATCGTGGAATATCTGCATGAACATCCGAAAGCACAGGCTCGCACGCTCTTCGCTACGCACTACCACGAGTTGAACGAGATGGAGA
The DNA here is from genome assembly GCA_902772585.1 of uncultured Bacteroidales bacterium. Taxonomy (GTDB): domain Bacteria; phylum Bacteroidota; class Bacteroidia; order Bacteroidales; family Bacteroidaceae; genus Prevotella. The sequence continues at coordinate 26,768 of CACYBB010000034.1, read as the reverse complement.
AGAACTTCAAGCGCATCAAGAACTACAACGTCTCTGTAAAGGAGGCTGACGGAAAGGTCATCTTCCTGCGCAAGTTGGAGCGTGGTGGTAGTGAGCACTCCTTTGGTATCCATGTGGCTGAGATTGCTGGTATGCCTAAGAGCATTGTGAAGCGCGCCAACGTCATTCTGAAGCAGTTGGAGAGCGATAATGCCCAAGTGGGTACCGTGGGCAAGCCCACAGCAGAGATTGCCCAGAGTCGTGAGGGTATGCAACTGTCATTCTTCCAGTTGGATGACCCTGTACTCTGCCAGATTCGTGATGAGATTCTGGGTCTTGACATCAACAACCTGACGCCTATGGAGGCGCTCAACAAGTTGAACGATATCAAGAAAATCGTGTCAGGAGGCCGGTAAGGTCAGGATAAAGCGGGCACCTTCCTTATATTCTTTGTCTAAATTGAGACTACCATGAAGTAGGGTAGTCATCTTCAGCGCCATCGTGAGACCCAGTCCGAAGCCGGGCTTAAAACTGTCAGCCTTGAAGAAGCGATCGTAGAGATGCTCCTGATGCTCTTTAGCAATGCCAATACCCGTATCTGTGACTATGAAGCGCACTATTCCGTGGTCTGGTGAATCATAGACATAGAGCTCCACCTTTCCTTCCTTGGTGAACTTCAAAGCATTGTCTAGTAGCTGACCCAGAATCTTCTCGATAGCCTGCTTGTTGCTCTTCATCTGGTAGTCATCCGTGATATCTGTGATGAAGTCGATGTCAATATGGTTCACATTAACAGGTTCCATATCCTTGATGATATGACGACAGAGGTCGTTAACTGCTACCATCTCGTCGTGGTCGATATGCTCGCGACTCTCGTCTTGTGCCACCTCCAGCAGTTCGTTGACGATATTGGTAATCTCTACGGTATTGCGAGAGATGTCCTGCAGCATGTGGTCGCGCATCTCAGTATCAAGCTTATAGTCAGGATTGGTAATGACCTGCGCATAGCCTGTGATGATATTCAGCGGGGTGCGTATCTCATGACTGACGTGTTCTATGAACGAGTTCTTCATGCGGTCTGACTCTTCTGCACGCGACAAAGCAATCTCCAGCTTCTTGTTCTGTGCTATCAGCTCTTTCTGCAGGTAGTGACGCGTCAGATAACGCCACAGCAGCAGACCAATGACAACTACCAACAACACCACGAGAATGCTCAGCAGCATGGTGCGGTCTTTGGCTGCTTTCTCTTTGGTCTTGCTAAGGTCCATCTCAGCGTTCATCTCGTTGAGGTTTTCGTAGATGAAGTTAGCATTCAGCGAGTCGATGGCTTGGTATTTCTTGTAGGCCTCCCCCATCATCTTGTCCTTGTCACCCATCATCTGATACACCTGCATGGACATATCGTAACGACCAATGTTCTCATTGTAGATTTTGTCGTGATAAATGCGATTGATAGCCTTTTCGTATTCGCCATCAAAAGCCATACGCAGGGTTTCCATCAGATGGTCGGTCTGTTCGTCAGTGAAGCTATTTTCACGTTGACGGATACGATATGCCTCGAGTGTCTGAAAGAAGTTCTGGGCATCGTTCTTATAGAAATAGGTGGTTGCCTTCACCCCCAAGACGTAGTTGTAGTGGGTAGGGTATTTCTCACAGAGTGGCAACAACTTGTCAACCCATTTCAATGCTTCGTCAGGATGAGCAGAAGACTCTAAATCCGCAATGCTGAGGTAAGAGCCAATCATTGCTACTGTATCGTTGGGTTGTGTATGCTTTACAGACATGTCGAAATAACGACGCGCCATCCTGTAGTTACCACGATTCTTATAAATGCTTCCCATCGCATTATATACGAGGTCGTAGTAACTGTCACCATTCTGCTGCATTTCTTTCAGCACGTCGTTGGCTATCATCAAAGCCTTTGCTGAGTTGCCTTGACTGATTTCATAGCTCGCCTCATTGATGCAGAACATATAGTAGTGCTTGCGATCGTTCTTGGCCAGCATTTCTTCCTTGACCTCTTTGCTGACAGCATAGAAAGCTTCTGAATTTTTTTGTGCAAAGGCGTTATAGTAGCGTTGTTGCTGTTCTGTATTCTGGGCAGAGACGTGGGTAGTCAACAGGCATAGGACGACAATCATCGTAAGGCGTTTCATCCAGCGACCACCAAGCATACAGACAATACCAATGATGACGAACGGAATGCTCAGTATCTGTCCCATATCAATGGGTAGCGAGGCTTCGAAGGCCTCTTGTATCTCCTTGGTATATTCAATAAAGAAACGGAAGGTGAAAATATACGTCAGACAGAAACCAAAATACCAGCCAGACCCCACCTGCAATACATTACTTGAGGTCTGTGCTTTTCCCACAGCCATCCCCTTCTTGTGCAACCACCACATGATACCGAACAAGATAGCGTAGGCAATGGCCTCGTAGAGTTGTCCTGGATGACGTGGATAGCTATCAACACGCTCGAAGATAAACGCCCAGGGAACGTCTGTCACCTTACCGATAATCTCTGAGTTCATCAGGTTTCCCAAGCGGATAAAGCAGGCTGTAATACCTGTGGCAATAGCGATATTGTCCAGTACCATCCAGATACTTAGCTTGGTCTTCCTGACATACAGCCAGAGCGCAATCATCAGTCCTAAGGTGCCACCATGAGAAGCCAAACCCTCATAGCCTGTAAACTTCCAACCTCCATCAGCAAGGAAGTGGATGGGTAGTAACATCTCCACAAAACCCTTTCCTGATGTGAGGAAATAGTCGGGCTGGTAGAAGATACAATGCCCCAAGCGTGCACCAACAAGGATGCCGATAAAGCAGTAGAAGAAGAGCGGATCAAAGAGTTCGTCCTTGATATTTTGCTCTTTATACAGGCGCTTCACCACGAAATAGGCCAGTGCCAGACCTATCAGCCAGCACAGTGAGTACCAACGGAAAGGACCTATGCTGAGGCTGGGGTTCCAGACGATATATAGTAGTTCGTTCATAGCAAGAAGGTTTTCCATACTGCAACAGCGTTGCAGCACAGGTTATACGTTAAAGCGGAAGTGCATGATGTCACCATCCTGTACGACGTAGTCCTTACCCTCTACACCCATCTTGCCAGCCTCGCGGACAGCAGCCTCTGAGCCATATTTCAGGTAGTCGTCGTACTTGATAACCTCCGCACGGATAAAGCCTTTCTCGAAGTCGGTATGGATAACGCCAGCACACTGGGGAGCCTTCCAACCCTTCTTGTATGTCCAGGCTTTTACCTCCATCTCACCAGCGGTGATGAAGGTCTCGAGGTTCAAGAGGGCATAGGCTTTCTTGATGAGGCGATTCACACCACTCTCTTCCAAGCCCAACTCCTCCAGGAACATCTGCTTGTCTTCGTAGCTCTCGAGTTCAGCGATATCCTCTTCTGTTTTGGCAGCAATAATCATGGCTTCAGCACCTTCTTCCTTGGCCAGCGCTTCTACTTTCTTGGTGAAGTCGTTGCCAGATTTGGCATCAGCCTCGCCTACGTTGCAGACATAGAGCACGGGCTTTGAGGTCAACAGGAAGAGATTCTTGGCGCAATCCTGCTCGTCCTTGCTCTCAAACTCCACGATACGGGCATTCTTACCTTGTTCCAACACCTCTTTGTAAGCGTGGAGCACAGCAACCTCTATCTTGGCGTCTTTATTACCTGCTGCAGCAGCTTTCTCTGTTTTTGCCAAGCGACCTTCGATGGTCTCTAAGTCCTTGAGTTGCAACTCGGTATCGATAATCTCCTTATCACGAATAGGGTCGATAGTACCATCGACATGGGTGATGTTCTCATCCTCGAAGCAACGCAATACATGGATGATGGCATCCGTCTCACGGATGTTACCCAGGAATTTATTACCAAGGCCCTCACCTTTCGAGGCACCCTTCACCAGACCAGCGATATCCACGATTTCACAGGTGGCAGGAACGATACGTCCTGGGTGGACTATCTCTGCGAGCTTGGTGAGTCGCTCGTCAGGAACGGTGATAACACCTACGTTGGGTTCTATTGTACAAAAAGGGAAATTGGCTGCCTGTGCCTTGGCACTCGACAGACAGTTGAACAGGGTGGACTTGCCCACATTAGGCAATCCGACAATACCACATTTTAATGACATTCTTTATATCTTAATTCTTATTTATATTTCTTCTTGCGCAAGGGCTTCTTCTAACTCCTGCTGACGCTGCGTACCAAATTCAGGAGATACGTAGTTGTTGAGCGTACGACAGGCTTCTGCAGAGAACTGCTGGGCACAGCCTATAACGGCATCCCACTGCTCTTCGCTGAGTCCTCGCTCCATATCGTCACGCGAAATCTGGTTCTTGATGAGTCCATAGAGGAAACCAGCATTGAAATTGTCGCCAGCACCAATGGTACTTACCGTTTCCACCTTAGCCACAGGGTATTCTTTGTGCAAACCGTTTTCTGCAAAGAGATGGATAGCATCAGCTCCTTGGGTATAGATGAACTTCTTGGTATAAAAAGCTATCTGTGAACGGTAGATGGTTTGAGCATCACGCTTCTTGAACAGTACTTCAAAGTCTTCTGCCGAACCACGAACAATATCTGCCAACTCGAAATTCTCCAGCAGGTTAGGGGTAATCTTCATCACCTCATGCTGGTGGGAAGCACGGAAATTGACATCGTAGTAGAGGATGGCACCACGCTCATGGGCATAGTCCAGAAAACCTTTCACCTGAGGACGAATAACGTCGTTCAAAGCATAATAAGAGCCAAAGAGCACGATATCATCTTTCTTGATATCAGGGTAGTTGAAGTCCAGACGATCGTGAGGATGGTCTTTGTAGAAGACATACTCTGCATCGTTCTGCTCGTTGAGGAAAGCCAACGAGAGAGGTGACTTGGAACCAGGATAGACATTGACACACTCTGCCTTACATCCATTGTCACGCAGGAATTGGATGATGTTACGACCCACGCGGTCGTTACCAGTCTCACTAATGAAACCAGTCTCAATGCCAGAGCGTCCCAGAGAGATGATGGCATTGAAAGTAGAGCCACCAGGTATCGCACTGATAGGCTGTTCGTTACGGAAGATGATGTCGAGCACCGTCTCACCGATTCCAATCACTTTTCGCATACTTCTAGCTTTTTGCGTGCAAAGGTACAAATTTATTGAGAATTATGAATTACGAATTACGAATTATTTCGTACCTTTGCACGCAAAATTATGAAAAAATACAATACAGCAACACTTTCTAACGGGTTAAGAATCATTCATCTGCCCTCATCATCATCGGTGGTCTATTGTGGCATCGGCATCAATGCGGGTGCTCGTCAAGAGGCTATGGATGAGGATGGTTTGGCGCATTTTTGTGAACATACCACCTTCAAGGGCACTCAGCAGCGTTCTGCCATACAGATACTGAACAGTCTGGAGAGTGTGGGTGGCGACCTCAATGCGTTTACCAACAAAGAAGATACGGTCTTCTATGCAGCCATTCTGAAAGACCATCTGAACAGGGCTGTCGACTTGCTTTGCGACATCGTATTCTGTAGTGTCTATCCTGAAGAGGAAATCCGTCATGAGGTGGATGTTATCTGTGACGAGATAGAGAGTTACAACGACTCACCTGCGGAGCTCATCTATGACGAGTTCGAGAATATGATTTTCCAGAATCATCCATTAGGTCATAATATATTAGGTACACGCGAGCGAGTGTTGTCGTTTACAAGTGAGGATGCTCGTCGCTTTACTCAGCGTTACTATCGTCCCAGCAATGCCATCTTCTTTGCTTATGGCGATGTGGACTTTCCACGAATGGTGAAGCGTTTGGCGCATTGCATGGAGCAAATAGGCGAGTGCAATGTCCGTCTTGATATCCAGCCTGCGTCTTCTTTCCCACAGTCAACAACGACAACAGCTTCTCAAGAGCATCATCAGGCTCATGTCATGCTGGGCAGCAAGGCGTATTGCTATGATGACCAGCGTCGCATGCCGCTCTACTTGTTGAATAACCTGTTGGGTGGTCCAGGGATGAATGCTCGTCTGAACCTTTCCTTGCGTGAGAAGAATGGACTGGTATATACGGTTGAGAGTGCAATGGCCAGCTATAGTGATACGGGTTGCTGGTCAGTGTATTTCGGTTGTGACCATCATGATGTCAAGCGTTGTCTGCGACTGGTTCATCGTGAACTCGATAAAGTGATGCAACATCCATTGACGGAACGCCAACTGATAGCTGCTAAGCGCCAATTGAAAGGACAGATAGCCATCGCCTGTGATAATCGTGAGCAATTTGCGCTTGACATTGCTAAGAACTACCTGCACTATGGTCGCGAGCGTGATATCGACGAACTGCTTGAGCGCATCGATGCCATTACGGCTTCGCAGATACAAGAAGTCGCCCAAGAGCTCTTTGCTCCTGAGCGACTGCAACAGTTGATATTGTAATAGTTAGTTATTCGTTTACAACTTTGATACTTCGTATCGAGCTTGTTCACGTTCGAAAATGAAAGCTCGCTTTCATTTTACTCACTCATTCACAACCTTCTGGATAGTGCCGTCCTCATTGTAGAACAGGCGCTGAACCTTCAGTGAGCGCAGGTGTGTGATATCGTTGCTGGGTACACAGTCGTGATAGCACAGATACCACTGACCTTTGTACTCTACGATAGAGTGGTGGGTTGTCCAACCTACGACGGGGTCAAGGATGACACCCTGATAGCGGAAAGGTCCGTAGGGGTTGTCACCAATGGCATAGCAGAGGAAGTGGCTGTCACCAGTAGAGTAGGAGAAATAGTACTTGCCATTATACTTGTGCATCCATGAAGCCTCGAAGAAGCGGTGGGGATCACCAGCCTTCATGGGCTCACCATTCTTGTCGAGTACGACAACAGCACGGGGAGCCTCTGCAAACTGCTGTACATCATCACTCATGCGAACAACACAGCTGTTGATAGCAGGGCTGTCGGCCTGTGTGAAGAGCTCACCCTGATGGTCAGGAGCAGCACCGAGGTCGATGAGGCCGTTCTGGTCGCCATACTTGCCGAATACAGGTGCCAAACCATTGGGCAGTGGGCGCCACCACTGCAGCTGTCCACCCCACAGTCCACCGAAGTAAGTATAGATCTTGCCATCATCGTCCTTGAAGACGCAAGGGTCAATAGAGAACGAGCCACGGATAGGCTTCTCCATAGGTTTGAATGGACCTTCGGGCTTGTCTGCAACAGCTACGCCCAGACGGAACACACCATCATAAGCTTTAGCAGAGAAGATGAGGTAGTACTTGCCGTCCTTCTCAACACAGTCGTTATCCCACATCTGCTTCTCAGCCCAGGGCACATCCTTCACGTCGAGGATGACACCATGATCGGTCACTTCACCATTCTCGATGTCGTCCCATGAAAGTACGTGATAGTCCTTCATCTGGAAGTGACCACCATCGTCGTCGAAACACTCACCAGCATCCCAGTCGTGTGAGGGATAGATGTAGAAACGTCCGTTAAACACATTGGCTGAAGGGTCAGCCATATAGTCGCTTGGGAAAAGATAACGTGGTAATTTTGCCATAATAGTAATTATTTGAATAGTTTGATAATGTCGTTAACAACAGGCTTTGCCTGATACTGGCGATCGAAGAGCAGCGCATAGTTGGTGCGTCCCTTGATAGGCCAGCCATTGAGCCAAGAGTTCTCGTCACAGACGCCCCACAAGGTGATACGACCAATCTGTGCGCGATGCTTGTAGTAGATTTTGAACAGGTCCAACCAACGCTTGTCGAGTTCTTTCTGCTTGTCGGCAGGCAGACCATTGACATAGGGGTTGTACTTCTGCTGCAACTCAAAGTTCTGGGCAATATCAGCACCACCAAAGCCTTGTGGATTGGGCAGCACATTGATGTCAAGCTCAGTAATCAGTACTTTCACGCCACAGGCAGCAAAAGCATCGATACTCTTCTCATACTCTGTGAGGTCAGGATAGTCCAAGCCATTGTGGCTCTGCATACCTACACCATCGATGCGCAGACCCTTGGCCTTCAGATTCTTGACCAGACGGCAGACGGCTTCGCGCTTCTTCTCACCCGACATGGAATAGTCGTTGTAGTAGAGTTCTGCGTCAGGGTCAGCCTCATGAGCTGCACGGAAGGCAATCTCAATGAACTCTTCGCCCAGAAGGTTATAGTACTTTGACTTACGGAACGAACCGTCATCCTCGATAGCTTCGTTGACAACATCCCAACCGAAGACCTGGCCCTTGAAGTGACCTACTACGGTCTTGATGTGCTTGATAAGACGCTCTTTCAGGACCTCTTTAGAAACAGGGCTGGCAGCATAGCCATTGGTAAACCACCAGTCTGGAGCCTGTGAGTGCCATACTAAGCAATGTCCGTTCACCTTCAAACCTAACTGCTTAGCATAGTTCACGAACTTGTCGGCTACGCGGAAGTCGAAGATGCCTTCAGCAGGTGCCAGCACCTCTGGTTTCATACAATTTTCTGCCACCACGCAGTTGAAGTGCTTGCTGAGAACGGCATCGGCCTGAGGCACCTGTCCGTCGCTCTGCCATTGGTTGACAGCTGCACCAATCAGGCAGTATTTGCCAATGGCGTCTTTAAGACCTTGTGCTGACGCTGTACTCAGCGTAGCGATGGCCATAGCGGATAGGAGGACTCTTTTCATAGTTTATTTGTTACGTGCTTCAATTTTCTTATTGATATCATCGATGACCTCGTCAGTCAACTCGTAGCGGCTGATGATATACATAGCCAGAGCCAGCAGGATAGCGGGGATAACACAGACCAACCACAGGATACCCTCTTCGGCAAAGGGAGTCTGGTCGATAGTCTTGCTGTTATAGCCAACGTATGCCAATACAGCAGGACCGACAATGCTACCGAAGGTCATACCAGCCTTGAAGAACAAACCAGTCAGGGCATTAACGATACCAGAGATACGACGACCTGTAGTGTACTCACCATAGGAGATAACCTCAGGAACCAGTGCCCACATGTAACCAGTAGCCACGATGACACCAGTGCTCTTGATGAACTGTGCCACATAAATCATCATCATACTGGGCTGATCCATCTTTGAGATAAAGTAGAGCATACCCATACCTACAATGGCGGCACCCAGGAAGAGATAGAACATATTCTTCTTACCGACCATGCGCTTGAACCAGGGAACGAGTGGCATGAACAGGAAGGCTGGAGCAGAACCTAGAGCCATGAAAATGGATAGTTCCTGTGCTGAGCCATGCAGATTGCTGTTCATAAAGTATGCACCAGCGGCATTACCTACTGACATCATCGCAAAAGCGGTGATGAAGAAGAAGGCGAGGACGCGCAAGGGACGGTTGCGGAGGAATTCCATCCAGAGGTCACTGACCTTCACGTCTTCAGTGGCTTTGGCATCCATCACCACACGCTCCTTACACTGTGAGAAGCAGAAGGCGAGCAGACAGAAACCGACAATGGCGTAGATGGTCATGGTGGTGAACCATGCTGAAGGATCCTTTGGCAGACTGTCTGATGGTGCGCCAGCAATCAGAGCGATGAACAGGGGCAGACCAGAGTTGACAGCCAGACCACCGAGGTTGGCCATAAACATACGTACTGACGTAAGGATGGTAATCTCGTTTGTGTCGCGTGTCAGTGAAGAGTTCAAGGCTCCATAAGGTACGTTGATGAACGTATAGAGCAACTGCATAGAGATATAGGTTATGTAGGCATAGATCAGTGACGGAGCAAAACCATTGTAGAAACACAGGATGGCAAAGCCCGAAAGAGGAATACCTACATACAGCAGATACGAACGGTATTTACCGTAACGTGGGTTGCTCTTGTCAATAAGGGTACCTACAATCGGGTCCCAGATGACATTAGCCACATTACCCACCAGGAACATGACGGCTACTGCTGAAGGCGTCAGTCCATAGATGTCAGTGTAGAAAAACAGCAGGTAAGTGCAAATTACCTGGAAAATCAGGTTCTGAGCCAAGTCGCCAGAACCAAAACCAATGCGTTGCAGCCAGGAAAGTTTGTAAAAACCTTTAGCTCCTTGAGTTTCGTTAGGTGTCATTGTTGTTAGGTTGTTTATTATTATTATTTTAATTTGGTGCAAAGATACTATTTTTCTGTTGAAATGGATGTAATTGCATGTTACAAAAACTACATTATTTGTAGCAAATACGGAATAAAACGCTATTTCTTTGTGTTTTTGACATTTTTTTTCTACCTTTGCGGTCTCAACTAATCATTAATACTGTTATGAGAAAAACTTTTCTTCTTCTATTGACTCTGGCAGGCTTTTGTGTAGCTGATGCCAAAATCGTGCTACCCCAAATGTTCCAGTCGGGTATGGTATTGCAGCGTGGAAAACCCATCCCTGTGTGGGGTAAGGCAGACCCTCAGGAGCAGGTAACTATCCGCTGGCAGAAGAAACAGTATTCGACAACTGCTGACGAACAAGGTCGTTGGCGCATTGACTTGCCCAAGACAAAAGCTGGTGGTCCCTATACATTAGTGGTAGGAGATCAGGAGTTGACAGACGTCCTCGTGGGCGATGTATGGCTCTGTTCCGGACAGTCAAATATAGACGTCACCATCGAGCGCGTTTATCCGCAATATATCGATGAAATCGACAATTTTGACAACAATAAGGTCCGTTTGTTCCGTGTTCGCAATACGACAAACACCCATAGTGTGCAAGATGATATCCTGCCAACCTCATGGAAACCATTGACTAAGGATAATGCCTGGCAGTTCTCTGCGCTGGGCACTTTCTTAGGCAAGCGTATGCAGGAGAAGACGGGTGTGCCCCAGGGTGTAATAGTCAATAGTTGGGGGGGGACGCCTATTGAAGCATGGCTCCCTGCTGACAGTCTGATAAAAGACTATCCTCAATTAGTTGAGAAGACCCGTCTTTATGATAATAAGGATTATGTGGCAGCCCAGATGAAGGCCAACAACCTGGCTGATCGTCGTTGGAATGAGCTGTTAGAAGAGAAAGACCCAGGCATCAGCCAGCATTTCACAGCCCTTGACTACAACGATGCCAATTGGCAGGAGATTGACCAGAACAACTGGGGTTGGCGTGGAACAGGTACCACCTGGCTTCGTCAGCATATCCAGATAGACAAGGCTCATGCCGGACAGCCTGCCCGTCTGTTGCTGGGTACACTGTTCGATGCTGATATCACCTATGTCAATGGTCAGCAGGTGGGACGCACCTACTACCAGTATCCTCCTCGTCGCTATAACATTCCCGAGGGACTGCTCCGTGAGGGCGATAACGTCATTACCATCCGTTTCATCAATAAATATGGTATGGTACACTTCATCCCTGAGAAGCCTTACATGTTGTGCTTTGGTGCTGACCGCCAGAGTCAGAACCCGATGCCTAAGGATGTCATTGCACTGAGCAATAAGTGGTTGCAGCATGCTGGTGCCGATATGCCGTCATGTCCCAGTGGCGATGTCAGTCTGCAGAACCTGCCTACCACACTCTATAATGCCGTGCTCTATCCCTTGGCACCCTATGCCTTGAGCGGTATCGTGTGGTATCAGGGTGAGTCGAATACGGGCAATCCTGCTCCTTATGGCGACTACCTGCAGAAGCTCATGGGTAGTTGGCGAGCATTGTGGAATGACCCGTCGTTGCCCTTCTGCATCGTTCAACTGGCTAACCATGATGGACGTCAGCAGACAGGTATGCCACGCCCTATCGTTTATGAGTCCAATCCAGTCAACAGCAACTGGGCACGAGTGCGTGAGGCTCAGCGTCAGGCAACCATTGGCGATGAACATGCAGCAACAGCTTGTCTTATCGATCTCGGTGAAACCGTCGATATTCATCCATTACGCAAGAAAGAGGCTGCTGAGCGTGTGGCGCTCTGCTTGGACCGCGTTGCCTATGGAGAGTGGCCTGCTCTGTCACCCCAGCCTGTAGGTCATTCTATCAAGGATAAGACCGTTACCGTCATCTTCGATCAGCCCATGCGCGAAGGTGTAGCTCATGAGGTAGAGGTGGCTGGTGCCGACAAGCGGTTCGTGAATGTGGAGGCTACTATCGAGGGCGCTGAGGTTCGTTTCCAGTCACCCATTGATCAGCCCGTTTATGTACGTTATGCTTGGAAGGACAATCCTCGTGCCAGCATCTATAACAAGAAGGGTATGCCTGCCATGCCGTTCGAATATCAGCTTGTCCGTTAATGGAACAGTTACTACATTATTGTTGGAAACATAAGCTGTGGCCTATCGAAGGGCTACAGACTACCGATGGCCAGGAGGTGGAGGTCATTGACCCAGGTCTGCACAATCGTAACAGCGGACCTGATTTCTTCAATGCCAAGGTGAAGATCAATGGTACGTTGTGGGTGGGCAATGTCGAGATTCACGACAAGTCCAGCGACTGGTACCTGCATGGCCACAATCACGATGAACATTATAACAATGTGGTGTTGCATGTGGTGAGTGTTGCTGACCAAGATGTACAGATGCAGTCGGGCCATTTTGTGCCACAGATGTGTCTGAAGGTTCCCCAGTCAGTACACGACAACTACGAAGAACTGTTGCGCACCGATGCCTATCCGCCCTGCTATCGTATCATTCCCAGTTTGACGCGCCTCACTGTTCACTCGTGGATGGCTGCACTGCAGACCGAACGCCTGGAGCAGAAGACGATAGCCATCCAGCAGCGTGTCAAGGAGGCTGGTGGTTCGTGGGAGGATGCCTATTTCCAGACGATGGCACGCAACTACGGCTTTGGCATCAATGGCGACGCCTTCGAGGAGTGGGCTCGTCATATTCCCTTGCAGGCTGTTGGCAAGCATCGTGACGACCTGTTCCAGATAGAGGCAATTTTTATGGGACAGGCAGGACTGCTTGAGCTTAACGCCATTCCTGAACGCTACCAGAAGGATGCGCTCAACGAGGGTTATTTCACCAAACTGCGCAACGAATACCAGTATTTGGCCCATAAGTTCTCACTGACGCCGATGGATGTCCAGTTGTGGCGCTTCCTACGACTGCGCCCGCAGAACTTCCCCCACATCCGTATTGCCCAGTTGGCCAACCTCTATTATCAGCGCAAGGCCGGTCTCTCGGCACTTCTTGACTGTCAGGATATGCCAGCTATGGCTGAGATGCTTAGCACCCAGGTGACCTCCTATTGGGAGACACACTATACCTTTGGCTCTGAGAGTTTCCGCAATGCCAAGCATTTGTCGCCGTTCTCCATCAATCTGTTGATGATCAACACCTGTGTGCCCATGCTTTTTGCCTATGGGCGACATAGCATGAAGGAAGCGTTATGCGACCGTGCCTTCGACATTCTGGAACAACTGAAGGCTGAGAACAACCATATCATCCGCATGTGGAAGGAGTGCGGACTGGATGTACAGAGTGCTGGCGACTCGCAGGCACTCATCCAATTGAAAAAAGAATACTGCGACAAGAAGGAATGCCTGCGTTGTCGCATTGGTTATGAATATCTAAAAAAATCATGAGCAAATACATTTTTGAAACCCGTATGGAGGTGCGCGACTACGAATGCGACATCGAGGGTATTGTCAACAACGCTAACTACCTGCACTACACAGAGCATACGCGCCACCTGTTTCTGAAACATTGTGGACTCTCGTTTGCTGAGATGCACGAGAAGGGTGTCGATGCTGTCGTGGCTCGCATGAATTTACAATATAAGACACCGCTGCGCTGTGATGATGAGTTTATCTCGCGTCTGTGGTTGGAGAAACAGGGCATCAAGTATGTGTTCCATCAGGACATCTTCCGTGCTTCTGACGAGGCATTGTGTTTCCGTGGTGACATCACGCTGGTTTGTCTGGTCAACGGTCGACTGGCAGGCAGTGAGGACTATGACCGCGTCTTTGCACCCTATTTGCCGAAGGAGTGATGATTCAGACCTATATCTTTGACCTTGATGGTACACTGCTCAACACGTTAGGCGATCTGGCAGCGTCTGTCAACTATGCGCTAAAGGCTTGCAATATGCCCCAGCACAGCATTGACGATGTCCGTCGCTTTGTGGGCAATGGTGTTCGCCTACTCATGGAGCGTGCCGTACCCGATGGTGCTGCCAATCCCAGATTCGAGGAGGCCTTTGCCACCTTCCGTCAGCACTATATGCAGCACTCGCTCGACACCACGCGTCCCTACGATGGCATTCCGGAGATGCTACAGACGCTGCGTAGTAGAGGTTGTCGGACGGCAGTGGTCAGCAACAAGTTCTATGCTGCCACCCAAGAGCTCTGCCAGCATTTCTTTCCTGACACCATTGAGGTGGCTATTGGTGAACACGAGGCGGAGGGCATCCGTAAGAAACCGGCACCTGACACCGTCAACGAGGCCTTACGACAGTTGGGCGTCTCTCGCGAACAGGCTGTCTATGTAGGTGACAGCGATGTCGATATTGCTACGGCAGCAGCCAGTGGCATACCGTGCATCAGTGTGCTGTGGGGCTTCCGTGACCGTGAGTTCCTCGTGGCGCATGGTGCCACCCGTTTCATCAGTCACCCCAGTGAATTACTGACATAATACGATGCAAGAAGAAGAGATATATTATACCTTGGCGCTGACGCGCATGATGGGCTTCAATTTCCAGACCGCCCTGTTGCTCTACCGTACGTTAGGTGGTGCCAAGGCCGTCTATGACCAGCGCAATAGCATTGGCGACGTGATGCCTGATGCCACACCGCGCATTAGAGAGTCGATGAAAAATTGGGACGATGCCCTGAAGCGTGCTGCCGTAGAGATGGAGTTTATGCAGAAAGGTGGCATCCGTGCCCTGTGCCTCAATGATGCCGACTATCCACAACGTCTCACCGAGTGTGACGATGCGCCGTTGGTATTGTTTTATAAAGGTACTGCCGACCTCAATCAGGCACGCGTCATCGATATCGTGGGTACGCGTCATTGTACCACCTACGGCCAAGACCTGATACACCGCTTTGTCAGCGACCTCAAGCGTCTGATGCCCGACGTGCTGATAGTCAGTGGTCTGGCCTACGGTATCGACATCTGTGCACACCGTAATGCGCTGGAGAACGGCTTCGAGACGGTGGGCGTCTTGGCTCACGGACTCGACCAGATCTATCCGCCACGCCATCGTGAAACTGCTATCGAGATGATTCGTCAGGGTGGTCTGCTGACGGAGTATATGAGTCAGACGGAGGCTCTTCCAAATAATTTCCGTCAGCGCAACCGCATCGTAGCAGGTATGAGCGATGCCACCATTCTCGTGGAGAGCGCCTACAAGGGTGGGGGACTTATCACCTGTCGCATTGCCCAGGAGTATGGTCGCGACGTCTTTGCTTTTCCTGGTTCTGTGGGCTTGCCCGCCAGTGAGGGTTGTAATAAGATAATCCGTAGCAATATGGCAGCACTGATTACCTCTGCTGCCGACTTCCTGGAGTCTATGGGTTGGCAGACCACAGCCTCACGTCCTGATGCTGTTGAGCGTCAGTTGTTCCCTGACCTCACTGCTGACGAACAGCGCATCGTCGATCTCTTGCAGCAGACCAACGACCTGCAACTGAATATGCTCAGTGTGCGTAGCAATATCGCTATCGGTCAACTCACTGCTCTGCTCTTCTCGTTGGAGATGAAGGGCATCGTCAAGCCACTGGCTGGCGGCACCTATCACTTGATCAATTCGTAATTCAAAATATGGTAAAGATAGAACCCACTTGGAAGAAACACCTGCAGCAGGAGTTTGAGAAGCCCTACTTCCTGCAGCTCACTGGTTCCGTGCGCCAAGAGTACACCACCACGACCTGCTATCCCCCAGGTCCGCAGATATTCAATGCCTTCAACCTCTGTCCCTTCGATAAGGTGAAGGTGGTCATCATTGGTCAAGATCCCTACCACGAACCAGGCCAGGCTCATGGGTTGAGTTTCTCTGTGCAGGACGGTGTGCAGTTTCCTCCCTCGTTGCAGAACATCTTCAAGGAGATACAGCAAGACCTGGGAACGCCCATTCCTCAGAGTGGTAATCTGACGCGCTGGGCTGAGCAAGGGGTCCTGTTGCTCAATGCCACGCTGACTGTCCGTGCCCATCAGGCCAATAGCCATTCCTCGTTGGGTTGGCAGACGTTTACCGATGCCGCCATCCGTGCCCTTGCCACCCATCGTGAACACTTGGTTTATATGCTATGGGGTGGCTATGCCCGTTCCAAGGCGTATATGATTGACCGTCAGCGCAACCTCGTGCTGGAGTCTGTCCACCCCTCACCACTTTCTGCCAATCGTGGTGGCTGGTTTGGTCAGCACCAGTTCTCTCGTTGCAATCAGTATCTTGAACAAAACGGCTTCACGCCCATTAAATGGTAAATAGTCAAATAGTCCAATGAATAAGGTTCCCCCCATTTTGGAAGTAGGAGGCATCTTGATCTCCTCAGACATTATCACCGAGTGCTTCTGCTGTGACTACGAAAAGTGTAAGGGCATCTGTTGTGTAGAGGGCGATGCTGGCGCTCCTGTGACGATGGACGAGATAGCAGCCATCGAGGAGACGCTCGATACTGTTTGGCCAGACCTCTCTGCTTCTGCCCAGAGTGTTATCGACAAGCAGGGTGTGGCCTACGCTGACCAGGATGGCGAGATGGTTACCAGCATTGTGCGTGGTAAAGACTGTGTGTTTACCTGTTATGATGGTGACAACTGTCTGTGTGCTTTGGAGAAAGCAGCCAGAGAGAAGGCGGCTGCCAATCATTCTCAATTCTCCATCCTCAATTCTCAATTTGTAAAGCCTATCAGTTGTTCACTATATCCTATTCGTGAGAAGAACTTTGGAAACGGACTAATAGGTTTGAACTATAACCGTTGGGATGTCTGCCGCGATGCCGTAGAAAAAGGGAAGGCACTTGGCCTTCCCGTTTATCAGTTTCTGAAAGAGCCCCTCATCCGTCGCTTTGGTGAGGCGTGGTATCAGGAACTCTGCGAAGTCGCTAACCTTTTCGATACTCCGAAGGACTGACACCTACGTGTTCCTTGAAGTACTTGCCCAAGAATGACTGGTTGGGGAAATTGAGTTCATCCGTAATCTCCTTGATGCTCTTGGGCGAATTCTTCAGCAGCACACGGATTTCCAGCACCACATAGCTGTCTATCCATTCGTTGGGTGTACGCTTGCTCACGCTCTTCACCACCTCTGACAGGTACTTGGCGGTAATCTCCAACTGTTTGGCATACCAGCTCACGCGGCGTTCCTGGCGGAAATTCTCCTGCAACAGGTTGATGAAACGGGCAAAGATGACATCGCTACGGCTCTGCTTCTTGGCAGAGCTCTGCTCAATACGGTAGATGACGCCCGACATATCGTAGAACATTGCCAGCAACAGTGCCTGCACCAGTTCTGTGCGGTAGTGGTGACTGTCGTCGGCCATCTTCTTGCGGATGGTCTCGTAGTAGTTGCTGTAGTTCTGTATCTCCTGCGGGGTGAGGTGTACCACGGGGTTGTTCATCGAAAACAGCAGGAGCGACGATACGTTCTTGACGTTCTGCACGAAGCCGTGATAGAACTGTGTGCTCAGCATGATGCACAGACACTGAAAGTCGTCGGATGCCTGGTAGTTGTCTACGATATGGCGCTCTGAGATAAAGAACAGATCGCCAGGACGTACCGTCTGCTCACGGGTGTCAATACTATATGTGGCTTGTCCTTTACGACATAGTGCCATCATGATGAAGTTCAAGCGTTGAGGCTCTTTGGAGATGCTGGCATGAGCTATCTGGTCGGTCAGCACCAGACCATCGTTCAGATAGAGCGCATTGCCCCATTCGCGGGCCTGCTCCAGTGTTGTGTCTATAATGTTCTTGTTTACCATGTCTTTACGGGCAATGTCTGCCCAGCTTTTATTTTGAAAGTTTTACTTTGATTGTTATATACTAAGGAAATCGTACCTGCCTTGCGGGCCTTGATGTGACAGTCGCGCACATAGCCTCCCTTCCACTCGAAGCTGACCTCATAGCCCCCACGGGCACAGAGACCGCTGACCGTGCCTTCGCTCCATGCCGTCGGACAGGCGGGCAGCAGTTCTATCGTTGCATGGCCATTGGCATAGGTTGACTGCATCAGCATCTCGCAGACTCCTGCCGTACCTCCGAAGTTGCCGTCAATCTGGAAGGGTGGGTGAGCATCCATCAGGTTAGGGTAGGTGCCACCGCCACTGACGTAGTTGGGGCCGTCACCTTTCTCTGGTGCCACCGGTGTCAGCAGTTTGCGATATATCTGGTATGCCTTTTCTGCGTTCTTCAGTCGTGCCCATAGGTTGATGCGCCATCCCGTCGACCATCCCGTCGTCTCGTCGCCTTTCTGTATGAGCGTCTGCTCGCAGGCTTTCTGCAACGCTGGTGTCGTGATGTGCGAACCAGGGTACAGGCCTATCAAGTGACTCTGATGACGGTGTGTGGGGTCTGGGTCCTTCCAGTCGTAGTACCACTCGTTCAGGTCACCGTCCTTGCCGATGGTGTAGGGGTGCAGGCGTTGCAGGGCCTTTTGATAGGCCGTGACGTTGTCTTTGCAGATTTTCCCTGCAGCAATAACGCTGAGCAGCAGTTCGCGGATAATGGCAAGGTCGGCTGTACCGCCATAGCACGTCGTGCCGCGATAGCCCTTGTCCGTGACATACACATTCTCAGGCGATGTTGAGGGGGCGGTGATGAGTTCACCGTTATGTTCCACCAGCCATTTCATACAGAAGTCGGCAGCGCCCTTCATCAGCGGGTATGCCGTCTGGCGCAGATAGTTGGTGTCACGGGTAAAGAGGTAGCGCTCCCACAGGGTTTCTACGAGCCATGCACCGCCCATATTCCAACAACTCCACATCGGACTCTCCCTGTTTTCTCCTACGGGATTGGTCATGGCCCACAGGTCGCTGTTATGACTGGCACACCAGCCGTTGTCAATGCCATAGAAGTGGTGGGCGGTATGGCGACCGTTCTCTGCCAGTGCACTGACGAAGCCGTCCAGCGGCATTGCCATTTCTGCGAGGTTGGCTACAAAGGCTGGCCAGTAGTTCTCCTCCAGATTGATGTTCATCGTGTAGTTGCCACGCCAGGGCGACCAAAGGTGTGGCGTCCATAATCCCTGCAGATTGGCAGGAACACCCTTCGTCCTCGACGAACTGATGAGCAGGTAGCGCCCATACTGGAAATAAAGGGTCTCCAGATAGTTGTTGTCCGTTCCTTCCGTCAGCAGGCGGTCCGTAGGAACGTCCTGTCTGTCGTCACCCAGTGACAACTTACCCAACCGCAGTTGCACCCGCTGGAAGTACTGCTGGTAGTCGCTGATATGGCGCTGCAGGAAAACCTCGTAGCTATAGTTCTTCGTGTGCCAGATGTCGTCGATGGCCTTCTCTAGATAGGGAGCACCCTCGCGCACGGGGTGATGGTTGAAACCGTTGAAACTGGTGCGGTTGACGATATAGATGGTGACCTCCTCGGCATCGCGGATGGTCAGACTGCTGTCGTTGGCAGTGACCGTCCCGCCCTTGTTGTTAGCCTGCAGGATGGTACAGAAGTGGATGCTCTCCATCGGGTCACCCATGGCGTGTCCCGTCTGTGTCAGTTGGTTGCCCTTAGCCTTCACCTTGTGGGGCACCTGTGCCGTCAGCGACAGGCGGATATTCACTCCTCCAGTCAGTCGGATGGCGATGAGACTGTCGGGGGCAGAAGCGAAGTATTCGCGCGTGACGGTTCGGCCGTCACGACAGAACCGGTCGCTGACCACCGCTGAGTCCAGGCTCAGCTGTCGCCTATAGCCGCTGACCGCACCCTTGTTCAGGTCTTCTATCAGCAGCGTGCCCAACGGCTGGTAGTATGCCGAGTTGTGGCCCTCCACGTGCAACTGCAACGAGTCGGCACGTGCATAGTCCTCCTTGAACAGTGCCTCCCTGATCTTGGGTATCCACTGGGCAGCGCCAGCACCCTCCTGGTGATCTACGGGCTTTCCCGTCCATAGCGTGATGTCGTTCAGATAGATGAGACAACTGTCCGCACCCCCATACACCAATGCCCCGAGCTTGCCGTTACCAATCGGTAGCGACTCCTCGAAATACTGCGCTGGTCGGTCGTACCACAGACGCATGGGTCTCTGATTTTGGGCGTGACAACAGAGCGAGAAAAGCAGTGCTGCCACAAGCAGAAGTTGTTTCATGGCAGCAAAGGTAGTGCAAATTGTTCGAAAATGCAAATTTTATATACGCTTTTCCGATTGTATAACTTTATTTCACGTTAGAAACCCGTAAGAACAGGCCTTTTAATCATCCAAATGTAACATATTTCTTTCGAAATGTAAACTATGAAGCATTTTGAAGAGAAAGAATGCAGCAAGTATCGAGGATTATGCTTACATTTGCAGAAAACTAAACGATGAATCTTTAAAATTTTGTTGAGTATGAAAAAGTATTTGATGACGCTTGCAGCTGTCCTTTGCTGCGCAATGAGTTCGATGATGTTCACCGCCTGTGGTAGTGACAGTGATGACACCCAGCCCCCTGTAGATGATAACTCTGTGGTTTCTCAGACCTGGGATATTAACATCACCCAGGACATTAGCGACCCTGAAGTTAAGAACAATCTTCCTATCAAGGTATGCTTCTATGACGCCAATGGCGAACTGAAGGTTGAGCCGATGGCTGGTCAGGCTTATAACAAGAAGATAACCTATGAGAAAGGTGCTACCAAAGGTGGATTCTTTGCAGTAAGAATGATTGAGAATTTCAGTCAGCTTACAGAAGGAACCCTGGAGTATATTGTAGGTATAGAAGTCACAGGTACTGTTACCAACAATTACAAAAACGGCAAGAAGGAAGTTGTGGACTTAAAGGATCTCGTAGGTGGTTTCAATCCTTTGAAGCTTGGATACGACAATATCCAGCGTGTCTATAATAAGGGAAGAAACTACATTAACTACTATGGTATCTTCTTCATCAGTGAGGATGGTAAGATGACATCGAGAACCATCCCGAACCAGGAAGCTAAAGAGAAACTGGGCCTGACTGGAATGTTTGAATAAGCTATCAGACTCTGCACAACATAGAACAACAAAACCGCTTGACTCTCTCAAGCGGTTTTTTGTTGCAGTCCAATCATGCACCATTGCGCGCCATTTCCCATCCTCTTAGCATGGCGAACCAGTCTATTGACGTAATGCCATTCTCCTGTATCGCCATCGCTGCTCCGAGGGCTATCCAGCGGGCTGGGCTCTCCGAAGGACATCTTTTAAAAGAAGAAGCTACTATTCTTTAGGTTTTATGGGTTTTATGGGCTGAGTGGGCTGGTTGGGCTGATTAGGCCTTTGCCCATTAACCCCATTATCCCCATTAGACCCATTAACCCCATATCGCCCATGTCCTTCATACGGAATCTTCCCATAAGCCCCATTCTTCTTCTGCCAGTCCTTCCGCGCCTGATACATCTCCTCCTTGATGCCGCCTTTCTCTAGGAAGTCACGCTTCTTCCACTCTATGAGTCCACGGATAAGGATGTCGCATTGATGGATAAGAGTGATGGCGATGTTAGCAATGGTCTCGTCGGAGCGCTCCTTGATCTTCTCCCGGAAAATGGCAGAGTCGAGGTGATCCTTGCAGAATGTACGAGTCTGTACGCACCGTGGGTCATTATACGCCCATTGCTCCAACCCACGGACACGCAGGTAGTCCTCATAGTCAAGCAAGAGCTCATGCAGCGAAGCTCTGTTCACGTTCGTCAGCTTCAGCTCCATCTCCCGCGACGTGATGCCGTCGATGTTCCCTTCCGCTAGGTTCTGCTTGCCCGAACGTGCCGCCTGCACCATCTGGTCAATCGTGCGGTCGCCCACCTTCAGGAACGTATTGGCAAAGTAGTACGTCACGTCGTAAATGCATTCTGCTTTCTGGAATGCCTTCAACGTCCGGTAGTTATTGTCTTGCCGCAGAAAATCTTTATCTTCTGTCATCTTTCTTTTTCAATTTGACTTGCAAAGTTGCCCCCATTAACCCCATTAGACCCATATCGCCCATTAGCCCCATTACCCCCAGATATCAAGGACCCGCAATCCTCACGAATTTTTGTTGGTTAGAATGCTAGGACGGCGCGGACGTACCAAGGATTGTTCGTGAATCCGAAAGACGCCGAGGCGTCGGTGAAATCCACGCGGGCGCCTTCCTCACATATATAGCGATCAGACATTCGTATGCCTCCTGCGTTGTTCAACGCCGTCTGAAGACCTTTGCAATCGATTGAACCGCTGGGAGAGTCGGTGTATGTCCAGCTGCTGCCGCATCCGATGAAAAGATACTGCCAGTCCTTGCGCGACGGCAATCTCCAGGTGCCGCCCTGGACGGCCGTCTTTCCGGCACAAGCTGCAGTAGCCGTACTCAAATCCATTTTCGTCCTGTTACTCTCGTCATCCAGTGCGACAGCAACGCCATGGGTGCAGTCCGATTCATTCCCCACATAGCCGATCATGGCCACGCCGGAGGTGCCGCAGGCCGTGGCGATGGCGCTTTTCGGATAGATGTTGCCGTCGGCTCCAATCACCTTACCCAGGTCGCCTGCCACAGCATTTGCAGCTGCTGCCGATGACAGCGCGAGGCCTGAGGTGGTGTACGTCTTGCCGGAAGCCAGCGTGACGCTCGCCGCCGACTTGCGATAGACGCCTGTGGCGGTCTTGGCATAGATGGTGATGGGCTCGGCATTGATTACATCTTCGTCGGCGTAGATGGCCACATAGATGGTGTTCTGCGATGACGGGGTGATTTCGTATGGATCATCGCCGTCATTGGGGAAGTCGATGATTAGCTTGGTGATGTTGCTCGTGATGTCGCTGGTGCCGTCGGTGAACGAGAACTTCCAGATGCACATCGCAGGCTCCATTGTCACGGCAGGCAGAGTAATGTTAGAACCGGAGACGGTCATCTTCACATCATCATAGATGCCGGCAAAGTTGGCGTTGATGTCGGCCAGCGTGCCTATCTGGTCGGTGCGAAGTTTCTTCGTACCAGTGTAGAGGCTGTAGGGGTAGCCGAAGGTGATGTCACCGCCATCCTTCGGGTTGGTCAGCGTCAGCGTGATCTTGGCGGCCTTCGTTGTTGGGTCGACGGCAGTCACCGTTGCCATAGTCTCTTCTGGGGTATCGCTGGTTTGGGTGTAGCCCACCCATATTTCGTCGCCCACCTCCCATGTGGCGCTGATAGAGCCGTCGCCATTGTCGGTCATTGTACTGCGGGTTCCGCCGTTGCGTGGCGAGAGTGTAGTGGTAACGGTATATGTGCGGGTCTGTTGTGTTGGCTGTTCTGTTGTTGTCGGCTCGTCCTCGTTCGAACAGGCGGTCCATGTGGCAGCCGTCAGTGCGATGGCTACCATCCAAATGATATGCTTCATTGTTTTCATCTCTTTCTCAGTTTAGGGGGTTAGGGATTAAATGGGTCGCCACCACCGGGATAACCGGGCATTCCTGGTAGTTCGCCACTACCTGCTAACAACTGTGTCTGCTGTTGCAACTTGACAACCTGCATCGTCGGTTTCTGGTACTCTTTACGTTTCATTGTCGCGTTATAATGGTTATTATGTTTATTTTAACGCACAAAGGTACGAAGAATTTAATTAAAGAGTGTCGTCCTACACTTTAAAGATTGTTAATACGTATGTATTATAGCAGAAACACATCAGTATTAATGTTACAATTTGGCTGACAAATGTCAGGTGACAGAGGTCCTGACATATACATGATAATTATATGTTAAACCATCGATTCCATCGGGAAATATTAATAAGACATTAATTACCGTTAATTATTATTGTATGGAAACGAATGTGTAATTTAAGAAACGAATTGCCATAATAAATCGTAATATTTAAAGAAACGAATTTCCCTAATTAATTTTAATTTGGCCCACTGCAGAGAATTTCTCTAATTATAATTTTAAGCATCAACATTGAATTAAAATAATTTGTGGATAAAATTAGGGCTAATTAGGATAATTCGTTTCTAAGAATATTATGGGCCATTCTCTGCAAGCAGAGTGTGGCGTTGCGAATCTGGTAATTCGTTTCTAAAAATAATAACTCATTCGTTTCTTAGAATAAAACGATTCGTTTGTTGAAGATTTGTGTTCGAAAAGCCCCTTCGACTTTCAAAATTCACAAAACTTGTTTCAAAATTAACAAAATGTGAGATATTTTGGAAAAATTGTTGGAGGTTTGGAACTTTTTTCTTATATTTGCAACCATAATTTGTGTGTCTAAACTATAAAAATTAATATTAACAATTATGAAACAACAACGAGACATTCTGCGAGGGCGGCCGTGGCTCATGCTACTGCTGTTATTCGCTTGGCTGCTGCCTCAGGAGGCATTGGCTGACAGATCTGTTGACAAGACCATGAATTACCAGGTCATGCTCAGCGGTTCTAACTCTATTCGTATCAAGGCTCCCATCTATGATGAGAAGTGGGATGACCACTGGATTAGCAATGGTAATCTGAATGCTACATGGAAGGACAAAAACGGTACTTCTCATACCGTGACCGTCTTGTATTGGGCTTGGAACAAGGACTCTGAAAAGAGCCACGACAACGACAAGTCTGAGTTGACGACAAGGTTCAGGACCGATGCCGACGGTAGTTTCCTCATCACCAAGGGCAACTCCCCCAGTCAGTTTACGCTAACGAAGGGAGATAATCAGGTGAGCACTACGATTTATGAGAACAGCGATGAAACCTACGAATTTTCGGCAGACTGGCGACTTCCCTACGACATGCTCGGTTGTGACATCGAGTTTTCGTGGGATGTAAAGGTTGACTATACCAATGGCTTAGCATGGGATACGCAGTACGCTGTGTCGGTATCAAAAACCTCCGTCACCGTACCCCCAGCAGCAGCCACTGTCTATCCGCAGGTGACGATGGCCATGTTGGCCTATAATTCACCTGGTGTGATTGAGGTTCCTTGGTTTATGGCTTCCGACAAAATCAAATCGGCGAAATATGTCTATGTTGACTACAAGGGAAACACGATTGAGGAAAAAATCGATATCCAAAAGAATGGTACCAGTATCTTGCTCGATGCGACACAACCTCACAAGAACTTCCGTGTTATTGCAAGTTACGAGGATGGTCAAGGTAACTATATTGACAATGTCTCTTCTGATCCTCAAGACCTGAAGATGGTTCACGTGCCGGTAGGTCTTTCCGCCCGCCCATTAGGCGACAAGAAAGCCTCTGTGCAGTTAGACTGGAGCATCATGTATCCGGAAGTAGAGGACATCTCTTCCTACGATGCTTTTGAGATTCAGCGCTCGCTGACCGGTAAGGAGGAAGACTTTGAGACCATTCATTCTGAGCCTTACGTCTACGATCCTAACGAATCTTCCTATACCTTTATCGATAGCACGTTGGTAGAGGCCATCGTCAGACAGCAACTGAAGCAGGGTGGTACACTCGACAGTCTGACCTATCGTGTGCGCCGCAGTATGACAGAGTCGTGGGGCTGGAACCATGTTTACGCACCGCGCGCTCGTTGTGTTGTTGATGATATCCACCTGCTGCGCATAGCCACCTACTCTGCTAAGTGGGAGGACGAGCGTGCCTTTACTGCCCGTGTCGATTGGGAGTATGCCAATGAGTACAATTCCGTCTGGGACGAGCGTGCCAAGTTGACATTGAACGTTACGCAGCTCAACCAGGCAGGTGATACCGTTGGTGTTCAAGACTATATCCTCAATGCCCAGGAGCGTGAACAGCGCTATAAGGTGATTGAGCTCTCGCGCACGTGTGTTAATTATAAGGTGAAGATGTTTGTGGACCGCGGTACCTCTGAAATACCCCTATGGGAAGAAATTACACCGTTCTGGTTCCCCATCCGCAATGCTGACGACTGGAAGGAGTTTCGTAACCGTGTGCGTGAACGCCCGCCTTTATGCTGACGTTGATGCGGGTTCCATCATGGTGAGCTGGGAATCAGGTTATGCTTACCGTGGTACCTTCGATGGTAACGGTCATACGCTGACCTTCAATGTACCGGATCATGGAGTAGAGCTTCTCGCTCCCTTCCGTTATGTAGGCAATGCCACCATTAAGAACCTGCATACGGCAGGTACCATTACCTCCAGCCAACGGTATGTATCTGGTCTCGTTGGTAAGACCATGGAAGGCGCTACGGTCAACATTGAGAACTGCCGCTCGTCAGTAACTCTTAAGAGCACCGTCAATGGTGAGGGATTACTCGCCGGTATCATCGCACGTTTAAGTGCTTCCAATGTGGTTATCCGCAACACGAAAGTCGATGGCAGCTTTGAGGGAGAAAATGCATACTGCAACTGTGGCTTCGTGGCATGGGTTGCCCGCGGCAGTAATCTGAGCATTGAGAACTGCCTCTTTGCACCCGACCATATCATCACCAAACTCAACGACTGTCATACGTGGGTAAATTTGGACAATCAGAACGTCAATTATTCCAACCTCAACAGCTACGCCACTCGTGAGTATTCGGGACTTGTCATTATCCGCAATGCTGGCGACTGGCACAACTTCGCCGTGATGGTGAATAATGCCGTGAACCAGTATTGGGTGGATGCCCGTCTCGAAGCCGACATCACGATCAGTGAGCACGTAGGAGTCACTGCAGGTGCGACCTATCGTGGTACCTTCGACGGAAATGGCCACACGCTGACTTTCAACAAGGAATGGACAACGAACGAGCGATTTATTGCTCCTTTCCGTTATGTTGGTGATGCCACCATCAAGAACTTGAAAGTAAAAGGTAGCATCTCGTCTAGTCAGATGTATGCCACTGGTCTCGTT
>CACYBB010000033.1 GCA_902772585.1 uncultured Bacteroidales bacterium | reverse complement strand
ATAGCTGCAGAGATTTCCTCCCACCAGGACACCCTCAGCATGACCGCACCTATTATAGGTATTAGCAGGTATCTTGTATTGGGGAATGGTTCCAAACAGTATATTGCGCAGAATACTCGTGGCAGGCTCCTGCTGAGCACTTATCTGGAATGCCATGGGTCCATGAATACTCATCAAGCCCTCTCCAGCCACCGTATAGAGCAGTGTCGTGATATCACCATGTCCTATCAGCCATTTGGGATATTGCGAGAAATAGTCTTTGGGCACACGATTCAACAGATGGATGGAACCATAACCACCACGCGAGCAGAAAATAGCCTTAATGCTATCATCCTCATAAGCCCACTTGAGGTCATGTGCACGCTCGTCGGCAGTACCTGCATAGGCATCCACATTCAGACTCGTGGTATGTGGACCGACAACGGGTTGGAGTCCCCAACTTCTAATAATCTCGACAGCTTGCATGATAGCCTCTTCCGGCACCCAGTAGGCAGGAGAGACAAGGGCTACCTTGTCTCCTGCCTTCAAAAAGGGCGGCTGAATAAACTTTTTACCTAAAGACATCACCATTTATTAACTTAAAATCACATATATATAGTTTCATTTCCCTTTATGAATCATTGTCAGCTCTGTTGTTCTCTCATCCAGGCAGCAGCAGACTGGCCCATGCGTTGCTTAAAAGCTACTGCAAATGTACTGTAGCTACGGTAACCACTCGCCATGGACAACTGCTGGGCAGTAACAGTGCGACCCTCAGCTACTGCTTGGCGGTAGAGTGCTGTATAGTGGTCAATGCGCAGGCGATTAATGTAGGCATTGTACGTCTCGCCCTTAGCTGTAAAATAAGCACTCAAATAGGTACGGTTTGTGCCTATGGCCATCGCCAGCTGCGCAAGTGTTAGGTCGTGCTGCAGGTAGAGCTGGGGCGTTTCGCAGTACTGCACTAACAGAGAACTTATCATCAAGTCTTCCTTGTCTTCCGATTGCTCTGTATCATCAACAACCAGTGTCTGCAACGTCTCCACGCGCCACACCACGAAAACAATGATAACAAGCGTCAGCACTTGGGCTAGATACTCCACGGCGAGAGAACCCTCGTTGGTGGCATAAACCATATAGACCAGCAGGATGCAGACTAGCAGCAGCAGACTCTGCCACACTTCCTTATGTTCCAGATCGGCAAAGTTGTCGTGTAACCAACGGCCATACTTTCTTACCGCATATATATAATAAACGATAAAGACAGCGCTAAGCAGCAAGCTGTAGCCCTCAATATATTGCTCGAAGTTGTCGTTGCGTGTGACAATACTCACCACCATCCACACGAGAAGGGGCGCTATTGCTACGACTACTGGCCACAAAGGGCGCCGGCGGTCCTGCAGCATGCGCAGCAAGACACATATCATCAAAGGTACGAAGCTGATACGGTCTAACGTAATAGCCACGATGTTACGCATGAGCCTGTCGTCCGTCAACCATATTGCACCGAGCAGCGCCCACCACACATGGCTTGCAGCCACCGCTATCAGAAAAGCTGCCGCCCAGTGGCGCAGTTCCTTCGGCGACTCCATGCCACGGCTGACGGCATTGCCATTCCTCAGCCAGAGATACACCCCAGCCAGCAGTGCCATCATCGCTGCCCCACCATAGAGCATGATGAAAAACATATCGTGCAACCCTTCGTATTCGTACATAATCAGAGGTTTTCTTTCTCGAAATGATTGTGCAAAGGTAGTCAAAAGAGAACGAATCTACACATGAGAGTCGCTCTTTTTGTAAATTCTGTTACTCTTTTTGTAAATTCTGTTACTTAATAATCGAAAGAGAAGGACCGACAGCATTTATAGTCTGTCAGTCCTCTAGGCATATCTCTAAGAGAGTTGGTAAAATGAAGAGGATGTGTCAATGAAGACACATCCTCTTATGCTAATATGTTCGATTTCGATTTACTTCAGTTCGAACTTATAACCGATAGTCAGAGAACCACCATCGGTGTAGTACTTGAAGTCGTCGCTATCGAATTTATCAACTCTGGTCAGAGAGTAACCTCCACGGAGGTCGAGGGTAATGCCGTTCTTGAACTCATAAGAGAGACCAACGGGAATAGAGAAGTTGAAAGATTTGCATTCACCTTCGACATTGTCGCCAACCAGGAAACCAGGCTGCAAACCAATTTTCAGAGCAAAACCCTTGGCAACATAGAAATTGGCCATGATGGGAATGTCAATGTAGTTAAGCTTTACAGCGCTAGCATTCTTCCACTCCCAACCTAACTGCTCGTATTTCGCGCCTGCGGAAAGAGAGAACCAGTCGGTAGTAGTGTAATACTCTGCCTCAGCACCAATAGCGAGACCTACGCGAGCTTTGTTTCCAGAGATAGTAGCACTGCTGTACTCACCTCTGAAAGTACCTACAGAGAAACCAATCAATGGCTGGATTGTGATTTGACCTGCGCCGTGACGCATTTTCTGTGCGTTAGCAGTCAGACAGCATACTGCCATCACTGCAATCATTAAGATTTTCTTCATAGTTTCTTCGTTTTAATTATAAAAAAAGATAATGTTGTTCTAATTGGGTGTAAAGGTAAGCAAAAATTTCGGTATATTTGCATACTTAACAACAAAGTTGCATTTTTTAACATTTGAATAGGAATAAAATGCGTACCTTTGCAGGTGCAATGCGAAAACTAGTATTCTTTTGGCTTCTGTTGATGACGTTGCCTGCTGCTGCACAGAGCGGTTGGCAGGACGCACTGCGCGAATGGCTGACAGCAGAAGATATGGAGGAAGGCTATGGTGAGCAGCTGATGGAACAGTTGGAGGAGCAGGCACTGAACCCTATCAATCTGAATCAGACCAGTTGTGAGGAATTGGAAGCACTGCCCTTTCTGACTGCCCAGCAGGTGGAGGGCATCATGGAATATCTGGATCGTTATCACCCCATTCGTTCGCTCAGTGAACTGCAGATGGTGCAGAGCTTGGATTATCACACTCGTCGCTTGCTGCAACACTTTGTGGTGGCTGGTGACGAAAAGAAAGCGTCTCTATGGCCTACGATGGATGAACTGTTGAGATATGGCAAGCACCACTTCACAGCAACGGGCAAGATTCCTTTCTATGAGCGCCAGGGTGACAAGTCGGGTTATCTGGGATATAAGTATCGCCACGATTTGCGCTACCAATATACTTATGGCAATCGCATCAAGGCAGGCATTACGGCTGCACAGGATGCTGGTGAGCCCTTCTTTGCGGACAGGAATAGGATGGGTTACGACCAGTATAATTACTATGTGCAGTTACGCGACTTTGGCAGATTGGAGGAATTGAATGTGGGGCACTATCGTGTGCAGATGGGTATGGGACTGCTGATGAATACGCGTTTCCAAATGGGAAAACTGGCCATGTTGCAGACGATGGGACGTGGCATGCATACACTGACGGCACATAGTTCACGATCGGCCAGCAATCATCTGCAGGGAATAGCGACAACAGTACGTCTTGCAAAACAATGGAAGGCAACAGCCTTTGTCTCCTATCAGTCCATCGATGCCACACTAAACGAGGATGGTTCTGCGCGTACCTTATTATATAGTGGCTATCATCGCACACCCACTGAGATGGCGAAGAAGCACAATACCCATGAGACCGACTTGGGTGCGAGCATCGGGTGGGAGAGAGGCAGGCTACATATCAATGCCAATGGGGTCTATACCCACTATGACCGTTCGCTACATCCTATGGAGAATGCGCTCTATCGTGCTTATGCTGCAAGAGGACAAGACTTTCTGAACCTGAGTCTGGACTATGGGTGGAACAACCATCGTTGGGCCTTCAGTGGTGAGACTGCGATGAACAGGAAGGGTGCCTTGGCGCTGATACATACTGTCAATGGCAGGATAACCAACCAACTATCGTTGATGCTGCTACACCGCTACTACGACAAGCGTTATACGGCCCAACATGCCAATAGTTTCAGAGAGGGTAGCAGCATACAGAATGAGCACGGCATCTATCTGGGCGCCACTTGGCAACCCTCCAGGGCATTCTTCTTTCAGGGCTATGTCGACTATGCACATTTCAGTTGGCCCCGTTATCAGGTCTCTGCCCCGAGCGATGCCTTTGATGCACTAGCGTCAACTCGTTATCAGCGAAAGCGATGGACGTGGACTGTGCGCTATCGTCTGCATCTCCGTCAGCATGACGACGACACTAAGAAGATGATAGTCAATCAGTTGAATCATCGCCTGCGTCTTGCTGTAGACTGGGCCGTCTTGCCCTCGCTCTCATTACGTACACAAGGCGATGGAGTCATTGTCAGAGAACAAGGTAATAATAGTCGTGGCATCATGGTGGGACAACAGGTGCGTTGGCAACAGCGATGGGTAAAGGTGTCAGGAACATTGGCGTGGTTCCACAGTGATGACTATGACAGCAGACTCTATCAGTACGAACCATCTACCCAGTACGACTTTTCTTTTCCTGCCTACTATGGTTATGGGATTCGCTATAGCATGATGGCGCAGGTCGATATGGGTAAACATCTCAGGTTGGCAACAAAACTGGGTGTTACCAACTATTTTGATCGTAGCACTATAGGTACTGGTTTGCAACAAGTCGACCAGTCCTCTCTGGCAGACTTGTTGGTGCAACTCAGTGTGAAATTGTAATGATGAATTCCGAATTACGAATTCCGAATTCCCAATTACGAATTACGATATAGATTAGCGACCTGACGTGCTACGTCGTTGCCTTCAAAGCGACGGATGTACTCACGACTGCGCTCGATACGCTGTTGACGACCACGAGCACCACGCAACGACATCTTCAAGGCTTCAGCCATACCGATAACGTCGTCAGGCCCCACATAACGACTGTCAGGACCACCAGCCTCTTCCAGGCACGAACCCGTACAGGCCACCACTGGCAGACCTGCTGCAATAGCCTCAATGATGGGAATGCCGAAACCCTCGTAGCGCGATGGATAGACAAAGGCTTCTGCCAGTGCGTAAATAGCTGCAAGATCCTGATCGGGAACGCCACTTAACAGGTGTAGTCGCTCGCTATGAGGTAACTCTTTGACGTAATCCGTTTGACGACCTACTGCTACCAGATGAACATCCTGTGGCAACAAATCGACTGCTTCGACAGCCAGCGCCAGATTCTTTCTGCGCTCAATGGTACCTACGTTCAGTACAAAACGTTGGGGCAATTTATATTGCTCACGAACAGCAGCCTTGCGTTCCTCCTTGACCAATCCTGAATAGCGAGGGGCAAAACTCTGATAGATGACGCTGATGCGGTCGGCATATTCCTCACCCCCTAACTCCAGAATGTCCTGACGGGTACGCTCGCTGATGGCGATGATGTGGTCTGCTTCACGCAAGGCCTGGCGGAACTTCCACTCGTAGATTTTTGTATCCAGCCAATGGTAGTACTCTGGATGACGCATAAAGATGAGGTCGTGGATGGTGACAATGCCTCGAATGCCAGCACGACGTAAACCCATAGGCAATTCACCTGACAGACCATGATAGACCTCTACACCATCGCGAACCAAGTCGCTGATGATGCTCCGAGAGCGCCACCATGCCTTGCGCAGGGAGGAAGGATGTCCCTTGGGATAGCAGAACTCGGCCCCCTCGATAATCTGGCTGCGTAGCTCCTCACGCCCCTCGTCAGGTGCATACAGGCGCAACTGCATATCGCTGTCGCCCAACCTGATCAGGTCGTTAACCAGCGTACGACCATAACTGCCCAGTCCTGTTCCGTTCCGTACTATGCGTTTCGCGTCAATACCAACAATCATTAATTACGAATTATGAATTATGAATTACGAATTAAACAAAGTCGTCTCCGTACTTGATTTGTACTTCATTTACATATTTGCGTACCAAGGCTGACGAGTCGCCTTTCTTGCAGATAAGCAGCACGTTACCCTCTTCTGCCACGATATATCCGTCTAATCCGTTGATGACAGCCAGTTTGCCCTTAGGCAACTTGATGACGTTGTTGTGTGACTCCTCAAGCATCACCTCTGAATCGACAACGACATTGTCGCCATCGCCCTTGCTCATACACTCATAGACGGCATGCCATGTACCCACATCGGCCCAACCGAAGTCACACTTCATCATGTATACATCCTCGCTATGCTCCAGAATGGCATAGTCAATGGACAGGTTCGGATAGCGCGGATAGTTTTGGGCAACATATTCTAACTCCTCGTCATAGTTGTATTTGGGCTTCTCAAACTTCAAGTTGCGTAAAACGCTGGGGAAAATACTCTCAAAACTCTGTGTCAGTTTGCGCGAGTTGACCATAAAGACACCCGTGTTCCAATAGAATTCTCCACTCTCCATGAACATGGTCGCAAACTCGCGTTCTGGTTTCTCCGTAAACGACTTGACTTTGAAAACATCAGGCTTGCAACTCAGGTCGCCCATCTGGATATAACCATAACCAGGCTCCGGACGTGTGGGTTTGACGCCCATTGCCAACAGGACATCGTGCTCTGAAACATAACTGATACCAGTTTCTATGCTATGCATGAACGAAGCCTCGTCGAGCACGAGTTGGTCAGACGGCGTGATGATGATATTTGCATCAGGATTCGTACGTTTGATACGCATATTTGCCCAAGCCACACTGGGAGCGGTATTGCGGTTGACGGGCTCTACCAAAATGTTTCGTTCTATCATATCGGGTAACTGATCCTTGACCAAGGACACATATTCCCTATATGTGCAGACAAATATATTCTCAGGAGGAATAACCTTTATGAAACGGTTAAATGTTGTTTGTAACAGCGTGCGACCAACACCAAAGAAATCGATAAATTGCTTAGGGCGCTCTTCACGACTGCATGGCCACAAACGGCGACCTTTTCCTCCAGCTAAAATCACACAATAATTCTGATTGGATTTTTCCATTTGGTATATAGATTTAAAATTCAGCTACTAAGGTACGCTTTTTTTACATAATAAGCAAGAAAAAACAATTATTTTTTATTTTTTTATCCATTTATTTTGTTTTTTCCTTTCGCACCCGCTTAGAAGCCCAGATGGCGGAATCGGTAGACGCGCTGGTCTCAAACACCAGTGGGGCAACCCATCCCGGTTCGAGCCCGGGTCTGGGTACAAAACTTCAAAAGCAAGGTGCTGTAAGTTCATGCTTACAGCACCTATTTTTTTGTTTTGTCAATTCCCGCTTAGCGGTGTCAATGGATAGACGATGTTGACAATGAAAATGTTTGCAGCGAGGATGATGATATTCATCAGCAGACCAATGCGCATGAAATCGCTGAAGCGATAGCCGCCAGGACCATAGACCAGCATGTGGGTGGGCGAACCTATTGGCGTCGCAAAGCTGCTGCTGACACTGACCATCAGGGCGACGAGGAAAGGGAACGGGTCGTAGCCCAGCTTCTCGGCAGCCTCGTACATGATGGGGAAGAACATGGCACCTGCTGCCGTGTTCGAAATGAACTCAGTGATGAAGGTGCCAACAAAACAAACAGCCGTCATCACCACTAACGGGTTGGTGCCACAGACGTCAAGGATGCCTGTAGCCATACGTTCGGCAATGCCCGTCTTCTGGATGGCAAGACCAAGGACGGCACTACCAGCGAAAACCATAAGAATTTCCCAATTGATGGCTCGCATACCCTGTTCCACAGAACAGCAGCGGAAGATGAGCATGGCAGCAGCTGCAAGGAAGGCAGACTGTAGCAGAGGCATGATGCCAAGGGCTGAGAGTGCCACCATCGCAATCATGATGGCAGTGGAAACGAGGGTACCCATTCCGATGTTGGGAATTTCTTCAGAGTCGAAGAATTGAAGATCGTTCTTCAGGGACGATGTATCGATGTTGATGTTCTTCGGACAGATAAGCAGCAGTGTGTCGCCTGCCTGCAACACCACCTGACGTGGGGCCTTGTTGATGCGCTCTCCGCGTCGAGCCACAGCGGCTAATACCACATTGTTGTCCTTCTCAAACGTACTGCCCCCGATAGTCGTGCCTATCAGACTGCTACCGAAATTGACGTAAGCCGTACGGAGCTGGCGATTCATGTCTATCTCGCTCATCTTGAAGATATGGTGGTCAGCAGCCACCAACTGATGGCTTTCCACCACCTCTATAAGTTCATTAATCTGTCCGGCATATACCAGATGGTCACCGCCCATGATAGGTTCGTCTTCTGAAATGGGTGTCGGCATATTGTCAAAGTGATACATCTCTATCAGACTACCCCCCTTGATATGGAATAATCCTGCTTCACCCAATGTCTTGCCGATGTATGGGTTGTCTGATGGTACCAGTACCTCTACAGTGTATTCACCTGTCGATTCAAAAGCACTCTCAGGAACTTTACGGTCTGGCAGCAATTTACGCATAGCGATAACAGACAATATGCCAACGGCCAGACAGAACAGGCCAGGAATGGTGGTTGTCAGGATGTTCATCGCCTCTCCCGTTTTCTCCTCGTAGATGCCGCTGATAATCAGGTTCGGTGGGGTACCGATGAGGGTGCAGACGCCACCCATACCCGATGCATAACTCAGGGGAATGAGTAGCTTAGAGGGTGAAATACCCAGTTTCTTAGACCACATCTTAACGATGTTGACGAAGAGGGCTACAACGGTGGTATTGCTGAGGAACGAACTGAGCACAGCCACAGGCAACATCAGTCTCGTTACTGCTTTTGAATAGGTATTAGGCTGCCCCAACAGGTTCTTGACAATCCACTGGAGAACACCAGTATACGTCAGTCCGGCTACAACCACGAAAAGTACACCGACAGTAATGACTGACGTGCCGCTGAAGCCGGAAAAGGCCTCTTTGGCATCGAGCACTCCTGTAACGTATAAAATACCAATGGCGCCTAGAAACACGACATCGCTGCGCAACTTGGTGAACAGCAGAACGCTGAACATGCCCAGTACTGTGATGATGGTAATCCAAGCATCAATACCAAAACCTAAAAATTCGAATGTTTCCATTTATTGCTTCTTGTTTTGTTGGAATTAAATACTTGTGGTTATATCAGGCAAGGCGTTTTAGTAACTCGATGAGTACGCGCCAGATGTCTTCAATGGTGGATAGTTCCACACGTTCACTGGTGGAGTGTGGCTCCACAATACGTGGGCCAATGCTGGCCATCTGAATGCCAGGATAGTGTTCGACAAAGAAACCTGCCTCCAGCACAAAGTGCATGGCTACCATGCGTGGACGCCAACCCAGCACGTCTTGGAAAGTGTCGGAAGTCATACGTAGGAATGGAGAATGCTGGTCTTCCTGCCATGCTGGTGCCGACATCACCAGTTCGCTTTTAGCACCATGGGCTGCAAAGATAATCTTGATGTCTTGACTTAATGCTTCCATCTCGCTGTCGATGAAACTGCGGGTATGGGTAGAAATGAAGATACAGTCATCCTCTGTCAGGATGCGCCCTACGTTGTTGGAGGTCTCTACTGTATCTTTCATTGTGTCGCTCATTTTTACTACACCCTGTGGAATCTGTTCCAGACAAGTCATCATGGCTTCGAAAGCCTCGTCGTTGATAACGGTATCCTGACGTTCACACTTGGTAATGACACAGTGGATGTTGGGGTCGCTGGCACCATATTCATCATGTAACCATTCGTTCATCATCGCCTCTTGTTGTTTCACGAACTCAGCACCTTCACCAGAAGGAATGCACAAAACAATCTCGGCTGAAGAGGCGATGGAAGCATTAGCCTCACCGATCTTTATGGATGCTACATCAAAGGGGTATTCGTTGTATATGGCAGCTAAGATGGCCCATGCAGGAACTACCGCGCTGCAACGCCCTTTGTTGATGTCGACACCAGAGTGACCACCCAGTCCGCCCTCGAAGCGGATATTGTACCAACGACGCTTGCCGCCAGGAGCAGGCTTCCGCTCTATGGGGATGCGGTGGAACTGCAGACAGGCTCCTGCTGCGCCAGTGGTGATGGTGTCGTAATCCTCCGAGTCGAGATTGATGACTTTGCGTCCTTTCAGGAAGTCCTTGCTCAACTGGGAGGCTCCTGACATGCCATCCTCTTCGTTGGTCGTGGTGATGACTTCCATAGGTCCGTGCACGATATCATTATTCTCGAGTACTGCCAGTGCCATCGACAATCCAATGCCATTGTCAGCGCCCAGTGAGGTTCCACGGGCCTTCATCCATCCGTTTTCCACATAGGCATCGATAGGTGTTGTCAATGGGTCACTCATCCCTACACATACCATATCCATATGGTTCAGTAGTACAATAGGTTCTGCATCTTCGTGACCTGGAGTTGCAGGCTTGCTGATGACAACGCAGTTCTCTGCATCACGCTTGTATGACAGATGCAGCCGTTCTGCAAACTGACAAAGATAGTCTGCCACACGTTCTTCGTGGTGTGACGGACGGGGTATCTGGTTTAGTTCCTTGAATATCTGGAATACGCGGTCTGTAGTAGGATTCATCTCTTTTAGTTATTATAATTTGATAATCTTTGGTGCAAAATTACAGCTTTTTATGCAAAAAAGCGACATTTTCTAGAGAAAATGATGGATATTTGAAGAGAAATGACTACTTTTGCACATTATTTATAATAGAAACGTTTCGCAATGATTAAAATCAAGGTTGTAAACCGTGGGCACCAACAGTTGCCTGCATATGCTACGCCACAGAGTGCTGGTATGGATTTGCGCGCCAATTTGGACGAACCCATCACGTTGCGCCCCTTAGAGCGCCGACTGATTCCAACGGGCCTGCACATCGCATTGCCCGAGGGATATGAGGCACAGGTACGCCCTCGCAGTGGTTTGGCTCTAAAACATGGACTGACGGTGCTGAATACGCCTGGAACCATCGATGCCGACTATCGTGGTGAGATTGGTGTGGTGCTGATTAACCTGTCACAAGAGGACTTTGTCGTCAACGATGGTGAACGTATTGCTCAGATGGTCATTGCCCGTCATGAGCAGGGTGACTTTGTGGTTGTCGAGGAGCTTGACGAGACCGAGCGTGGCACAGGTGGCTACGGACATACGGGAGTTAAATGAGGAAGGCAGTAAACATATTATTACTGCTGTGCATGATGGCGATACAGGCCTATGCACAAGATGCAGACAAAAGTCGTCGCTATGACGCCTTCTTTCTTGATGCTATATGTCAGCAGCAGAAGGGTAATAACGATGCGGCTTTTGATTTGTTTCGTCATTGTCTGGAGATAGACTCCACGCGCTCAGAGGCCTATTATTATTTGTCACGCTATTATCTGGCCCTGAAACAGAAAGATACAGCATTGAGCTATTCACAGAAGGCTGCAGAACTGGAACCAGATAATGAGACATACTTGGAAACACTGGCAAATCATTATCTGAGTCAGGGGAAATACCCTGAAGCTACAGCCACACTGGAACGTCTCAGTGAGAAAAACCGTATGCGTGATGACATTATCGGTTTCCTCGTTCAACTCTATGAACAGCAAGGTGACTACGATAATGCTATCCGTACCCTGACACGCTTAGAAACCATCGAAGGAAAGAGTGAGCGACTGTCATATGCTAAGAGCAACCTCTACTCGCAGAAAGGTGACAAGAAAGCGGCTATTGCTGAGATGAAGACGTTGGCCGACCAATATCCCAACGACAACAATTACCGTTGTCTATATGCTAACACGCTGTATATCAACGGACAGAAGAAAAGGGCTGTCGCTATCTATGACAAGGTGCTGAAGGAAGAACCTCAGAACCGTAATGCACAAATGGCATTGTTGGCCTACTATAATGACCAGAAGGACACGTTGAATGTTAACAATATGATAGAGCGTGTGCTTTTTAATAAAAATGCCACGACAGATGACCGTGTGGCGCTAATGCGTCAGGTTATTGGTGAGAGTGAGCAACATGGTGGTGATTCCACTCGTGTGCTGCAGCTCTTCCATCGACTGCTTGACAGTCAGCAGGCTGACAGTGATCTGGCCTTGTTCTGCGCATCATATATGAATATGAAGAAGATGCCTAATGACAGCATCCGTTTGGTGCTGGAAAAGGTGTTGGAGATGTCGCCAGACCATGCTGCTGCTCGTCTGCAACTGGTCAGCTATGCTTGGCAGGCTGAAAATCGCGACCGCGTTATTGAATTGTGCCGTGATGCCCGTCAGTATAACCCTGATGAAATGGCATTTTATTATTATCAAGGTATAGCCTATTACCAGAAAGGACAGTTGGACGATGCTCTCAATGCCTTCCAAAATGGTATTGGTGTCATCAATAGCGATAGCGACCCTTCCATTGTCAGTGATTTCTACGCTGTGTTGGGTGATATCATGCATCAGAAAGGTATGGAACAAGAAGCCTTTGCTGCCTATGATTCCTGTCTGGTATGGAAAGATGATAATATCGGCTGTCTCAACAACTATGCTTATTATCTTAGCGAGAAGGGCATTCGTTTGGATGAGGCTGAGCGAATGTCGTTCCGCACCATCAAGGCTGAGCCGAAGAATGCCACCTATTTGGATACTTATGCATGGATTCTTTTCATGCAGAAGCGTTATGAAGAGGCTCGTAAATATATTGACCTCACATTGGAGAACGATAGTGATACATCAGCAGTCTTGCTGGAGCATGCTGGAGATATCTATTATCATGTTGGTGAGAAGGATCGGGCCATCGAATTTTGGAAAGAAGCATTGGAGCGGGCATCGGAGGAGTCAGAGATTAAGGATGACCGCCAACAAATACTAATTAGGAAGATAAAACAAAAAAAATACGTCAAAGAATGAAAGCACTACGTTATTGGAAGATGACTACACTGGTCGTTGCTGCTACGTTGTTGGTGGCATGCGGCAGTAGTAAGGGCTTGAACAGTAAGTCAGGCAAGTTACAAGAAGCATCATCGGATGCGGGAAAGAAAACAGTTATCGCTGATTCTCTGCAGAAGGATGAATTCCTGCAAAAGGTGGCTGACAACGCTCAGACGACACATTTCGTTACGTCGAAAGTTAAGTTTTCCGTAGAAGTGGGCAGTCGTCAGATGACGCTAACGGGTAACCTGAAGATGAAACGCGATGATGTCATCCGCTTACAGTTGATGGCCTTTGGTTTCGTTGAGGCAGGACGCTTGGAGTTTACACAAGAGTATGTGCTGATAGTTGACCGTATCAATAAGCAGTACTTGAAGGTCCCCTATGCCCAGTTGGAATTCTTCCGTCATAGTGGTGTTGACTTTTATATGTTGCAGGCCTTGTTCTGGAATGAGCTCTTCCAGCCTGGTAAAATGCGCCTGACAGACCGTAACTTAAAGAGGTTTACGGCTGCCGCAGGTGTTGATAATGATGTTATCATCTCGTTTGAGAATGACAAACTGTCGTATCGCTGGTTGGCCGATCAGGAAACGGCGCGTATCAAGATGGCCAATGTGGGTTATAATGACTATGTCCGTGGTGCTTATCAGTTGAACTGGGATTATGATGACTTCAAGGTTAACAATCGTAAGGTATTCCCTATGCATCATAAAGTCAATTTCAGTACACCTGAGAAGGAGGTGAAATTGGAAATGATACTCAACTATATGGGTAATGATGAAGACTGGGAACCACGTACTGTCCTTTCAGGAAAATACCGTCAGATGCCAGTCGACGATATCTTGCGTCGCTTTATGTCACTCTAAATCTACGCGATGAAGCAGCGAATAGGAATACTTCTCTTACTCTTCCTGGGCTTTGCCCTTGCTCCACAGGCTCAACAACGACGTAAGCCTGCGGCTAAGAAGACTGTGGTGACAAAAAAGACGAATAAATCCAATAAGAACAGTCGTGCAGGTCAAGCGAGCAAGTCTGCCAAACGACCTACTACAGTTCAGGCTTTAGAGAAACAGCGAAAGCAGATTCAACAACAGATTAAGGAGCAGGAGCGTCGTTTGGCTAATACTCAGCAGGATGTAAAAAAACGTCTGCAGAACTTGATGATGTTGAACACGGAGATAGCGGGTAAGCGTCGTACCATCGATACCATCCGTCACGACATCAACAACTTGGATGAGGAAATTGAACAGTTGAGTTTGCAACTCGAGCAGTTGCAGAAGATGCTGGCAGACTGTAAAGAGAAGTATGTCAAATCAATGCGCTATATGCATCGTAACCGCTCGTCACAGAGTCAGATGATGTTTATATTCAGTGCTGACAACCTGACACAGATGTATCGTCGTCTGCGCTTTATGCGCGAATATGCGGCCTACCAACATGTTCAAG
Organism: uncultured Bacteroidales bacterium; assembly: GCA_902772585.1. Classification (GTDB taxonomy): domain Bacteria; phylum Bacteroidota; class Bacteroidia; order Bacteroidales; family Bacteroidaceae; genus Prevotella. The sequence continues at coordinate 19,188 of CACYBB010000033.1, read as the reverse complement.
GTGATGAGGTCAAGGCTCAGCAGGAGGAGGTCAATGCTAAGTTCCAGGAGATCAACCTTGCCAAGGAGCATAAGGCACAATTGCTTGCCAAGGGTGAACGTGAGCGTGTGGCTTTGGAAGGCAAGCAGACTGAGCAGCAAAATGTGGTAAAGACGCTTCAGAAGGAGCAGAAGACCATTCAAAGCATTATTGCACAACAGAAGAAAAAGGATGCGGCACTGAATGCTCAGATTGACCGCTTGATAGCTGAAGAAGTGGCTCGTCAGAAGGCACGTGCAGAAGCTGAGGCGCGTCGTCGTGCGGAAGCGGCAGCCCGTGAGCGCGAACTTGCAGAGGCTAAAGCTCGTGAGGAGAAGGCGCGTGCTGAGGCAATGGCTGCCAAGGACAAGAAGGCTCGTGAGGAGGCTGAGCGTCGAGTGCGTGAGGCTGAGGAAAAACGTGTTGCTGCCCAACGCAAGGCTGAGAGTATGCCAATGATAGCACCTTCGGAAGATACTCGCATCAGTGGAAACTTTGAGAGCAATCGCGGTCGTTTACCGATGCCTATTACAGGAGCCTATCGTATCGTCAGTCATTTCGGACAGTATAACGTAGAGGGTCTGCACAATGTGACGCTTGACAACAAAGGAATAAATATCAAGGGTGAAAACGGTGCACAGGCTCGCAGCATCTTCGATGGTGAAGTGAGTGGCGTGTTCAGCTTTGGTGGTACGATGGTCGTTATGGTGCGTCATGGCAGTTACATCTCCGTCTATTGTAATCTAGCGAGTGTCAATGTGCACCGTGGCCAGCGCGTTAGCACTCGTCAGGCCTTAGGTCGGGTAGGTAATGACAATATCCTGCAGTTTCAGCTACGTAAAGAGACCGCTAAGCTCAATCCTGAGAACTGGTTAGGACGCTGACATACGTTTCTATTGCTTGTTCAATCTCGCTGATACCGATGAATTCATCGGCACTATGACTACGTGCACTGTCGCCAGGACCCAACTTGAATGAAGGGAATGGCATCAGCGCTTGGTCGCTAAGGGTTGGGGAACCAAAAGGTACCATACCCATCTTGATGCAACGCTGCACCAGAGGGTGCCCTACAGGAATATGTGATGAGGACAGACGGAACGAGCGTGCTGTCAACTCACATTTCTTCATGTGTTTTTGTAGGAAGTTGAACAAGTACTCGTTTTGATAGAATTCGTTGGGGCGTACGTCAATGACGAAACGACACTCGTCTGGTACTACATTATGCTGAGTACCGCTATTCAGCATAGTCACTGTCATCTTGGTGGCTCCTAACAGTAGGCTTTTCTTTCGGAATTGGTGATCGCGCAACCATATCAGATCATCCAAGGCTTCATAAATGGCATTGACTCCCTCGTTACGGGCGGCATGACCGCTCTTACCACGAGCCACACCGTCAATAACCATCAATCCTTTCTCGGCAATAGCGGGTTGCATGCCTGTGGGTTCGCCGACAATGGCAACATCAATTTTAGGTAGATGGGGCAAGGCCAAAGAAAACCCGTTCTGACCACTTACTTCCTCTTCGCAGGAGGCAAGATAAACAAGATTGTACTGCGTGGCGCTGTTGCGTAGACAACGATAGGCTTGCAGCAGGCTGACCAAACCGCCACCGCAGTCGTTACTCCCTAGTCCATAGAGTCGGTCACCTTCAATGATTGGCGTAAAAGGGTCACGTGTCCAACTGCTGACGGGCTTTACGGTATCAATATGCGCATTGAGTAGTACGGTGGGTTTTTCAGCATCCAGTTGTTCACATATCAGTATGTTATTACCAATACGTTGATACGGTAGCCCCCATTCCTCGATGAAATGGACAAAAACATCACTGGCAGCTTTCTCGTCTCTGCTAATCGATGGCGTTGAGATAAGTGCCTTTAGCAGTTCAACAGCATCGTTAGAATACTTCTTTATTTCCATCATGTTGCAAAGATAATCGTTTTTGTACAATTATCCTTCTTTTTGGAGAAAAAAAGATGGAAGATAATGAAAAAAGTTGTATCTTTGCACAAAGTTTAGAAAACAACTATTTAAAGCGTATGAGACTAACAGACATTCTGAGCAGCCAGTTTAATGCTGCCGAGTGGGAAGCGAAGGGATACCTGCTTCCTAAGTATGACATCCAGAAAGTTCGTGAAAAGACGGCCAAGGAGCCGACATGGGTACACTTCGGTGGCGGTAATATTTTCCGTGCTTTTCCTGCGGCAATCCTTAATGATGCACTCAACACGGGACGTTATGACCGTGGTGTTATTGTCGCTGAAACCTTCGATTTTGAAGTTGTCGACAAGGCCTATGCTCCCTACGATAACCTCTCACTGCTGGTTAGCCTGCAGTCTACAGGTACTATTGAGAAGAAGGTTATTGCCAGTGTGACGGAAGCCCTCAAGGCCGACCCACAGTTTGCTGACTGGAATCGACTGGTGGAGATTTTCCGCAATCCTTCGTTGCAGATGATTTCGTTTACCATCACGGAAAAAGGCTATACTTTCAATGAGGCAGATTTGGCACGTGGCATGAAACCTATGTTTGCTATGGGTAAAGTCTGTGCACTGCTCTATGAGCGTTGGCAAGCAGGTCAGTTGCCACTGACAGTACAGTCGATGGACAATTGCTCTCATAATGGTGATAAAGTAAAAGCTGGCGTCTTTGCCTATGCTGAACGTTGGGTTCAGGACGGTCTTGTGCCTGCAGCCTTCCTCGACTATTTGAAAGACGAGTCGAAGATTACTTTCCCTTGGTCGATGATTGACAAGATTACGCCACGTCCTCACCAGAAAGTCAAAGAGATACTTGCTGCCGATGGATTCGACGATAATGACTATATTGAAACGGAGAAACATACTTTTACTGCTCCCTTTGTGAATGCTGAGGAAGTACAGTATCTGGTTATCGAAGACAACTACACCAATGGTCGTCCACCATTGGATTTGGGTGGAGCACTGTACACTACCAGAGAGACTGTTGACCAGGTTGAGACGATGAAGGTGACGACGTGTCTGAACCCCTTGCATACAGCCATGTCTATCTATGGTTGTATGTTGGACTATACGCTTATTTCTGCCGAGATGCAAGATGAAGACTTGCGCGCTTTCATCCAGAAGATAGGTTATATGGAGGCGATGCCTGTTGTTACCGATCCTGGTGTGCTGAATCCTTACGAATTCATCGGTGCTGTCATCAATCGTCGCCTGCCCAACCCCTTCATGCCAGATGCCCCACAGCGCATTGCAATGGATACGTCACAGAAACTTCCTATTCGCTTTGGTGAGACACTGAAAAAGTATATTGCTCGTGGTTTGGATAAGAGTAATCTTGTTCTGATTCCGTTGACATTGGCTGGCTATGCTCGCTATTTGAAAGGCCTTAAGGATGACCTTACTGCTTTCGAGCCCTCTCCAGATCCAATGTTGGCAGAGCTGCAAGCTATTGTCGCACCGTTGGAAATTGGCAAGGCAGATCAAGATTGGAGTCCGCTACGAAAACTGTATTCACGCAAGGATGTCTTTGGTCTCGACCTCTATGAAGCAGGCTTCGGAGCACAGATAGAGGGAATGGTCAAGGAGCTTTTCGCAGGGAAAGGTGCCGTGCGCCAGACACTGCATAAATATGTTGCTGCACGTTAAGCAGTGGATGTTTGATATAAAATATTCCGAGCTGCCTTTGGTGGTTCGGAATATTTTGTCTACCTTTGCACCTAATTAATAAATATAGAGAGTTATGCAGGCAAAATGTCACATGTCAGTGCTGGTGCACGAGCAAGCGAAGAAGTATGGCGACCGCGAAATGCTGATTTATCAGGACTTCGGTGGTAAGGAGTGGAAATCGCTTAGTTGGAATCAGGTGTCGGCAACCGTTATGCAGGTCAGTAATGCCCTGCTGAATTTAGGTGTCAAAGTACAAGAGAGCATCGGAATCTTCTCACAAAACTCTGTACAGTACATAGAGTGTGACTTTGGTGCATGGGGTATCCGTGCTGTCACTATCCCGTTCTATGCTACCAGTTCTGAGCAGCAGATACAGTTCATGGTTAACGATGCCAAGATACGTTATCTGTTTGTTGGTGAGCAGGATCAATATGACAAGGCACGACGCATTTTTTCATTATGTCCTACCATGGAGCGCATCATCGTGTTCGATCCCATGGTGAAGATATCTACCCACGATCCCAACGCCATTTATTTCAGCGATTTTCTGAAATTAGGTGAGAACCTGCCACGCCAGACTGAAGTTGAGAAATTACAGCAGCAAGCCAACGACGAAGACATTGCCAATATTCTATACACCAGCGGCACTACGGGCGACTCAAAGGGTGTCATCTTGACTCATGGACAGTTCCATGCAGCGATGATAGCCAATGGTAAATGCGTTCCTGTCAACGAAGACGACCGCATTATGAACTTCCTTCCTTATACTCATATCTTTGAGCGTGGTTGGGCCATCCTTTGCATGTATGCTGGTGCAAGGATGATTGTCAATACCCATCCGCAGGAGGTACAGCAGTCCATGCGCGAGACCCATCCTACTTGTATGTCGGCTGTCCCCCGTTTCTGGGAAAAAGTCTATATGGGTGTCATGGACAAAATAGAACATTCCAGCGCTATGCAGCGACGCCTTTTCAAGCATGCCCTGTCAGTAGGTCGTCGTCATAATATCGAGTACCTGAGCAAAGGCAAGAAGCCCCCCATAACACTACATCTGGAGTATGAGATGCTGAATCGTACGGTGTTCTCATTAGTACGTAAGGAACTGGGACTGGAAAATGCCCATTTCTTCCCCACAGCTGGTGCTGCCGTTTCGGCTTTTGTTGAGGAATTCGTCCATTCTATCGGCATCAACATGGTGGTTGGTTATGGTTTGACTGAGTCGTTAGCTACTGTATCGTGCGACCATCTGGGAGAACCATATACTGTGGGGTCTGTCGGTCAGCCTATTGAAGGTATCGACATTAAGTTGAGTGAAGAGGGCGAAATCCTGCTCAAGGGTCCTACGATAACTATCGGCTATTATAACCGTGAAGACCTTACTAAACAGTCGTTCACAGAGGATGGCTATTTCCGTACAGGTGATGCAGGCTATATGAAAGATGGAGAATTATTCCTGACGGAGCGTATCAAGGACCTTTTCAAAACCAGTAACGGCAAGTATATCGCTCCTCAGATGATTGAGTCCAAGTTGTTGGTCGATAAATACATTGATCAGATATGTATCATTGCTGACCAGCGTAAGTTCGTATCGGCACTCATTGTCCCAGTTTACTCACTTTTGGAAGAGTATGCCCGTGAGCATGGCATCGCTTTCGACAATCGTGAACAGCTTTGCGCAGATCCACGTATTATTGAGATGATGCATGAGCGTATTGACACGCTCCAGCAGCAACTCGCTCATTACGAGCAGGTGAAGCGCTTTACTTTGCTTCCCCACCATCTGTCAATGGAGAAGGGTGAACTGACCAATACTCTGAAAATCAAACGCCGTGTGCTCAATGAGAACTACAAGGCCGAAATAGATAAAATGTATCAAGAATAAATGATTACTCAGGATCAACTGAAAGATGTGCTTGACCGTGCGGATGCCCTGTACAAGTACTTGAAGATAGACGAGAAGAAGATGGAGTACGAGGAGGAGGATCTTCGTACTCAGGCTCCTGATTTTTGGGAAGACCAGAAGCGAGCTGAGGAGCAGATGAAGAAGGTTAAGGCCATCAAGAAGTGGCTCGATGGCTATCAGGACGTACGTACTGCTGCTGACGAGTTACAGTTGGCTTTCGACTTTTATAAAGAAGAGATGGTTACTGAGCAGGAGGTTGATGCTAACTACCAGAAAGCCGTTGAAGCTATTGAAGCGTTGGAGTTGAAGAATATGCTTCGCCAACAGGAAGACCCCATGGAGTGCGTGCTGAAAATCAATTCTGGTGCTGGTGGTACCGAGGCACAGGACTGGGCACAGATGCTCATGCGTATGTACCAGCGTTGGGCGGATGCTCATGGCTATAAGGTCTCTATTGCCAACCTGCAGGATGGTGATGAGGCAGGTATCAAGAGTGTGACGATGCAGATAGAGGGTGGCGAATATGCCTATGGCTATTTGAAGAGTGAGAATGGCGTTCATCGTCTGGTGCGTGTCAGTCCTTACAATGCCCAAGGTAAGCGTATGACCTCGTTTGCTTCTGTCTTCGTAACACCGCTTGTCGATGATACTATCGAGGTGTATGTTGATCCTGCTAAACTGTCGTGGGACACTTTCCGTAGCTCTGGTGCCGGTGGTCAGAACGTTAACAAGGTGGAGTCGGGTGTCCGTCTCCGTTACTGGTATACCGACCCAGATACAGGTGAAGAAGAGGAAATCCTCATTGAGAATACTGAGACACGTGACCAACCTAAGAATAAGGAGCGTGCGATGGCGCTGTTGCGCTCACAACTCTACGACCGTGCTATGCAGAAGCGCTTGGAGGCTCAGGCCAAGATAGAAGCTGGCAAGAAAAAGATAGAGTGGGGCTCGCAGATTCGTTCCTATGTCTTCGATGACCGTCGTGTCAAAGACCACCGCACCAACTATCAGACCTCTGATGTCGATGGTGTTATGAATGGAAAAATCGACGATTTCATCAAGGCTTATCTCATGGAATTTCCGGTAAATGACGAACAATAACCAAAATAAAACAATAATATTATGTCCAACAAAAAAGTAAATGCAAAGCGCGAAGCTTACGCCAAGAAACAAGAAGAAAAGGGAAAGAAAGTAGTTGCATGGATTTTCGGTTCACTGATTGTGCTGGCCGTCATCTACCTGATCTGGACCTTCTCAATGATGGCGTAATGGCGCTGGAGATTGAACGTAAATTCCTCGTGCTTGACGACTCGTACAAGCACGAGGCTTTTTCCAAAAGCCACATTCGCCAAGGTTATATCTGTAGCGAACGTGGTCGAACTGTACGCATCCGTATCAGAGATGAGTATGGATATGTTACCATTAAGGGACCTTCGGAAGATGGCGGTCTGGCACGTTCTGAATTCGAATACGAGATACCCCTTGACGATGCCAAACAGTTGATGAAACTCTGTGAGCCAGGACAGATAGACAAAATTCGTTGGTTGGTAAAAAGTGGTGACCATACCTTTGAGGTAGATGAGTTTTTTGGTGATAATGAAGGATTGGTGATGGCTGAAGTTGAGCTTACATCACCCGATGATCAGCCCATTATCCCACATTTCATCGGGAAAGAGGTAACCGGTGACCGTCGCTATTATAATTCTCAACTACGACGTTGCCCTTACTGCCAATGGAAGGGAATGGCTACGGAAGAATGAAAAGAAGAATAATACTGATTGCTGTTAGTTGCTGGTTGTTAGCTCTGGGTTGTCATGCTCAGGACAAAAAGCGCCAGGAGGTAGACATGGACAGTCCTACCTTTGTGCCTACTGTGCGGGTAGGTAAGGTGCTGGAAGACGGCGATAGCATTCAGTATATGGAGATGAATAACGTCTATGTCTTTCCGCCCGTAACCTTTAGCAGTAAGAAGCAGCAAGGCGCCTACATGCGTTTGGTGAAGAATGTGAAGACCGTATTGCCCATTGCAAAGGAGGCGCGCATGATTATGATGGAAACGGCAGCTTATTTAGAGACGCTTCCCAACCAAAAGGCGCGTGAGGAGCACATGAAACGTGTGGAGAAGAGCATCATGCAGGAATACAAACCCAGGATGAAGAAACTGACGTATTCTCAGGGAAAATTACTCATTAAGTTGATTTATCGTGAGAGCCATTCGTCGGGTTACGAACTGATACAAGCATTCTTGGGACCAGTGCGCGCAGGTTTCTATCAGGCATTTGCCTGGGCATTTGGTGCTTCGTTAAAGAAGGAGTACGACCCTGAGGGTGTAGATCGCCTGACAGAACGTGTCGTGTTGATGGTGGAAGCAGGACAATTATAAAGCATAATATAAAATAAAGATGAAATATTTTTTGAGTGTCTTTGTAGCGATGGTTTTGATATCGTGCGGAACAACGAAGAAGAGTCAGGGTGAGGAACAGAAGGCAGTGAGTATCATGTTCAGTGCCGACTCTGCCTATGCATTCTGTGCCGCCCAGTGTCAGTATGGGCCACGCACGATGAACAGTGAAGCACACGAAGCCTGTGCTCGCTGGATTGTCGATAAGTTCAAGCAGTATGGCTGTGCAGTAGAGTTGCAACAGACCAACCTAAAAGGCTATGATGGCACTATTCTTAAGAGTACGAACATTATTGCCAAGAGTCAAGAGCCAAGAGATAACAGTCAAAAGCCCAGAATACTTATCTGTGCCCATTGGGATAGTCGTCCATGGGCCGACAACGACCCAGACTCTGCGAACTGGCATAAGCCAGTGATGGCAGCCAACGATGGTGCGTCGGGTGTTGCTGTCATGTTGGAAATAGCCCGTCAACTCCAATTGAATGATTCGGCAAATCTGGCCGTTGACTTCATCTGTTTTGATGCTGAAGATTGGGGTACACCACAGTGGACGGACGAGAGTGATGGTGACTCATGGGCCTTGGGAGCACAGTATTGGGCAACCAACTGTCCCAAGTCAATAGCTAACAGTTATCAGTACGGCATCCTCCTTGATATGGTCGGTGGCCAAAGTGCCCGATTCTATCGGGAATATTTCTCTATGAAGTATGCTCGTAATGTCGTAGAGAAGGTGTGGCAAGCAGCCAATGCGGCCGGTTACGGCAGTTTCTTCCCTGCTGAGAATACTGGTGGGGTGACCGATGACCATCTGCCCCTGAACGAGAAGGCTGGCATTCCATGCATTGACATCATCAACCATTATCCCGACTGTGAACAGAGTAGCTTTGGTCCCACATGGCATACTATAAATGACGACCTGCAGCATATTGACAAGAATACACTGCAGGCCGTAGGTCAGACGTTGATACAACTTATCTTCAGCTAGGCACGACTTTCTTGCACTAATCGCATGATGCGCAAGAAATTGCCACCCCAGAGTTTTTGGATGTCAGTTTCTGAATAGTGGCGCTTCAGCAGTTCACGGGTGTAGTTCATCAGTTCCGATGAACTGGCAAGACCACGGATGCCGCCGTCACCGTCGAAGTCAGTACCCAGTCCCACATGGTCGATACCCATCACCTCGATGGCATGGTCTATATGGCGCATGGCATCGTCGAGGGTGGCTTCACCATCCTTTATCAGGAAACCGTTATACAGTGTGACCTGCATGACGCCTCCCTGCTGGGCAAGAGCCCTCATCTGGTCGTCAGTGAGGTTACGCGGATGATCACAAAGCGAACGGCAACTACTGTGGCTGCATACGATAGGCGTCTTGCTTATCTCCAAGGCATCATAGAAACTCTTCTCACCAGCATGACTAAGGTCGACCATGATACCGAGACGGTTCATTTCGCTAATCACTTCATGACCGAAGGCACTGACACCGTTATGAGTGTGTTCGCCTCGTGCGGAGTCACAGATATCGTTGTCGCCATTGTGGCACAGTGTCATATACACGATGCCACGCTGGGCAAAGTGACGCAGGTTGTCGATGCTGCCCTCCAGCGCGTGACCGTTCTCAATGCCGAGCATAATGCTCTTCCGTCCCTGCTGCTTGTTCAGCCACAGGTCATCGGGTCTGCGGGCAATGGAGACATACTGGCTATTGCGCGCTACGATGTCTTCTATCTTGTTAAAGATGTTATCGGCATAGTTCTTGGCATCGGCTTGTCCTTGCGGCAGATACGCCACCATGATGGTAGCATCCTGATGGCCCTCGGTCATCTTGTGCAGGTCAACGAGTATCTTGGGGTCGCGCTGACCGAAGTCTACGTTCTGTGGGAAAAACATCGGTGTGTCGCAATGGGTATCGAGTGTGAGCACACGACTATGAATGTCACACAACTCACGATATTGACGGGCTTGGTCAACGAGCCAGCAGAAAATGGGCAATCCATTCTCTAGACACTCTGGATGCCACTGAACACCCAGTATCGGCTTGTACTCTGTACTTTCCATTGCCTCTATGATACCATCGTCTGAGCGTGCTATCACACGGAATCGTGGACCAGTCTCGTCTACAGCCTGATGATGGAAGGAATTGACCTCTAATTGACAATGATGATATAGACTAGCAAGTAAGGAGTCTTGCTCGAAGGTAACAGGGTGGGTGGCAACATTGCGGTCTTCCTCTTGTGAATGGTTATGACTTTGGATGTCGCTGATATCCTGGCGCACATGACCCCCTAAGACCATTGCCAGCGTCTGGATGCCACGACAGATGCCAAGAATGGGCAACTGACGGTTGTAGGCCAGTTGGGTAATAAACAGTTCCGGTAGGTCTCGTTCCTCATTGATAGTTCCTAACAGCGGACAGGGCTCTTCTCCGGCATAGTGCGGATCGTAATCAGCACCACCACTGAGCACCAAGGCATCAAGATGTTCCAGTGTATTGATGATGACATCAGTATCGCTTAGAGGTGGTATGATGACAGGTACGCCACCAGCCCGCAAAATAGACTTGTAGTAACCCTCTGCCAGTTTACACGTCAGTTCGCCGTAATTACCCGTAATACCGATAACGGGTTTACGTTGTGCTTCAGGAAATGAAGCATAGGCCGTCGCAGAAAGTTGCGACAGCCAATCGAAACGATTAGCCATGATTACTCCTCAAAATTAACGGGAATATCGCGCTTGATGCTCTGTTCCAGTGAGATGAGCGTCTCGGTAGCGACTACGCCAGGGATGTCCTGCAGACGTCCGTTGAGCAGGTGCATCAACTGTTCGTTGTCACGGGCAAAGAGTTTCACCATCATGGTGTATGGACCTGTAGTGAAGTGACATTCTACGACTTCAGGGATGTGGCGCAGACGTTCTACCACATCCTTATACATGGAACCACGTTCCAGAGTGATACCTACATAAGTACAGGTGGAGTAGCCTAAACTCTTAGGGTTAACGTCGAAGCCGCTACCCATAATGACGCCGTTCTCAATGAGATGTTGTACGCGCTGGTGAATGGCAGCACGTGAAACGTTGCACTCAGCGGCGACGTCCTTGAAAGGAATGCGGGCATTCTGTGACAGAATGCTAAGGATTTTTTTGTCGAGATTGTCAATCTTGTCCATATTGATATTGTTAATAATAGGGTTTTACTTACAAAAAGTAAGCAAAAGTACATAATAATATTGAAACCTGCAACATTTTGGAAGGAAAATATGCAAAAATAAGCTCTTTTTGTTGACAAACGGCTGTTTAGCGCTTGCGAATGAGCGTCAAACCGTCGCGTAACGGCAAAATAACCTGTTCTACGCGAGGGTCGTTGGCAATGTAGTCGTTGAAAGTTTCAATGCCCTTGGTTTGTGGGTCTCGGTCGTAAGCGTGGTCCACCACATGACCATCCCACAGGGTGTTGTCGGCGAGGATGAATCCGCCTGGCTTGAGAATGTTGAGCACCATCTCATAGGTCTCTCGGTAGGTACGCTTGTCACCATCGATGAACGCCATGTCGAAGGTGATGCCCAGACGGGGCGCCTCAGTGATAGCGTCACCAATGAGAAAGGTAATCTTATCGGCGACAGGAGACTGTTCTATCCATGGACGGGTGAAATCCTCCTGTTCATCGTTAATCTCAAAAGTATAGAGGTGTCCTCCTTCATCCAAACCCTCGGCCATGCATAGGGCGGAGTAGCCACTGAACGTGCCCACCTCCAGGATGTTCTGTGGACGAATCATCTGCACCAGCATCTTCAGCAGGCGACCTTGCAGATGACCTGAGGCCATGCGTCCGTGGAGCATGTGAATGTTGGTGGCACGCCAGAGCTTATATAGGTATTCAGGCTCTGGCTCAATGTGGTTCAGAATGTAGTTCTCGAGGGTCATTTCAGCGCTTCAATAGCCAAGCGGTAGCTGTCGAGACCGAAACCGCAGATGACACCCTTGCAGGCAGCGGATATCATGGAGTGGTGACGGAACTCCTCGCGCTGGTGGACATTGGAGATATGGACCTCGATGACGGGAGTCTTCAGAGAACGGATACAGTCACCTAAGGCTACCGACGTGTGGGTGTATGCTCCAGCATTGAGCACGATACCATCGTAGCTGAAGCCCACCTCCTGCATCTTGTTGATGAGTTCACCCTCGATGTTGCTTTGGTAATACTCGATATCAATATCGGGGTATTGCTGCTTCAACTGTGGCAAGTACTGCTCGAAAGAGGAAGAACCGTAGATGCCTGGTTCGCGGACACCCAGCAGGTTGAGGTTTGGACCATTGATAATGAGAATTTTCATAATTCAAAAATATTTCTTACCTTTGTGGCGGCAAAGGTAAGAAATAAAATGGAAACAAGCAAGAAAACACCGACAAATATCGTCCGTGCCTATCAGCGCTACCTGAAATTGCAGCGAGGCTATTCACCGAATACGCTGGATGCCTATGTGCGCGACCTGGAGAAACTGTTGGGTTATTTGGAGGATGAAGGGAAACATCCGTTGGATGTCGAACTGTCCGACCTGCAACACTTTGCTGCGGGTCTGCACGACATTGGTATTCATCCGCGGTCACAATGTCGTATACTCAGTGGTGTGCGTTCGTTCTATCGTTTCCTGCAACTGGACGGCTATCGCGAAGACGACCCTACCGAACTCCTGGAGTCGCCAGTGCTGGGCCATCATTTGCCAGAGGTGCTGACACCCGACGAGGTGGATGCACTGGAGGCCAGTATCGATCTTTCCAAGTGGGAAGGTCATCGCAACCGTGCCATCATTGAGGTCTTGTTCTCTTGTGGCTTGCGAGTCTCAGAGCTTGTCAACTTAAAACTGACCAACCTCTACCTGGATGAACAGTTCGTACGCGTGATTGGTAAGGGTAGTAAGGAGCGTTTGGTACCCATCTCACCCAAGGCTATCAAGGAGTTGGGATGGTGGTTTGAAGACCGCAAACACATGACGATAAAACCTGGCGAAGAGGACTATGTCTTCCTGAACCGTCGTGGCGCACACCTTACTCGTACCATGATACTGATTATGATTAAACAGCAGGCCGCCCTTGCCGGTATTCAGAAAACTATCTCTCCCCATACGCTCCGTCACTCCTTTGCTACTGCCCTATTGGAGGGTGGTGCCGACCTGCGTGCCATTCAGGTAATGCTGGGCCACGAGAATATCGGTACGACGGAGATTTATACACACATCGACATGTCGACCTTACGCCGACAGATTCTGGAGCATCATCCTCGCAATAAAATGCACAAGTGACTATGCCTTTGTAGCTGCGATACGTTGTAGTGCCTCTATCAGCAGCCTACGTGGACAGGCCAGATTGATACGCAGGTAGCCTTCGCCGCTCTGTGGGCCGTACATCGTTCCTGGGTTCAGCCACACCCTCGCTTCTTGTAACAGTTGGTCACAGTAGGCTGCGACATTGTCACTGCAAAGGGAGACATCAATCCACGCGAGGTAGGTGCCTTCCAAGGGCATCACCTTCCATTGGGGTAATTGCTTTGCTACGAAATCGCAAAGCGCTGTATAGTTGCCCCACAGATAGTCGTTCAGTTCGTCGAGCCATTGTTCGCTGTCGTTATAAGCTGCTATCAACGCTACAGGCCCGAATGGGTTGACGTCGCACACCTCGTTGATATTGATGGTGCGGTTGATGCGGCGACGAGTGGCAGGGTCGCTACAAATGATGTTGGCAATCTGCAGGCCAGCGGTATTGAACGACTTTGACGGAGAATTGAGCACGATGGTGTCAGCATCTACAGTTGCCATTGGCACAAAAGTGTTGCCAGGCATGATAAGTTCGCAATGAATTTCATCGCTGACAATGCGGACATGGTGACGTTGGCAGATATCGCTCATGCGTTGCAACTCGTCACGATGCCACACACGACCTGTGGGGTTATGAGGATTGCAAAGCAGGAAAATGGTGGTCTTCTCGTCGGCACACCGTGCCTCGAAATCTGTCCAGTCAACCTCGAAACGGTTGCTGCTGCTACTGAATTGCAGTACACTCTCGCTGACCTCACAACCGCTGTTGCGGATGCTGCTGAAGAAACAGTTGTAGTCGGGACTGAGCATGACAACTTTCTCGCCAGCCATCGTAAGAGCCTGTAGTGTGCACGAGATGGCAGGAACCACGCCAATAGTATATAAAATATGTTCGCGCGCGATAGTCCAATGGTGACGTCGCTCAAACCAGTGGATGAGAGCATTGTAGTAGTCGTCGCCCACTATCGTATAGGCGTAGATAGGGTGCTCGGCACGTTTGCGTACTGCCTCTTGAATGGCAGGTGCAACAGCGAAGTCCATATCGGCCACCCATAGGGGAATGATGTCGGCATGGGGGCTTTCATCCCATTTGACGCAGTTAGTGCCTCTGCGCTCTATGATTTCGTCAAAGTTATATTTCATTGTTATTTCGATATTACGTAATAACGTTATAACGACATTTCGTTAACCGTTATATTGTCTCTCCTCTATGACACAGTCATTGGGCTCTCTGACAAACTCGTCAAGTGTGACAGAGCCGATGGAATCGGCAATAATATGCCCACTTGTCGGGTTCTTGATGTGTTCGATATGTCCACGGATGTCAGCCTGCACGGTGGTGTACTCAAAGATGCGGTCGCAGGCCTTGTCGAAGGTGCAGTTCTCGAGGACCAGATTGTCGGCATAGCAAAGCAACTGCTCGCCAGCCAAGTGACAGTTGACCAGACGTACGTTCTTGGAATGCCATGCCAGATACTCACCATCGAGCACAGAGTCGTAGATGGTGATGTTTTCGCACTCCCAGAAAGAGTCCTTGGTAACGATATTGGCATGGTGAATCTCTACATTCTGACAGTACTGGAAGACGTATTTGGCATCGCTCTCCAAATGATCGACATAGATGTTCTTAGAGAACATGAAAGGGTAGGTGCCGCCATGCAGTTTGACATTCTTCAGGCGCAGGCCGTCAACCTTCCAGAAAGTCTCGTCGGCATCCATTATCTCAACATTCTCTAACGTTACGTTCTTCATCTCGCGAAAGAACTTAGGACCGTCAATGCGACAGCGACGCATCACCAAGTCGTTGGAATACCAGATGGCCGACCGCGAACCCTCGGCAAAATAGCAGTCTTCTATCAACGCACCGTCAACATGCCACCATGGGTACTTGCCATAGAAGCGACAGTTAGCAGCCTCCATATGCTGACATTGTTTGATGCCAGACTCTCCATCCGTAATGGTGATATTCTCCAGTCGGGTGTCATGTAGTCCGAAAAGTGGGCGCTCGCCTCCTACCTCTTTGTTCTTGATAACTTTCATCATTTTGTAGTTTTGAATGTAACTGTTAGTTTGTTGTTTGCAAATTTAAGCAAAAGAATCAAGAAAACAAAGAAAGGAAAGACTTTTTAAGGAAAAAGCGTGTCGTATGAAAAATAATTTGTAACTTTGCAGCCAACAAACAGAAAAGGGCATTAAACCTTCGACTATATGCATTACACAGAATTAGGACATACAGGGATGAAACTATCCCATCTGAGTTTCGGCGCCTCTTCGCTGGGCAGTGTTTTCCGTGAGACTAACGAGCGCGACAGCTTTGCTGCTGTTGAGGCTGCCATTGAGGGTGGCATCAATTTTATTGATGTCAGTCCGTACTATGGGCACTATAAGGCCGAGACTGTTCTGGGCAAGGCGCTGCGCAACATTCCGAGAGACAAGTATTATCTGAGCACCAAGGTCGGTCGCTATGGTAAGGACGGTGTTAACACCTGGGACTACTCTGCCAAGCGTGTTACCGATAGCGTCTATGAAAGTATGGAGCGCCTGGGTGTGGAACACATTGACTTAATCAATGTGCACGATATTGAGTTCCAGGCAGCACTGCCTGGTGGTCTGCAGTTGGTGGTTGATGAGACGCTGCCGGCACTCTGCGAGCTGAAAGCAAAGGGCGTTGTGGGCCATGTGGGTATCACCGACCTGCAACTGCAGAATCTGAAGTGGGTCATTGAGCATTGCGAGAAAGGTACCGTAGAGAGCATCCTGAACTTCTGTCACTATACGTTGAACGACGATGCACTGGAAGACTATCTTGGATTCTTTGAGCACGAGGGTGTTGGTGTCATCAACGCCTCACCACTCAGCATGGGACTCTTGTCTCAGCGTGGTGTGCCTGCCTGGCATCCCGCTCCGAAGACACTGGTGGCGGCTTGTCAGAAAGCTGCTGAGCATTGCGCCTCCAAGGGTTATCCTATTGAGAAGTTGGCCGTGCAGTATAGCGTCAGTTGTCCACGTATTGCCTCGACGCTCTTCTCGTCGGCCAATCCCGACAATGTGCGTCGTAACATCGAGTGGGCAAACAGCGAACCCGATTGGGATCTGGTGCGTGAGGTGAAGGAAATCATTGGCGATCAACAGCGTGTGACATGGGCAAACTCATAATCGATGCACATAGTCACCTGTGGCTGAAACAAGACACAATGGTCGACGGCAAGCGTATCTTGTCGCTGAAGAATGGTCGTAGTATCTTCATGGACGAGGAGGTGCAGATGTTGCCACCATTTATGATTGATGGTCAGAACACTGCCGAGGTGTTCCTTTCGAATATGAACTATGCACAGGTGGGTGCCGCTGTAGTGGTACAGGAGGTCATTGACGGTTGTCAGAACGACTACCTTGCTGATGTGCAGCGCCGTTATCCTGACCGCTTCTTCTGTATGGGTATGGCGTGGAATGTTGAAGAGGCACAACGAGTCATCGATGCAGGACTGAAAGGCATTGCCTTCCCTGGCCATCGTATGCATGAGCCATTGCAGACACTGATGCCCGTCTTCAAACTGATGGAACAGAAGGGTATGGTGCTGTCGATGTGCTTGGCAGATGATGAGGCACAGGTGGCACAGATGGCAGAGGTGATACAAGAGTGTCCGCAGCTGAAGGTGGCCATTGGTCATTTCGGCATGCCTACCACGGCGTCGTTCCGTAGTCAGGTCCTGCTGGCTCGTGAGGGCGACAACGTCATGGTGGAGTCGGGTGGTATCACCTGGCTGTACAACCCAGAGTTCTATCCTTTCCCAACAGCTGTGCGTCGCATCCGCGAGGCTGCCGACCTGGTAGGGTGGGAGCGACTGATGTGGGGCTCGGATTATCCACGCACCATTACTGCCATTACCTACCGCATGTCATACGACTTTGTGGAGAAGTCCACAGAGTTGACAGACCATGAGAAGTGCCTGTTCCTTGGTGAGGATGCCCAGCGCTTCTATGGTTTTGAGAATCTTCCTGAATTACCGTATATTAAAAATATGTCAGAATGAAAGCAATACAGATTACACATTCACAAGAACTGAACATCATCGATTTGGAGAAGCCGCAGGCTCCTGGCCGCGGCGAGATACTGCTGAAGCTGCACTATGTGGGTTTCTGTGGCAGTGATATCAATACCTTTATGGGTCGTAACACGATGGCCTTGAATCCTGTTATCCCTGGTCATGAGGTGGGTGCCGTCATCGAGGCTGTAGGTGAAGAGGTTCCTAGCGGACTGAAACCCGGTATGGTGGTGACCTGCAATCCCTATACTAATTGTGGCAAGTGTGCTTCGTGCCGTAATCAGCGTGTCAACGCCTGTGAGCACAACGAGACACTGGGCGTACAGCGCAATGGTGCCATGAAGGAGTATATCGTGTTGCCTTGGGAGAAGGTGATTCCTGCAGGCAGTCTTACGCCGAAGGTAACGGCACTGGTTGAGCCAATGAGTGTGGGCTTCCATGCTGTTAGCCGTGCACAGGTCACTGATATCGATGTGGTGATGGTTATTGGCTGTGGCATGGTGGGTATGGGTGCTATTGTGCGAGCTGCCTTGCGTGGTGCTACGGTCATTGCTGCTGACATCGACGACGAAAAGCTGGCATTGGCCAAGAAAATGGGTGCTGCTTATTCTGTTAACACCATCAAGGAGGATGTCCACCAGCGTCTGCAAGAACTGACAGGAGGCTTTGGTCCTGATGTGGTTATTGAGGCTGTGGGCAGCGTTCCCACCTATCAGATGGCGATTAACGAAGTGGCTTTTACGGGACGTGTAGCCTGCATAGGTTATGCCAAGAGTGAGGTGTCGCTGCAGACAAAGTACTTCGTTCAGAAGGAGCTTGATATTCGTGGTTCACGTAATGCTATGCCTTCAGACTTCCGTGCTGTCATCCACTATCTGGAGACGAATGATTGTCCTACCGATGAGCTTATCACCAAGGTCATCAAGCCAGAGGAGGCATTGGATACCATGCGCTGGTGGAGTGAGAATCCTGGAAAGGTGTTCCGTATCCTGGTCAACTTTGCCGACTAATAAACTCCTCGCGCGTACATTATATTATAATAATAACATAATAGCAAATAGTTATGAGTGAGAACAATAACAATAAGAATCAGTTGCAGATAGAGCTCCCTCAGGAGGTTGCTCAGGGTGAGTATGCCAATTTTGCTATCATTACCCATTCCAGTTCTGATTTCATTATCGATTTTGCCCGTGTCTTGCCTGGTCTTCCCAAGGCACAGGTGAAGAGTCGTGTCATTTTGGCTCCTGAACATGCCAAGCGTTTGCTGGCAGCATTACAGGAGAATATTGTTCGCTATGAACATGAATTTGGTGCCATCAAGATACCCAACAAAGAGTCCAGAACGATAGCACCTTTCCCCGTCGGACAAGAGAATTAAGTGCTTGCAAGCTGAATTTTGTAGACTAATTATTGTTAAAACGCTTATTTAATGTTAAAAAACATTAGGTAAGCGTCTTTTTAACTCTTATATATTAGGTGGATTTGGGAAAAGTTAGTACCTTTGCAGCCCAAAAGCGCCCTATGTGCGAGGTGTATATGTGGGCGCATGATATCAAGTGGAATATAACACAACAAATATAATTCATTAAAAAACAAACAATTATGCCTACAATTTCACAATTGGTAAGAAAAGGCAGAAAGGTGCTCGTTGACAAGAGCAAGTCACCCGCGCTGGACTCATGTCCTCAGCGTCGTGGTGTCTGTGTTCGTGTCTACACAACGACCCCGAAGAAGCCTAATTCGGCTATGCGTAAGGTAGCCCGTGTTCGTCTGACTAACCAGAAGGAAGTCAACAGTTACATTCCCGGAGAGGGACACAACTTGCAGGAGCACAGCATCGTGCTGGTTCGTGGCGGTCGTGTAAAGGACC
>CACYBB010000032.1 GCA_902772585.1 uncultured Bacteroidales bacterium | reverse complement strand
GACTGTTGGTGAAACATGGAAAAGGAAAAGTTTTTGAAACGAAGTGTGGTGGAAAACGACATAATGTGTCAAACGACGAATGGTGAAGAAACAGTCTCTATCAACGGTAATGCCGGTGGAGAGAAGGGCTACGTCCAGAACATGTTACAGATAACACAGGGTGAGAGGAGACTGCCCGACTATTCAGGATGGTAGAATCCTCTCACAGTCAGATAGAGAAAGTGAACACAAGTTTGCTGAAAGACATACGTAAAACCGAAAACCTACCATATAACGGTTATTTGGAAGGTTTTGACGTTATTAAAAACGGTTGACTGTCAGGTCGTAGTTCTCGTAATAGAAAGGGAACAGCAGCGGTATGTGTACCGATGCCGGATAATGAACAGGAGTGTTGACCATCAGGGACAGAATCGGGCATCTTCAGAGGAAAACCGATAGCAGTGCCGTAATGACAGTATCGGTAAGAGTACGTCTCATCAGGTTTCAATCAGCAGTTTGTTGATGGAAAACGGCTGCGTTGACAGGTTTCCTTGGCTACCCAGACGTAAGATGGTGACATGCCCTTACCGATGCCGACATAGGCTTATTGCGTTAAGTCGGGCTTTCTGAGGAAGAGGCTTGACTCTGTCCGGTCATCGCCCTGTCCATTATCCAGAGGGTGTGAAGCAACCGTTCCCAGAAAAAAGATGAGAAACGATTGGTAAATTCAAAGAAATATTGTACCTTTGTCTCTTGAAAGCGGATATTATAGATATTGGGAAAAGAAATACGCACGTAATCCGCGAAAAGTGTGCGTATTTACGTGCGTAAAATTTGTAAGTTGCTGATTATCAGCGTTTACTGCGGAGAGAACAGGATTCGAACCTGCGAACCGGTTTTGCCGGTTACACGCTTTCCAGGCGTGCCTCTTCAACCACTCGAGCACCTCTCCAAAATGCTTTGCACCCACCAGAAATGGATTTAGCGGGTGCAAAGGTACAAATAAGCGAGCAAAATACCAAATTTTTTTGGTTATTTTAATTTCGGAACACCAAGCCGTTACCAAACTCATCGACAATGATAGGCTTCTGACGATCTATCTGGTCAGCAAGAATCTTACGTGACAGGTCGTTGAGCACGAGGTTCTGGATGGCACGCTTAACGGGACGCGCACCGAAGTCGGGATCGTAGCCTTCCTGCGCCAGATAGTTGATAGCCTGGTCGGTAACCTGCAACTGGATGCCTTGCGGTTCCAACATATCGGCGACACGCTTCATCTGCAGGCGCACCACCTCGGCAATCTGCTGCTGGGTGAGTTGCTGGAAAGTGATAATCTCGTCGATTCGGTTCAGGAACTCCGGACGCATCGTCATGCGCAACTCCTCGCGGGTAGCGTTAGAGGTCATGATGATGATGGTGTTCTTGAAGTTGGCGGTACGTCCCTTGTTGTCCGTCAGACGGCCATCGTCCAAGACCTGCAACAGGATGTTGAAGACATCGGGATGAGCCTTTTCGATCTCGTCGAACAGGATAACCTGATAGGGCTTGCGACGCACAGCCTCCGTCAACTGACCACCCTCGTCATAGCCGACATAGCCCGGAGGGGCACCAACAAGACGAGAGACGGTATGCTTCTCCTGATACTCGGACATATCGATACGCGTCATCATCTGCTCGTCATTGAAGAGGTATTCAGCCAGTGCCTTGGCGAGTTCCGTCTTACCGACACCCGTAGTGCCGAGGAAGATGAACGAGGCAATGGGACGCTTGGGGTCCTGCAAACCTGCACGCGAGCGGCGCACAGCATCAGAGACAGCATTGATGGCTTCGTCCTGACCAATGACACGACGGTGCAGTTCTTCCTCGAGGTTTAACAACTTCTCGCGTTCGCTCTGCAGCATACGAGTAACGGGGATGCCCGTCCAGCGGGAGACGACTTCTGCGATATCGTCGGCAGTAACTTCCTCGCGAACGAGTCTCCCAGCGGCAGAACCGCTGGACACACTATCCAGCTGCGCCTGGATGGCCTTGATATCATCCTCAAGTGCCTTCAGCTTGGAATAGCGGATTTCGGCCACCTTGCCATAGTCGCCCTCGCGCTCTGCACGCTCAGCTTCCAGTTTCAAGTTCTCCATCTCCTGCTTGTCCTGCTGAATCTTATTGATAAGTTGGCGTTCGCCTTCCCATTTGGCACGGAACTGTGTCTCCTGCTCCTTGAGTTCAGCGATGTCCTTATCAAGCTGGGCGAGCTTATCCCCAGCGGCAGAACCGCTGGGCACACTACCGGCAGAGCCGGCCTCGCGCTTGATGCTCTCGCGCTCAATCTCCAGTTGGGCGAGGCGACGAGTAATCTCGTCGAGTTCCTCAGGCACGGAGTCGCGCTCCATACGTAGTTTGGCGGCAGCCTCATCCATCAGGTCGATGGCCTTGTCGGGCAGGAAACGCTCGGAGATATAACGCTCGGAGAGTTGGACGGCAGCGATACAGGCATCGTCCTGAATACGTACCTTGTGGTGGTTCTCATAGCGCTCCTTCAAGCCACGCAGGATGGAGATAGCCGACAGCTCATCGGGCTCATCGACCATGACTGTCTGGAAACGGCGCTCGAGGGCCTTGTCCTTCTCGAAGTACTTTTGGTATTCGTTGAGCGTGGTGGCACCAATGGCACGCAGTTCACCACGAGCGAGGGCTGGCTTCAGGATGTTGGCAGCATCCATGGCCCCCTCACCACCACCAGCACCCACGAGGGTGTGGATCTCGTCGATGAAGAGGATGATGCGACCTTCGGCCTTCGTCACCTCATTGATAACGCTCTTCAGACGTTCCTCGAACTCACCCTTATACTTCGCACCAGCCACCAGCGCACCCATATCGAGCGAGTAGAGTTGCTTGTCTTTCAGGTTCTCTGGCACATCACCACGAACGATACGACCAGCAAGACCTTCAACGATGGCCGTCTTACCTGTACCTGGTTCGCCTATCAGAATCGGGTTGTTCTTCGTACGACGCGAGAGAATCTGAAGCAGACGACGAATCTCATCGTCACGACCAATGACGGGGTCGAGCTTACCCTGACGGGCAAGGTCAACAAGGTTCTTGGCATATTTCTCCAGCGACTGGTAGTTGTCATCAGCCGACTGCGACTGCACCTTCTGTCCCTGACGCAGTGACTCAATAGCGGCACGCAGTTCACGTTCCGTCACGCCAGCATCCTTGAGAATGCGACCAGCCGTGGCACCATCGGTATAAAGAGCCAATACTATTGGCTCGCACGAAACAAATTCGTCGCCGAATTTCTGAGCATAATCCTGAGCCTTGAGCAGTACCTTGTTAGCATCACTGGAGAGATACGGTTCACCCCCAGTCACACGGGGCAAGTGTTGCAGCTCCGTCTGTACGAGCATGTCAATCTGTTGGGCATTGACGCCCAACTTCTGCAGCAGGAAGTTCACGACGTCCTTCGCCTTATTCATAACGCCAGCCAGCAGGTGTACTGGTTCGATGGTCTGCTGGCCATTGCGTTGTGCGGTGTTAACGGCCTCCTGGACCGCCTCCTGCGCTTTGATGGTAAACTTGTCTAATGTCATAGTTTTGTCCTCCTATTTTTATTTTTCGTTTGGCAACAGGCGAACAAACTATGTGCCGAAGTATAAAAAGCCGACAAAATGACAGAAAGGAGCGCCATTTTGTCGGATAATTATTAAGGTCACGCTGGGGAAATCAGCGTGTACACTATTCCTTCTCGATGAGGATGCGGGCATCGACGGCTACCACGTTGTCTTGGTCAGCCAGCAGCGGGTTGATATCTATCTCCTTGATTTCCGTCGCAAAGCGCAACAAGGTGGAGAGACGGACAATGATCTCCGCATACTTACGTTCGTTGATACCCTTCTGACCACGGGTGCCCTGTAGAATCTTGTAACCTCTGAGCGAATGAATCATCGACTCCGCCTCCTCGTAGGTCAGTGGTGCCAGACCGCTCGACACATCCTTCAGCACCTCGACAAAGATGCCGCCCAGTCCACAGAGCGTCACATGTCCGAAGCGTTCCTCATACTTAGCACCGATAAACAGTTCGGTACCCTTAATCATCTTCTGTACCATGATGGCGGTAGCATCAGGAATCTGCATCATGCGATCAAACTCTGCACTGAGCACCTCCTTGGAACGGATGTTCAGCGCCACACCACCGACATCACTTTTATGGACGGGACCCACCACCTTAGCAACAACGGGATAGCCACACTTCTCAGCAAAAGCCGTCAGTTCCTCTTTCGAGGTAGATACGAGTTCTGGCACAAGGGGGATGCCTGCACAGGAGAGGATGTCGCGCACCGTCTGGGGCGACACATAGCCATTCTCCTGGATGCCGAAGATGATTTTGTGGAGTCTGGGGATATCGATACCGTAGAGTTGCACCTCGGTATGTGCCGGCTTGGGGGTGCGTATCATCTGCGAGAGCGCTGTAGCCAGCGTCACCTCGTCGGAGAAGTTGACATGCCCCTTCTTCAGGAACTCGGCCACCTCAGGACCAGCAGTATGCAGACTGGGAAGAATGGGGAAGATAGGTTTCTTGCACGTAATCATCTTCTGATGGAGTACCTCATAGGCCTCGTAGAGTTGCGTCAGTCCGGGGGTACCATAGATGACGGCAATGGCATCGATATTACTGAAATGATGTTCACAGTAGTCGATGGCAATGCCCAGTTGCTCGGCAGTTCCTGTGGCGAGAATGTCGATGGGATTAGCCACTGCAGAGCCTGGGAAGAGTTTGGTCTTCAGTTCGTCAGCCTCAGGACCTTCTATCTTGGGAACATTCAGTCCACCCTTCGACAGTGCATCCGTCAGCATCACACCCGGACCACCGGCATGCGTCACGATGGCAAAGTTCTTGCCCTTCAGTTCAGGCAGGGTGAAGATGCAACCCACTGTGGTCAGCTCCTCACGCGAGAAGCAACGCACGATGCCTGCCTTACGGAACAGCGCCTCAACAGCAGAGTCGCTGGAGGCAATGGCCCCCGTATGACTGGATGCCGCACGACTGCCACTCTCTGACGAGCCTGCCTTGATAGCGGCTATGCGACAGCCCTTGCGAATCAGGTTGCTGGCATGGAACAGCAACTTGTCGGGATTAGAGATATTCTCGATATAAAGCAGTTTGACCTTCGAGTCGGTATCAGCATTGAAGTTTTCGTCAAAGTACTGCAGCACATCCTCAATACCAATCTGCTTACCATTGCCGATAGACCACACACTATTGAACTGCAGACCCTTGATGACGGCACTCTCCAAGATGAACACCGCCGTAGCACCAGAGCCTGAGACGAAGTCGACACCTTGTGGATTGAGGTTCGGAATGGGTTTGGTGAATACCGAGTGATGCCAGCGTGTCAGCAGGCCAATGCAGTTGGGACCAATCAAGGCGGCACCATACTGCTGACAGGTGTCGAGAATCTGCTGTTCCAGCAGAGCACCCTCATGGGTCTCCTCACCAAATCCTGCGGAGATGATGATAAAGGCACGTGTCTGCTTCTCCTTGGCTAGCAGTTCCACATACTGCGGACAGAACTTCGCGGCTACCACGAGGATAGCCAGTTCGGTAGGAGGCAATTCACGGGCATCGTGGAAAGCCTTGATGCCCTGCACCTCGTCCTCCTTGGGATTGACGATGCGCAGCGTGCCTTGATAGCCACCCTGCAAGAGGTTGCGCACCACGGCACCACCAGGTTTATGTACATTGTTCGAGCCGCCGATGACGACGATAGACTGAGGCTCTAAGAGTTCGCGGTTAATCATTGTAGCAATCTTTAAGTTTGGTGCAAAGATAATAATTATTATGGAAACAACATACACGAAACGACAAAAACTTGCAACACGGTTGCAGAAAAACAACATTCATAGGCCGTTGCAACCAGGTTGCAGCAATGTTTTCCTACCTTTGCAGCGTGAAATAACAAAAAAACAAGATAATCATGGCACACGATCATCATCACGACCATCACGATGAACATCATCATCACGATCATCATGACCATCATGGTCATCACCATCACCACGTGATGCCCACCAGCATGAACGGCATCTTCGTCTTCTGCATTGTACTGAACCTACTCTTTGTGGGTGTCGAAGCCCTGGTAGGCTGGACGCAGAATTCGCTATCATTGCTGTCCGATGCAGGACATAACCTCAGCGACGTATTCAGCCTGGTACTCGTCCTCATTGCCTTCCACCTGGCGAAAGTTCGTTCTGGTGTCCACTACACCTACGGACTGAAGAAATCGACGGTACTCATCTCGCTAGTCAATGCTATACTACTGCTGGCAGCCGTTGGAGGCATCGTATACGAAAGTATCCTGAAATTCAGTGACCCCGTGGACGTCAATGGTGTCGCCGTATCGTGGACGGCAGGTGTCGGCATCCTCATCAATGGACTCACAGTGGTACTGCTGATGCGTGGTCAGAAGAGCGACATCAATGTGCGTGGCGCTTTCCTGCACATGGTGGCCGACACACTGGTATCGGTGGGTGTCGTCGTATCGGGCGTCATCATCGCCCTGACGGGTTGGAACGTCGTAGACCCTATCGTCAGCCTCATCATCGCCTTTATCATCCTCTGGTCAACTTGGAGTCTGCTGACGGCCAGTCTGCGCCTGATAGTCGATGGTACACCAGAAGGCATCGAACCAGATGACATCCATCAACTGTTGGCTGCCGAGGAGCACGTCAACGAGGTGCACCACCTGCACATCTGGGCCATCAGCACCACCGACAATGCTTTGACAGCGCATATTGTCATCGATGACCTGCAACAGATGGAACCCGTAAAGGGGCGTTTGAAACACCTGCTCAAGGAGAATGGCATCGGCCACTCTACGCTGGAATTCGAACTGCCAGACAGTGGATGTCATGAGCATTGCTGCGAGGATGCGCACTAATTGAGAAAAATGAATTATTGGTAAAACTCGTTAAATGGCTTGGCTGTTTAACGGGTTTTTCGTATCTTTGTGCATTATTTATTCGACAAAGACTATGAAGAAAGCATTGTTAGTCGTTTTGGCAGCCTGGCTGCTACTACCTATGAATACGCTCGCTCAGACATATCAAGCATTATGGAAACAGGTGGAGAACGCCCGCGACAAAGACCTGCCGCGACAGGCGCTGACCCATTTGCAGAAGATAGAAACCAAGGCACTGCAGGAGAAAGCCTATGGTCAACTGCTCAAAGCCGAACTACTGACAGCCAACGTACAGCAGGATATCTCACCCGACTCGCTGGCACCAGCCGTTAGTCGCATTGAGCAACAGGCCAAGGCAAGCACCGACGAAGTGCTACAGATGGTCTATGCAACAGTATTGTACAAGGTCTATTCCTTGAACCCCTCCATTGACAACGAGACCTTCGACAAGGCCAAACACTATCGCCAGTTGGCGATGGCTAATCCCAACCTGTTGGCTAAGATTAAGGCCGATGACTATGAACCGTTGGTGGAGCGTGGCAAGGACAGCAAGATGTTCGCTCACGACCTGCTGAGCGTCATTGGCATGGAGTTAGACGAGTGGCAATGGCTCTATGACTACTATATGAAGGTCGGCAACTGTCCTGCCGCCTGTATTGCTGCCAGTCATACCGCCAAGACGATTGAGGACTACGACTCGTTGATAGTCCTCTTTGGCGACTTTCCAGAGGCTGCCGAGTTGGCCATAGGACGTTATAACAGGATGACAAGCGATAAGTACACTAATGCCGAGCGCTACAACTGGCTACAACACTCCCTTGAGCGTTGGGGAACCTGGCAGCGTGCCAATGAACTTCGCAATGAACTGACCTCATTGACGACACCACAGTTTACTGCCAGTATAGAACGTCGCGTCCAGGAAGTGAGCAAGTTGCAGACTATTGGGCTAAAGAATCTGCGTAACATCAACCAGTTGACGATGCGCGTCTATCGCACGTCGCTGCAGGGTGACACGAATCTCAATCCTGACATCAGGGACGACTACAAGAAAATAAAAGCGGGGTTGACAGAACTGACAGAGATGGCCAAGACCATATCCTTCACAGGAAAAGCCGTCTATGACGTCTTTGAAGATTCGCTGCAGTTGCAAGGACTGCCCGCAGGAGTCTATCTGCTGGAGTTTAGCAGTCTGCCACTGACGGAGACTATCCGCCTGTTGTATTTCGTATCAGGTATCCGTCTGCTGCAACAGGCTCAGCCCGATAAATCCCGTCGCTATGTGGTCGTCGATGCTACAACAGGACAGCCTGTCAAGAATGCCTCGATACGTCTGTCGTTCCGCAAAAACTGGAATACTCCAGAGGGTTCCCAAGTGCTCACCTGCAACAATCAGGGTGAGGCCGTCTATACTGGTGAGAAGATGCCGTCAAAGGTCTTTGCGTACACAGCGCATGACAACTATTGTCCTGACCAGAACAACTATGGTGCATACAGCTATTATGAGCGCCAGTACAACAACGAACATACCAACCTGTTTACTGACCGTGCCATCTACCGTCCCGGACAGACCGTCTATGCTACGGCCATCGCATGGAAAGAGTTGTCAGAGATAGAAAACACTGCTATCAGTGGCAAGGCACTGAAGTTTGAACTGCGCGACGCCAACTACCGTTTGGTTGCCGAGCAACAAGCCACCACCGACCGTTATGGTAAGTGTAGCGTACAGTTTACGTTGCCAACGGGACAACTCAACGGTCACTTCTCCATTCGTACCAGTAACGGCAACGTCAGTTTCCGTGTTGAGGAGTATAAGCGTCCTGCCTTCCAGGTGGAGTTCGACGACTATAAGGAGTCCTACCAAGCCGGTGATACCGTACATGCCAAGGCTAAGGCCATGAGTTATGCCGATGTACCCATCCAGGATGCGAAGGTGCACTATACCGTCAAGCGCCGTGTCGCCTTCTGGTGGATGTCCTACAGTCGCTACTGGCAGGGAGGCTACTTTGGCGACGGGCTTCGCGAGATGGTTATCAGTGAGGGCGATGCCCAAACTGCCGACGATGGCTCGTTTACTATCGATATGCCACTCGTTATGCCAGAAGACTTAGGTCACCACACCATGTTCTACCACTTTGTCGTTGATGCCGACGTTACCGACCAGGCTGGCGAGACCCATCACGGCACCATGTCGCTACCACTGGGTAACAAAGCCACCTCACTGACCTGCAACCTGCCCGAGAAGGTGCGCAATGACCAGCTCCCCAAGATTACTTTCTTCCGCAGAAACGCTGCTGGCAAGGAGATTCCCGGCAAGTTGCGCTACCGCATCGATGGTGGCAAGTGGCAGAATTGGTCTGCCAATGGTCCATTATCAATGGAGAACTATCAATTAAAGAGTGGAAAGCATCGCCTTGAAGCCATCTGCGCCCAAGACAGCATCGACCAGACATTCGTAGTGTTCAGCCTTGACGACAAGCGCCCTGCTACAGAGACCCACGACTGGTTCTATGTCTCTAACAACCAATTCCCCAGCGACGGCACGCCCGTCACTGTACAGGTGGGTTCATCAGACCCCAATACCTATATTGTATATAGCCTCTTTGCCGGCAAGCAGAAGATTGAGGAAGGTGCCGTCAAGAAGAATGGCGAACTCATCAATCGTCAGTTTACCTACCGCGAAGAGTATGGTAACGGACTGCTGTTAACCTTCGTATGGATGAAGAATGGTGAGTG
Organism: uncultured Bacteroidales bacterium; assembly: GCA_902772585.1. Taxonomy (GTDB): domain Bacteria; phylum Bacteroidota; class Bacteroidia; order Bacteroidales; family Bacteroidaceae; genus Prevotella. The sequence continues at coordinate 28,121 of CACYBB010000032.1, read as the reverse complement.
TTACCGTCACCAGCAGTTCATTCGTCGCCCCATGCCTGACAAGAAACTGAAACTGCAGTGGACAACCTTCCGCGACCGTTTGACACCTGGTCAGCAGGAGCAGTGGCAACTGACCATCAAGAAACCGGACGGTGCTGCCGCCGATGCTAGCCTTATGGCCGTACTCTACGACAAGAGTCTCGATGCCCTGACTGCTCACCAGTGGTCATTTGCACCATCATCCTATCTTCCCCAGCCTAGTACCAGTTGGCAGCATGCATCGTTTGGTCACATCTGGGCCTCAGCCGCCAAGGAGATGAAGTACCTCGATGTCAATCAACTATTGTTCAGCCATTTCGACGAGAGCATCTTCCCCGTTTACTACCGTCCTGTCCGTGCTTATGGCCGTAATGTGCTCATGAAGGCTGGAGCAATGGCAAGTGCACCAATGGTTATGGAAGAAAAAGCTGTTGCAGAGACTGCTGCATTCGACGTAAAGGGCAACGATGAGTCTGCTGACGAGGTCCTGAAAGCAAAAGAAGTTGTTGCCGAGGAGCAAAATGCCGAGGAACAAGTGCAGGTCCGCGAAAATCTTAACGAGACAGCCTTCTGCTACCCCACTCTACTAACCGATAGCGATGGCAACGTTTCGTTGTCATTCACACTACCAGAGAGTCTGACGACATGGCGCTTTATGGGTATTGCCAATACTGCCGATATGCTGTATGGTTACATCGATGGTGAGGCCATCGCCCAGAAAGACGTCATGATACAACCCAACATGCCACGCTTCGTACGCATGAGTGACGAGGCTACCATCTCAGCCCGTCTGTTTAACACCACCGACCAGAACGTCAGCGGTACGGCAAAACTCCAGTTGATAGACCCCAATACCGAGCAGGTCATCTGCGAACAGACAACACCCTTCACCATCGACGCCAACGGCTCCACCGCCACTCAGTTCGCGGTCAACGGTATGCCCGTCGATATCAGCCTCCTCATCTGCAAGGTCACCGCTACTGGTGACGGCTTTAGCGATGGCGAGCAGCACTACCTGCCCATCCTACCCAACCGTGAGTATGTCACCAAGACAGTGTCCTTCACTCAGCATGAAGCAGGCGTGAAAACCATCGACCTCACGAAGCTCTTCCCACAGGGTACTGACCAGCAGAAGCTGACCATCGAATATACTAACAATCCTGCATGGCTGATGGTACAGAGTCTGCCCACCCTTGGACAGCCATGGGAGCATAGCGCCATCGACCAGGCTGCCAGCTATTATAGCAATCTGTTGGCGAAGCATCTCCTCGACCAGAACCCACAGACCAAGCATGTCTTTGAACAGTGGAAGCGAGAACAGGGAAGCGAAACATCCCTGCACTCACAATTAGAAAAGAACGAAGACCTCAAAGACCTCATCCTTGCTGAGACCCCATGGGTGGCTGCTGCCGATCGCGAGCGTGAACAGCGCCAGCGCCTTGCCGACTTCTTCGATGAGAATGGTATCAACAACCGCTTGTCCACCACTGTGGAGAAACTGAAGAAACTGCAGAATGCTGATGGTTCCTTCTCTTGGTACCCAGGCATGGAGGGCAGCACCTATATCACCGTGACTGTTGCCGAGATGCTTGCCCGCTTGCAGTGTCTCTCACCCCTCACCCCTCACCTCTCACCTCTTTACGACAACGCCTTTAAATATCTTGGCAAGGAAATGGTGGATATGGTGAAGAAGATGAAACAAGAGGAGAAGAAGGGACATCGCCAAACCTTCCCCACGTTCACCGCCCTGCGCTGGCTATACATCTGTGCCATCGATGGACGCACACTGAAGACTGATGTCAAGACCGCCAACGATTATCTTATCGCGTTATTGAAGAAAGACATCAAGCGCCAGACTATCTATGAGAAGGCACTTACCACCGTTGTCCTCGCTCAGCATGGTGAGAAGACCAAGGCTGCCGAGTATGTGAAGAGCCTCAAGGAATATACCGTCTATACCGAGGAGATGGGGCGCTACTACGATACTCGTCGCGCCAGCTACTCATGGTACGACTACAAGATACCTACGGAGGTTGCAGCCATCGAGGCTATCCAGCGTGTGACACCTGCAGACCTACAGACCATCGACGAGATGCGTCGCTGGCTGTTGCAGGAAAAGCGCACCCAGTTGTGGAACACACCCATCAATAGCGTCAACGCCATCTATGCCTTCCTCCATGGCAACAACAGCACGCTGACCACCAGCCAGCCCGCCACCACCATAGCGGTCGACGGTTCACCCATCGATACCAGCAAGGCATCTGCCGGCCTCGGCTACGTCAGGACCGCTCAACCCTACAAGGGCGAGCACACCTTCACCGCCACAAAGACTAGCGAGGGCACCTCATGGGGTGCCGTCTATGCCCAGTTCCTACAGAAGACCGCTGATATCGAGGCTTCGCAGAGTGGCATTACTGTCAAACGCGAGGTGGTTGCGACAAAACCGCAATCCACACTGGCCGTTGGCGACCGCATCCGTGTGCGCATCACCATTGAGACCACCCGCGACCTCGATTTCGTACAGGTGGTGGACCGTCGTGGTGCTTGCATGGAACCCGTCAACCAACTATCTGGCTATCGTAATGGCGCCTACTGCTCGCCCAAGGACAATGCCACGCACTACTTCTTTGGTGGTCTGGCCAAAGGCAAGCACATCATAGAGACCGAATACTATATTGACCGTGCTGGCATCTACGAGACAGGTACTTGTACCGTTGGCTGTGCCTATGCTCCAGAATATCGTGCCACAGCGCCATCGGTTCAACTAATAATTAAGAATTAAGAGAAAAGAGATATGCGAAACATCATACTGACACTACTGTTGGGGATAGCCATTGTACCGGTTAGTGCCCAGAAACTAACCATCGAGAAGACCACTATTGACGTGGGACGGACAGGGTACCAACAACCCATTACCGCCGTCTTTGAATTTCGCGTCAAGGGCAGCAAGAAAGTGCGCATCAGCGAGGTACGCCCCGACTGCAACTGTACCAAGGTGGACTATCCGAAGACGGATCAGGGTGACAAGTTCCAGATTCGAATGACCTACGATGCTCAACAGTTGGGACATTTCGACAAGCAGGCCGCCGTGGTGACCAATGCCACTGCCAAGCCCTTCTATATCCGTATGAAAGGTATCGTGCTACGAGACTATCAGGACCTCAGCGCCAGTTACCCCATCACGATGGGTAACCTGCTTTTGGACCATAGCGATTTAGAGTTCGATGACATCAACCGTGGTGACCATCAGGTGCAGGTCCTACATATTTACAATAGCAGTACTACTGTCTGCCAACCCAACCTGATGCATCTACCTTCCTATCTCTCGGCAACAATGGTTCCTGAGCGTTTAGGACCCGGTCGTGCCGGTACATTGACTGTCACGCTCAACTCCAACGAGTTGCACGACTACGGACTGACACAGAGTTCCGTCTATCTGGCCGAGAACCCTGGTGATAAAGTCAGTGCCGACCATGAGATTCCTGTCTCTGCTGTACTACTGCCCTCATTCATGGGCATGACGAATGCCCAGAAGCAGTACGCTCCCAAGATACAATTGTCGAAGACCACTTGCGACATCTTGTTCGCAGGTAAGTCAAAAAAGAAGGACGTCATCGAGATTACCAACAAGGGACGTACCGAACTGGATATCTCATCGCTACAGCTCTTTACAGGTGGTCTGCAGGTTTCGCTGGGTAAAAGCAAACTACAGCCAGGCGAGAAGACCACACTAAAGATTACAGCACTGCGTGACGACCTGAAGAAGGTTCGCACGCGTCCGCGTATCCTTATGATTACCAACGACCCAGACTTTCCCAAGGTCACGATAACAATCAATGCCAAATAATATGGAACATCCAGAAAATAGTGCCGAATATGCCGGTTTGCAGGTCAACAGCGGTGTTGAACAGCCATCGATTATCAATCCCTATCTGAAACGCAACCGCTTCCGTCGTCGTGAACTCACAGCGGCAGAGATGGTTGAGGGTATCACGAAGGGCGATGTCACCATCCTCTCGCAGGCCGTCACGCTGGTAGAGAGTGTCAACCCAGACCACCAGGCCAAAGCCCAAGAGGTCATCAATAAGTGTCTGCCCTTCAGTGGTAATAGCATCCGCGTGGGTATCAGTGGCGTTCCTGGTGCCGGCAAGTCGACAAGCATCGATGCCTTTGGCATCCACGTACTGAAGGAACGCGGTGGTCGCCTGGCCGTGTTGGCCATCGACCCCAGCAGCGAACGCACCAAGGGTTCTATCCTGGGTGACAAGACACGCATGGAGAAGCTCTCCATCCATCCCGACTCGTTCATCCGTCCCAGTCCAACAGCAGGTTCCCTGGGTGGTGTGGCCCGCAAGACGCGTGAGACCATCATCCTATGCGAAGCTGCCGGTTTCGACAAGATATTCGTCGAGACGGTGGGTGTCGGGCAGTCGGAAACGGCCTGTCATTCGATGGTTGACTTCTTCCTGCTACTCCAGGTGGCAGGAACAGGTGACGAGTTGCAGGGCATCAAGCGTGGCATCATGGAGATTTCTGATGGCATCGTTATCAACAAGTGCGATGGCGACAATGTTGACCGATGTCAGATGGCTGCCACTAATTTCCGCAACGCCCTGCACTTCTTCCCCAAAACGGAGAGTGGTTGGATGCCAAAGGTACTATGCTACAGCGGTTTCTTCGGAACGGGCATTAAAGAGGTCTGGGATATGATTTACGAATATATGGACTTCGTCAAGAAGAATGGTTACTTCGACTACCGTCGCAATGAGCAAGCCAAATACTGGATGTATGAGACCATCAATGAACAGCTACGCTTGAAGTTCTACAACAACCCTACCATTCGCCAACAACTACAACAAGCCGAGCACTCTGTCCTTGCTGGCCAGCAGACCAGTTTCATTGCTGCCCAAAACCTGTTAGACACGTATTATAAAAATCTAGGATAACTAGTCCTACTAGTTTAACTAGTCTAATTAGAAAAAACATGAGCCTCAAGATAGAGATTGACAACGGTAGTGGCTTCTGCTTCGGAGTGACCACTGCCATTCAGAAAGCCGAGGAAGAGTTAGCCAAGGGTAACACCCTCTATTGTCTGGGTGATATCGTCCACAATGGTATGGAATGTGACCGTCTGCGCCAGATGGGACTCATCACCATAGACCACGAGCAGATGGCGCAGTTGCACGATGTCAAGGTGCTGCTTCGTGCCCATGGAGAACCTCCAGCAACCTACGAGTTAGCCCGTCAGAACAACATCGAGATTATTGATGCCACCTGTCCTGTGGTACTGAAACTGCAACAACGTATACGGAATAATTACAAATTACGAATTACGAATTACGAAAACAACAATAAGAATTCGGAATTCGAAAATCGAAATTCCCAAATCGTTATCTTCGGCAAGAAAGGTCATGCTGAGGTACTGGGGTTAGTAGGGCAGACTGCTGGCGATGCTATCGTTATAGAGCATTTCGACGAGGTAAAACACCTCGACTTTACCCGCGATATCTTCCTCTATTCTCAGACCACAAAGTCGCTCGATGAGTTTCACCGCATCATCGACTATATCCAATCACACATCGCTCCAGATGCGACCTTCAAAAGCTTTGATACCATCTGCCGCTCCGTAGCGAACCGCATGCCTAACATTTCGCAGTTTGCTGCCCGCCACGACCTTATTCTCTTTGTCTGTGGTCGCAAGAGCTCCAATGGCAAGGTGCTCTTCAACGAGTGTCAGCGTGTCAATCCCAACACCCACCTCATCGAGGGACCTGACGAAATCGACCCCACCTGGCTCGAAGGCATTGAGACTGTCGGCATCTGTGGGGCCACCAGTACACCCAAGTGGTTGATGGAACAGTGTCGTGACGCCATTGCGGTTCGTTAAATATGGTTAAATGCCATAGATTTGGTAGACACTTTATACTTCGTTACTTCGTCAACAGCTTATCGATGGTTTGTAAGCACTCAGCAGCGCTGACGGGCTTAGAGAGAAAAGCATTGCAACCAGCCTCCATCGCTTGCTGACGGTCACTATCAAAAGCATTTGCTGTCAGTGCAACAATCGGTAGATTAGGCAACATTCCTTTAATCTGCTTTGTAGCAGTCAATCCATCCATCCTAGGCATCTTCAGATCCATCAAGATGAGGTCAGGATGTTCTGTAGATGCTTTATCTACGGCTTCTTGTCCGTCATTGGCACGAAAGTACTCATAGTGTCCCTTGAGAATGAAGGACATCAACAGATAATTACTGTCATTATCTTCTGCGATAAGGATGCGTTTCATAGGTTTTTCCTTAATTAATTTCGTTAATAGATTACAAAAGTAACATTTTTATCTGAAATTCCTTGTGTGTTTGCAACTTTTTAACTAATTTTGTAGCTTATAAGTGGTTTAAAGACTATCATGACAGTAGCAGACTATATCAAACTCAATACCGACGAGAAGCGTTTTTCCTTTGAAGTACTGCCACCTTTAAAAGGCAATGGCACAGAGGCATTGTTTAAAACCATCGACAAGTTGGCCGTATTCAATCCTGCCTTCATTAACATCACAACGCACCACTCAGAATACGTATACAAGGAGTTAGAGAACGGACAATATGAGCGACAGCGCATCCGCCGTCGCCCAGGAACCATTGCCATAGCTGCCGCTATTCAGCACCGCTATGACATTCCTGTAGAGCCGCACGTTATCTGCAGTGGACAAACCATCGAACAGATAGAGTACGAACTGCTAGACCTGCAGTTTTTGGGTATTCGCAACCTGATGTTATTGCGTGGTGACAAAGCCAAGGAAGACAGTCAATTCACGCCAACACCTGGCGGACATGCCCATACGACTGACTTGATTCGTCAGGTGGCACGCTTCAACGAAGGTTACTTTGCTGACGGAACTCCTATCAAGCATCCTGGTCCTAAGTTCGACTTCGGCGTGGCCTGCTATCCCGAGAAACATGAGGAAGCGCCCAATTTGGAACGCGACATGGAGTATCTGAAGCAAAAACAGGATTTGGGCGCGCAATATGCCGTTACACAACTATTCTTTGACAACCAGAAATATTTTGACTTTGTCAAGAAAGCCCGCGAGATGGGCATTACCATACCCATTGTTCCTGGCATTAAGCCCATGGCAAAGCTCAGTCAACTGACTGTTGTACCGAAAACGTTTCACTGTGACATCCCTGAAGCACTAGCCAAGGAAATAGTGAAATGCAAGACAGACGAGCAAGCTCGTCAGTTGGGTATCGAGTGGACTACAGCCCAATGTCAAGAGCTCTACGATGCTGGCATCCACAACATTCATTTCTATACGGTATCGGCTGTTGACTCAGTAGCAGAAATCGCGAAACGACTATTATAATGTTTGAACAGGTCATAGGACAACACAACATTCAACAGCGGCTGATGCAGCTGGTAAGCGAGGAGCGACTGCCCCACGCTTTGATGTTATGTGGTCCACAGGGCTGTGGCAAAAAGGCGCTGGCCATCGGATTTGCTAAAGAACTACTTAAAGCCAATAGTAAACTGCCAATAGCTAATTGCCAAGCTATGCTTGACAAACTGGAGCATCCTGACCTGCACTTCACCTACCCTACCATCAAACTTCCCTCAATGGGTGCCGAACACAAACCCGTCAGCGACGACTTCGCAGCACAATGGCACGACATGGTAATGGGTGGCTACTATTTTACCATGACCGACTGGCTGGAGCAGATGGGAGGTGAAAACCAGCAAGCCATCATCACTGCTGGCGAAAGCGATGCCTTGATTCGCAAACTCTCGCTAAAGTCTAGTCAAGGCGGCTATAAGGTCAGCATCATCTGGTTACCAGAGCGCATGAACATAGAATGCGCCAACAAAATACTGAAACTACTGGAAGAGCCACCCTCTCAGACCGTTTTCATTATGGTTTGTGAAGAGCCAGAGAAGTTATTGGAAACCATTCGCAGTCGTGTGCAGCGTATTGACGTAAAGCGCATCGACACAAACAGCATTTGTCAGGCACTGAAAGAGAAGCGCGGACTGAGTGATGACATGGCTCAACGCATTAGTCGCATGGCCAATGGTAGTTGGCGACAGGCCATGGAACTACTCACAGCAGATTCGGAAAACGAACTATTTCTTGATCTTTTCCAAGCACTTATGCGACTGGCCTACCAGCGCAAGATCAAGGAACTGAAGCAGTGGAGTGAGCAGTTGGCATCGATGGGGCGTGAACGCCAAAAACGATTTCTCACCTACTTTCTACGTCTCGTACGAGAGAACTTCATGTATAATTTCCAACAGGGCGACCTATGTTATATGTCACAACGGGAAGAGGAGTTTTCTAAGAACTTCGCACGTTTCATCAACGAGGCCAACATCATACCCATCACCGAACTGATAGACCGTGCCATCCGTGATATCGGACAGAATGCTAATGCAAAGATTGTCTTCTTCGACATGGCCCTACAAATGATAGTTTTGCTAATACAGAAATAAGAGATATATGGAAAAAGAACTCATGATAATGACTGGTTGCGACCGCGGACTGTGCAAGTATGCTGTGGGCAGACAAGACCGTCAATTGAACACCTACGACTGGCTGGCTGATGTACCAGGCAATACCGATACCACTGACCTCGTGGAGGTTCAGTTCAAACATACCCGCAAGGGCTACTATCATAATGTCAACAATCTTCCACTAAAGAAGGGTGACATCGTAGCCGTTGAAGCCAATCCTGGCCACGACATTGGAGTAGTATCACTGACTGGTCGCTTGGCTGCCATCCAGATGAAGAAGGCAAATCTCAAATCTGCTGAAGATATCCGTCGTGTCTACCGCTTGGCACGCCCTGTAGATATGGAGAAATACCAGGAGGCAAAGAGTCGCGAACATGCTACGATGATTGAGAGCCGCCAGATTGCCAAGGGGCTGGGTCTGAAGATGAAGATTGGCGACGTGGAATATCAGGGGGACTGCAATAAAGCTATTTTCTATTACATCGCTGACGAGCGTGTCGATTTCCGACAGCTTATCAAAGACCTTGCTGCCACTTTCCATGTCCGCATCGAGATGAAACAGATTGGTGCCCGTCAGGAAGCCGGTCTCATCGGTGGTACAGGCCCCTGTGGGCGTGAACTGTGTTGTGCAACGTGGATGAAAAACTTCGTCAGCGTAGGTACACAAGCTGCCCGCTATCAGGACATTTCACTAAATCCACAGAAATTAGCAGGTATGTGTGCCAAGCTAAAGTGCTGTCTGAACTACGAGGTCGACGACTATGTGGAGGCTGGCCGCCTGTTGCCTTCAAAGGAAATCCAGTTGCAGACACAAGATGCCGACTACTTCTATTTCAAAGCTGACATCCTGGCAGGACTCATCACCTACTCTACCGATAAAAACATCGCTGCTAACCTGGAGACAATTACGGCAGAGCGTGCCAAACAGGTTATCGAGATGAACCGTCGTGGCGAGAAGCCAGACAGTCTCACCGAAGATGGTGGTCAGAAAGCGGCACAAGGTCCCGTCGATTTGGCTACACAGGAGAATATTGCTCGCTTCGACCGTTCGAAGAAAAAGAAGAAAAAGAAGAACCGCAAGCCTCAAGCTCCCCGAAATGACCAATAAGCGTTGGCTCTTTTGCATACTATTGGCGGTAAGTCTGCTCACAGCTTGTAAACAGTCTACTGTCTACTTCCACTATGAGGACACTCCTGAAGGTGGGTGGGAGAAGAACGACTATCTAGTCTTTGACACGGACACGTTGACGGAAGATGCCACCTATCAAGAGGAAGTGGCCATACGCATCAACAACAAATATCCTTTTATGCAATTGTCACTCATCGTGGAGCAGACCGTTTATCCTGCCAGATACAGCATGATTGACACGCTGGACTGCAAACTCATCGACGAGCGTGGTAATGTGATGGGAGAAGGAGTCAGCCAATACCATTATATTTTCCCACTAAGAACCCTACAACTAAACCATGGCGACTCGCTGCACCTATCGGTACGTCACAGCATGAAACGCGAAATACTGCCCGGCATCACTGGTGTCGGTATCAAGGTTGAGAAGAAATAACAGCTATCTTGCTAACGTTTGATGACGTAGCCGTCACGTTTCTTGTTGAAGGCTTCCAAACGAATAGTGTGTGTGTCGTGGTCGAAGAAACGATTAGGGTTGACAGCCTGACCTCCAATTCGTGTTTCAAAATGCAGGTGTGGCGTAGAGGCTCGTCCTGTCTGTCCGGTAAGAGCGATAACCTGTCCGGCCTTCACCTGTTCTCCCACCTTAACCAAGTTCTTGGAATTATGGCTGTAATAAGTTTCCAAACCGTTATCATGACGCAGACGTATCAGATTGCCATAACCAGAGAACGGACCAGAGAAGACTACCTCGCCATCAAAAGCGGCATGTATCTCGTCTTTGTTAACAGTCTTCAAATCAACACCCGTATGACGACGCCCGCCGCGACTGCCAAAGGGACTGATAACCTTGGCACCAGGCAGCGGATAGCACCACCACTGTATGGAGGCTGGCTGCTCAATGACAGGTTCTTTCATTACACTGACATTGACCTTCCAGTTGGCAGTCTTCTGAAACAACACCACCTGTTGGCGTAGCTGATGACTTTCCGAACTGAAGATAATGGAAGGATTGATGCGACTACCACTAACCATAATGGCAAAGCGACAAAACGTACGCCCGTTCTCACCACCTACAATGGCAATGGTCTGTCCCGCTTTCACACGGTCACCAGACTTCACCAGATTCTGAGCATTATTACCATACACGGTTTCCAAGCCATTACCATGACGTACCACGATGACATGGCCGTAGGAAGGAACATATTTCGACAGTCGTACCACACCGGCAAACATCGACTTAACGGCGTCACCACGGGCAGTTTCTATTTCTACGGTATAGTCCGGCAACACCTTAGCCTTACCCACTGGCAATGGGAAGGAGTAGTCACGATCCCGGCCACTGCTGAAATCAATAGTAAACGCATCCGACTTCTCAAAGAGCGACGGATCGCTGATGCTTATCTGTTGTTGCTCGAGTGCCGTAAACTGCGTTTGGGCACACGATGACAGCGCAATCATCGCAGCAATAGCAAGAGAAAGATGACGTATCTTCATAAGCTATTCGGGGTCTTCAATGTCCTCTAAATCCTCAATATACTCCAGGTCATCTATCTCTTCTACGTCATCAACATACTCGATATCCTCGTCTTCACCTTCTTCAGCCAGCTCCTCAGCAAAGCGTGTCATATCCTTGTCGCGGTGTACAAGGGTATCCTCTGCCATGACTGCAGCCAACTTATTACTTTCAGCATTGAGTTCACGCCACAGCACATCCTTCAACTCATCGAGTCCTTGGTTCGCAACTGCAGATATAAACACACATGGAAGATCCTGTGGCAATGTTTCACGCAACATCTCAACTAACTCTTCATCTAGCAAATCACACTTGGTAATGGCCAATACACGGTGTTTGTCAAGCATGTCGGGATTAAACTGTGCCAATTCGTTAAGCAATATTTCGTATTCACGCTTGATATCATCAGTATCGCCTGGTACCATAAAGAGCAATAGCGAGTTACGCTCAATATGACGAAGGAAACGAAGACCTAAACCCTTACCTTCAGCAGCACCCTCAATGATACCTGGGATATCAGCCATCACAAATGACTTATTGTCACGATAACCCACAATACCCAGAGAAGGTTCCATCGTCGTAAAAGGATAGTTGGCAATCTTCGGGCGAGCATTGGACAAGGAAGACAACAATGTTGACTTACCGGCATTGGGGAAACCCACCAATCCGACATCTGCCAGAAGTTTTAGTTCCAGTATGATAGTCATCTCCTGCATAGGTTCACCAGGCTGTGCATAACGTGGAGCCTGATTGGTAGCGGTGCGGAACTGGAAATTACCCAGTCCGCCGCGACCACCCTTGAGGAGAACGATTTCCTGACCATCGTAAGTAATATCGCAGACATACTTTCCCGTTTCGGCATTATACACCACTGTACCACAAGGAACATCGATATAAATATCCTTACCATCGGTACCATGACACTTATCACGACCACCATTGCCCCCATGTTCAGCAAAGATATGGCGCTCATATTTCAGGTGCAGCAACGTCCAGTAGTTGTGATTACCACGCAGGATGATGCTACCGCCCTTACCGCCATCACCACCATCGGGACCGCCGTTAGGGTTATACTTCACATGACGCAGGTGCATAGAGCCTTTACCACCCTTACCTGAGCGACACATGATTTTTACATAGTCTACGAAATTACTCTCCATTTACAAATTGTCTATTACATTCTTGATGTCGCCAAAGATGCGCTCCAGCGTACCACTGCCATTGATATGGTGGTGCAGACCTTCCTTCTTGTACCACTCAATAAGCGGTTGAGTCTGTGAGTGATAGACAACGAGGCGCTTTTTGATGGTCTCCTCATTATCGTCAGCACGACCACTCTGCTTTCCACGGAGAATCAGTCGCTTCATCAACTCATCCTCAGGGACATCGAGTTCAATCATGGCAGCCACCTTGTCACCACGCTCATCAAGCATTTTCTTCAGAGCCTCAGCCTGCGGAATGGTACGAGGAAATCCATCAAAGATAACTCCCTTATGGCCACGACCAAAGTCGTCATATACCTTGGCGAGGATACTAATCATCAACTCGTCAGGTATCAGATTACCCTTATCAATGTAACTCTGGGCGGTCTTGCCCAGTTCCGTACCGTTCTTAATCTCATTACGGAGCACGTCACCCGTAGAGATATGTCCCAGTCCGTAGTGTTCAATCATCAAATCGCTCTGTGTTCCCTTTCCTGATCCAGGAGCACCAAAAATAACAATGTTCTTCATCCTGATTTTAATTACTTTTTTGTCTTGTTTGATTTGTGTTTCTTTTCCTTTATACCACAGATCTGTCAGGAGGTCCTTGTTACGGGCCTCTACATCACTAGGCAGATGAGGGAGCTTAACTTCTCGCATGTTTTATTCAACCAATGTGTAGATTTCCCTGAGGTTACGTCCCGCCTGATCATAGTCAAGACCGTAGCCCACAATAAAATCGTTGGGAATTGAGAAGCAAGCATAATCTATATCAATAGGTTCCTGCAACTTATCGGGTTTGACGAACAAGGCACAGACATGTATCGATGCCAGGCGACGGGTTCCCAGTGACTCCATCATCTGTTTCATAGTCCGACCTGTGTCAACAATGTCCTCAATAATAATGACGGTACGATCTGTCAAATCCTCATTGATACCAAAAATTTCCTTGACTTTACCCGTTGACGTAGTTCCCTGATAAGATGCCAACTTAACAAAAGAAATCTCACAGGGAATCGTAATCTCACGCATCAAGTCCGCAGCAAACATAAATGCTCCGTTCAGCACTCCGAGGAAAAGCGGATTCTTACCAGCCATATCCTCATTAATTTTTGCAGCAACCTCATGAATACGTTGCTTAATTTCTTGCTCAGAAATGGACGTTTTGAACGTTTTGTCCTTGATTTTAACTATGCTCATTTTTAAAAAATATGAATTTTGCTACAAAATTACAATTTTTTTCGCAAATATAGGTATTGTATAACATATTTTTCGTATTTTTGCATACTGAATGAAGATATTCACAAGTGCTCAGGTCAAAGAGCTGGATAAATTCACCATTGAGAACGAACCAATTTCGAGTCTCAATCTGATGGAACGCGCCGCCCAAACGATGGTGCGTGCCATTACTGAATTGTGGGGTACCACCACACCCATTGTGGTATTTGCCGGACCTGGCAACAATGGTGGCGATGCGCTAGCAGTTGCCCGACTGATGGCTGAGCAGGGTTATCAAGTTGTTGCCTATCTATTCAACATCAGTGGACATCTCTCTCCAGACTGTGCTGCCAATAAGAAGCAACTGGAAGAGAACAAGCATATACGTCAATTCATAGAGGTTACTCAGGAATTCGACCCACCCGTGCTTGACGAACAGACGCTGGTCGTCGACGGTCTCTTTGGTTCTGGCCTCAACAAGCCCTTGGCTGGTGGTTTCGCTTCATTAGTCAAATATATCAACGCTTCACCTTCGAAGATTGTCAGCATAGACATGCCGTCAGGACTCATGGCTGAAGATAACACCTATAATGTCAGAGCAAATATAATCCGTGCACACCTGACGCTCACGCTGCAACATCCCAAATTATCGTTCTTCTTCGCTGAGAACCAACCATTCATTGGACAGTTACGCGTACTTGACATCCGACTTAGTCAGGAAGGTATTCAGCGGATAGAGGCTCCCTATACGGTTATCGAAGAGAATGATGTACGTCGATGCATCACTCCCCGCGACCGTTTTGCACACAAAGGTCAGATGGGTAACGCTCTCATCATTGCCGGCAGCTATTGCATGGCAGGAGCAGCTGTCTTGGCAGCAAGAGCCTGTCTACGCTCAGGCGTCGGTAAACTTACCGTCAACACCCCCAAGCGTAACATCCCCATCATCCAACAGGCAGTACCTGAGGCCATTATCCATACTGGAACAGAAGAGACCATCTTCGCCGAAGCAATGGATACGGAAGACTATAACGCATTGGGCGTAGGGCCTGGCATGGGACAGAGCGAACAGACCGCTATTGCCCTTATTGCCCAACTGCGTCGCACACAGTGTCCGATAGTAGCTGATGCCGATGCGCTCAATATCCTAGCGAACCATCGTGCATGGCTCCAGCAGTTACCGAAGGGTATCATCCTAACTCCCCACCCCAAGGAGTTCGACCGTTTGGAAGGTCATAGTACTGATAGTTACGAACGACTGACGAAGGCCTGCAATCTGGCAGAACGCCTGCAAGGCATAGTCATTCTTAAGGGACATTACACTGCTATCTGCATGGCCGATGGTCATGTTATGTTCAACCCCACAGGAAATGCTGGTATGGCCACCGCTGGCAGTGGCGATGTACTGACAGGCATCATCACAGGACTGCTGGCTCGTGGTTACCAACCTAAGGAAGCCTGCATGATAGGGGTTTACCTGCATGGACTGGCTGGCGATCTCGCTGCTGCAGACCTGGGAGAAGAGAGTCTGTTGGCAAGCGATATCATCCGTTACCTGTCACGGGCATTTAAAAGATTGAAAGATTAAAATAGATAGATACATGAAAAAATTACTTTTTGCATCCATGCTCTTATGCAGCATAGTAGCAATGGCACAGCAGCAGGCATCGCCGATGAAGCCAGGAAAAACTGTTGATGGCATTATCTACTATTTGCCTAAGACAGCCATTGAGTTTAACTTGCTCATTGAGAAGAAGACGTACACTCCAGGTATCTTCGCCAAATATGGTGAGAAATACTTACGTCTGCGTGGCATCAAACAAGAGGAAGAAGTAACCTACAGCATTGCAAACTACGGATTGACACAGATTGGTGTGATAGACACGACCAAGTGTTATTTCGTTAAGACAAAGGGTGGCAAGTGCGAAACGGCCGAATTTCATCTTACAGACGATGGCATACTACAGTCCATCAATGCTGACCCGGTAACAGTCAAGCCCCGAGCACCCTTCAAGCCTGCCCCACCCGTCAAGGAGCCTGATCCGAAACAGTACCTCAATGCTGAAGTATTGTCGGCAGGAAGCACCGCAAAGATGGCTGAGCTCACCGTGGAGCAGATCATCGAGTTGCAGGAGCGTCGTCAGGCGCTTATTACAGGTGAAGCAGAGGATATTCCACAGGATGAGCAGCAGCTACAACTCATGATTGACGAGATTGACAAGCAGCGTGAGATCTTGTTGACACTCTTCACAGGCACCACACACCGCGATACTGTTGAGCAGATGCTTGTCGTATGTCCTGAGAAAGAGGTTGAACGCGAGGTCATCTTCCGTCTCTCAAAGAAGGTTGGACTTGTTGACAAGGATGATCTCTCGGGCGTACCTTATTATATGACTATAGAGGATATGCACCGTACCACTTTCCAGAAATACGATGTTGACGAGAAGAAAAAAGAGGGTGGTTTCTATGTCAACGTTCCAGGTCGTATCAAGATGACGCTACATCGCGACAATCACTTCCTTGGTTCCTTCGACTTGTATGCCGCCCAGTTCGGATTTGTAGAATTGCGTAGTGGTTCACTGTTCAAACGCTACGTCACCCACATGACGCTGAATCCGACAACAGGTTCTGTTGACAAGATTCATGCGGATATGGGCAAATAGTTCAAAGCATCGTTAACTTCGAAATACCGAAATATCGAAACTTCGAAATATCAAGCACAAAATAAAGGCTTTCCGAATTGGAAAGCCTTTATTATTGGATGCTTTATCGTGTTTAGCACTGAGCCAACTTGCCGTCAGAACCGAGCACATTCACAATCTTGTGGATGTACATCTTCTTCATGTTCTCACGAGCGGGCTTCAGATACTGACGAGGATCGAAGTCTCCAGGATGCTCAGCAAGGTGCTTGCGGATAGCAGCAGTCATGGCCAGACGAGAGTCTGAGTCGATATTGATCTTGCAGACAGCACTCTTAGAAGCCTCACGCAGCTGCTCCTCGGGGATACCGATAGCTGCTTCCAGCTTGCCACCAAACTGGTTGATGGTGTTCACCTCGTCCATAGGAACTGAAGAAGAACCGTGAAGAACGATGGGGAATCCAGGAAGCTTCTTCTCAATCTCGTGCAGGATATCAAATGCCAAGGGAGGTGGAACGAGTACACCGTTCACCAGTGTGCACTGTGCAGGAGTGAACTTGTGGGCACCATGTGAAGTACCGATTGAGATAGCCAGAGAGTCGCAACCAGTGCGAGTAGCGAAGTCGATAACCTCCTCAGGCTTGGTGTAGTGAGACTCTGCAGCAGAAACCTCATCCTCAACACCAGCAAGTACACCGAGCTCAGCCTCAACAGTTACATCGAACTGGTGAGCGTACTCAACAACCTTCTTAGCCAGAGCGACATTCTCCTCATAAGGAAGGTGAGAACCATCAATCATTACTGAAGAGAAGCCCATGTCGATACAATCCTTACAGAGCTCGAAGGTAATCTCAGGATGCTCACAGCCGAGCTCCTTAGCATAAGCTACAGCACCCTCAGCCATGTAGCGCAGGATAGTAGCGTTAGCATAGTTGCGAGCGCCCTTTGAAACCTGCATGATAACAGGTGACTTTGTCTCAACGGCAGCCTGTACGATAGCCTGCATCTGCTCCATGGTGTTGAAGTTGAAAGCGGGGATAGCGTAGCCACCTGCTACTGCTCTCTTAAACATCTCGCGAGTGTTCACGAGACCCAAATCCTTGTAATTTACCATAATTTTAAAGTTTAAATATATTAGTTGGAAATTTTCCTGAGCGCAAAGTTAGCAAAAAAATTGGAAAACGAATAAGAAAGAATGACGGATTACATAGAATTTTACGGATTTTTTTCATTTCCGCAAGTTCTACGTAATCCGTCAGGGTAAAATGCAAACTAAATGTTGCAATATTACTTGTCTGCGGGCTCAATCATCTTCCAGATGCAAGCAGCTAACGCGCCACCAACAAATGGGCCAACGATAAAGATCCAAAGGTTAGTCAGTGCAGTACCACCCTGGAAGATTGCGGGAGCTAACGAACGGGCTGGATTCACAGAAGTACCTGTATAGCGAATACATACCAGATGAACCAGTATGAGACTCAGACCGATAGCCAGACCTGCGAAGTTATTGGTAGCACCATTGGTCTTGGCAGTAGCACCGAGGACCACAAGTACAAAGATGGTAGTAAAGATAATCTCTGCCAGCAAGCCACCCAGCATCGTCACATTGGCCTGCAGATCATTAGCGCCAGTACCCTCTAACCCTGGAACATTGGAGGTCAGCACATACAGTAATGCACTACCAATGAATGCGCCAATGCACTGGAAGACAATATACATTGCTCCCTCCTTGGCATCCATACGTCCTGCAATGATGCAGCCCAGCGTGATAGCAGGATTGATATGGCAACCAGAGATACCACCAATGGTGTAAGCCATAGCTACTACCGCCAAGCCAAAGGCAAAGGCCGTACCCACTACTGCAGGGATATTGTTGATAGGATCACAACCCAGACTGACGGCAACACCGCAGCCCATCAGAACGAGCACCATCGTGCCCACCATTTCTGCTAAATACTTTTTCATGTTGTTAATAGTTTTAGTGATTGATGTGTTATAACTGGACGCAAATATAGTAAAAATATCTCAAAGACACAAACTTTTTTATCAAAAAGTAATACTTTTCTGCTCAATTAGAACTTCTTTCCATCTTTTTTCGTGATTAACGATACAAAAATATATAAATTTTATTATCTTTGCAGACATGATAGCAGGAAATCCATACATCACCCAATATCCAGAACTGATGGCTGGGAAAACCGTCCTTTATTGTCATGGTTTTGCCAGTAGTGGACAGTCAGGTACAGTGGCACGACTCCGCGAGGTCATGCCACAATCCAAAGTCATTGCTCCTGACCTGCCTATCCATCCCACAGAGGCCATTGCTCTGTTGCACGATACCTGTCAGCAGGAGCAACCAGACCTCATCATCGGCACCTCGATGGGTGGCATGTATGCCGAGCAACTCTATGGTTATGACCGCATCTGTGTCAATCCCGCATTGGAGATGGGAGAAACGATGAAAGCGCATGGTATGACGGGGACCCAACAATTCCAGAATCCACGATTAGATGGTGTACAGGAGTTCTATGTTGACAAGGCACTCATCAAGGAATACAAGGAACAGTCAGAACAACGATTCAGTGGCATCAATGATGACGAGCGACAGCATGTTTGGGGACTTTTCGGAGACCAAGATGATGTCGTCGACACTTTCGGTATGTTTAGTGCCATCTATCCACAAGCCACCCATTTCCACGGTGAGCACCGCATGAACGACAAGAGTTTCATGCATAGCGTTGTTCCTGTCATCCGCTGGATAGATGACAATCAGAACAAACGCCAACGCCCTATAATATATATAGGTATAGAGACGATGATTGACGGCTATCAAAAACCGACTGCTTCCGTACAGAAAGCTGTACGCTTACTCATCGAACACTACCAAGTGTACTTCGTCGCATCCCCTGTCGACTATGCCACAACAACGTTGTGGCTCGAAGAGTACATCAACGTACCTGCTTGGCGACACGCCATATATACCCACCGTCGCGACTTACTCTACGGCGACTATCTGATAGAGAAAAGCGAAAAGAGCAGAGACAACTCACTGGCTACCGTCTTGGAATACGGCAGCGATACCTTTAAAACATGGGATGATATCATCGAATACTTCTCACGTCTCGGTGGTCAGTAATCCTTCCTAGCTAAAAACCTATTATTCATATTAAATAACTATTAAACATGATTATGAGAAAACTATCAACAATGCTGGTTGCAGTGCTTACTGCTATCCTTACCCTCTGCTCTTGCGCCAATAGCGACAAGCCCGCAGACGTCAACAATTTCCTTATCCAACGTGGTACGAACGTGAGCCACTGGCTGTCACAAAACAACGAAGATCGTGGCGAGGCCCGCCGTCAACACATTCAAGAAGACGACTTCGCCCGTCTCGACTCGCTGGGCTTCGACTTCGTGCGCCTGCCTATCGATGAGGTACAGTTCTGGGACGAGGAAGGCAACAAACTTCCTGAGGCCTGGGGACTGATGACTAATGCCATCAACTGGGCAGAGAAGCATCATCTGCGCACCATTGTTGACTTGCACATTATCCGTTCGCACTATTTCAATGCCGTCAACGAAGGTCAAGCCGATGCCAATACCTTGTTTACTTCCGAAGAGTCACAGCAGCAGCTCATCGACATGTGGTATCAGTTGTCTGACGTGTTGAAGGGCTACAGCGTAGACTCAGTAGCCTACGAGTTCATGAACGAGCCTGTGGCAGACGACCATGAGCAGTGGAACCAGCTCATTGCTAAAGTTCATAAAGCTCTCCGCGAGCGTGAGCCCCAGCGCACACTGGTCATTGGCTCAAATATGTGGCAGGGCTACGAGACCATGAAATATCTGAAGGTGCCCGAGGGTGACAAGAACATCATCCTCTCCTTCCACTATTATAACCCCATGATTCTTACTCACTACGGTGCATGGTGGACCCCTATCGGCAAGTACACGGGAAAGGTCAACTATCCTGGTGTGTTGGTTTCCAAGGAAGACTACGAGGCCGCTCCCGACTCTGTCAAGAAGTTGATTGACGAGAACCACTACACTACACAGGAGTGGAACATTGACAAGATCCGTGCCGACTTTAAGGATGCCATTGCAGCAGCCAAGAAATATGACTTGCAACTATTCTGCGGTGAATGGGGCGTTTATGAACCTGTTGATCGCGAGTTGGCCTACAAGTGGACAAAGGATATGCTCACCGTCTTCAAAGAGAACAACATTGCCTGGACAACTTGGTGCTATGATGCAGACTTCGGCTTCTGGGACCAGAAGAAGCATGAGTTCAAAGACAAGGGACTTGTTGACCTGCTGACAGAAAAAAGATAACAGTAAATTTAAATAGTAAAATATGAACACATTTGGACATTTCGATGACCAGCATCGCGAGTATGTCATCACCAATCCTGCAACTCCATTCCCTTGGATTAACTACTTAGGCAATGAAGACTTCTTCGGTCTGATTTCTAATACTGCCGGTGGCTACGACTTCTACAAGGATGCCAAGTTCCGCCGCATCACCCGTTACCGCTACAACGGTGTACCAATGGATGCCGGTGGCCGCTACTTCTACATCAAAGACGGCGAGACAGTCTGGAATCCTGGATGGAAACCCTGCAAGACCGAGCTTGACAGCTATGAGTGTCGTCACGGCATGAACTACACCCGCATCACGGGTAGTAAGAATGGTGTCGAGGCCTCTGTGCTGTTCTTCGTACCCCTTCACACATGGGCCGAGGTGCAGAAGTTGACATTGAAGAACACTTCAAATGCCGTGAAGACCTTGAAGCTCTTCTCCTTTACCGAGTGGTGTCTGTGGAATGCCGCTACCGATATGGAAAACTTCCAGCGTAACTGGTCGACCGGTGAGGTGGAGATAGAGAACGGTTCTGTCATCTACCACAAGACAGAATATAAGGAGCGCCGTAATCACTACGCCTACTATGCACTGACCAATGCGAAAGCCGACGGTTACGACACCGATCGTGAGACATTTATCGGACTGTATAACGACTTCTCAAATCCTCAGTGCGTGATGGCCGGCAAGCCTGCCAACTCGCTGGCTCACGGCTGGAGTCCTATCGCCTCGCACTATGTGGAGGTGACACTGCAGCCAGGTGAGAGCCATGACTTGATCTTTGTGCTCGGCTATGCTGAAAACGAACAGGAGAAGAAGTTTGCTGCCAAGGAGGGGGACCTGATTACCTCCCTTGGCACCCTCGACCATACTATTATCAATAAAGAGAAGGCACATGCCATCATCGAGCGTTTCTCAACGGTAGAGGCTGTCGATGCTGCCTTCGCTGAGTTGTGTCAGTTGTGGGACGGTCTGCTGTCAAAGTTCACGGTGGAGAGCAGCGACGAGCGCATGAACCGTATGGTCAACATCTGGAACCAGTATCAGTGCATGATTACCTTCTGCTTCTCACGCTCTGCCTCGTTCTTCGAAAGCGGTGTGGGTCGTGGTATGGGATTCCGCGATAGCAACCAGGACTTGGTGGGCTTCGTACATCAGATTCCTAGCCGTGCCCGTCAGCGCATCATCGATATTGCCTCCACACAGTTCCCTGACGGTGGCTGCTACCATCAGTATCAGCCACTCACCAAGCGTGGCAACAACGATATCGGCGGTGGTTTCAATGATGATCCCTGCTGGCTCATCTTTGGTACCGTGGCCTATATCAAGGAAACGGGCGACTTCTCCATCCTCGACGAGCAGGTACCCTGGGACAATGAGCCAGGCAGTGAGGTGTCACTCTTCGAACACCTGCGCATCTCGTTCGACCACGTGGTTAAGAACCTCGGCCCTCACATGCTGCCGCTAATCGGACGTGCCGACTGGAACGACTGTCTGAATCTGAACTGCTTCTCATGGGATCCCAACGAGAGTTTCCAGACCACCGAGAACAACAGCGTAGGCTCGAAGGCCGAGAGTTTGATGATTGCCGGTTTGTTTGTTCTGACAGGCAAACAGTATGTGGAACTTTGTGATAAGATAGGAAAGCATGAGGAAGCCAACCGTGCCCAGCAGTGCATCGACGCGATGGTAGAGGCCGTCAAGAAGCACGGATGGGACGGTGAATGGTATCTGCGCGCCTACGACTTCTACGGCAACAAGATTGGTTCCCACGAGAACGAAGAAGGCAAGATCTTTATCGAGAGTCAGGGCTTCTGCACGATGGCAGGTATCGGACTGGAAGATGGTATGGTCGACAAAGCCCTTGATAGCTGCAAGAAGTATCTTGACTGCGAACACGGTATGGTACTCAACAATCCCGCCTTCACACGTTACTATGTAGAGATGGGCGAAATCTCGAGTTATCCTGCCGGTTACAAGGAAAATGCAGGTATCTTCTGCCACAACAATCCTTGGGTCATCATCGGCGAAACGGTAGCCCGTCGTGGTAACGATGCTTGGGAGCACTACACGAAGATTTGTCCTGCATGGATCAAGGACCAACAGCTTCACAAGGTTGAACCGTACGTCTATTGTCAGATGGTGGCTGGTAAAGACGCTGCCAAGCCCGGTGAGGGTAAGAACTCCTGGCTGACAGGTACCGCTGCCTGGAACTGGATTACCATTACGCAGTACATTCTCGGTATCAAGCCCACCTACGACGGTCTAGAGATAGACCCCTGCATTCCTTCGACGTTGAAAGAATACAAGGTGAAACGTGTGTTGCGCGATGCAGAGTTTGAGATTACCGTAAAGAATCCAGACGGAAAGCAGAGCGGTGTGAAGAGCATTGTTCTCGATGGTTCTGCCATCGGAGGAACAACCATTACCGCGACGCCGGGTAAGCACATTGTTGAGGTCATCATGTAAGATACACTCTTTCTATCACTATAAGGGGATATGTCAATAAGCATATCCCTTTTCTTGTCTATAAGGCCTTCATTAAAAAAAATTATCTTTTTCCTTGGTCAATAAAGGAATTTTAATTATCTTTGTGCCACAATTTAAATAAACCTAATTAAGATGATTAAGAACCAAAGACTTTGTCTTATAGCAGCACTCATGTTCTGCTATGGAGCGACTGAAGTGAAAGCCGCTGAAACAGTGACAGAGACCTGTTACAAGTTGGAAGTGCCTGAGATGAAAGCTGAGTTGACAGCAACTCCCGAACTAACGTTTGAAACCGCAGTGGCTCCAGAGCCCAATATGGAGTTAAAGTGGAAGCCTGACTTCGACTTCTTTAAGTCGAAGACGAACAAAGGCGTAAAGCCCTATAAGTTCATGGATGACATGACGTTTGTAGGTATTCCTTTGTTTGTTGCCGGTTGGGCTGTCAAGGGCGACAAGGCTATGTTCCGTGTAAACAACAAGGAAGGCAAGAAGAACACTCAGTTGTTGACCAACTTTAAGACGGGTATCGATGACTATACTCAATTCTTCGGTCCTGCTATGACCGTCGGTCTGAAACTAGGCGGATATGAAGGTCGTAGCGACTGGCCCAGACTGTTGGCCAGTGCAGGACTCTCGTATGCTATCATGGCAGGTTTTGTCAATGGTATCAAATACACGGCTAAGGAGATGCGTCCTGACGGATCGACAGCCAACTCATGGCCTTCAGGTCACACTGCGACCTCGTTTGTAGGTGCCACCATTTTGCATAAGGAGTACGGTCTGACCCGCTCGCCTTGGTTCTCTGTTGCTGGTTATGGTGTTGCTGCAGCAACGGGAGTTATGCGTGTGTTGAACAACCGCCACTGGGTCAGCGATGTGATGTCTGGTGCCGGTATCGGTATCATGTCTACTGAGTTGGGTTATGCCATTGGCGACCTATTATTCAAGGGTAAGGGTCTGTTGCGCAACGACATGGTAATAAATGATGAGACCCCATCGTTCTTTAGTATCTCCATGGGTGTTGGACTCGGCACCAAGAATATCGACTTCAGTATTGATGACTTAGTAGGCATTGAACGCTTTGACCCCAGCGACGTAGCTGCTGCTAAAGCCGCAGAGGATGAAGACGGCAAGGAGAACATTGAGTTCCGCTCTGCTACGGTTGTAGATGCTGAAGGTGCCTATTTCTTCAATAAGTATGTAGGTATCGGTGGTCGTTTCCGTGTGCGCGCCATGTCAGCAAAGTCATTTGAACGTTATGCAGACATTGAGACGATGAGTGGTAGCTCATTGTATGCATGGGATGAATTCTACAATGCCTGTGGTCAGAAGAACGTCATAACTGAAACTGAATGGGACAATGCGATGTGGGGTCCCACAATGGAAAATGGTCCTGTTAGCGATATCAACGCAGTAGTAGAGAGTGACCACCTGACTGAGTTCTCTGCCAGCCTTGGTCTCTATTTCAATCTTCCACTTTGCAAGAACCTCTCGTTGGGAACAAAGTTCCTCATTGGACGTTCCTTCATGCAGGAGATGGACATCGACGGACAGGTCAAAGGTTATGTGAAGGATATGGATTATAATCTAAGTCTTTCCAGCACCAATGGTGTCATGAATTATACCACGACGATCGAAAAGCCCCAAACAAGAGAAGAATACGAATATACTTGGGACTATATGACAGTCGGTGGTAAGAGCAGCACGACCTGGGGCACAGGCATCTCGCTGACCTATAATTACAAGTCGAACTTCTCGTGGAAACTGTTTGTGGACTACGACTACACTGAGAAAGAGTTCACCGCAAAGTACGACCCTCTGAACTACATGAGACAAGCACTGACCAGCAACTCATACGTGTTGGCGCAAAACTTGGAAAACCTTGCTCCCTACCTGTCAGCAGAGGAGTATAAGAAGACGAAGAAGATGAACTACGTGACCATCGGTCTTTCGTTCATGGTAAATCTGTAAGAAGGTTACACCTTATTATATAATAAAAGGAGAGTTGAAGCTCTCCTTTTATTGTATATCTATTCTTGCACGCTGTTTCGTCCTTCAGTAATCATCATTCGGAACTCATGGGGTGTCATACCCAATGCATCCTGGAACTTACGATTGTAAGTACGAATGACCGTAAAACCTGCCTGCTGAGCACAAGCGGCAATGCCCCACATGGGCTGACTCTGCAGATAGAACATAGAACGTAACAGTCGCAGATAATCCAGATAGTCATCCAAAGAGCGATACTGCTTGGAGTGACGGAAGAGGTCCACAATACGTGTCTGGGTAGTACCCATCATCTCTGCCAGTTCCTTCAGTCCGAAGTCCGGATTCTCGTGAGGCAACTCCTGCTCCAGACGTACCTCAATGAGTGCCATGAGTTCATCATCATCACGCAAATCGGCATTGCGCATCAGTTCCTGATGGCGGATGACCAGTTCCTTCAGCATCTGTATACGACGACGCACATCGTAGTAGGCATCAAGCTGCTGACTTAACTGCATGTTACGGGTCAACAGTTCATTGCAAGTATTCTGTAAGTCCCCGAGTTGTTTCTCCAACTGCGTTATTCGCGCCTCATAATCCTTCTGGGTCATATTCGATATTATTTCAATTACAGCTGCAAAGATAATAAAAATCCGCGAAACTTGTCGAAGTTTCGCGGAAAAAAGTGACTTATCTTCTTGAATTGATTAGAAGTCCAGCTTGTCGAGTTCATCAGTGAAGTCCTTAGGCTCGTTGTTCTCAGCGGGAGCCTGATACTCCTCGTTGCGCTCACGACGCTCGCCACGCTCAGGACGGGGACGACGCTCGCCACGGTCACGACGCTCACCACGATCACCTCTATCACGACGCTCGCCACGCTCGGGGCGCTCACGACGCTCTGGACGTGCAGGACGCTCCTGATAACCCTCGGGCTTCTCAACGAGTACACGATGAGAGAGCTTGAATTTACCGGTCTTAGGATCAATCTCCAGGAGCTTCACCTGAATCTTGTCACCCTCCTTGATGCCAGCCTCCTCAACGGTCTCGAGACGCTTCCAGTCAATCTCAGAGATGTGCAGCAGACCATCCTTGCCTGGCATGAACTCTACGAAGCAACCATAAGGCATGATGCTGCGCACGGTACCCTCGTAAACCTCGCCAACCTCAGGAATAGCAACGATAGCCTTGATCTTGGCGATAGCGGCATCAATAGTTTCCTTGTTAGGACCGCTGACCTGAATCTTGCCAACGCCATCCTCTTCATCGATGGTGATGGTAGCACCGGTATCCTCCTGCATCTGCTGGATAATCTTTCCGCCCGGGCCAATGACAGCACCAATGAACTCCTTCGGAATCTCGAAGGCCTCGATACGAGGTACATGGGGCTTCAGCTCAGGACGTGGCTCAGCGATGGTATCGGTGATGCACTTCAGGATGTGCTCACGACCTGCCTTAGCCTGCATCAGCGCCTTCTCCAGAATGTCGAACGACAGACCGTCGCACTTGATATCCATCTGGGTAGCGGTCAGACCATCCTTTGTACCAGTAGTCTTGAAGTCCATATCACCCAAGTGGTCCTCGTCGCCAAGGATATCGCTCAATACAGCGTACTTCTCTTCTCCAGGATTCTTAATCAGACCCATAGCGATACCTGAAACAGGCTTCTTCATGGGAACACCGGCGTCCATCAGAGCCAGCGTACCAGCGCAGACAGTAGCCATTGATGAAGAACCATTAGACTCCATAATCTGGCTCACTACACGAACAGTGTAGGGGAAGTCAGCGGGAATCATCTCCTTCAGACCGCGCCAAGCCAGATGACCGTGACCAATCTCACGACGACCTACGCCACGTGAAGCCTTAGCCTCACCAGTACAGAAGGGAGGGAAGTTATAATGGAGCAGGAAGCGCTGATAGCTCTTGTCGAGCACATCGTCAACCAGCTTCTCGTCGAGTTTTGTACCCAAGGTAACAGTTGTCAGCGACTGTGTCTCACCACGGGTAAAGATAGAGCTTCCGTGAGGCATGGGCAGCGGAGAAACCTCGCACCAGATAGGACGAATCTCGTCGGTCTTACGACCATCGAGACGGATACCCTCATCCAGGATGCAACGACGCATAGCGTCGCGCTCTACATCGTGGTAGTAGCGGTCCATCATGGCATATTTCTCTTCCAGCTCGTCCTCAGTCAGGTCTGCATGCTCAGCAGCATACTTCTCCTTGAAATCGGCCAAAATCTTCTCGAAGGCCTCAGCACGGGCGTGCTTCTCGAGAGCCTGCTTGGTAACGTCATAAGCGGGCTGATACAGCTCCTTGTTCATACGCTCACGCAGTTCCTCATCGTTTACCTCGTGGTCGTACTCGCGCTTCACATCCTTGCCGAGTTCCTTGCTCAGTTCAGCCTGCAGTTCACACATGGGTTTGATAGCATCCATGGCAGCCTTCAGGGCACCGAGCAGATCCTGCTCTGATACTTCCTTCATCTCACCTTCTACCATCATGATGTTCTCAGCCGAGGCACCAACCATGATGTCCATATCGGCCTCCTTCATCTGCTCGAAGGTAGGATCGATAACGTACTGACCGTTGATACGGGCTACGCGCACCTCAGAGATGGGGCACTCGAAGGGAATATCTGAACATGCCAGCGCTGCTGATGCTGCAAAACCTGCCAAAGCATCGGGCTGGTCAACACCGTCGGCGCTGAACAGCATTACGTTGACATAAACTTCTGCGTGATAGTTAGAGGGGAACAGCGGACGAAGCACACGGTCAACCAGACGGCTCGTCAGAATCTCATTGTCAGAGGCCTTACCCTCGCGCTTGGTGAAACCGCCAGGAAAACGTCCTGCAGCGGCATACTGCTCTCTGTAGTCAACCTGCAGAGGCATGAAATCTGTTCCGGGAACTGCATCTTTTGCGGCACAAACAGTAGCCAGCAGTACAGTGTTGTTCATGCGAAGCATCACACTGCCATCGGCCTGCTTTGCCACTTTCCCGGTCTCAATTGTGATGGTTCTTCCATCAGGCAACTGAATACTTTTCGTAATTACGTTCATC
>CACYBB010000031.1 GCA_902772585.1 uncultured Bacteroidales bacterium | reverse complement strand
ATGCGCTACTCTGACGTGCTGCTGCGCGCTGCTGAGTGCGAGAACGAGATCAATGGTCCTACGGCCGACGCCTTCAAGTGGATTGACAAGGTGCGCAACCGTGCCCAGCTGGCCAACCTGGATCAGAGCAAGTTCAACACCAAGGACCTGCTGTTCGAGCAGATTGCCAATGTGGAGCGTCCTAAGGAGTTCGGCTGCGAGTTTGGTCGTGGCTTCGACCTCATTCGCTGGGGCTTCTTCTATGCTGGAGACCGTCTGAACCAGTTGAAAGCCCATGGTGCCTTCAACGTATGGAAGAAAGCTGACTTCGATGCAGGCAAGTACACCTACACACCGAAAGATCCCGTTGATCCTTCTTCTTGCAGCAAGAGCTCTTTCAACTCTTATGTACAGGGCCACGAGTTCCTGCCTATCTTCCAGAACACGCTGAATGACAACCCCAACCTCACAGGTAACTCTGCCAACAAGAGCACGAGCAATGCCAGCTATTTCAGCAGTAAGGGTTGGACCATTCACCAGGTTCCTACTAATAACTAAGGAATAGACTATTTACAACAACTGAAAACAGAAAAGATTATGAAAAATCTAAAGAAAATAGCAACAGCTTTCTGCACTGCAGCTTTAGGCATGGTTATGCTGACAGGTTGTGAGGGTAGCGAATTGTACTCTATAGGAGCTCCCGACTGGATTTCTGATAAGGTCGACTCTATTGCAGCAGCTAAGGCAGCAAAAGTTGTAACCTTGATTCCAACACCAGAAATACTTGGTGCTGAAGACAATTCTCAGGATTGGTGGTCTGTCTTTACTGACGACGTACAACTTGAGCAAGGTAAGACCTACCAGATTCCCTTGACGAACTATGGTGGTGCCAGCAACTGGAATAACTTTGTCATTATTCTGAGAAATGCTGCAAAAGACTATGAGTATGCTGTACTTCGCGCTGACAACTGGGGCTGGGGTACTGGCTACACAGGCGAAGAGAGTGCAGGTCACTTCGACAAGAGTATGGAGTCTGACAGTCGCGACTGGGCTTCATGGGCTAAAGCCATGAGCAGAGCACAGTGCATGATAACTATTATCCCCAATCCTACTACCGTTGACGTTAAGATTACGATGGTTGGTGCCAATGGTGCAAGTTACTCGCAGAACTATCTGAATGTGGACATCAATAACAGTCCTGAGGATCTCTATCTGTCATTCACTGTTGATCATAGCCACATTGTCTTCGGTGTACCTGTTGACATTCCCGATAGCAATCCCGCATCGTTGAAGCTGAATGGTTTACCTTCTAAGGCACTCCTTGGCACCACTTTCGACGAAGCAATAGCCAATCTCACCGCTGAGATTACTTTCGAAGATGGTATGACAAAGACTGTCGGTATTGATGAGTTAGAGCTACAAGTCATTCCCGATTTTGAAACACTTGGTACAAAGACTTTGGTGGCTGTCTACAACAAAACCTTCAAGGGAGAAGCTGCAGTTAAGCCAGTTATCGGTACCACGACCATCAACATTGTCGACAAGATGTTCACATGCATTGGTAAGACAGACAATAGTAGTGGTTTCCGTGAGGAAAAGACCGAGAACTTCAAGGTTGCTCCTGGTGAGACTTATATCCACTTCTTTACCAACTACACCAACGGTGCAGAAAACTGGAACAACTTCATCATCACACTCTGCAAGGCCGATGGCACTGAGTATGGTTTCGTACGTGCAGACAACTGGGGAATAGGTGACTGCTACTGGGATGGCTGTCAGTCATGCAATTGGGATTGGGCAAACTTTAAGACCATCTTGAATGGTGCAAAGGTGACAACGTACGTTACCAACAATGGTGATGGTACCGCTGACGTGAAGGCTGTAGTTCTCGGTTCTGATGGTAACACCTACACACAGAGCTATACTGGCTTGAAGAACATCGACGCCAACGACCTCTGCTTCAACTTAAGTATGGAGAAAGCACATCTTGAGTTCGATAAGGTTATTGGTGCAGAAGACAACTCCAGTGCATTCCGTGCAGATGCTACTGACTTTATTGCCGTTCCTGCCGGAAGGACAATTGTCAACCGTTTCATCAACTACACCAATGGAGCAGAAAACTGGAACAACTTCATCATCACCCTCTACAAGGCAGATGGTACTGAATACGGTTTCGTACGCGCAGACAACTGGGGACTCGGTGACTGCTACTGGGATGGCTGTCAGACATGCGATTGGGATTGGACGAACTTTAAGACCAATATCAATGAAGCAAAGGTGACTACCTACATTACCAATAACGGTGATGGTACTGCTGACGTGAAAGCTGTTGCAGTTTGCTCTAATGGCAACACCTATACCCAGAATTATAAAGGTTTGAAGAACATTGATGTCAATGACTTCGGATTCAGACTAAGTATGGAGAAGGCTCACATCGTATTCGAGTAATCAAATGAAAGAACATTCTAAAAAGACAAGTAATTATGAACAAGAATAATATGAAATACTGGATGATGGGAATTGCCTGTGTAGGCATGCTGTCCACAGTCACAAGCTGTAAAGAGGACGAGTACCCTGACAACTCTATTCCTACACCACCAGCAGCTATTGCTCCCACAGAACCTACTACTCAGGTTCTGTGGCCCAGCAACCTGCAGCGCGTTAGCGTTCACGACCCCAGCGTAGTCTATGACCCCTCTTCTTGGTCATACTACATCTTCGGTTCACACCGTGCCTATGCCAAGTCACCCAACCTGATGACGTGGACTACTGTATCAGTTCCCTGGGGCGCTAATGGCGTCACTGGCGTTGGCAACGACGTCGCATTCCTGAAGCCTGAGGTCACCAAGGTAAAGAAAGGTGGCGCTGAGGTCGACATGCCTGCATTCAACGCGTTTGAGTGGTCGGGCACAGCCAATCCCAACTGGAGTGTTGATGGCAACATGTGGGCTCCTGACGTGGTTTACAACAAGGAGATGAAGAAGTGGTGCATGTACCTCAGCATCAATGGTGACAGCTGGTATTCCAGCATCATCATGCTGACCTCCGACTTCATCGTAGGTCCTTACACCTATCAGGCTCCTGTTGTTATCAGTGGCTTCAAGTCTGGCGATACCTACAAGAAGACCGACCTCGAGATTGTTCTTGGTGCTCAGGAGTCGCTGCCCAGCCGCTATGCTCCCAGCGATAACTATGGCAACCACTGGCCTAACGCCATCGACCCCTGCGTGTTCTATGACGAACAGGGCAAGTTGTGGATGTCTTACGGTTCATGGAGTGGTGGTATCTTCATGTTGGAGTTGGACGAGAAGACCGGTCTGCGCGACTACGACGTGACTTATGCTGAGAGCGAGACTTCTGATCCTTACTTCGGTAAGAAGATTGCCGGTGGTCACTATGCTTCTGGCGAGGCCAGCTATATTGAGTACATTGGTGGTTACTACTATCTGTTCATGAGCTACGGCGGACTGGCAGCAGGTGGCGTTCCCACAGACTACAACAATGGTGGTTACCAGATGCGCGTGTTCCGTTCACAGACTCCTGACGGACCTTATTTGGACAGCAAGGGTAGCAATGCTATCTTCACCAGCTATGCACTGAACTTCGGTCCTGGCGAGAACGACGGCAACCGTGGCGTCAACATCTTCGGTGCCTACGACTGGTCAAGCAGCGATATCCAGGCTTCTGGTGCATGGGCAGAGCGCTCACAGGGTCACAACTCTGTCATTGCCGCTCCTGACGGTCGTGCCTACGTGGTTTACCACTCTCGCTTCCAGGAGCAGGGTGAAGGTCATGCAGTACGTGTACACCAGCTCTTCCAGAATGTTGACGGATGGCTCGTTGCTGCTCCGTTCGAGTACACTGGCGAGATAGCTAAGTCTGCCGACATTGCCGCTAAGCAGTTGATTGCTACCGACCAGATTGCAGGCAACTACAAGCTGTTGGCTCACCCCTATGCGCTCGACCACACCAAGAAGGAAGTGGCTGTTCCTGTTGACATCACGCTCAACGCTGACGGCACTGTCACTGGTACCGGTACTGGCACATGGAGCACCACCGAGGGCAAGTCTTACTTCACCATCAAGTTGGGTGGTGACGAATACAAGGGTGTCATGGTTCTCCAGACTTTAGAGCCCACCAACAAGCAGGTACCCGCCTTCACTTGTCTGAACCAGGCAACAGGTGTTACTGTCTGGGGCTACAAGGTGACTGAATAAAAAAACTAACATGACTAAAACAAATCTGATGTTGTGTTGTGTGGTGGCGGTGCTGACTGCCACCGCACAACCTGCGTCGAAAAAACGGGTGCCTTTCTCTACCGACACACCGATGGTGCACGACCCTGTGATGGCTTATGAGGACAGCACCTATCACCTCTACTGTACGGGTATCGGCATCCAGCATCTGACATCTCGCGACCGCAAGACGTGGACGGTAGCCCCTACACCAGTGATGACGGTGATGCCGCAGTGGACACGCGACTCGGTGCCTGGGTTCGAGCACCATGTGTGGGCGCCCGACGTCATACGCTGGCACAACCGCTGGTGGCTGGCCTATAGCTGTTCTACGTTCGGCAAGAACGGTTCAGCTATCGGACTGCTCAGTACACCGTCGCTCTCTGCACCCATCTGGAATGATGAGGGCTGCATCGTCTCCTCTCGTGAACATCGCAATAATTGGAATGCCATTGATCCGTGTTTTGTCATTGACGACAATGACCAACCCTGGATGGCGTGGGGCTCGTTCTGGGACGGTATCCAACTGATACGTCTCGACAGCACCATGCATATCGCTAAAGGTGAACAGTCGCGCACCATTGCCCGCCGCTATTCGCCCACAGCCAAAAATGTCCCTGCGAATCCTACGTCCAAGTATGCGGGCACCAATGCCATCGAGGCTCCCTTCATCTACAAGCATGGAGGCTGGTACTACCTCTTTGTGGCGTGGGACTACTGTTGCCGCGGCTCTCTGAGCAACTACCGTGTAGCAGTGGGACGTTCCCGCACGGTCGACGGTCCTTACCTCGACCGCAATGGTGTAGACATGCGCGAGGGTGGTGGTACGCTCTTCATCGAGGGCGACAAGAAGCAGTATGAGGCTGCTGGCCACTGTGCTGTCTACCGCTTTGGCGATGAGGATGTCTTCATCTGTCATGGCTATAGCATCGAACACAAGGGCGCCAGCATACTGAT
The DNA here is from genome assembly GCA_902772585.1 of uncultured Bacteroidales bacterium. Taxonomy (GTDB): domain Bacteria; phylum Bacteroidota; class Bacteroidia; order Bacteroidales; family Bacteroidaceae; genus Prevotella. Next base: position 22,179 of record CACYBB010000031.1, on the reverse strand, counting down.
GCAGCGCCCCATACGTTGGACTGCCGACGGTTGGCCTACACTTTAGTTGACAGTTGATTATTGCTATGAAACAGTTCCTATTAATACTTTTTACCTCATCCGTTTTCTCTCTCTCATCTTTTGCCCAGAGTTGGACGGCAGACAACGGGAATGGCACGTATACCAATCCGTTGTTCTATGATGAGTTCTCCGACCCCGATATCCTGAGGGTGGGAGACGACTACTATCTGGCAGGTACCACGATGCACTCAGTGCCTGGTCTCGTCATTCTGCATTCCAAGGATTTAGTCAACTGGGAGAATGTCTCCTACTGCTTCGACCGTTTCGATTTCCCCGACGACAAGTTCTCGCTGAAGAATCACCAGGAAATCTATGGTCAGGGTGTCTGGGCGCCAGCTATCCGCTATGCCAACGGACAGTTCTATGTCTTTACCAATATCAATGGGAAGGGCTTGCAGTGCTACACCAGTGAGAAGATAGAAGGTCCGTGGAAACATCATAACATGCAGGGAAATATCTATGACCTCAGTGTGCTCTTCGATGACGACGGCAAGATCTACGCCATCCATAAGTATGGTGAGGTGCATTGTACGGAACTGAAGGCTGACATGAGTGGACCTGTGGAGGGTACCGACCGTGTTATCATTCCTGAAGGCAATGGAGTAGGTGAGGGACACCACATCTACAAGATTGATGGTATGTATTATATCATCTCTACCGACTATCAACCCAATGGTCGTACGCTCTGTTCACGTTCGAAAAACATTTGGGGACCCTATGAGACGCGTGTCATTACGGCTGACGAAACGTTCGGCTATGCTGGTGTGGGTCGCACAAAAGTACCTAAAACGGAAAAATACCGCATCGGTAGCGATGGCGCTAAGTTTAGCATTATTCCTGCAAGTCCCGACGCTACGGGTTGTGACAATGCCCATCAGGGTGGCATTGTACAAGCCACTGACGGCTCATGGTGGGCTTTGCTCATGCAGGATTTCCATTCCATTGGACGCACGGTTTGTCTGTTGCCAGTGACGTGGAAGGACGGATGGCCTATGATTGGCCTTGAGGGCAATCTTGGCCGTGCACCTCGCACTTGGTTCAAGCCCGGGTTTGTTGCGACTCAGTCGCAACAAACTGTAGCACATGCTCCTTACAATCGCAACGAGGATTTCAATGGCAAGTCACTGGGGCGTGTATGGCAATGGAACCACAATCCTGACGACAAGAAATGGAGTCTGAAGAATGGTCGCCTGCGCCTGCAGTCGATGCCTGCCGAACAGCTGATGTGGGCCCGCAATACGCTCACTCAGCGTGTCATTGGTCCTACTTCTATCACTACTGTCGAACTCTATACCAAGGGCATGAAGGATGGAGATGTCTGCGGACTGGGCAACATCAATGTGCCCTGCACGTGGATAGGTATCGTAAAAGAAGGTAAGAGTCTTACTCTTCGATGCTTCGAACAGCTGACGAATGATACTTCAGATGTATATATGGTGGCTGATCCTGCTTCTTTGCTTGACAGGATTTATCTACGTTGTGTAGGCGACTACGACAACAACCAGGCGCAGTATGCCTACTCGCTGGATGGTGTCACTTTCCAGACGTTAGGGCGCATGATGCCCCTCTCTTATCAGCTTATCACCTTCCAAGGGTCTCGCCACGCACTTTTTGCCTATAATAAAAAAGGTAAGAATGGTGGCTATGGTGAGTTTGACAATTTCACCGTTCAGGAACCCAAGGCCAATCGCAGTCAGAATATCCCTTACAGCAAGACTATCCGCATCATCAATAAAGCAACCAACCGACCCGCTGTTGCCTTGAAGCACGGCGTGCTTTACGACACCCATGCAGGTGACAGGAGTGAGCAGACACAGTTCAAGGTCATAGACCGAGGCAGTGGTCGCGTCTCCTTGCTATGTGCCGATGGTCGCTATGTGAAAGTCTATGGTGACGGCCTGCCTGGCGACGTGCGTTTTACGAACAATGTGGAAGAAGCTGAAGTGTTTCTCTGGCAGGACTATCTTGACCACGACTTCATGCTCTTGTCGCTGACAAATCATAAATACCTGGGTAAGAGTCCTACTACGGGTAGTCCTTATTCCATGGACTTTACGGGTGCTGACCCTGCTCGTCGCAATGGTGCCGTCCTTCATTGGGAGGAATAAAGATAACAATAATACTAAATAAAAACTATTACCGATATGAAGAAAAAGTTATTGACAATGGCTGTCGTCATGGGTACCGCACTGAGCTCATGGGCCCAGCTGACGATGGATGTGAACACGAAGAAAATGGGGGCACCCATCCAGTCTACGATGTATGGCATCTTCTTCGAGGATATCAACTATGCCGCTGATGGTGGCCTGTATGGCGAGCTGGTGAAGAACCGCTCGTTCGAATTCCCTCAGCACCTGATGGGCTGGCAGTCCTTCGGCTGTGTAGAAGTCAAGGACGATGGTCCCTTCGAGCGTTGTCCACACTATGTGGTGCTTAGCGACCCTGGCCACAACGACCTCCGTTCGGGACTGGTCAACGAGGGCTACTTCGGCATTGGCGTCAAGAAGGGCGAGCAGTATCGCTTCTCCGTTTGGGCAAAGGCTCCTAAGGCAAAGGCAACCATCCGTGTGCAGCTCATCGACGAGCACTCTATGGACGAGAAGCAGGAGTTTGTGGAGCAGAAGTTGGACGTGACGTCGACCACATGGAAGAAGTATACCCTCACGCTGACCTCTACCAAGACCATGAAGCATGCCAAGTTGCGCATCTTCCTGGTTAATGGTTCACAGTCATGCGTAGCCCTTGAGCACATCTCGCTATTCCCTGTCAATACCTATAAGAATCGTGAGAACGGCATGCGTCGCGACCTCGCACAGGCACTGGAAGACCTGCACCCAGGCATCTTCCGCTTCCCTGGCGGATGCATCGTGGAGGGTAGCTCGCTCGACGAGCGCTACCAGTGGAAGAACAGCGTGGGTCCTGTAGAGAACCGTCCGCTGAACCACAACCGCTGGGAGTACACCTTCGATTTCCGCTACTTCCCCGACTACTACCAGTCGTACGGACTGGGCTTCTTTGAGTTCTTCCAACTCTCTGAGGATATCGGTGCTGAGCCGTTGCCAGTCATCTCGTGTGGACTGTCGTGTCAGTTCCAGAATCCTGACCCCACAAAGCCTGGCGTACATGTGGCACTCGACGACCTCGGCCCCTATATCCAGGATGCCCTCGACCTTGTGGAGTTTGCCAATGGCGACGTCACCACGAAGTGGGGTAAGGTGCGTGCCGACATGGGTCACCCCGAACCCTTCAACCTGAAGTATCTGGGCGTGGGCAACGAGCAGTGGGACTACGACGAGGCACATGGTGGCTATGGCCCCGTGTTTACGGAGCGTCTGAAGAAGTTCAGCGATGCCCTGCGCAAGAAGTATCCAGACTTAAAGCTCATCGGCACCACTGGTCCTAACAGTGAGGGCTGGGACTTTGACCTCCTGCAGCCTCGCATGAAGGAGCTGAAGGTAGATCTCTACGACGAGCACTACTACCGCGACGAGCAGTGGTTTCTCACGCACGGCCTGCGCTACGACTCCTATGATCGCAAGGGTCCGAAGGTGTTTGCCGGCGAATACGCTTGTCATGGCAAGGGTAAGAAGTGGAACCACTATGAGGCTGCCATCCTCGAAGCTGCTCACATGACTGGTTTCGAGCGCAATGCCGACATCGTCCATATGACTACCCCTGCTCCGCTCTTTGCCCACGTCGACGGCTGGCAGTGGCGCCCCGACCAGATATGGTACGACCAGACGCAGATGTTCAAGACGGTCAGCTACTACGTCCAGCAGCTCTATGCCACCAACAAGGGTACTAACGTGCTCTCGCTGACTACCCCCGCAGGCAAGAAGGGTGTGCCCGTAGCTGGCCAGGAAGGACAGAACGGACTTTTCGCCTCTGCTTGTTACGACAATGCTGCCAAGGAGGTCATCGTCAAGGTGGTCAACACGTCCAAGCAGGCACAGCCCATCACGCTGAACCTCAAAGACCTGACAGGTGCTACCACCGCCAAGACCATTACGCTCTCTCACAAGGGCATGGACGACGAGAACAGCATCCAGCGTCCTGAGTTCATTACACCGAAGAAGGGTACAATAACTGTTGAATCTGACAAAAAGCAGAGTGTCATCAACGACCAACTGCCCCCCATGTCGTTCCGCATCTATCGCATTGCAAAGTAATAAAACATCAGTTAGTAATTTCATAGAAACAGATTTAGGTTGATTTTGTAAGTTAGTTAGTTATTTTTAAGCATTGCTGTCCCGTCAGTCGTGAGACTGGTGGGACTGTTTCGTATAAACAGCATTATGAGATTTATAATGCTTTTTTTATCTTTCTTCTTGTTTTATTCTTGATTATTTTGTATTTTTGCAGCATAGAACTAAAAACGTGGTGTAAATACCTAAAGCAATAAGATGGCTACAGAGAATAATACCAGGACCCGTGAGCGGGAGAATGTCAAGAGTGTTTCCGCCAATAAGATGCAGACGGCAGAGGGCGGCGGTAAGTGTCCGCAGTGTGGTGCCGATATCGAGAAAGCCTTCGAGATTTGTCCCGTGTGCGGATGGAAGTTGGTGGACTACTGCACATTCTGCGGTGCACCGATGAGCAAGGACGATATGGACTGTCCGGAGTGTGGCATGCCTGCCGACGGTATAGACTGTCCTGACTGTCATATCCGTAACTTCAGACCATTCTGCCGACAGTGTGGTAAGCCCCTGTCGCGTGCGGCAAGGATGGCTGTGGAGAAGGCGAAGAACGACCCGAAGGTGCAGGAGACGGCTCGTTTGCTGAAGCAGATAGCCCAACTGCAGGCCGAGTTGAAAGGTGCAGAAGGAGACGCACCTGATGCAGGACCACAAGAGCCTACAGAAGGTGAGCTGCGCCTGAAGGCCCTGATGGCTCAAGTAGGTTTTACGGCTGCTGAGGCTCCCAAGACGGCGAAACCGAAGACGGGTCGCAGTCGTGAGGAGATAATGGCTGAATATCAGCAGGCCATTCAGGATGCTAACCGCGTATTGGAAGAGATGCTGCCCCCTGCAGGTTCTACGCCCCAGGAGCAGCGCAACTATTTCACCGCTCGCAAAATGGCAGTCATGGAACTCGTTGAAGAGACGTTCTATGGCATCAACCCACGCGCCACGATGGGTTGGCAGTGTTACCATTGTCACGTGATACACGATAATCCGTCGGAGTGTGCCTACAAGGAGTTTGGTGGTGAGTGGATCAAGTGCGAAGACTGGCAGATGTGGACGGTGGTCGATGCTGACACGCCAGGAGCTGTAGAGGTCGTTCGATATGTAGAAAAGAAAGTTTATAAGTAAGCGATGGAAGAACAGAACGATATACAGAAGACGGCAGTAGCGCCCCAGAAAACTGCGGTAGCTCCCCAAAAGACAGCGGTAGCCCCTCAGAAGACCGCTGTTGCTCCACAGAAAACGGCGGTAGCCCCACAAAAGACAGCCGTAGCCCCTGATATGGTTGCTCCTCAGTCTGCTGTTGATAATCAGCAGCAGGTGAGCGAGACGGTGACAGTGGGAGGTAAGACCTACAAGGTGGAGAAGGTGATGGGCAGTGGTGCGGAGGGCGACATCCTGCTGGTGACAGAGGGTAGCAAGCGCTACGCTCTGAAGCGTTGTCATGCTGGTTTCAAGACCAACAAGGCCGTGATGACCGCCCTGCAGCAGTTGAATGGCAAGGGTTACATTGCTGATATCATTGACTACGCAGACGACTATGAGTTGCAGGAATATATCTCTGAGGGCAGTGCCGCAACAGCCAATATCAAGGGCAATGCCCAGGCCATCCTCGCCATTGCCGTCAAGGCTGCTATGTCGCTCAGTGAGATGCACAAGGTGGGAATCATCCACAAGGACATAAAACCCGCCAATATCCTTGTCAAGGATACTGGCAGCTGGGATAGCGTGCTGTGCGACTTCGGTATTGCCGATGTGCTGAAGGCCAACGGCTCTGTCAGTACCCCGCAGGTTCGTACCCCGATATATGCAGCGCCAGAGGTTTATGGCAAGGGCAATACCATCGTGAAGGAGGGTGTGACCTATTGCGAGTTGACCCCCAAGGCCGACTATTATTCGTTGGGTATGACCATCCTGTCGCTATGGATGGGTGAGGGGACGTTCCTCTCGAAGGAGCACGAGTTGGCCATGGATAAGAACAAGGGACGCATTACCGTGCCTGCCGACATGCCCGACCCGCTAAACAAAATCTGTCGCGGTCTGCTCATCAAGAATGCCGACAAGCGCTGGGACTTCGACAAAATAGAGCGTACGCTGAAGGGAGAGGATGTGCCCGTCGATGAGACTATCATCGTGGAAGACCTGAACATTACCTTTAATGCTGCCAAGCACCAGATAGCCAACACTCCCGAAGAGTTGGCTGCCTGTATGGAGGAAGACCCTGATCTGGGTACGAAATACCTCTATCGCGGACAGATAGAGAAGTGGCTGAAACCCTATCCGGAGTTGGTCATACAGATGCAGGAAATCGTGGAGAAGCGCTACCCGAAAGACCAGGACATGGGCTATTATACCGCTCTGTGTACGCTGAACCCCGCTCTGCCGTTCCATCTCAGTGGATACTCGCGAGAGACGGATGAGAAGGTGGAGAAGGATGTTGTCACCCTGAAGGAGGTTGGCGATTTCTTCAATGAGGCACGGGCTGACGATAAGACTGCCGACGAAGTTTCGTCGGATAAGTTCAAAGAGTGGGTGCGCGTGCGCAACGATGATATCGTCGACCATTTCCCAGCCTCCGCTACGGGCCAGGGATTCACCGATGTCTATGTGCTGCGCGTTCAGATGATTGACCCGCTGTCGGACATCAATCTGCGTAACGACGTGTCACATCCAGATTACGCCATGACGGGCGAGTCGATAGGACGCTTCCTCAACCAGGTGTATAACATCTTCTGGAACGTCTGTGGTGGCGATGCAGAGAAAGTGGGAGAAATATGGAACCGACCAGAGCATGCACCATTGAATAGCCAGATATCAGCCGAGATGGTGCTCAACATTGCTGCCAGCTTCATAGCCCCTGAAGAGTACCACTATATCCCGTCGTTCCTGAATACCAAGGAACGTCGCTTTAAAGACCAGACGCGCTGGTTCATGGAGGTCACAGACCGAAATGCAGAGGACTTCCAGAAGAAAGCCGGTCCTGCTGACGAGTCGTTCTTTATCCAGCAGGCATGGATGAAAGTCATCAAGGGCTTTGGTGCCACCCCTGAATACCTGTTGATAGACTCAGGCAAGACGGTGACCACCCTCGACGAACTGTTCCGTGAGAACAAGAAGACGTTGAAGAAGGAGTATGACGAACGAGGCCTTAAGGGTTTCCTGGCAGTGAACCGCATGGAAGACCCCACAGTGGATATGAGTCCGAAGTTTACCTACGAGGAACTGCTGCGCCAGTATGTGGAAGACCTGGCGAAGATTGACGACAAGATGGAACCTGTCACTCGATTCCGTCAGGCTGTCAAGGAGGCAGAGAGGTTGCTGGGTGAGGGTAAGTCAAAGATACGCACCCTGATGACGCGCAGCATTGCACAGTATGTTATCAGCATCATCTTTGCCGTCATTCCTTGCGTACTCCTGCTTGCCGTGTTGTTGTTCTCCATCATTGAGAATCCCACCATCAACACCGATAACCTCGATATCTGGAAATACATCTGGGTGGTAGGACTCGTGCTGTCGGCCGTGGTATACTCCAAGACGGAAGATGCAGGTTGTCTTCCTGCCATCGTCGGAGGTGGCATTCTGACGATACTGCTTGTCCTGGCGGTGAAATACCTCGGGCAGTATATCCTGTACTTCTACGCCTTTATCACGCTGTTGACGCTGCTCTTCTTTGGATGGAAGACACTCTTCTCGCCCAGCCAGTATGCCGACAAGGCACGTAAGTTCAGCAACCCCGGTTTCGAGGAGCAGGTGCTGGAACCGCTGTACTACGCCTTTAGCGATGAGACGGCATTTGACTCATCACTGAACGTTGCTTTCAACGACAAGGAGATGCAGAACTGGAAACAAGACCTGAAGGTGCGTCGCTACTTTGTGTTCGTGTTCATAGGCGCCGTGTGGTTCCTGTTGCTGTTCAGCATGCTCATTCCTAAGAGTGAGCGTTTCAACAGATATTCGGCACCCTTCGTGGAGAAGTTCTTCAAGAAGTCAGTAGAGGAAGTAAATGTGGATTCCATCGTGGAAGTGGCACCACCTGAGGCAACTCCTCAGCCGAGAAGTAAGTCTACTAAGAAGAATAAGGAGAAGTCGAAAAAGAAAGTGACGCAGGAGACTACTCCCCAGGCCCCAGCGAAGCCCAAGGAGAAAGAGACTGTACAACCCAAGGAGTCTGCCCCGTCTGCTCCTGCCAGTTCTGACGAGAAATCCGTCTCGCTGGATCAACTCCTTAAAGCCTCACAGAATAAGAATAACCCAGAAGAATAATGCGTATGGTATGCAATAACTGTGGAAGAGAGAACCGTCCTGATGCCTGCTTCTGCCGCTTTTGCGGAGAACCACTGGTGCAGGAAACGACCCAGAAGGGACTGATAGGCAAGGAGCCTATCGTTTCCCTCCTCGACGAACTTGACAAGAAACTCCAGGTGGCCAAGATAGTAGCCCAAGGTGGTACACGCATCGGCTTGGACTGTCTGATTCTCGGAGACTCTGGAACAGGTAAGAACTTCATTGCCGACCTCATCGCTGCCAAGATGATGGCCTGTGGCGTGGTGAAGAAGCCTGCGACGAAGGTGGATGCTGCTGACTGGGAAGACTTTGCCAGCGACTTCGACAAGAAGATTGCCGAACTGAAAGACAGCATCTTGCTGATAACCAATGCGCAGAAACTATTGCCCACCACGAAAGCCTCTGATGTCAACCTCTTGGACAAGTTGTTTAAGCGCATGAGGGATACAGAGGGCGCACCCATTGTTATCATGTGCGGCCTGCAGAATGACCTGGCAGAGTTTCTGGAGAACAACAAGGACGTACACCGCCTCTTTGAGTTCGACTTCGTGCTTCCCGCCTTCGGACTGGCTGACCTCATGGAACTGACGCTGCAATTGCTGAAGGAGAAGTACAAGGCCGAGGTTGCTGACAACCTGTCCGCCAAACTCAGCACCCACTTCGCCTGGTATATGCGTCAGACGGATATCGGTCATACCAATGGTCACCTGTCGGAGAAGATCGCCGAGAACCTCTATGTGAAGGCGACCCTGCGTGGCAGCAAGACCATTGAGGCTCAGGATGTGGACACGGCAGAGTGCTTCATTCCCAAGACCGAGGAGCAGATTCTTGCCGAGCTCGACAACTATGTGGGACTGCAGTCGGTGAAGGAGGAGATACGTGCCATTATCCGCAATGTCAAGACGAAGAAGGCGAATGGTGTGAAGGACAAACTGCTCAAGGACCACTACCTCTTTACGGGTAATCCTGGTACTGGCAAGACCACCTTTGCCCGTAAGTTCGGTGAGGTGCTGAATGCCATTGGTGCCCTGCCTACAGGGCAGTTCGTTGAGGTATCTGCCAAGGACTTCATCGGTCAGTTCATTGGTGACTCGGAAGCCAACGTCAAGAAATATGTTGATAAGGCTATGGGTGGTGTGCTGTTTGTTGACGAGGCCTATGCACTGAATCAGGGCACAGGTTCAATAGGTGGTGGCAGTTACGGACTGGATGCCATCAATACCCTGCTGACGCTGTTGGAGAACCGCAAGGGCGACTTCGTATGTGTGATGGCGGGTTACACTAAAGAGATGGGCGAGTTTGTCCGCATGAATCCTGGTATCCCGTCGCGTTGCAATGTCACCATTGAATTCCCCGACTATAACGCTCGTGAGTTGGAGACGCTGTTCCGCAACATGTTGGTGCGTAATGATGAGAACATCGAGTTTACCCTTGATGCAAAGGCAGAGGAGATGCTGCCGAAGGTATTCGACAAGATGTATCTGAAGCGTAGCGACACCTTTGGCAATGCCCGTGAGGTGCGCAACCTCTTCGACCTCGCCGTAAAGCGTCACCGCCTGCGTGGTGCCGAGGACGATGTGCTGAGTTATGCCGATATCGTGGGTGAGGATGCTACTGACGAGATATCCGTCGACGAGATCATGAAGGAGTTCGATAGCTTTGTAGGCATGCAGAGCGTGAAGGATGCCATCCGACGTATCGTTCAGGAGGTTGCCGTACAGAAGCAACTCATCGAGATGGGTGAGGCCGCCGAGGGTCTGACGAAGTATAACTTCATCATTACGGGTAATCCTGGTACGGGAAAGAGTACCGTAGCGCGCATCTTCGGAAAGATTTTCAAGGCGCTGGGTGTCACCGCTACCGACCGCGTGACAGAGAAGGTGCCGAAGGATATCATTGGCATGTACATCAACGAGTCAGACAAGAAGATGGATGCTGCCATCAACGAGGCGATGGGTGGTGTCTTGTTCCTGGACGAGGCCTACGACCTGGAACCGATGGATGCTGCCGGAAAGAGCACGTCGTCTGAAGGTAAGAAGGCCGTTCAGACACTGATGACGCGTATGGAGAACGAGGCGGGTAAGTTTGTGGTTATCTGTGCGGGCTATCCCAAAGAGATGGCAACGTTTATGAACTCCAACCCCGGATTAAAACGCCGCTTCTCACACACCATTCATATTGAAGACTATACCGCTGAGGAGCTGTTGGAAATCTACGAGCGTGCTGCAAAGGCGAAGAAGTATAACTTTACGCTGGCTGACGAGTCTGTACGTATGAAGGTGCTGAACATGTTCCGTAACATGGTGGTCATGAAAGATGAGAAGTTCGGTAATGCCGGTGAGGCGATGAAGAAGGTTGCTGAGACGAAGACGGCCATCAATAACCGCATTGCCACAGTACCCTACGACCAGTGGACACCAGAGTTTCTGCATACAGCCATCAGCGAGGATATTCCGTATGAGGAACCTGCCAAGGTGTCTATTGAGGATTGTCTGGTCGAACTGAATGCGCTGATTGGTCTGGAGGGCGTGAAAGATTCGCTGACGAAACTGGCACATACCATCAATAACGAGATAGAGAGTGCCAAGCAGGAGAACCGTCGACCAGAGATACCGCTGGGCCACTACCTCTTCTTGGGTAACCCAGGAACAGGTAAGACTACCGTAGCGCGCCTGATGGGTAAAATTTTCTATGCGATGGGCGCGTTGCCTACACCGAATGTCGTGGAGGTGGGTAAGTCGAATCTGGTAGGTCGCTATTTGGGCGACACAGAGGCCATTACTTCGCACGTCATTGACACGGCCATGGGTGGCATCTTGTTTATCGATGAGGCTTACCAGTTGGCTTCCGATCAATACGGACGTAGTGCTTTGGAGACACTGGTGGCACGACTGGAGAACGACCGTGGTAAGTTTGTCTGCATCGCGGCAGGCTACACCTTCGAGATGCAGTCGTTCATCGCTGAGAACAGTGGTTTTGAGTCGCGCTTCCCACAGCGCAATCGCATCACCTTCGAGGACTATACGCCAGACGAGTTGTTCCAGATATTCATGATTTATGCCAACAAGGGCGGCTATTGTCTCGATGCGATGGCAGAAAATGCTGTTCGTGGTAAGTTGACCTTGCTCTATAATAATCGTGGCAGGACGTTCGGCAATGGGCGCGATGCCCGTAACCTGTTTGACGAGGTGAAGAGCAATCTTGCAGCACGACTGGCAGAAGAGGGTGGAAGCCATACCCCAGAGGAACGTAAAACAATAAAGATGGAGGATGTACTATGACACAATGTCCGGAATGTAGAGAAATGATTCTTGACGACAGTGCTTTCTGCGACAAGTGTGGAAAGGAACTGAAGTGGTGCCCCGAATGTAAGCGCCCCAAGCGTGGCACAGAGTGTCCTGTATGTGGTAGCGACCTGATACCTGGTCGGAAATATCTGGCCATCATAGAAGGCAAGGAAGTGGCACCACAAGCACAGTCGCAATCTAAAGTGCAATCGCAGACTACTGCTGCTGCATCAGTGGTCTTGCCTACGGCACTGGTGGGCAACGGTTGGCGACTGACATTGCAAGAAGGTGCCTTCGGACGTGTTGGCGGCATGTGGCCTGAACTGGCTACCTGTACCTATGTCTCCAGCAATCATGGTCGGATAGCCAAGACGGCTACGGGATGGACTATTACCGACAATGGCACCACCAATGGAACATACGTCAATGGTGCACGTATAGCAGCAAACACTGCCGTTGCCATAACGAAAGGCAATAGTGTGAGAATAGCAACACTTGAATTTACCGTGGAATGAAAATAGAGATTGATGTGCTATGCCAGAAAGGACTGGTGCGTGAGAATAATGAGGACGCAGTGTCGGTAAGTGGACTGATTCTGCGTGACGATGCCACGACCATGACTGTCGATATTCCAAAGAAGGGGTTCTTCTACCTGCTGTTGGCCGACGGCATGGGTGGTCATGATAATGGCGAAGAGGCCAGCGAATATACCTTGAACACTATCAAGGAACTGTTTCAGAACCGCATGCTTGGCGTCGAGACCTTTGAGGAAGATTTGCGCTATGTCACTAAAAATATCTCGTTCTCGCTGAACTGCAGTGCTGCTGAACGAGGCCAGCAGTTGCCGATGGGTTGCACGCTGACTGGTGTGGTGTGGCACTATGGACACATCTGGCTGGTGAATGCTGGCGATAGTCGTACCTACCGTTTTCGTAATGGTATGTTGCGCCAACTGACAACAGACGAGACGGAGCGTGGCATTACGGGCGACCCCGATGCTGATAAGTCGCTATTGAACTGTATCGGTGGTGGTTTAGAGGGGCGTCTGGCCATTGACGACCTGGAAGGGAAACTGTTGACGGACGATACGCTGCTGATTTGCTCTGATGGCCTGACAGATATGTTGACGGACGAACAGATAGAAGCGCGCATTGCCGAGGGTGCCACTGCAGCCGACCTCTATCGCCAAGCCTGTGAAGGAGGTGGTATCGACAACGTCTCCATCATCATTGCCCGCATCAGATAAGCCGTTATTTTCTGCTTCTGCTTATCCACCAGAAGAGAAGGCCCAGGGCGTTACCCAGAAGTACGCCTGCACTGTCAGCCCAAAAGTCGAGCCACTCGCCCGAACGGGTCGTAGTGCAATAGGCTTGTAGCAGTTCCATAAGTCCACCCAGGAGTATCATGCCCAGAACTGGCAGTAACAGGATTTTGCGCCAGTCGATGCGGTCGTGACGACGCAGGTATTCCAACCAGATGACGCTGCAGGTGCCACCATACATAATAAGGTGGGTCCACTTGTCGATGAACTGAACATCGTCCAATGGTGTCTCAGGGAAGAATGGTGTGAGTGAGAGCACCCAGATGAGCAGGATGCAAAGCACGGAAAGCGGGTATTTCCTTACAAAACGGATGAAAAAGTGCATCTTTTCTTTAATTTTTGCTGCAAAAGTAAGAATTTTTTTATACTTTTGCAAGCGATTTAGTAGAATAAAAACGTTTTTGAATTAAGAAATAAGAGAAACCATAGTGGAGCAAAGAGACAATTTTAGCAGTAAGCTGGGTGTGATACTGGCAACGGCAGGCTCTGCTGTTGGCTTGGGCAACGTGTGGCGCTTCCCCTATATGGCTGGTGAGAACGGTGGTGCCGTCTTCATCATGATTTACGTGGTGTGCGTGTTGCTGTTGGGCATTCCCTGCATGATCAGCGAATTCATCGTGGGTCGTAACGGACACGCCAATACGGCTCGCGCCTACCGACAACTGGCAGGTGGCACACCATGGGCTGCGATAGGCTATATGGGTGTGCTGACGGGATTCCTCATTACGGGCTACTATGCAGTGGTCAGCGGATGGTGCCTGCAGTATGTGTGGGCATCGCTGATAGGTCACCTGCAGGGCGATCCTGAGTATTTCCGCACCTATTTTGCCGAACTCAGTAGCGACCCTGTGAAACCTGTGTTGTGGACAGTCATTATTCTGGGTATGACCTACCTGATTATCGAACACGGTGTGAGAGCAGGCATTGAGCGTGCCTCGAAACTGCTGATGCCTACCTTATTTATATTACTGCTCATCATCGTGGTGGCTTCGTGTATGCTGCCTGGAGCAACAAAGGGTATTGAGTTCCTGTTCAAGCCCGACTTCTCCAAGATAACGGGTGATGTGTTCCTAGGCGCTCTGGGACAGTCGTTCTACTCGCTGAGCATTGCGATGGGTTGTCTGTGTACCTATGCCAGTTATTTCTCGAAATATACCGACCTGACGAAGTCGGCCACGCAGATTGCCGTCATCGACTGCATGGTGGCCATCCTGGCAGGACTCATGATATTCCCTGCTGCCTTCTCGGTAGGCGTGAACCCAGACTCTGGCCCCTCGCTGATATTCATCACACTGCCCAACGTGTTCCAACAGGCCTTTGCCGCCTTCCCCATCGTGGGTTATATCATCTCCCTGTTGTTCTTCGTATTGTTGTCGCTGGCAGCCCTGACGTCGCTGATGTCGCTGCATGAGGTGTCCACGGCCTTCTTCCAGGAAGAGTTGCACACCACCCGTAAGCGTGCAGCCATGTGGGTCACCATTCTGACGTCCATCATCGGTGCGTTCTGTTCGTTGTCGCTGGGAGCTTTTGACGGACTGGTTATCTTTGGCGAGTCGTTATTTGACTGGTTCGATTTCATTACAGGTCAGATCTTCCTGCCGATAGTAGGATTCCTGACTTGCATCTTCATAGGCTGGGTAGTACCTCATAAGATCGTTCATGACGAGTTTACCAATTGGGGCGAGTTGCGCGGACGGTTCTTCCACTGCTACATCTTCCTGGTGAAGTACATCTGCCCATTGGCTATACTCATCATATTTCTTCATCAATTAGGACTGTTGCATGACTGAACGTGGCAACTTTGGCAGTAAGCTGGGCATCGTGCTGGCAACGGCAGGCTCGGCAGTAGGACTGGGAAACATCTGGCGCTTCCCCTACATGACGGGACAGAACGGTGGTGCGGCCTTTCTGCTGATGTATGTGGGGTGCATCCTGCTGTTGGGTGTTCCTGGCATGATTAGTGAATTCATTGTGGGTCGCCACGCACAGACCAATGCTGCCAGAGCCTATGATAAATTGTCAGGAGGACGTCCTTGGAAGTTGGTGGGTTATCTGGGCATCCTGACCTCAACGATCATTCTGGGATTCTATGCTGTCGTAGCCGGTTGGTGCCTGCAGTATCTGTTTGCGTCGATAAGCGGGCAGATGCAGGGTGACACGGAATATGTGCAGCAATACTTTGCCGACTTCTCCAGCAGTGCGTGGAAACCCGTGCTCTGTGGACTGCTCTTCATACTGATTACCCACTTCATCATTGTTCGTGGTGTGCGCAAGGGCATTGAGAAAGCATCAAAGTGGCTGATGCCCATCCTGTTGGTGTTGCTCGTCGTGCTGGTTGTTGCCTCCTGCATGTTGCCAGGCGCTATGGAGGGTGTAAAGTTCCTGTTATATCCAGACTTCTCAAAACTGAATAGCGACGTCATGCTGGAAGCCCTCGGACAAGCCTTCTTCTCGCTGTCGCTGGGAACGGCCTGTCTGTGTACTTACGCCAGTTATTTCACAAGAAAGACCAACCTGCTGCATTCGGCAGGACAGATAGCGTTGTTGGACACGCTGATAGCCATCCTCTCAGGCTTGCTAATCTTCCCTGCAGCAGCATCGGTAGGTATCAGTGCCGACTCAGGCCCCTCGCTGATATTCATCACCTTGCCTAACGTGTTCCAACAGGCCTTTGGCAGTGTGCCTGCAGTGGGTTATGTGGTCAGCATCATGTTCTATGCCTTGCTGGTATTCGCTGCCCTGACATCGACCATCTCCATGCACGAGATAGGTACTGCCTTCTTTACGGAAGAGTTCCAGATGCCACGAAAATACTCCGCCTGGGTGCTTACCACTGTTGCCGGCGTCATCTGTCTGCTGTGTTCGTGGTCGGTAGGTGCCATCGACATTGAGGTCATGGGACTGTCGCTGATGGACTTCTGCGACCAACTGACGGCAAACATCATGCTGCCCTTGGGTGGTATGCTGGCGTGTCTGTTTGTGGGCTGGTATATTCCGCGTCAGGTGGTACTCGACGAGTTTACAAACTACGGACAAGATAATCATTCATTCTATCGGGTGTATCTCTTTGCAGTACGTTACGTCTGTCCTGTCTGTATCATCCTGATATTCCTTCATCAATTGGGTATCCTATGAACCGTAATGACTGTCGCATCGCACAGACGGTGCTTCTCATAGCCGCACTTGCCGCGATTGGCCTGTGGCTGACAGGTGGAGAGCAACAGACAGCAGTAATAGACCAACAGACGAAGGATAGCCTACAACAGCAACGCAGCACTGATGGCAAAGGCACCTGTCAGCACTACAAGACATCGAGCCTGACAGTTGGCGAAGTACCCATCCGTCATACGGAGGAGTTCTATTTCGACCCCAATACGGCAGATTCCACCCAACTGCTTCGTTTGGGGCTACCCACTTGGATGATACGCAACATCTACCGCTATAGGGCGCGAGGAGGGGTCTATCGCACCAAACGCGACTTTGCACAGACTTATGGGCTCACCAAGAAGGACTATCTGCGATTGGAGCCTTTCATACGCATCTCTGATGATTATCAGTCGGCAGCAGCCCTCTTTCCTCAGGAAGGGCGTGACAGCTTGCGTCATAGCGTCAAACTGAAAGAAGGTGAGCACATTGCGCTGAACACTGCCGACACCACGCAACTGGTGATGGTTCCAGGCATTGGCAGTTACTACGCCAAGGAGATAGTGCGTCACGGCAAATGGATTGGTGGCTACGTCAGCGTTGACCAGTTGGACGAGATAGAAGGCTTCCCACAGTCGGCCAAGAAGTATTTCGTCATCAGCAATCCCAACCCACAGCGACTGGCTATCAACAAACTCTCCCTGCAGCAGTTGCGTAACCACCCTTATATCAACTACTACATGGCCAAGGCTATCGTTGACTATCGACGACTGCATGGCGACATCAAAAACCTGCAAGATTTGCGCTTTCTGAAGGGGTTCTCAGAAGACGCAATTTTGCGCTTAAAACCCTATATTGAGTACTAGGCGATTGACCTAAATCAATAAGTTGCAACTTTTAGTGTAAAAATTACAAGAATATTTTGTTGTGTGCGCACACATTCGTACCTTTGCATCGTCTTCAGAGGAAGTCTTAAAGGTAAAAGTAAAGATTGTTTCAAGGATTATAGGTAAAGATCATTCATATTTTGTTTTAGGTTAGTAGTTTTGGTTATGTAGTAAATTATGTTTCGAGGGAAATGATGAAACATACACGAAGAGGGACGTCCGTGAGGGTGTCCCTCTTTCTGTTGCAGGAAGCGAGTGGGGGAGGATTAACAGTCAGAATCCATCGGGTCTAGGACATGCTCTTCACGCAGAACACTATCCACGCTGCCTGCATCCAGCAAACGGTGCTGGGCCTCTTCGTAGTCCAGTCCTAGGAATTCCTGAAGCATGCGGGTACCACGATCAACGAGTTTGGCATTCTTCAGTTGCATTCTCACCATGCGGTTGCCACGTACACGACCCATGCGAATCATCAGCGTCGTGGAAATCATGTTGAGTACCATCTTCTGTGCCGTACCACTCTTCATACGACTGGAACCTGTCACAAACTCTGGTCCGACAATGGTTTCAATAGGATAGTCGGCAACAGCCGCCACTGGTGTGTCAGGATTGCTGGTAATACAGCCTGTCAGCAATCCTTGTCTTTTAGCTTCCTCAAGGGCTCCAATAACATAAGGTGTCGTACCCGATGCTGCAATACCAATCACCACGTCGTCTGCTTTAGGATGAAAAGCCTGTAAGTCGCGCCAACCATGTTCAGCAACATCCTCTGCTTTCTCTATGGAGTGTCGCAGCGCCTGGTCTCCACCAGCAATGATACCCACCACCCATTCTTCGGAAACGCCGAAGGTGGGAGGCAGTTCGCTGGCATCGAGGACTCCCAGGCGCCCACTGGTACCTGCACCGATATAAAACAATCTGCCACCACGCTTCATACGTGGTTCGATAGCCTCTACCAACGCCTGTATCTGCGGAAGGGCTTTGTTGACAGCCTCTGCCACTAAGCGGTCTTCATCGTTGATGTGCTGCAACAGTTCACCCACCGACATACGTTCCAGATGGTTGTAGTGTGACGGTTGCTCTGTAATCTTTCGTTGTAGTGCCTTGGTGACCATACGGGGTGCAAAGTTACGAATAAACGAGCGAAATGCAAAAGAAAAATTGGTTTTTCTTTTTTTAATACGCTTGTTCATGCACACCCTTGACGGCACGTCCAGAGGGGTCGTTCATTCCCTTAAAGGCGGCATCCCACTCCAAAGCGATGGCCGTAGAGCAGGCGACGCTGGCCTCTGAAGGAACACTCTTGGCAGCGCTTTCGCTGGGGAAGTGCTCGGCGAAGATGGAGCGATAGTAATACTCTTCCTTGTTCTTTGGCGGATTGATGGGGAAGCGCTCGGCAGCATGCGCCATCTGCTCGTCGGTGACGGCTTCTGAGGTAATCTGTTTGAGGGTGTCAATCCAACTATAGCCCACACCATCGCTGAACTGCTCCTTCTGGCGCCAGGCGACGGCTTCGGGCAACATGTCGGCAAAGGCTTCGCGGACAATCTTCTTCTCAATGGTGGTGCCTGGACACATCTTGGCCTCAGGATTGGTGCGCATGGCCACATCGAGGAACTCCTTGTCGAGGAAGGGTACACGACCCTCGACACCCCAGGCCGAAAGGCTCTTGTTGGCACGCAGGCAGTCGTAGAGGTGCAACTTGGAGAGCTTGCGAACGGTCTCCTCGTGGAAATCCTTGGCCGACGGCGCTTTGTGGAAATAGAGGTAGCCACCGAATATCTCGTCGGCACCCTCGCCGGAGAGCACCATCTTGATACCCATCGACTTGATGACGCGCGCCAACAGATACATCGGTGTAGAGGCACGGACGGTGGTGACGTCGTAGGTCTCAATGAAATAGATGACGTCGCGGATGGCATCCAGTCCCTCCTGAATGGTATAGTTGATTTCGTGATGCACGGTACCGATGTGGTCGGCCACGAGCTTGGCTTTGGCCAAGTCGGGAGCACCCTTCAGACCCACGGCAAACGAGTGCAGACGGGGCCAGTAGGCCTTGGTCTTCGAGTCGTCCTCGATACGCATCTCAGAGTATTTCTCGGCAATGGCGGAGATGACGCTGGAGTCCAAACCACCAGACAGCAACACACCGTAAGGCACGTCACTCATCAGCTGGCGCTTCACGGCATCCTCCAATGCATCGTGGATAGCCTCGACGCTGGCAGGATTGTCCTTCACGGCATCATACTTAAACCAGTCGCGCTGGTAGTAGCGCTTCATGCCTGGCTCCTTGCTCCAATAGTAAAATCCGGGCAGGAAGGGTTCGTAATGCTCACACTGACCTTCGAGGGCCTTCAGTTCGGAGGCCACATAGACGGTGCCGTCTGAATCATAACCTATATATAAAGGTATAACGCCAATGGGGTCGCGCGCAATGAGAAACTCGTTCTTCTCCTCATCGTAGAGCACGAAGGCGAAGATGCCGCTCAGGTCTTCGAGGAAGTTGATACCCTTCTCACGATAGAGGGCGAGGATGACTTCGCAGTCGGAGCCCGTCTGAAACTCATACTGTCCGGCATAGCGACGGCGAATCTCCTGATGGTTGTATATTTCACCGTTCACTGCCAGTACCTGTTTCTTGTCAGGCGAGAACAACGGCTGTCCGCCTGATTCTGGGTCCACGATGCTCAGTCGTTCGTGGGCAAGGATGGCTGAACCACCACAGTAAATACCACTCCAGTCTGGTCCGCGATGACGGATCTTCTGACTCATCTTCAAGGCCTTATCACGCAGCGCATGCGTCTGCTCCTTAATATTCAATATAGCTGCTATTCCACACATAATTCTATTGGACTATTTGACGATTTACTATTGGACTATTTGACAATTTACTATTGGACTATTTGTTCTTCTCACGGATGTGTTCCTCATACTCTGCCAGTTCACGCTCACCGATGTGCGCCAGTCCGTAGTGCTCATCGTGCTGCGAGAAGTCGAGGCCCACCTTTTCACTATACTCCGACACGCGCATGGGAATCAGGCTGTCAATGAGCTTATATCCCAACCAACTCATGGCGAAGGTATAGACGAAGACGATGACGATGGCCAGCAGATGATAGAGGAAAATGACAAAACCATCCCATGTGCCGGCGATGAGGCCTTCCTGAATGAAGATACCCGTCAGCACGGTACCGAAGATACCACCCGTGCCGTGGGTGGGGAACACGTCGAGGGCGTCGTCGATGCTGGTATGCGAGCGCCAATAGACGGCAACGTTACAGATCAGTGTGATGACGAAAGCAATGAAAATGCTCTGCCCCACGGTGACGTAGCCTGCCGATGGCGTGATGGCCACCAGACCTACTACACAACCTACAGCGGCACCCATAGCCGATGGTTTTCTGCCACGCAGACAGTCGAAGAATATCCACGTCATCATGGCTGTTGCCGAAGCGGTGTTCGTATTCAGGAATGCCTTGATGGCCTGCCCGTCAGCATGTAGCGACGAACCTGCATTGAAGCCGAACCAACCCAACCACAACATGGCGGCACCCAGCAGTACGAAGGGGATGTTAGCGGGTTCACTCTTACGCGTCTCAGTCTTGCGTCGTCCCAGATAGATAGCACCTGCCAAAGCGGCCACACCGCTGGAAGCATGTACCACGATACCACCAGCAAAGTCAATGACGCCCCACTTCATAAACAGTCCCTCAGGGTGCCACGTCATGTGTGCCAGTGGACAGTAGATGATGAAGAAAAAGAACATCATGAAGAACATGTAGGCCGAGAACCTGACACGCTCAGCAAACGAGCCCGTAATCAGCGATGGGGTGATGATGGCAAACTTCATCTGGAACAGCGCAAACAATGCCAACGGAATGCTTGCACCACCTAATATATTACCCGCGGGCGTGGTATAGACCGCTGCACCCACGTTCTGGAACATCAGGAACGTCAACGGGTTGCCTATCACACCACCGATGTCGTCGCCAAAGCACAGCGAGAAGCCGACGACCACCCAGAGGACAGAAATCAGTCCCATGGCGATGAACGACTGCAACATCGTCGAGATGACATTCTTGGCGCCCACCATGCCGCCATAGAAGAACGACAGTCCGGGTGTCATCATCAGCACAAAAATAGTGGCGGTAATCAGCCACGCCACATCAGCAGCCGATATTACCGACCAATCACACTCAAACGACGGTTCTCCTACCGCCAATCCCGCCACGGCTATCAACGTCATTGCCGTCATCAGGATAATCCAACGTTTCTTTACTCTCATTGCCTTTTTACCTTTTGAATCTTTTCCGATGCAAAGGTATAACAAAAAGTCAGGAAACGCAGAAAATATCTATCCTTTTGTGTCTAAAGTTGTTTACTTAATGACAATATGTAAAGCATTTTATGTTTATATCTTCCAATTTGCTTTACTTTTGTCCTAAATTCGCATCATATTGTAACAAATTGTCAAATGCCATATTCATCAAGAATGAAAGGACTGGCAGCCCCTCGTCTGTCAGTCCTTTCTCTCTTCTCTCTTCCCTCTTACATCGTAATCGGTCCGTATCCAGCGCATTGCAACGCCACACTCTGACCTGGTCAGAGAACTTGTAGTCAGAATGGGCCTCTGCCCATACACGATGTCGTGCCAATTGCCGTCAGGAAGGCTGTGAGTGCGGCTACAATGACCTTCACCGCCACCTCAATAATACTGTTCTTCTTCATACTCAAATTCTTTTTTGAAACGAATCTCTTTTTTCTTGGAAACAAATATCCGTAATTATCCGTAATATTTATTATGGCCAAATTATGAGTTATTATGGTAATTCGTTTCTTAAATTACACATTCGTTTTTTTCTCTCTTAACTCTTAATTCAAAAGAGTCGCCCCGCAGGGCGCTCTTTTGCTAGTTCTGGTCATTTCCGTCCCCGCCCGGTTCGTCACCGCCTCCACCGTTACCTCCGGTGTTGCCACCGCCACCTGTGGGGGTTGTGGGGTTCGTGGTCGAA
>CACYBB010000030.1 GCA_902772585.1 uncultured Bacteroidales bacterium | reverse complement strand
TGACTTTTGTTACCCAAGTACTTATTAAATAAATAATAAAGTACTCGCTTCTTGTACTACTTATCATCTGTTTTATGTAAGACTTTCAAAGAACTCTTTCTTCAATGCCCCGTCGCTATTTTTAGCGCGAAAGCGGATGCAAAGGTACAACAAAAAATTGAACTACCAAAACTTTTAGACACTTTTTTCACAGAAAACAAAAAGTTTTCGCATTTCGTGACAATGCGAAAACTTATACACCTTATTATATATAGAGACTATACTACTCTCTCTTACCGAAAATACGAAGCAGATAGATAAACAGGTTGATGAAATCGAGGTAAAGTGATAGTGCTCCAAGCAGTGCAACTTTCTGTGCGCCCTCCCCTGCATCGGGAGCCTGTAAAAGCATCTGTTTGATTTTCTGAGAATCGTATGCCGTCAGTCCGACGAAAATCAGCACACCAATATAACTGATAATCATATCGAAGCCAGAGCTCTTGATAAAGACGTTCACGACGGTGGCAATTATCAAACCTATCAAAGCCATCAGTAATATCTTTCCTAGAGATGACAGGTCTGTCTTTGTCGTGTAACCAACAATAGCCATAGCAGCAAATGTTCCAGCCGTAATAAAGAATACAGTTGAGATAGACGACGCTGTATACAGGAGGAAGATAGACGACAGTAACGCACCATTGATAACAGAATAGAGAATGAACATCAGCGTAGCTGTAGTCAAAGACAACTTGTTGATAGCAGCACTGACACCAATAACCAACGCAAATTCGGCAATAATCAGTCCCCAGAAAAGGATCTGATTACCATAAATAGCCTGCAAAATACCAGGACTGGTAGCAACGCCATAGGCTGTAAAACCTGTGATGGCCAATGCCAGTGTCATCCACACATACACTTTTCTCATCAATACGGGAAAAGCCTTACTGGCCTCCCACAAACGTTCGTTTGCCGAGGCATATTCCTTCAATTCAAAATCTTGATAATTCATTATTGTTTCCTTTATTAATTATTGTTTTGCGCGGCAAAGATAAGCATTATTTTGTCATCGTACAAATCTTTAGTGGAAAAAAGAACGAAAACATGTTAAATAGCCTTTGGAGTTGTACATTCGTTTACCAGGTATACGATACTCATGTATGGTATGCCCGAATTTGTCTCCAGTCCGATTTCGCAGGTACGACTGTTACTGTAGCCCACCTCTATGCCGTTGGCCTCTATCTGTGGGCGAAGCTTGCGAAGTCCGTAGCTGTTCAGTTCGGGGAATGTGAATCCTCTGTCGCCGGCAAATCCGCAACAGCCCACGCCCTCGGGCAGGAACACATTCTTTGAGCACAGCTTGGCCAGCTCTATCATATCCTTGTCTACACCCATCTGGCGTGTAGAACACGTAAGGTGCAGAGCTATGTGGCGATCGATAGGATGGAAATCCAGTCGTGGCACCAAGAACTTCATTATGAACTCTGCTGGTTCATACAAATCCATTCTGTGCATCACCTTCTTCATGCGATGCAGACACGGACTCTGGGCGCACAGCACGGGATACTTGCCCTCCTCGCTGGCCTTCCACAGTGCTGCCTCCAGCTCGGCACTCTTGCGGTCGGCTATGTCGAGCATACCCTTACTCTCCCAAATCTGTCCACAACACATTCGCTCCATGCCCTTTGGGAATATTACCTCGTAGCCAGCCTTGGCCATCAGTTGGATTACCTCGTCCACCAGGTCGTGTATCTTTCCGCCATGCTTTGATTGTCCCATAGTCTGGTTGATACAGCTGGGGAAGTAAACCACCTTTAGCTCGGAGTGCTGCTCCTCCTTGTGCGGAATGCTCTTCTCGATGATGAATTGTGTGAGGTCGCTCTTCTTGGGTTGGCGATGCTTCTTAGGCATAGCGGTGGTCCATAGCGGCATGCCCATCTTGTTCATGCCTCGGCAGATGCTGGTCATCAGCGATGGGCCCAGGGTGATGTGTGCGGCATGAGCCACATCCAGCACCACTCGCAATCCGCTCTTGATGCCTGCCATGTGGTTGGCGGCAAACTCGCCAAGCTTATATCCCGTAGGACTCTCGTTCATGTCCATCTGTCGTATCAGATGGGTCAGCTCGCCCGTGTTAATCTTCATCGGGCACGATGTAGAGCATAGTCCGTCCGTGGCGCAAGTCTGGTCGCCATAGTACTTGTATTGTTTCTTCAGCGTGGCTAGTCGCTCCGGGTCGGCACCGGTCTTGGTCAGGTAGCGTATCTCGCGCTGAACGGCGATACGCATACGGCTGCTCAGCGTGAGTCCGCACGACATACAGTTAACCTCGCAGAATCCGCACTCTATACACTTGTTGGCTCGCTTCACCTGTTCGATGGTCTCATGGGCTGTCGAAAGCGTTGGGTCCATCAGATAGTGTCCGCCATCAGGCACGCTGTCGAAGTCGAAATCCAGCACAGGCAGTGGCTTCAGGCACTTGATGAAGCAGTCGGGATCGTCGTTGAATATCACGCCCTTGTTAAGCAAGCCCTCGGGGTCGAATATCTTCTTCAGCTCGCACATTATCTCGTAGGCCTTCTCGCCCCACTCGTACTTCACAAATGGCGCCATGTTGAGACCTGTGCCGTGCTCGGCCTTCAGGCTTCCATCGTAGCCCTCAACCACCAGCTTAGCCACATCGCGCATCATCTCAGCATAGCGTGCCACCTCGTGCTCGTCGGCAAAGCTCTGGTTCAGTATGAAGTGGTAGTTGCCCTCGAATGCGTGACCGTATATACAAGCGTCGTCGTAGCCATGATCGGCTATCAGCTTCTGCAGTTTCACCGTGGCCTCAGGCAGACTTTCTATCGGGAATGCCACATCCTCGATAAGGCACGATGTGCCCACAGGACGTGTACCTCCTACCGATGGGAATATGCCGCTTCGGATGGCCCAGTACTTGCCATACACGGCAGGATCCTCGGTAAACTCAGCCGGGATATACAGGCGGAACTGGCCCAGACACTCCTTTATCTTCTCTATCTTCTCCAGCAGTTGCTCGTGGGTTATGCCCTTGGTCTCAGTGAGTATCGCTGTCAGGTTGTGATAGTCGCCCGGCTCCACGCCTTCTATCTTGCCTGCATCCACGTCCTGCTTATACTGCAGATATACGGGATCGTCGACCGACGAAAGCGACTTGTAGTCGAGCATCTCGGCACTCTTCACCACCAGATTCTCGGCGCTGTAGTCCAGGTCTTCCTCGCCGGCCTTCATCTTCTTCATGGCCACCACAGCCTCGCAACTCTCCTTCATCGTCATGAAGTAAACCATCGCCGAAGCCTTGTACGGA
This sequence comes from uncultured Bacteroidales bacterium, assembly GCA_902772585.1. Taxonomy (GTDB): domain Bacteria; phylum Bacteroidota; class Bacteroidia; order Bacteroidales; family Bacteroidaceae; genus Prevotella. Next base: position 25,851 of record CACYBB010000030.1, on the reverse strand, counting down.
TAGTCCTTCAGCGTCTTCATCGTAACCTCCGAGAGGAATGCCAGCGTGCCCTCACTGCCTACCATCGAGTGGGCGATGATGTCAAACGGATCGTCGTAGGCCACCAGTGGGCGAAGGTTCAGTCCCGTTACGTTCTTGATAGAGTATTTCTTTGCGATACGTGCGGCCAACTCCTCGTCGGCTCGCACCTTGTCGCGCAGCATCTCTATGTGCTGTAGGAATGCCGTGTGAGTCTTGCGGAACTCCTCGCGACTCTGCTCGTCGCCAGTGTCCAGAATGGTTCCGTCAGTAAGTATAATGCGGGCCGATATGAGCATGCGGTCGCTATTGGCATGCACACCGCAGTTCATGCCCGATGCATTGTTCACCACGATACCACCCACCATGGCCGAACCTATCGATGCTGGATCGGGTGGGAACACACGGCCGTAGGGCTTCAGTATCTGATTTACACGGCCGCCCACTATGCCGGGCTGCAACTTGACAGTCTCCTGATTCTGGCCCAGTTCGTATTTCTCCCAGTGCTTGCCAGCCACTATCAGCACAGAGTCGGTACAACTCTGTCCGCTAAGCGATGTGCCCGCTGCACGGAATGTGTAGGGCAGTTTGAACTTGTCGCACAACTGCACTATCTTAGCGATTTCCCCCTCGCCATCGCTACGGACGACTACCTTAGGAATCTGGCGGTAAAAACTGGCATCGGTACCCCAACCCAGGGTGCGTAGCTCATCGGTATAGATGCGGTCGACACTGATAACTTGTCTCAGTTCTTGTAGAAAATTGTTGAGCATAGGTTCTAGTTTTAAGTTATTTGCTGGCAAATATACAAAAAAGTTAATAAAAAAACAAGAGAAAACACAAAACTTTTCAAATTATTTCGTATATTTGCAACCAAAACTTATATCATAACTAAAAAGCCCCCCTATGACTGCATTAATTTCCGTTATCCCAATCGTGTTGCTCATCGTACTGATGATGGGTTTCAAGGTTTCTGGCTACAGAAGTGCCATCGTCACTCTGATTGTCACCGTCCTTTTGGCATTATTTGCCGTTCCTGCTATGGGCATCATTCCAGAGAAATTTGCTGATGCCAGTATCTTCGGTATTACACTATGGTCGATAGTGGAGGGGCTGCTGAAAGCATGTTTCCCGATTATTCTGATTATCATCTGTGCTATCTTTAGCTACAACATCCTCTGCGAGACGAAGGAGATTGAGACCATTAAGACACAGTTCATCCAGATGACCAGCGATAAGGGACTGCTGGTGCTGCTGCTTACGTGGGGGCTTGGTGGAGTGCTCGAGGGTATGGCCGGCTTTGGTACGGCTGTGGCCATCCCTGCCGCCATCCTTATCGGACTGGGATTCAAGCCTATGTTCTCGGCCGTCATCTGCTTGGTGGCTAATACCGTTGCCGTAGGTTTCGGAGCTGTAGGTCTTCCCGCTACGACACTGGCCAACCAGGTAGCAGCTAGCGGTACCGCCACTCCCGAGGAGCTCTGCGAGGTTGCCACCTTTATTATATTACAGCTCTCGCTGATGTTCTATATCACGCCGTTCCTCATCCTGATGATGACCGACAAGACCAAGATTATCAAGAACATCACCATCGCGCTGTTCGTAGGCACTTGCTCTATCGTGGTGCAGTTCTGCTGCGCCCATTTCATTGGTCCCGAGACACCTGCCATCCTTGGTTCAGTAGCCGCTATTGCAGCCATGTTGCTTTACGATAAGCTTTTCCTGCGCCACGAGGCAGAAAAGGATACAGTACAGGTAGAACATCAGAGGTTTGGTGTTGCCAAAACGCTCCGAGCATGGAGTGTTTATGGCCTCATCATCTTCTTCATTCTGATATCGAGCAAGATAGTTCCACCTATCAACGAACTGCTGGGCAGCACACTGGTCACCAAGTTCGACCTGCCAGTAATCGGCAACACCTTTAAGTTCGGATGGCTGTCTAACGCCGGACTCATGATCTTCCTTGGCGCCATGATCGGCGGACTCATCCAGGGCATGAGCTTTGGTGCACTGATGAAGCTGCTGGCCAAGACCACACTCAACCTGCAGAAGACGGTGGTTACCATCTGCTGCCTGGTGGCTATGGCCATGCTCATGAACAATACTGGTATGACCAATGATATCGCTAAGGGTCTGGTAATGCTTACCGGCGCTGCCTTCCCGTTCTTTGCTCCGCTCATCGGCTCTATCGGCACGTTTGTTACGGGTAGCGCCACTAATGCCAACATCCTGTTTGGTAAGCTGCAGGCCACTGCCGCCAGCGACCTGGGACTGGTTAATCAGGGAGCATTCTTCGGTGTGAGCGGCAACGAGACCAACTGGCTCGCCGCAGCCAACTGTGCCGGATCGGAGGGTGGTAAACTGCTGTCGCCACAAAGTATCGCCATCGCTACCGCAGCATGTGATATGGAGGGGCAGGATGGCGATATTATGCGTAAGACCATGCCGTTTGCTATCTTCTGGATACTGATGAACGGCCTGATGGTATTCCTCGGACTGCACGTGATTTAGTCGTTATTTCGACATAACGTTATAACGTAATAGCGAAAAAGAAGAAACAATATGAAAGTCGGACTATTCATTCCATGTTACGTCGACGCCGTATACCCAGAAGTGGGCATGGCGACGTGGAAGTTGCTGAAACACCTCGGATTAGATGTGACATATCCAGAAAAACAGACGTGCTGCGGTCAGCCGATGGCTAACGCAGGATTCGAGAAACAGTCCATCCCACTGGCTGAGAAGTTTGAGGATATGTTTAAGGACTTCGACTACGTGGTAGCACCCAGTGTGTCATGTACAGCATTCATCCGCCTGAACTATCCGCGGCTGTTGAACCATGAATGCGAAACGGCCAAGCGCAGCATGGATGTGGTAGAGTTCCTGCACGACGTGGCAAAGGTAAATCGTCGCTTGGGAACATTCCCACATAGGGTCTCATTGCACAACTCCTGCCACGGGGTTCGTGAGTTAGGTCTCTCCTCCCCTTCTGAGCAACATATAGCAAAGTTCAACAAGATTAAGGACTTACTTCAATTAGTTGACGGCATCGATATTGTGGAGCCTGAACGCCCCGACGAGTGCTGCGGTTTCGGTGGTATGTTTTCCGTTGAGGAGACAGCCGTGTCGGCACAGATGGGTAAGGACAAGGTGGAACGCCACATCCAAACGGGTGCAGAGTACGTTACAGGTCCCGACTGCTCGTGTCTTATGCACATGGCAGGCGTCGCCAAGAAACAGGGCCTCAACATCCAGTTTAAGCACGTCGTGGAGATTTTAGCCGCTGGACTCTAATCGTAATATCGTCATAACGTTATAACGTAATAACGAAAAAAAAAAAATTATGTCAACAGCACATTCAAAAGCCGCCAAGGAGTTCTTAAAGAACCAACAATATGCGCACTGGCACGACGCTACATTCTGGGCAGTCCGCTCGAAGCGCGACAACATGGCCTATGGTCTCGACGAATGGGAACAGCTGCGCGAGAAGGCGTCACAGATCAAGCGCCATACCATCACGCATCTGGACGAGTATCTCGACCAGTTTGCTACCGCAGCCGAGAAGAACGGTGTGGAGGTACACTGGGCCAAAGATGCACAGGAGTTCAACGAAATTGTCTATGGAATCCTGAAGAACCATAATGTCAAGAAGATGGTGAAGTCGAAGTCGATGCTGACCGAGGAGTGCGGCATGAATCCGTACCTCGAGAGCAAGGGCATTGAGGTTGTCGAGACCGATTTGGGTGAGCGCATCATCCAGTTGAAAGGGCAGGCACCATCACACATCGTCATGCCGGCTATCCACTTGAACCACGACGACGTGGGCGAACTGTTCGAAGAAAAGGGCATCTCGAACGAGAAGGGCAACCACGACCCCACGTACCTAACGTACCGTGCCAGGCTATCGCTACGCAATGAGTTCCTAACAGCCGACGCTGGTATGACAGGTGCTAACTTCGGCATCGCTGAGACAGGCGACATTGTCGTGTGCACCAACGAGGGCAATGCCGACATGAGCACAAGTTGTCCGAAACTGCACATCGCTGCTATCGGGTTAGAAAAGATCATCCCCAACTACGAGTGTCTTGCCGTCTTCCAGCGCATGCTCTGTCGTGCGGGAACCGGTCAGCCAACGACAACGTACACTTCGCACTTCCGTAAGGCCCGTCCAACGGCCCATCACATGCACATCGTGCTCGTGGACAATGGACGCTCAGAGTGGATTGCCAATCCAGAACATTGGGAGTCGCTGAAATGCATTCGTTGCGGGTCGTGCATGAACACTTGTCCCGTCTATCGCAGAAGCGGTGGCTATTCGTACTCATATTTCATTCCTGGCCCTATTGGTATCAACCTTGGTATGCTGCGCGACCCGCAGAAACATAGCGGGAACGTCAGCGCCTGCACGCTGTGCCTCTCGTGCCAAACCGTCTGCCCTGTCAAGTTGAATCTCGGTGACCAGATATACCAATGGCGCCAGCAGTTGGACGACTTTGGTACCGCCAATCCGCAGAAGAAACTCATGTGTAAGGGTATGTCGATGGTCTACGGTTCACCCGGTCTCTACAACTTAGGTACGGGACTTGCCCACTGGGCCAACTACATCCCCTCACCGCTCCTCAACTGCGGCCTCAACCCGTGGGCTGAGGGTCACAAGATGATGGAGTTTCCCAAGAAACCGTTCCACGAAATGATTAAGGAGATAGAGAAATGAGTAGCAAAGAAGATATATTGAAGAAGTATAGGGCAAACGTTCATGAGCGGTTCGATATGCCCGACCTCAGCGACATCGCGGCTGTCAAATACCCCGACCCACTGTTGCACTTTATGAACATGACGAAAAGTGTAGGCGGCAATGCCATCGAGGTGGAGAAAGGTCGCGATATCAATAAACTTATTCGTGAGCTCTATCCCGACGCCAAGGAGATTGCCTCGAACCTGCCCGAGATTACCATTGCCACACGTAATCCCGACGACGTCGGTCGTGCCCGCGACCTAAACGGCACCGATGTTGGTATAGTCCGCGGCATATTCGGTGTTGCCGAGAACGCCTGTGTCTGGATTCCACAGCAGATGAAAGAAAAGGCTGTCATGTTTATCAGCGAGAATCTGGTTATCCTGCTTGACAAGAAACAAATTGTCAACAACATGCACGAGGCATATAAGCGGATAGAAATGAATGATTACGGATACGGCACCTTTATTAGCGGACCATCAAAGACCGCCGACATCGCACAGGTGCTGGTCATGGGTGCACAGGCGGCAAGAAGCGCTACAGTACTATTGCTGGATGAATAAAGAGGAGCATGCCTCGGTCTACAAAGATGCTAACAGAAACTATTGAGGAGGTCGGCCACATGGTCGGCCTCTTCGTTTGACATAGCGGGATTGCAGGGAATAGAGAGCTCCTCACGATGGATGCTCTCGGTGATGGGGAACGAGAGGTTATTCCACGCAGGATAGCAGAGCTGTTTGTGAGGCGGAATAGGATAATGGATTTCTGTCTCCACGCCATGACCTTTCAGATATTGCTGGAGTTCGTCACGACGCTCACACAACACGGGGAAGATGTGCCATACACTATCGCGGTCGGACTGCGGAATCGTGATGGCAGGATTCTTTACCTTATTTATATATATAGCAGCAATCTGCTTACGGCGGGCGTTTTGTATATCAAGGTCGTGCAACTTGGCATCAAGGATGGCAGCCTGCAATTCATCGATACGACTGTTTCGACCGATGTAATCAAAGACATAATGACGGGCAGAGCCATAGTTGCCAAGAGCGCGGATAAGTGAAGCTAGTTCTTCATCGTTAGTAGTCACAGCACCTGCATCGCCGAAGGCGCCCAGATTCTTTGTGGGATAAAAACTATGAGCTGCAGCATGGCCAAGGGAGCCGGTCTTGCCTGACGGAGAACCGTCGGGAGTAGTAGCACAACAGCCGTGAGCCTGGGCGTTGTCCTCGATAAGTTTCAGACCATACCGGGCACAAATCTCCCCTATCCTATCGGTATAGGCACACCGACCATAGAGGTGGACTATCATGATGGCACGGGTGCGAGAAGTGATATTCTCCTCTATCAGTGCATCATCAATCTGTAGGGTATTGATATCCGGTTCAACCAATACAGGAACAAGACGGTTTTCTGTTATGGCTAGGATGCTGGCGATGTAGGTATTGGCGGGTACGATGACTTCGTCGCCATCTTTCATCACGCCCATTTCTTTATATGCCCTCAGTATCAGCGTCAGCGCATCCAATCCATTGGCACAACCCACGCAGTGCTTAGTACCAATATATTCTGCATAGTGCTGTTCGAAACGCTGCGTGGCTTCACCACGTAGATACCATCCGCTCTGCAGCACCTCATCGGCAGCATGCACGTAAGGCTCGTTAATTCGTTTCAGGTCTAAGTACTTCATCATAGCGTCCACTGATAAGTATCGAAACAAACTGCACGTCCTCCAAACCCTTCCTTCTGATAAATGAGTGAGTCGTGAAGGTCGCTACTATGCGGCATATTCGATGTTCCAAGATCGAAATAACGAGCATCCGGATAGGCCTGATGAATAATATAGTCGTAAAGCCCATCAACGGCATGGAGTCTCTTGCCTTCCGGTGAAGCCGAGATGTACTGAGAACGAACCACCTTGCCACAGAGATAAAGCACTGTTCCAGCCAAAAGCTCACCCTCCTTAGAGTATGCCACCCACAGACAGATATTCTCTGGAAAACGACTATGAAGCAACTCTATCTCGCTGAGCGAATGGACAGGAGAAGCATTGAACTTCTGTTTCAGATTGTCGGAGAGAATCTGCCAGAAAGCAGCAAAATCATTGCTTTGCTTTATTTGTATTCCATTCGTCCGTGCTTTATTCGCAGCATAGTGCCTATCACGTTTCCATTTGATACGGTTAGTCGGCAGGATGACGGAAGACACATCGCGTCCGAGTAACTGGGCATGACAGGTAACAAATAAAGCATAAAGGTCTTCCTCTGCTGGCAACTGATGATAGATACAGGGCACAGGTTTATAAATGACACGTCGGATTCCAGCATTTCTAAGGAACGCATTTAGTTCGACAAAGAACTGACAGACCTGAGCCGTAGTATTCTCGTGTGTAGTAATCAGACCGCCATACGTCAGTCCCTGATGAGAATAGAGTATATCGTCTTGACGATTGGCTGGTAACAAAGCACATAATTTACCATTCTCGAAAAACATCAATGAGTAATCAGCAAATCTGTCGGCATGATAGTCCATATAACCACGATAGAACAGGAACGTAGCATTTTTGGAGTGCCCCACAAAAGCATCCCATTCTACTTCTCTATCCGGTGTATATCTGACTATTTCAACCATTGTGCTTTACCCAATCCAAGAATTCATCATACTCGTATATGTACTCGTCCTCATCGAACAATTCCGAGGCAAGCACCAGACACACAGCGCCACTACTGAAATCCTCCAGCGTACGCCAAACTCCCGTACCAATGTACAAGCCTTGATAAGGATGGTTCAGATGATAGATTTCCTTACCACCCTGTCCGTCATCGACGGTGACATCGAACGAGCCACTGACAGCAATCACAATCTCCTCACACGTACGGTGGGCGTGACCGCCACGTCGTTCGCCAGAAGGCACATCATACGTCCAATAGACACGAGCGATGTCGAACGGAATATTCTTCATCTGTTCCGCTACCGTCAGATTGCCACGCGGATCGACAATCTTGGGAAGATCTATGAGTCTGGCTTTTTCTTGTTTCATTGATCTAATAACGATTTTATTTGTCAATTATTATAGATTGCAAGCGCCTATTCACAGGAGCTACGAAATAAGAGTGGACGAACCAACTTAAAAGAACGACGAGTCCTACACACAACGCCAACATCGGGAGATAAGGAAGGTGCAGTCCTACTTTATCGGCATTATTGAGAAGAATAGCAAACATCAACTGATGGAGGAGGTAAGTATCCAACGTTAATGCGCCTAACCAAACCATTGTCCGTGTCTTCAGGAAACGACTAACGAGTCCACCATAAGAATCTCCTTGCATGAAAACGAGCACCAACGGAATCATTACTACCCAATGAATAAGCGCATAATGCCATCGCTCATGTAGCGGATAAGTGATAATCGTCAGGACGACACCACAGAATAGCAATATCTCTACAAATGTTGGCCATCGCATATGTCCCAAAGAAGGATATAACTGATAGCAACGCCATAGCATCATGCCCCAGATGAAATCGAACAAGCGGACTGGCGGGAATATATAGAGCCAGTAGTTCAGGTCGTCAGTCTGGACAAGAGAGACATAAGCCACATAAACAACCATGAGTAAAGCGATTGTTTTCAAAAGAGTTCCTATGTCCATGCGACCTATTTTCCCAAACAACCAAGGAAAGAGCAATAGGAATAATAGGAGGTCAGACAAATACCATGAGACAGCATTGCATGAAAAATAATAAGTGGGCACAGGTATCCAACTCTGCACAAGAAGGAGATTTGGCAATATCGCCAAATAGTCATCAGCCATCATCGTCTTATGACGGACGATAACCACTGCCAATAGACATACCAAGTGAAGGGGATAGAACTTAAAAAGCCTACGGAGCAGGAAATGCTTAAAGGAGAAAGTTCCGTTGAGAATCTTTATCCCATAGCTTCTTGACATTACGACTCCTGTCATCAGCATGAAGAACATCGGCCCCACACCAGTACTATGACCTTCAATTCCTGCGTACGAGAAATGTGCCAACATTACTGTCAGCGCAAACACGAAACGCAGGGATTGAAGAGTTTCTATCATCTTTTTTAATGTTCAAATTTCGTATAAGGGTCAGTACCAAGAACGGTCTTCGCCAAACGCTTGGCTTTATCACGCAGAGCATTTACATCATCCCCTACCTCACCATAGCATAGCACAACACCCATACGACGACCCTTGTGAGCCTCGGGCTTGCCGAAGATACGGATGCGGGTACGATCTTCCTTCAGTGCATCGACGAAGTTGTAGTCGAGCAATGAGCGGTCAACAGGAGTCTTGGCTTCTTTAGGTGACAAGATAACTGCTGATGCGCCAGCATGCTCGAGATGAATGCCTGCAATAGGCAGACCCATGACGGCACGGAAATGGAGTTCGAACTCGCTGAGGTTCGTGGTATGACCCAACGTTACCATTCCAGTATCATGTGGACGTGGTGATAGTTCACTGAAGATGACCTCACCCTGTTTTGTCAGGAAGAACTCAACACCCCAGATACCTGCACCCGTCAGTGCCTTCGTCACCTTGTCAGCCATCATCTGCGCCTGCTTCAAGGCCTCATCACTAATCTTATAGGGTTGCCATGACTCACGATAGTCACCAGCTTTCTGCACGTGACCGATAGGAGGACAGAACAGCGTAGGCCAACCATGCTGCTGAGTAACCGTCAGCAGGGTGAACTCTGAATCGAAATCGATAAATTCCTCGATGATGACTTCCTTCACGTCACCACGACTACCTTCCATTGCCTCCTTGAAGGCCTGCTCCAGTTCTCCTTCATTATGCACGTAACTCTGGCCGTGACCAGACGATGACATCAGGGGCTTTACCACACAGGGGAAACCAATCTCCTCAGAGGCTTTCTTAAACTCCTCAAAAGTCTTAGCATAGAAATACTTTGCAGTACGCAGTCCCAGTTCTTTAGCAGCAAGGTCGCGGATGGCACGACGATTCATCGTGAAGTTGACGGCACGGGCTGAGGGTACCACCTGGATGCCCTGCTCCTCAAACTTGAAGAGGCGCTCGGTACGAATAGCCTCGATTTCAGGAACGATGATATCAGGCTTATGCTTGTTGACGACAGCCTCAAGAGCATCACCATCGAGCATCGAGAACACTTCGCGTTCGTCAGCCACCTGCATGGCAGGGGCATTATCGTAGCGGTCGCAAGCAATAACATACTGGCCAGCACGCATGGCGGCAATCACGAACTCCTTACCCAGTTCACCTGAGCCCAATAAAAGAATCTTTTTCATAATGGAAGTCTATCTGTCTTTGTACATGTTATCATAATACTTCTGGTAGTCACCGCTGGTCACATTATCCAGCCACTCCTGGTTGTCAAGGTACCAACGAACAGTCTTCTCGATACCCTCTTCAAACTGCAGTGAGGGCTCCCAGCCCAGTTCTTTCTGAAGCTTCGTAGAGTCAATGGCATAACGCAGGTCGTGACCAGCACGGTCAGTGACGTAGGTAATAAGATCCATATCTTCGCCTTCCTTGCGTCCCAACAGACGGTCGACAGTCTTGATGACCACCTTGATGATATCGATGTTCTTCCACTCATTGAAACCTCCGATATTATAGGTATCAGCTATTTTACCCTCATGGAAGATCAGGTCGATGGCACGGGCGTGGTCCTCTACAAACAGCCAGTCGCGAACGTTCTCACCCTTGCCATAGACGGGCAATGGCTTGCGATGACGGATATTGTTGATAAACAATGGAATCAGCTTCTCAGGGAACTGATAAGGACCATAGTTGTTTGAGCAGTTGGTCACTACCACAGGCATTCCATAAGTATCGTGGAATGCACGCACGAAATGGTCGCTTGAAGCCTTGGATGCCGAATAGGGTGAGTGCGGGTTGTACTTCGTGGTCTCGAGGAAGAACTTGTCGCCATATGCCAAGTGATGTTCGGCACTCGAAGCGGTTGTTGTGAAAGGAGGTTCAATGCCCTCAGGATGTGTCAACTCCAGCGCACCATATACCTCATCGGTAGAAATATGATAGAAACGTTTGCCTTCGTATTTCTCTGGCAGAGACTCCCAGTAGAGTTTGGCTGCCTGCAGTAATGAGAGCGTACCCATAACGTTGGTCTTGGCAAACGTAAATGGATCCTTGATTGAACGGTCCACATGACTCTCAGCAGCGAGGTGAATGATACCATCAACCTTCTTGTCCTGCATCAGCTTATAGAAAGCATCAAAGTCGCAGATATCCATTTTTACGAACTCGTAGTTGGGCTTATTCTCCACGTCCTTGAGGTTAGCCAGATTACCTGCATACGTCAACTTGTCGAGATTGATGATGTGGTAGTCAGGATACTTGTTCACAAACAGGCGCACCACATGGCTTCCAATAAAGCCTGCGCCACCGGTAATAACAATCGTTCTTTTCATGTCTATTCTCTTTTTATCTATTATCTTCCTAATGTAATAACTTCACAATCACTGAATTTGTTCCCTTCAATGGTCAGCCTTATCAGTGTACGTTCTTTGTGCCACCCTTGCAGACCAGCTGCTCCTGGATTGATGTGCAACAATCCCAATGTCTTGTCGTATTGAACCTTAAGGATGTGCGAATGGCCAGCAATAAACAATTGGGGCGGTGAGGCATAGAGCTGTCCACGAATACTATAGTCATAATTGCCAGGATAGCCTCCGATATGTTTCATCAGCACGTCAACATCCTCACATTTCCAGCGTAACTTCTCCGGATACATCAGTCTGAGGTCTCCACCATCACAGTTACCGCATACAGCACGCAACGGGCGGAATGCTGCCAGTTTCTCCGCTACCTCTACACTACCGATATCGCCAGCATGCCATATCTCGTCGCAGGGTTCGAAGTAGTGCAGGTATTTCTCGTCCCAGTAGCTATGCGTATCGCTGATGATGCCTATCTTCTTCATAGTCCTAACCGCTTACGGATAAATTCGGCAATTAGTTTCTCTGTCTCTACCAAACCAAGAACACTTGAGTCTATACAGAGATCATAACTCTCGGCAGCGCCCCACTTCTTTCCTGTATAGTAGTTGTAATAGTTCGCGCGACGTTCCTCTTCCTGCAGGATGATGCGCTTAGCCTGTTGAGGAGTCACTGAACGATGTGCCAACAACTGATCAATACGGTAGCGCATAGAGGCAGTAACAAAGACTTTCACAACATTGGGCATATCGCGAAGCACATAGTCAGCACAGCGCCCCACGAAGACACAACTACCCTCTTCTGCTGCCTTACGGATAGCATCACTTTGGAACTGAAACAAACTTTCTTGCGAGAAGTCAGACTTATAGAGATTGAAACCTGACAGATGTGCTGCCGGCACATTCAACAAATTACGCAAGAAGCCTTTCTTCTCATCGTTCTGCTCGAAGATTTTTTCGCTGAAACCACTTTCTTTAGCAGCCAGATTGAGCAACTCCTGGTCATAGTACTTGGCATTAAAGTCCATAGCCAGCATACGGGCGATGTCATGACCACCGCTACCCAACTGACGTCCTACACAAATAATTACATGTTTGTCTGCCATCTTCTCTTATCTCTTAATTCTCAACTTTTAACCTCTTCATATACCACCACAATATGGGGATGGTCATCAAGAACGATGCCATATCACTGGCTGGCATAGCATACCATACTCCGTCCAACTGCCAGAACAACGGGAACACGAAAGCCATAGGCAACAACATGAACAGTTGACGCGACAGCGAGAGGAATATGGATATCTTAACTTTTCCAATACTCTGGAAGAAGTGTGTGATAGTAGCCTGTGAACCCACTACGAAGAATACCAACATATCCAGTTTGATACCTGTAGCAGAGAGTTCAATGAGCGTTTCATCGGTCGTAAAGATTCGAGCTATCTCACGAGGGAAGAGCATAGACAGCGCCCAACCCACCAACAATATGGCTGTAGCACATCCGATGGCAATGAATAAACAGCGCAACATACGGTCGTACTTCTCGGCACCATAGTTATAGCCCACAATAGGCTGCATACCTTGACAGACACCCATCACGAACATGAAGAACATCAAAACTACCGAGTTGGCAATGGAATAGGCACCTACCGCCATATCACCACCATAATGTACAAACTGGTTGTTCATAAAGATGACGATAACACAGGAGGTACTCTGCATCAGAAACGGGGAGATACCAATGGAAATGATATTGCGCACCAAGTCTTTCCTCAACCTATAGATACCCCGTCTCAGAAACAGTATCTCCTTTTTGTCGCTAAACAGCCACACCTGCCAACAGAGTGCCAACGATTGCGATACAACAGTTGCCAAAGCCGCTCCACGGATACCCCAACGGAACCACCATACAAAGGCGATAACCAACAGAATGTTACAACCTACCGTAAACAACGTAGCATACATAGCATGCTGGGGCTTGCCTGCCGCACGTAGCACAGCATTCAAGCCGAAATACATGTGTGTTATCACATTACCCAGCAAGATTACCTGCATAAATTCACGGGCATAAGGCAGTGTAACGTCAGAGGCTCCAAAGAAACGCAAAATAGGATCCAGGAAGATGAGGGACAGCAGCATGAACATCGTTCCGATAATCAGATTGAGGGTCACGGTATTTCCCAACAGGTTTTGAGCCCGCTTGTAGTTCCGTTGTCCAAGATTCACCGAGATACTGGCTGACGATCCTACACCGACTGCAGCACCAAATGCTGCACTGAGATTCATAAAGGGGAAAGTAATACCCAGACCAGCAATCGCCTCCGGGCCTACTACCTGACCGATAAAAGCACGGTCAATAATGTTATACAGAGACGATGCCGACATGGCGACAATAGCTGGCAAGGCATACTGCACGAGCAGTCGTCCCACCGGTTTCGTCCCTAATTCAAGTGTTGCTTGTTTATTGTCCATATATAAATAATGTGCAAAATTACAGTTATTTCTTTGAATATCCAAAATTATCTTCATTTTTCTTTTGTACTTTGCGCACTTCTTTGTATCTTTGCAATCCTTAAAACAAAAGAATAGATGAAACAGCTCCTATTTATACTGACCATTCTGCTGACACTTCCTGCGCTTTGTGCAGCCAGGGAGCCTCACGTTAATGAACGTGTCAAGTACAAGCAAGGGCCATCGTTCATCTATCGACTTTATCTTACTGATAAGAAGGGGTCCCCCTACTCGCTCAACCACCCAGGCCGCTATCTTTCGCGCCGTAGCATTGAGCGCCGTAAGCGTCAGCAACTACCTATCGACAGTACCGATCTGCCTGTCAATTCCCGTTATCTGCGCCTCATCGAACAGCGAGGTGTCAACATCATTGGGCAGAGCCGTTGGCAGAATACCGTATTGGTACGCCTGAAAGACAGCACGATGATTCACCATTTGGAGCAGTTGGCATGTGTCAGTGGTAGCAAATTGGTATGGATTGCCCCCGACTCGATTACGCCAACAGCCATCAAGACACCCTATCATGATGACTTCGAGGCTCGCGACAGCGCTGGTAGTGTAGAATACGGCAAGAGCCACAGCCAGATACGCCTACTGCAAGGTCATCGTCTGCACCATATCGGACTCACAGGTCAAGATATGATGATTGCCGTCATTGACGGTGGCTTTAAGAATGTCGACCGTATTCCCGCCTTCCAACAGATAGACATCTGTGGCCATAAAGACTTTGTCAATCCTGCCTCACCCAGCATCTTTGCTGAAACCGACCACGGCACCAAGGTATTATCGGCTATGGCTATCAATCAGCCCTTCTTCTATATCGGCACAGCACCCAGCGCTTCCTATTGGCTACTGCGCAGTGAGGACCAGCAAACCGAACAAGAGATCGAAGAAGACTATTGGACAATGGCGGCAGAGTTTGCCGACTCTGTGGGTTGTGACCTCATCAACTCCTCATTGGGATATAATGAATACGACTATCCTTGGATGTCGCACCGACTAAGCCATCTTGACGGCCGTACAGCCTTTGTCAGCCGTTCTGCAGCACTCTTAGCCAGCAAGGGGGTTGTCCTTGTCAACTCTGCAGGAAACTCTGGTATGGGACCTTGGAAAAAGATTGGCGTCCCCTCTGATGCAGACAACATACTCACCGTAGGTGCCATCACTGCCGACGAGCCCCGTCATATAGCGCCTTTCAGTTCAGTAGGTCCATCGCAAGACGGACGCGTCAAACCCGACATTGTCGCCATAGGTGCTCCCACCTTCTTAGTGAACGGGCGTGGTGTCATCATGGAAGATATGGGTACATCGTTCTCTGCACCCACCATTTGTGGACTGGTAGCATGTTTGTGGCAAGGTTTGCCAGAAAAAACGGCTATTGAAATCATAGAACTCATCCGTCAGAGTGCAGACAACTATGCACATCCTGACAACATCTATGGCTATGGTGTACCCAACTTCTGGCAAGCATACATGAAAGGAAAGGCGAAAAATGACAAGTGACCGATATACCCTACGTCAACTGAATCTCATGGTTCGCGATGCCATTGAAATGGAGCTACCCGATGAATATTGGGTAGAAGCCGAATTGTCGGAGTGTCGGGAGCATAGCGGCCATTGCTATATGGAGCTTATCGAGAAAGATGAGCGTACAAACACTCCCGTAGCTCGAGCCTCTGCGAAGTGCTGGCGTCAGACGTGGCAAATGCTACAGCCCCATTTTGAGCGTACCACCGGACAACCACTCCATGCTGGTCTGAAAGTATTGTTGCGTGTCACGGCCCAGTTCCACGAAGCCTATGGCTTCTCGTGGATTGTCACTGACATCGACCCCACCTACACTATTGGCGATATGGCGCGCAAACGTCAGGAGATTATCCGACAACTGAAGGAAGAAGGCGTCTTCGACCTTCAGCGTGAACTGCGCATTCCGATGTTTGCCAAACGTATTGCCGTCATTTCAGCAGCTGGAGCAGCTGGCTATGGCGACTTTATCCGTCAGTTGGAAGACAACGAGTACGGTTTTAAGTTTGAAGTGCAGTTATTCCCTGCCATCATGCAAGGTGAACAGGTGGAACAAAGTATCATCGCTGCCCTGAATACTATCTACGAAGCTACCGCACCCGACGGAAATCCGTCTGGCACCTACGACTGTGTCGTCATCATCCGTGGTGGTGGCGCCACTGCCGACTTGAGTGGTTTCGACACGCTGGCCTTAGCAGAGAACGTGGCTCAATTTCCACTACCTATTATTACTGGTATTGGCCACGACCGCGACGAAAGTATCCTTGATATGGTCAGTAATACCCGTGTCAAGACGCCCACAGCTGCAGCAGCATTGCTCATCGACAACCTGCTACAGGTACTGACGCGTATCGACAGTGCCCAACAACGTATGACGATGGCTATCAGTCAACGCTTTGCAAACCAGAAAGAACGACTCTCCAGTCTGCAGAGCATCATTCCTGTACTTGCCCAGCGTATGCTGAGCAATGCCAGACATCGTTTGGAACTCATTGAGTTACAGTTACAGGGCTACGACCCACAACTACTGCTTCGTCGTGGATACAGCATCACGCTACACAACGGGCATGCCGTACGTGACCCACAGCAACTAAAAGCAGGTGACGTGATTGAGACACGCTTAGAGAAAGGAACAATAAAATCTACAGTACAATGAACGAGAATCTAAAATACGAAGAGGCGATGGCTCAGTTAGAAGCCATTGTGCGCAAGATGGAGTCTAATGAACTGGATATAGACGAAATCGCTGCGCAGTTGAAAACCGCACAGCGACTTATCAAGTTCTGTCGTGATAAACTCACGAAGACAGAGTCCGAATTATTAAAAGAACAAACCGAAGCTTAAGGCCTTGAACTGAGGATTCTCAATAATTGTACCATCAGCAGCCGTTACAGAATTCTTCTTCAGCACGCTCATAGGTGAGTACTTGAAGTACAGACCAATGCCACCAGACTTCAGGATACCCATGAAGTCAACGGTAACAACGTTATAGTCAAAGCCTTTTGTGCTAACTTCCACATAGTCATCACCATTCTTCCATTCGTTGTTGATGCGACCACGCAGGTTGAAGTTCACCACAGGACCTACTGAGAAGCTACTCTTGCTCTTCTTACCAAACTTCTGGGTGAAGAGAAAAGGAACTGACAGGCTGAAGATTCTGATGTGAGAACGCACATCGCTATAGTTATCCTTACCATCAGCAACATAGTTGCCAAAAGTCACGACATCATCCTTTGTCTTGTACATATAACCCTTGCCTGAATGGGGCAACTCATAAGTGCGCCAGTTACACCACAGACCAGCAGAATATGTCTGCAAAGCGCCCGTCGGAGTATAGCAGTAACGCAGACCCACAAACACCTCATCAGATCTGAAGACAGCAAAACCGTGACCTTTAGGCGTATTGGTAGGAGCACTCCAACCTATACCAAGGTCTATGACCCACTTGGCATCGTCTTCAGCAACCTTCTTAAAAATCTTAGTGCTTGTCTTTGTCTTGTCAATTGCTACGGTTGATTCATAGCGGAAACTCTCATCATCCTTCTTACCAGTAATCTTAATCTTCTGCACAGAGTCGTTAGTCATTACAGTAACCTTCGTGGGGTTGCTGAAAGTGATGGTGTCATTCATCTCTGTTGCCATAGCAGCCGAACTCATGGCGCAAGCCAGCGCCATCAAAATGGACTTAGTTTTCATCATTTCTCCTATTAGTTTATTTAATATATGGTTTGATTTTGGGGTGCAAAGATACACTAAAAAATAATCAATTACAACTTTTTCGCGCTTTTTTCTTGCAGAAGCGAAGTATTTTCCGTACTTTTGCGGTCAAATTGTAACAATAGACATCAAAACATATTGCAATTATGAAGAATTTGGATTGGGGTAGTCTGTCGTTCGGCTACATGAAGACCGACTACAATGTACGCTGTTACTATCGTGACGGCAAGTGGGGCGAAATCGAGGTTTGCTCCGACGAGTATCTGAACCTGCACATGGCTGCAACCTGTCTGCACTATGGTCAGGAGGCTTTCGAAGGTCTGAAGGCCTATCGCTGCAAGGATGGTAAGGTACGTATCTTCCGCGTTGACGAGAATGCCAAGCGCCTGCAGTCTACCTGTCGTGGCATCATGATGCCTGAGGTCAGCACAGAGTTGTTTACCGAGATGGTGAAGAAGGTGGTTCGCCTGAATCAGGAGTGGATTCCTACTTACGAGAGTGGCGCTACACTCTATATCCGTCCGCTGCTCATCGGCACCAGCGCTCAGGTGGGTGTTCATCCCTCAAAGGAGTACTGCTTCCTCATTTTCGTAACTCCCGTAGGTCCTTACTTCAAAGGTGGATTCTCCAGCAATCCTTACGTCATTGTTCGCGACTATGACCGTTCAGCACCTCTCGGTACTGGTAAGTACAAGGTTGGTGGTAACTACGCTGCTTCTTTGTTCGCCAACAATCTGGCTCACGAGAAGGGTTATGCCTGCGAGTTCTATCTCGACGCCAAGGAGAAGAAGTACATCGACGAGTGCGGTGCTGCCAACTTCTTCGGCATCAAGAACAATACCTACATCACCCCAGAGTCAACCTCTATCCTGCCCTCTATTACCAACAAGTCGTTGATGCAGGTAGCCGAGGATCTGGGCATGAAGGTTGAGCGCCGTCCTATTCCTGAGGAGGAACTCGAGACCTTCGAGGAGGCTGGTGCTTGCGGTACAGCTGCTGTTATCAGCCCAATCTCTTATATCGACGACCTCGACACTGGCAAGCGCTACTCATTTGGCGATAAGCCCGGTCCTCAGTCAAAGAAGCTCTTCGACACTCTCCGCGGCATTCAGTATGGCGAGATTGAAGACAAGCACGGTTGGACAACCGTAGTCATTGAGTAATCAGTAAACAACAGATACAATAATAGGGCGCTCGTAAATCGAACGCCCTATTATTATGCTTGTAAAGTTGTTGCACTTATTATTCTACAACAGGATGCAGATACCACTTCTTATTCTTGGTACCGTTTGATGTAGACCATTCAGTGAACTCTGGGAAGAACACGTCAATGGCCTTCTTCTCGTTTTCACGCAGAAGGATAGTATTCTCAAAGTCATCGATGCTGACACCAGCCAGTTGGAAAGCAAACGGATAGTTGCCCTCACCAACATAATACAAACCTTCTGCTGGCTTCGACTTATCACTCATTGTTCCGAAGTAAGAGGTGTTCATCTTTGCCGTTGGAGCCTCCTTCGGGATATGTACCTCCCAACGTTTGCCTTCCTCTTCGTCACGATAGATAAACGGCTTAATCTTTGCAGACTTGGTATCCTGTACGCCACCCTCATAGGTCAACTCCATAATATAAGTGGTGTTGATTTCCTTCTTGATATCATCCGTCAGCAGATAGACTGCTTTGCCATCACTATACTCCTCCTTTATAAAGTTAGCCTCCACAGGTTCAGTAGTTCCTGGCAGAATCTTCTTCATCTTGATGTCTGTGGGAATATAATCCTTATTGGGTTCTAACGTAAGAGCCAATCCACTCTTCTTCGTAACATAGTTCTGATAAGTGGTGAGGTTGAAGGTCTGCTTGGTCAGGAACGTCCTGTTCTTAATTTTAAACATCGTCAGCACGCGGTCTTCCTTTGCCTCAACCAAAGCATCGTTCATATCATAGTCACCAGCTGATGGCCAGAGATCCTCATAGGCATAGACACTTGATGAAGACCAAGCCTTAGATGTCGGTACGGGCAACTTCTGGAAGACGCCAACGGGCTTGAGAGCCAGAATCACATCACCATAGTCCACGTCATTGGCAGCATCTTCTAAAGCTACGATAGCATACTGCTGACCATCCTTCTCATAGGCGAATTTTGCTGTACGCGATACTCTTTCAGGATTAGGAGTCATCATACTTCCCTTGTCCCATACATTCTGCTCTTCGTTGGGCTCGCAATAAGACAAACCATCGGTAGATGCTGACCAGCAGTTGTACTGACGACCAATCTTAGAACCATTCGCTGCACCCTTATAACCATTGAAATACTTAGTATTGCCATTTGTCTTCTGCATTCCCCATCCATTAGCTTTCATCAGGAAACCAATTTTCGTACCTTTAGGGAAGATGGGTGTAGCGTCTTCCATATTGTTCTGAGCGATATAAGGATAGTAGATCAACTGCACAGTCTCACCACGCTCAAGGGCGATATTACCATTATAATTGTTATAGTATTCCTTCTTCGGATTGTTAATGAACTGCGACAGACCATCCTGCGTGTTGGGGAACAACATAACGACATGAATATCCTTCAAGTTCTTAGGAGCTTCACCCTGATAGTAATAATAGCCAAGAGTGTTGTTCCAGCAAGTATTCGAACCCACAAAGGTTACTGATACTGCAGAAGATTCCTGCAGCGTCAGGTCTGCTTCCTGACGGAACTCCATCGGACAGACTTCCTTTCTCACAATGGCTGCAGCTAAGCTCTGACGGATACCTTTCATATCCTCTTCGTCAAAGGTAAGTGCAGAATACTGCTCGTCGTCAGACTTCAACAGATAATCGGGGCGTCCAGTTCTGGAATCCCATTTGCCCAACCAAGTCTTCCACTCATTATAGATGCTTGGAGCTTCGAGCTTATCACCAGTCTTGTAGTCCACCAAGTAGGAGAGCTGATAAAGATTCGACAGGTCGTCGGTCAACACGCCAGAACCTTGCGAGAGAGCTCTGCGGGCTGCTGCAGGAGTGCTTCCAGCCACAGCGCTTGCTGCATTATTCGTTACCTTTGCCTCCATCAGTTGCTCGTTAACGAAGAAGTCACCAGTAAAGACATACAAATCAGTAGCATAACTTGGCAACTCTACAGACTGCGAGAACAGACCGTCAGCATCCGTAAATCCTGCATAGACTGGCTTGATGTTTTCGTTCAACTCATCGCCATCAAACGGATCTTCGCTATACACTTTAAAGAAGATAGGAGCTGTAGGCTTGCTTGCAGAATAGTCTACAGTTAGTTTCACCTCACTTACAGTAGAGAAATCAAACAAGTTGACTTTTGCTGCATCATCAGTAGGATTATCACTACGATAATCATCAACATCATTGCTGACACAACCCGCGAAAAGAAGGGCTACGGCTGACAAACTAATAATTTTTCTCATTGTTAAATAATTTTAAATATCTCTTTTTCGTCTGCAAAGTTACGCATTTCTTCGGAAATAATCGCAAAAAAAGTAGTTTTTTAATAAAAATTTGCCTTGTCTCAGAAGAAAACCGTACCTTTGCACTCTATAATTGATAGATATGGGAAAAGGGAAATTAGCAAAATTCGCTGACATGGAAACCTATGAGAACGTGTTCCAATATCCTTATTCGGTAGTGGAACATGTTCCTTTTGAGATGCAGGGACACTGGCGCGAAGAGTACTTCCACAACGACAACCCCATCGTCTTGGAGTTGGGTTGTGGCAAGGGTGAATATACTGTAGGACTGGCCAAGATGTTTCCCGATGTCAACTTCATCGGTGTCGACATCAAGGGAGCCCGCATGTGGACTGGAGCCACACAGGCGCTACAGGAAGGACTGAAGAATGTTGCCTTCCTGCGCACCAACATTGAGGTCATCGAACGTTTCTTCTCTGAGGGCGAAGTGCAAGAGATATGGCTTACGTTCAGCGATCCGCAGATGAAGAACCCCAGGAAGCGACTGACCTCTACGTGGTTCTTGAATCGCTATCGTAAGTTCTTGTCCGATGGTGGCTTTGTACATCTGAAGACCGACTCAAACTTCCTCTTTACATACACTTCCTATCTGGTGGAGAAGAACCATCTGCCTGTGCTCGTCAAGACCACAGACCTCTATGCAACAGCGTCCAAAGACAGTGTCGCAGCCTCTATCCAGACCTATTATGAAGGTATGTGGATGGCCCGTGGCATCAACATCAAGTATATGAAGTTCTGTCTGCCACGTGACGGAGAATTGGTGGAGCCCGACGTAGAAATCGAACTCGATGACTATCGGTCGTACCACCGCAATAAACGTAGTTCAAAAGATAAAGCAAAATAAGACAATGACATTATATCCCAAACTGATTATGGATGCGCTGGCAACGGTGACGTATGCCGGCACGAAGAAGAACTTGGTAGAGAGCGAAATGGTAGCCGACCAGCCTGCTGTAGCCCAGCGTGAGGACGGCTCCTGGAAGGTAACCGTCGTACTGGAATTTCCTCGCGAGACCGACCCGTTCCTGAAATCAACTGTCAAGGCTGCCGAGGCAGCCATCAAGTACCATTGCGGCAAGGATGTCGAAGTGGAGATAGTAACGGAATTCAAGTCGAAGCCCCGTCCGAAGGGCGACGAACTGCTCAGTGGTGTCAAGAACATCATCGCTGTCAGTTCTGGCAAGGGCGGCGTGGGCAAGAGCACCGTCTCTGCCAACCTCGCTATTGCGCTGGCTCGCTTAGGCTATAAGGTGGGCTTGCTCGATTGCGACATCTTTGGTCCGTCTATGCCCAAGATGTTCCACGTCGAGGACGAGCGTCCCTATGCTGTCGAGAAAGATGGCCGCCAGCTCATCTGTCCCATCGAGGCCTATGGTGTCAAGATGCTCAGCATCGGTTTCTTCGTCAGTCCTGACACAGCAACGCTTTGGCGTGGTGGTATGGCAACAAGTGCCCTGAAGCAGCTTATTGCCGATGCCGACTGGGGCGAGCTGGACTACTTCATCCTCGACACCCCTCCTGGCACCTCCGACATCCATCTCACCCTGCTGCAGACGCTGGCCATCACGGGTGCCGTCATCGTTTCTACACCTCAGCAGGTGGCACTGGCCGATGCCCGCAAGGGTATCGATATGTACAGGAACGAGAAGGTCAACGTACCCATCCTTGGTCTCATCGAGAACATGGCGTGGTTTACTCCTGCCGAACTGCCCCAGAACAAGTACTACATCTTTGGCAAGGAAGGTTGCAAGCAGTTGGCTGAGGAGATGAATGTTCCCCTACTCGCCCAGATTCCTTTGGTACAAGGCATCTGTGACAGTGGCGACAAGGGTGAGCCTGCAGCACTCAACAGCGATACGGCTACTGGTCTGGCCTTCATCAATCTTGCTCAGGCCGTTGTCACCGTTGTCAATCGTCGCAACAAGGAACAGCCTGCCACCAAGATTGTGGGTGTCAAATCGTAAATTGTCAAATAGTAAATTGTCAAATAGTAAATTGTCAAATAGTAAATTGTCAAATAGTAAATTGTCAAATAGTCAAATAAAACTATGAACAAACTACTTACTACTATCGCAGTATCGCTATTGGCGCTCACTGCACACGCACAAGACTACGCTAAGTATTATCAGAACCTGCCCACGAAGGTGGCACAAGTCTCTCGCCCCGTCATTCCTGCCAATGAGGTCAGCCTCACGGAGGTGGGTGGCGTAGGCGACGGTATGACCCTCAACACCGAAGCCTTTGCCAAGGGCATCTCCAAACTGGGCAAGTTGGGTGGTGGTCGCCTGACTGTTCCACAGGGCATCTGGCTCACTGGCCCCATCCAGTTGAAGGACAACATCGAGCTACACCTCGACAAGAACGCCATCATCCTCATGTCACCCGACAAGTCGCTGTTCATCAACGAGAAATCCACCACAAAGGCCTTTGCTGGCATCCGTGCTTCGAAGCGTAAGAATATAGCCATCACGGGTCAGGGCATCATCGACGGCAATGGCGACCACTGGCGCCCTGTCAAGCGCCAGAAGGTCAGCGACGTGGAATGGAACAAATACAAGAATGTCATCGGTGGTGTAGAGAAAGACGGTGGCAAGCTCTGGTACCCCTGGAACGACAAGGGTGGTTACAAGAACATTGCCGACACCCCTGAGGCTCAGGAGAAGATGCGCAACGACCTGGTGCGCTTCGAGAGTTGCGAGAACGTGCTCATCGAGGGTGTCACCATCCAGAACGCTCCTAAGTTCCACCTGCACCCCTGCTACTCCAAGAACGTCATCGTGGATGGCGTCACAGTACGTTGCTCATGGAATGCCCAGAATGGTGATGCCATCGACTTCTCCGACGTCAACATCGGCCTCATCGTCAATAGCACCGTCGATGCAGGCGATGATGGTCTCTGCATGAAGAGCGGCAAGAACAAGGCCGACGCCCCTGCCAATGGTTGCGAGGACATCCTCATTCAGGACAATACCGTCTTCCACGCCCACGGCGGTTTCGTGCTGGGCAGCGAGACCATGCAGGGCATGCGCCGCATCGTGGTGCGCAACTGTCGCTTCAGTGGCACTGATACGGGTCTGCGCTTCAAGAGCGGACTGGGTCGTGGTGGCAAGACGGAACAGATGTTCATTGATGGCATTGTCATGAACGACATCAAGGACGAGGCCATCGTCTTCCAGTGCGACTATGTGGACCGTCCTGCAGGCAGCGACCCCAACGCCATACCTACCCTTACTGACGAACAGAAGAAGGTTGCCCCCTACTTCCAGGACATCCATATCAATAATGTGGTGTGCTATGGTGCCGGCACAGCCATCAAGGCCAGCGGCATCCTGGGTCTGGATAACGTCCGCGACATCGACATCCGCAACAGCACCATCATGTACTACACCAAAGACCAGCAGATTGACGAGAAGACGGCTAAGCTCAGCCTCAGCAACGTGAAACTGGTAAAACAATAACCATTAAACATTAAACATTAAACATTAAACAATAAACATTGCAATGAAAAAACTATTATTAGTCAGCCTCGCGCTGATCACGATGACGGCCGCACAAGCCCAGTTGAAAGTCATTCCCACCCTGAAGAAGGGCATGGAGAAAGTGTACGAAAGCAAAGCCTGCATGACGCTGCCCGGACAGTCTGCCATCAACATCGCAACAAATACGAAGTACACCGTAAGCGATGCCACTGCCGACGGCTACGTCCTCGACGTGGTAACCACCAACTTCACCAGCGATGCTGCTGCCAGCAACGTTGCCGCTCAGATTCTGTCTGCCGCTCAGGAGATGATGAAGGACGTCAACATCCGCATTGCTACCGACAAGAATGGCAAACCCGTGAAGATTGTCAACTATGCCGAACTGAACAAACAGCTCGATGAGCGCAGCAAAATGATGATGAACAAACTCTACGAACTCATACCCGAGGCCAAGAGCATGATTCCCGAAGAAGCGCTGAAGCAACAATTCATGGAGAGCCTGTCAGAAGAAGCCCTGTTAAAGAGCATGACAGGCAGCAGCAGTCCGCTGCTACTCTTCGGCAAGACCATCATGACAGGTGCTCAGGAGGAGTTTGTCAACGACCAAGGACTGAACATGAAGCGCATGTACTTCGTCAACGGCAAGGACGTTACCACCAACGCCACGCTGAACATGTCGAAAGAGCAGATCAAGAAGCTGATTATTACCCAGTTAGAGAAGACCATGCCTGAACAGGCCGATGCCATCAAGGGACAAATCGACCAGCTGATAGAAAGCGGCATGCTGAAGCTTGACGCCAAGGAGACCACGACCTTCAAGTTACAGGACGACTTCTGGCCTGCCACCTGGACCACCGAGGTTTCCACCGAGACCGCCGGACAGAAAACCGCCACCAAGGTGACAACAACCTTGAAATAGCATACTGGGCTTGCGATGAGCAAGCCCATTTTACCCTCACACACTCACATCATGTCCCTCAAACCCTTATGTACAGGGCGTTTGAGGGATGTGAGGGAGAACGAAAGTCCCTCACGTTACCCTCACATTTTGGGTCACATTCACTCACATCACATAGTGTCAGAACGGATACGCTTACCTAACGTGAGGGCTCGAAGAGAAAAAAGTGAGGGAGACGTGAGGGAGAATAAATATCCCTCACGCGCCCTCAGCCCTTTATACATCGGCATTTGAGAGGGGTCATGTGAGTATGTGAGGGACATTTTTCGAAGAGTCAACCTATATAAGTTTTAATGTTTAACCGAGTCAACTAATCTTAGGGTTTAGACATAATGACAGTCAACCCAAATCAGGAAACGTCACGAATTCCTTAATTTTTCGCGTCCGATTCAACGTGAAATAAAAAATAAGTTTATTCGAGTCAACTCTTATCATTAATAAGACTAGAAGTAGTCAACTAA
>CACYBB010000029.1 GCA_902772585.1 uncultured Bacteroidales bacterium | reverse complement strand
ACTCAGAAAGAACATCGGAGGCTTGTTCTCCGTTTATAGAAGACTCCTTGGAAGCAAACGGGCGCTTTATCTCGTCAATACTTCTGAGGAGTTTTTTTAAATGATCGTCAACCAAATAGTCGACCTCACCCTGCTTGCGATTGTCGTAATAGAATAGCTTATGTCCGTGTGCACGAAGTTCCTGGGCAACTACACTCTCATACACGGAGCCGACATGGCTATTTTACACTTTTCAATAGGTTTTTTCAATCCAAAAATACACTTTTCAATGATTTTTCGTGTTGCAAAAATACACTTTTCAAATGAATTAGCCAAATTTTTGAACCAGATTCTTTTATTTTTGCGTATAATTATCTATTGGCGAGCCGTCAAGCGGTCGAGTTTTGTGTCACCATCTGCCTCTTCTGCATTAATAGGTGTACCATGAGTGACATATGGGAATTGCTGAAGAAATAAAGTTGTCGTCAATATCACCTTGTTTTTTGACTGTAACACTGTAACGCGAAACGCTTGATGAAAGAGGCCGACCTCATCGAGGTCGGCCTCCGATTTTTACAGTCCCATGCAGGACGTGGCGCCAAGGGCCGTCAGGATCGCACTCGCGATGGATACAATAATCTGCGCAATAAACTTTGCGGTTTCTTTCTTACTCATAACTCTCTTAATTTTAATTTGATGTTTCTTAGTCTTTTAATACTGGGGGCAGCCCTTAGGCTGAACTGCCCCCATGTTGAAGTTTAGCCCGCTGGCTGGTCGTCTTCAGGATCTGTTGGAGTGGGGATGATACCGCTTCCACCGCTGGTGTTACCACCGTTGCCACCGTTGCCACCGGTCTCTGAGCCTGTCGAAGAGCCTGAGCCGTTCTCACCCTCGGTCTCTGAGCCTGTCGAAGTGTCAGGATCCTCCACGGTGCCTGGATCGGTTGATGTCACACGCTTCACCTCATCACCGTTGCGGTCGAAACAGGTGATCTGGATGGCGGTGTCGGCCAACTCGTCCTTCAGGTCGGTGGCAGGGGTGAAGATGATGCGGCGACTGGAGATCAGACCCGCTTTCACGTCTTCCACCTTCTCCACACTCTTGGCGCGCAGGCCGAAGCGCATGGTGCCGAGTCCAGGCAGCGCCACCGAGTGACCTTCCGTCGCCCACGCCTTGATCACTTCTCCGGCTGCATCCCAACAGGCCTGCATCACACCGCGGTTCACACCACTTCGGAGAGCAGCCTCCTTGATCACCTTGTCCTGCGCGAGGGCCGTGTAGAGCTCGGGCTGCATCACGTAACGGTACTGGCCTGGGTCGTTCTTCTTGAACTTTACTAATCTCTCTACTGCTTTTACTTTCAATGCCATAATTCTAATTGTTTTAATGGTTAGTGTTAAAATTTTTTATTCTCACGCGAAAGAGCCGCCGTCTGCTGCTATACTGGAAAAAATATCCTCGTGCACTAGGAAAATTTTACTCCCCAGTTAGGCCGCAAGTCTTTCTCTCATTTCGACGGTGCAAAGATACAACATTCAGATTGCGGTTCACGAATAAATTCTCAAAAATTTTCGATTTTTTTTTTGTCCGTTACGCGTTACAGCGTTACAGTTAAAAATTCAACGATTTCTAGTCTTAAAATTCTACTATATTTATATATATATTTATATATATATTAATATAGAGTATTATTTTGACCTTTCTACCATCATTTTTTGGACTGTAACACTGTAACCGAAACGCTCAGATTGTGTTTATGGTGATGGGCATTCGATTTGGATAAATTTCTCACGCTCAAGAATGCAAATTTATTTGTATTCTCTTCGCTTAATCGAAATTTTGCACTATCTTTGCATCCCGATAATAACCATTACCTCAAAGATGACCAAAAACCAAAGCACCCATGGTGATTGTTGTTGGGCGGCGTACTTAAAAGACGGCGCACTGCGTGAGAATTCACCCACTATGTTTTATTTGTGAGGAGAGGAGATCTCTCCATGCGCTGCGCTTAGTCGAGATGACAAAGAGGGCGTGTGTTTACCAATTTTCTAACCAAATAAAACTAATAAATAATGAACAATACCAATACTAAATATAAATGTGCCAGTCTTGGGAAAGTCAAGAAACTGGCTTATATCGTAACGCTGGACAATATGTTGAAGTCGTACGACGGCCTGAAGAAACAGGATGAAGAAGCCATCGCGAAGTCCGGCAGTAGTGTGAGTATTCTAACGGATGCAATCATCGAGAAGCTGACTAACCTGGTGAACAGCGAGCGAACGTTGACCTGCAGAAACGTGCTGATAGCCAATTATGATACGATGACCAATCCGCAGTACTGGCTGAACCGCAAGTTGTTTGCCGATCTGCCGAAGGCCGATTCCTACGCTTTACAAAAGAAAATCCGTCAGATGGTGGATCTCATGGCTGAATTGGCGATGAAGATCTTCCAATTGGGTGAGAGCCACAGCGATGCGTTTTTTAAGAAGCTCATGAAGAGCTACGAGGCCTGTCAGAAAACGCCCTATGATATCTGGAAATCGCGGCAACTCAGACTCACGATGAAGAAATACAAGCAATACCAGGCGGAATTGAGTCGCGAGGCAAGGTGTTGTCGGCCAACTTCATCGACGCAGCTGCCAAACTCAGACGCTACTCTTATTGGGAGGGCAACAAGTTCATGATCGACTACCCCTTGGCCAAGCAATACCTGTATCGCATCTTCGACAAACTGACCAACGACCAGCGCATCGCCTTATATTATTATAATGTGCAGATGAACCAGTTGCATCAGGATATGGACGAACTCGCTAGGAGAAAGGCCTTGAAGACGCACGCCAAGGCAGATGTGGCTGTGCAACAGGATGAGGAAATGTTCAAGCACGTTCACCCCTCATTGGATGACGAGGCGGCATGGCAGATTCACAACGAGGTGAAACGGCTGGTAAAGCGTCAGGGCATCCAGGAGATATGCCAATATCTTCATAAGCTAGCTTCGGAGGATAAGATCTTTCTGCCCAACATGCCATCAGTGGCCTATGCGGAATTGGTTCGTATGGGAATGCCGGATGGAGAAGGTTTTACTTTGAAGACTTTTATGAAGTACTATCGGAAATAGAGATAGAAATGTCATCTCGACTAAGCGGAGCGCATGGAGAGATCTTAACAAGCACCAGAATCAATGGGTTCTGGTGCTTTTTTTGTGTCATGTGAGAGAGAAAAACGGAGAATATTGGAGAATTTTAGAGAATATCAGAGAATGTTGGAGAACGGCATTTTCAAATCCATTGACCTCGTATTGCTTGTTCCTACTTTTGCACCAGAAATCTGAAGATCTTCGATTCGCGAACAAAAAAGTAACAATTAAAAATGAAGTAAGATTATGCAAACAATGATTTTAAGAGTGGTGAAGTGCGGTGAGTGCTTTACAGTGAAAAGCGAGAAGAGTGAAGACGGTGTGCTGAATAAGCGGACACTGGTACTCCAGGAACTGGGTGGGAAGTATGAGCCGACCTACGTAGTGAGTGTCTTGGGCAATCTGGCTACGGTCCAGTTTGATGAGGGCGACATCGTGATTGCCACACTGAGATTTCAGAGCCGTGAGTACAATGGACAAGTGTTTATGGACGTCGTAGCAACAGAGCTTATAAAAAAGTAAAAAGGTAAAAAAGTAAAATAATTATGAGTGACAAAATGAAAGTTAGAAATCAGGTGACGCTGGATGGACTGATGACCATCGGCATGTCGGAGAAAGGGCTTCGCACGGCTGATTTCGAATGCTGTGAGGATGCGGTGGTGGAGGACTTCACGGCCAGATGCAAGGTGCAGCTGATGAGAGACGGTAACATGTATATCACGGAGTTGCCCAAGCGCGTGAAGAACAAACCGATCTTCAAGATTGACAACAGTTCGCTGTCGAAAGGACGCGACGGCAAGTATTATTTCGTGTTTATGCTTGATGAAGAACTGATCAGGCTATTACCGGAAAAGCTGATCAGCCAGGCAAGTGAGATCGCACAGAGAGTGATTCGTGAACTGATAAATTACAAAGATTGATGAGTGTACATTATGTTTACAAAGTGGATGGTGGCGCAAAGTTTATGCGCCCCATCCATACGAGAGAGGAGTATCTGGCACTGAGGAATGGTGGTGAACAAATTCCCTATATGAAGCGTATCCGCAACGGTGAGGAGAAACTGAAAAACCAGTTGGTGGAGATGAACTACTCCTGTCTGCCGAATGAGGACGGTTCGCTGAAAGGCTCGAGGACGATGAGTACCACCGTCGGGATGGATATCGACTTTGTGGCGCCTCAGGAACTGGCGGCCGAGGAACGGCAAGCGTGGCTCAGCAAACGTATGGCGGAGGTGCCGGAACTGGTGCTGGGCAAGAAAGAAGAACTGGGCTTGCTGATGTTGGAGCGTTCGGCTACGAAGGGCTACCATCTGGTGTTCAGACGCCAGACTGAACTGTCGCAGGAAGCAAACCTGAAGTGGGCTTCAGACCTGCTGGGAGTGGCTTTTGATAAACAGGCAAAAGATATTACAAGAGTGTTCTTCAGTACGACGGGTAGCAAGGAGGATTTGGTGTTTCTTGATGATGGGGTGTTTGAGATCTCTCCATGCGCTACTTCCCCCTCTGTCATCCCGAGCGCAGTCGAGGGATCTCCTCATGACAAGCCGTATTCTCAGGACTATAACGGCACGCCGTATGCCGATATCATCGCCAAGTACTGGGAGCTGTTCAACAACGGGCACCAGCCTGTGGAGGGCGACCGGAATGCGCTGACCTTCGAACTGGCGGTCACCATCCGCAGCATCTGCGGCTATTCGCTGGAACGGCTGATGCAGGTGATTCCCAACTATTGGAAAAAACCTGACGGAACGTGCTCTCAGGAGGATCAGGCCGAGTGGCGCCAGACGATAGAGAACGCCCTGAAGGAACCGCGCAAGGGGATGCCCTACCGACTGAAACAGGTGCTGCAGGCCATGAAGTCAGCCACTCAGATGAAGGCCTGCGGCGGTACGATGAGCACGCCACCGCCGATGCCGAAACGTCTGCCGACCTTGATCAAGTTGCTCACGCAGAACGTGCCTTGGTTCTACAAGCCAGCCGTGGCCAACGCGGTGTTTCCGGCCCTGGGCGCCCATCTGCACGGCGTGAAGTTCCGCTACTGGGATAATGTGGAACACGAAGGTACTTTTATGAACATCCTTATCGGCAGACAGAGTATCGGTAAAGGCTCCATCAAGAAGCCCATCCAATACATCATGGAGGATATCCGCCAGCGCGACCTCCCGAACCGTCTGCGGGAAGCAGCGTGGAAACAGAGAAATTCGGGCAACAAGCAGAAGAATGATCCGCGTCCGGCGGATATCTGTATCCAGATGCTCATCGACAATCTGACGGATGCGGTGTTCAACCAGCGTATCGTGGATGCCAACAACAACGGCGAGCGGTATGTCTATACCATCGTGGATGAGATTGAGGCCCTGAAGAAGGTGACCTCGAAGGGGACGGTGGATGAAGTGGGACTGCTGATCAGAAAGGCTTTCGACAACTCAATGGCCGGTCAGGAGCGCGTAGGGGCCGACTCGGTGTCGGGTATCGCCCCGCTGCGCTGGAATTTCAACGCCTCGACCACACCGCCCAACGCCCGGAAGTTCCTATATAAGATGGTGAACGACGGTACCCTTGGCCGACTGGATATCTCGACCATTATCCGAGATGAGGACGATGCCACGGAGCCTATCTACGGTCTCTACGACCAGTCGTTTGCCGACGAACTGAAACCTTATATCGACCGTCTGGAGGCCGCTAACGGACTGATCCAGTGTCCGCAAGCCATCAAACTGTCGCTCGAGATCAAACGGGACAATGAGGAGGCGGCGCGCCTGTATGAGTCGGAGGCCTATCGGGTGCTCAGTTACCGTGCCAACGTGATTGCCTGGCTGAAGGGAATGGTGCTCTACGTGGCCCACGGCTACCGATGGGACAAGACTATCGCGGAGTTCGTGCGCTGGACGTCGCAGTACAACCTGTGGTGCAAGATGCTCTATTTCGGCAAGCAGTTGGAGAAGGAACTGCGCGAGGAGTTCGAGATCCAACGCCAGTCAGGACCACAGAACCTGCTGGAGCTGTTGCCTGACGAGTTTACAAAAGAGCAGTATTACCTGATGCGTCAGAGTCAGGGTAAGAGTGGCGATGGCGAATCAACCATCCGGGTGTGGATCAACAGGGGGCATATCGTCTTTGACGAGGTGAGCGGTCGCTACTGTAAGACTGAGGCATACAAGAGTAAGTATGGGAGTAAGATTTAGGAGGTATGTTGGAAATCGAAAACAACAAAGTATGCTTCGTGATGCTCTGGCGGCTGCTGGTGCCCACGAAGCACCTCCTCAGGAGGAAGTATAAACGCTTCTGCATCCGGAACGTATTGAAAGAGTGGTTCGAATATGAGGCAACCAATACCTTTATGTGGGAGGTCTGCAATTTGTGTGAACAGGCGGGCTGGGACGAGCTCCCGTCGCCATCACTCTATCCGCGCAAGCATCGGGAATTCCTAAGGGCCATCGTGGCGGTCAGGACGGGCAGGAGTTTCTATCAGATCAATCTCCGTGCCCTGGATGCCGCCTACAGGATCGTGTTCCCCAATAGTACACCAATTAATGTAAACAAGAAAAAGGTAAAAAAGTAAAAGAGTAAAAAGGTAAAAATGGAAAAAGTAGAAATGAATAAGGACATGAAGTTAAGTGAGCATTTTACTTTAGGTGAAGTGACAAAGACGAGTATTAAGACGGAGGATGGGAATATCCCGAGTCGCGTGGCGATTGAGAACCTTCGCAACCTCTGTGAGAATTGGCTGGAGGATTTGAGATACAGTTACAACACGCTGTACCACAAAGGGGGTATTATCATCAACAGCGGTTACCGTAGCCCCGAGGTGAATAAAAGGGTAGGGGGCGCTCCTACGAGCAACCACCTGACGGGCTGCGCCGTGGATATCCACGTGACGGGCTTTGAACAGGCCATCCGCTATGCCTCCATCCTACTTGATATCTCAGATGGCACGAAAAGGGATTATGATGAGCTCTTCATTGAGAAGAACAGTTCTGGCAGCCATTGGATCCACTTCGCCGTCCGACCGAAGGGCAACCGAAGGAAGGGTGGTTTCATTAAGGTTTAAACAACAATTCCCTCCGTTCACAATGAGCGGAGGGAATGTAACACACAATTTAGATAACAATTTCTTCTTTATATGTCCCATCCAGATAATGGCGTTGTGATTCGTTGTAGATTCCCTGCCATTGACGTCCAATATCGAGTTTGCTTAATAGCTTGGACAAAGATTTGTTTGCTTCTTCAGGTAGGGAGCCTTTCTTCTGAACCTTACTTTTCCCATAGGTATTGGTCAATTCATTCAAGAACGACACAAGCTCCATAGCCCGATCGTAAAAATCGCGTTCAAACTTGTCGGGAACAAAGAATGATACGACCTGACCTTCAATGGCAGGTACAACAAAGCGATGATGCGGATCGTATGGGCTACGGACATTGATGAATTTACACTCGACACCATACTTCTCTTTATATTCATGAAGCAAAGCCTTTTTCTGCTCGATAACCTCTTTCTTTTTAACCTGCATCTTGGGCTTGGTTACCTTCTCGTATCTCTTTCTTGCTGCTTCATTCCTCTTTTCCCGATCAAATTCATACTTTGCCCGCTTTACATAGTCTTTCCATTCTGTTTCCAACCTGGCCATGAATATGTCATCCGGAGTTTCCGGGTCTTCAAACTTAAAGTATTTCGTGCCGGCCTTCATGAAAGCTTCATGTAACGGTTCGAGAGGCTGCGAGTTTTTTATTGCCTTATCTATGGCATAGAGGGCATTACGATAATCATCTCTAAGTATTGATTTCTCTTCTCTCCATTTTTCACGCTCTTTATATAACTCAAGCCGTCTTTGCGCTTCTTTTTCTAACCAGTTCTCAGAACAATAGCGTTCAACCAAGTATGCTGCAACCAATTCTGCAGGTGTGTGGATGAAGTCCAGATATTTTAGGGTGTTGTTGTTGTCATACAAGAAGGCATGCCCTATTTGAGCATCGGTTATGGTACATAAGGTTCCTCCCAAGTTAATTTCAGCTTTATGCTCGTCTTTCACCGTAATCTTTTCTGATGGAAAACCTGCTTGTGACAATGCCTCTAACAAGTCCTTTGTCGTTGTCCGGACGTTCATGTCAACATTGGTAAGCAAATTAATATATTGTTTGCTTGCCTCTAACTGAATGTTCACCTTTATATTTGCAAGGATCTCTTCATCTGTGTCACCCCAATTTCTTGGAGCATCAAACCATTTTGCTTTGGATTTTAGTTCGTCGTATGTCATGTTGCCAATTGCTTATTGTGATCTGACTTGTTTATGTATTTATAGTTTCTAATTGCAAAGATAGGGAAATCATCTCAATCCCGCAAAGATTTAGACTGATTTAACAAAACAACTACTCAATGAAGCAGACGCGGCCGGATTCGCGCATCCAGTCTTCATGCTCTTTCACCTCTTTCTCTGAGCGGAGCACCCAACAGAGGGGTGAGCGCATGCCAACGGGAATCTTGGGCTTCGGCGCATAGCCATCGGTATAGATGAGCGCACCATCGTATTCGGGATGCTTGGCCACGAAGTCGATGAAGGGCTGGAAACAGGTGCCGCCACGTCCTTTGACCTTGATGTTCTCAGAGGCTTTGAGGAGCGTCTGCACTTCGCCCAGATTGACGTCAAACTGCACGACATCAATCTGCTTGATGCCGTATTTGAAGAAACGATTGATGGTGGAGTAGAAGTTCTTGAGGTCATTCTTAGTGATGCTGCCGCTGCAGTCGACTCCGATGATCAACCGGGTGGTGAAATCGTAACGGCTGCCCATGGCGTCGAAGCCAAAGCGACGGTTGGGGCGCATGCGTGTGAGCTTGCGCTTCTCAGAGAGAATAGTGGCGCGGAAGCCTGCCAGAATCTTACGGTAGTCGACGCGGGCCTTGGTGGAGGCGATGATTTCCTCTACCAGTTTCCCAGGCATGGAGCCCCATCCTTTCACGTTGCGGATGGTTTCGTTGATCTGGGCGGCCATGAGTTCGTCTTGCTGCCAGTTGGCAGCGATGTCTGAATTGCCATCGGCATCCCCGTCAGAATCTCCGGTCAGACTCATTTTAACCTGAGGAAGCATGCCCTGGATGCGGCGCGCATAGTACTCGAAGTGCTGGTTGGAGGGCAGTTCGAAATCCTGGGGTCTCTCCATCTGAACCTTCTGGAAACGGTAGGAGTCGCCAATGACACAGTTGCTTCCCAAGGCTCTTGCCAGGATGCTACAGCCGTCGGGCTGACGGTCGTAGGGGTGTTTCAGCAGGATGCGGATGACCTCTATGCGAAGGCGCTCTTCCAGTTCCCTGTCGGTGATGGATTCACACAGGTCGGGGTTGATCTCGATGACACCCTTGCCCACACGGACGTGGCAGGACATCTCTCTGTTTTCTGCCACCCGATGGGTGCAGAAAGCAGAGAACAGGGGTTCTTCGCTGAGAAACCAGCGTTCTGTTATTTGGGCTATTCGTTCCAGCATATTTTAATTACCTTTTGATTTGGAGGTTGAAGAGGCGGGAACCAGTGAATCGACAAACTCATTGAGCATGTCGTAGACCGATGAGGCGTTGACCACCATGAAGGCGATGGCCTTCTCATAGGTGCCCTTCTCGAAGATATTCGTGAAGTTGGCGAGTGCCTCTCGCTTCTTCTTCGTGCGGAGGAAGGTGATGTACTTACCGAGGCTGTCGGCGGCCTCCTTCTTCTCACGTTCGTTGAGTTTGGCGTTTTCGAGGTAGCGGAATATAGCCTCGTTGAGGATGGCATACTCGTGGAGCTGATACTTCTCCACAGTCTTGATGGTCTTGTCATACTTCAACAGGAGGTCTTTGCCCGTGATGACCTTGTGCTGCTGGACACTCTGGATGAAGGCGGCTGCTGCACCGACGCCCACGATGCCGGCGATGATGCGCTTGTGGATGTCTTTGATGGTGTCGACCTTGAGCAGGATGTCGGAGACATGCTTCCACGCACGACGGTCGGCGCTCTTGTCGAGGCCCTTGTATTCCTTGGTGTCGCCGTCGAGCCAGGTCGGGTTGTCCTGGATGAAGTTGACGACGCGCTCGTCGAGCTTCTGACCGGCAGCCCAGTTGAGCCATTCCTCCACGGTGGGCTTGAACTCATAGATGTTGAAACGGCTCACGAGGGCAGGGTCGAGGTCGGTGAGCTGGTATTCCTCACCCTCATTCACGGCTGATATCACGTGACTGCCTTCGGGCAAAGCCTTGCCTGCCAACTTACGGTTGAGGGTGAGGTCCATCACCGTCTGCAGGATCTCAGGACGGGCGCGATTCAGTTCGTCGAGGAAGAGCACGATCGGCTGACCGTCCTGGGGGAACCAGTAGGGTGGGGTGAAGTCGGTGCGCGCGGTGGCCTTTCCCGCTGCATCCTGCTTCTCCACCTTGGAGGGGATGCCGATGATGTCGCCCGGGTCGGCCATCTGTCCGAGGAACAGGGTGACTACTTTCAGCCCCTTCTCGTTGAAGAAGCTGGTGAGGATTTCCGACTTACCGATGCCGTGCTTGCCCACGAGCATGATGTTCTGGGTGGAAGGAGTCAACTCTAGTGTCTCCTTCAGTTCTGAAATATTAATCGATACTGACATAATTGTAAAAGTAAAAAAGTAAAAAGTAAAAAATTAGTGATGGACAAAGAAATTCTTTAAGCAACTCTTGCGATGGGCGTCGAGCAGCAGTTTCAGACTTTCGATCTGCGGGGGGAGCTTTTCCTCGTAGGATCCCCACCAGGCATCGATGTAGACCCCGACATCGGTGTTGGGAATCTTCACCCTGATCCTGGCGCGTCGCTTCTGTTCGACGATCACATACTT
Source organism: uncultured Bacteroidales bacterium (assembly GCA_902772585.1). Classification (GTDB taxonomy): domain Bacteria; phylum Bacteroidota; class Bacteroidia; order Bacteroidales; family Bacteroidaceae; genus Prevotella. The sequence goes on along the minus strand of CACYBB010000029.1, from coordinate 22,422 downwards.
GAGTCTGGGGTAGTCCTTCATGGCCTCGGTGAAGATGGCCCTGATCTTGAGGAATGCCATGCGGTCGAGTTTGGATTTCTTACAGGCAAGATCCAGGACGGTATCCCATTCTTCGATGTATTTGTCGAGTTTATGCCTCTGACGTATCATCCACAGTGCGATGTCCGCTGCACGGAATGTCTTCAGGTACATGGCGGTGAGATTCTTCCCATTGACGGTGACTTGCAAGGAGTCGTGAACCTTCTCTACGTAGAGCGCGTAAGCGGGCGACAGTTTGAATACCAGTCTCTGGGTGTTGTTTTTAGCCTGATTCGGCAGTTCCAGTATGACGTCATCTTGGGGAATGTCGTCATAGCCAAGCAGGTGAATCTTGACTTCGGCGGGCGAAGGCGCTTTCGTGATGAAGGGTCGCTCGGGACCCAGGTCGTTCACCATTTTCATCTTGAGGAAGAAATGGAGCGCATCGTCGTTGCTCTTGCCTTCCTCCAACAACTTACTGATGTTGTTGTGAATCTGTGCTTTCGTGTATGTCATTAGTTCCATATTTCTTTTCAAGTTTTTAGGATACAGGTTTGAGGCCTTCTTCATCAAGGACGAAGGCGGTACTACAGTCGAGACAGGCATAGTGGGGCGTGATGATGGGCGTCCCGTCATACTGCCGCGTGTGGCCTACGATCTGATAGACATCTGGCAAGGGATCAGAGACGGCCAGCTCGTCGCTGTCGCACCATACGACACTCCCCGTGAGATACATACCCCAGCGCACGATGCCGACCTGACGAAGTGTCTCAATACCCTCGTCGAAAAGGAGCAGACGATTCAGGTGGATGGCATCAGGCTTACGGATCACTTTGAGGTTGCGCTTGAGCCAGGGCTGGTTCACACCGGCATGGGTGAAGAGATATTTCTGTGAGCCAATGGTCTCCTCATGAGCCAGATTAAACCGATCGCCCTTGGTAAAGAGGAGATGAAGAACGTCGCTGTGCTTTTCGTCGTAACGATCGCAAGGACACATCTCGTGATAATAAGGGGAGAGATAGTGCAGGTCGTGATTACCGAGCAACAGGACCACCTGATCAGGATGGCGGTCGTAGAAGTCGATGATGTCCATCAGGCCATGCAAGGCAGTGAGTTCACCTATCCGCTCGTCGGGATAAGGATCCACATAATCCCCAAGGAATATGATCTTTTCATAGTCGCCCGAGGCCACGGCCGGTCGCCAGAACGACCTGCCATGAACATCGGGGATAATCAGTATTTTCTTTTCCATGCTGCAATGATACGCTTATGAGATGAAACCTATACTTCTTCTTTCCTTGCCACTCAAGAGTTCGGCACGGCAGTAGTCCTCAATCTCGTCGAGGGTGGCTTCTTTGCCCGAGAGGATGTAGTCGACGGCGCGCTTGCGGGCGATGTTCTCAATCTGACCACCCGAGAAGTCGAAGCGGGAGGCGAGGTGACGGGCATCGTCAGTGCTGAGGTCCTTCAACATGGAGCACCATATCTGCGTCTTGACATCGGTGTCGGGCTTATGGAACTCGACCTTGTAGAGGAAGCGGCGCTCGAAAGCGCTGTCGAGGTTGCTCGTGAGGTTGGTGGTAGCGATGAGGATGCCATCGAGGTCTTCCATCTCCTGGAGGATGATGTTCTGCATGGCGTTCTCCATCTTGTCGACGGAGTGCTGGATGTTCTCCGAACGCTTGTTGAAGAGCGCATCGGCCTCATTGAAGAAGAGGATGGGCTGCACCTCGCTATTGCGGCAGATGTCACGATAGCGGGCGAAGACGGCCTTGATGTTCTTCTCAGTCTCACCGACATACTTGTCGCGCATGCCGGCGATGTCGACCTGCATGAGGTCGCGTCCCGTCTGACGGGCTATCTGCAACACGGTCTCGGTCTTACCGGTACCAGGTCCACCATAGAAGAGACAGGCAAAGCCCTTGCGCATGCCCTGCTCCTCGAGTCGCTGCTGGATGGCGGGGAAGTTGTCCTGACTGAGCAGACTGGCGAGGCGGTCGATATGCTGTTGGTCGGAGGCATTGAAGAAGAGGGCTTTCTCCTTGATGGCCTCATGATTCTTCATGAAGCGGTTCTGATTGTTGCGCATGCGCTTACACTTCGTGTGACTGGGTGTGTAGGCGGAGAGCAACTCACTCTTGGCTCTCTGGGTGAGCATGTACTGCTCGTTGTCGGCCATGCCCTCGACGCACTTGTGCTCGATGAGGCCACAAACGATGAGCGGGTGGTCACCGTCTTGCAGATGCTCACGCATGAAGTCGCAATCATACTCCTCGGGGTAGAGGTCGCTGATGGTCTGGAAGGTGAGGCCTTCGCCGTCGGAACCTTCCCACTGGGCATAGTCAAAGACTATCATCAACAAGAGTGACTGGACGTGGATGTCGTCGAACTTCATCACCTCCTGACAGAGGGGCAGATGAGGATTGGCCTCACAGAGGCGCAGCATCCACTCTTCGTCTTCGCTGAAGGAGAGACGGTGGTCGTTCATACCCTTGTCGATATGACTCTCGAGTTTGTCGACGAACTGCTGCTCGGTGAGTCCGTCAATCTTCTCAGGTACGAAGGTCTGGTTGTGGCGCATGGCGGTGATGAGGCCGCGAGCCAATGCAAAAGCCTCATAGCGGTTTCCGAACTCATGCGAGAAACTGCGAACGAACCAGCGCTTCTTCACCATCTCATCAATCTCTTCGGTGTAGGTCATCATCTGCAGACGGGAGCAGTGGAGGAAGTTGCCCATCTTCTTCCAAGAGAGGGGTTCGCCTGCTTCAATCAGCATGGCCATGACGACTATCTGGATATCCGTGATACCCAGTTCACCACGGAGGTAGGCGAGGGGATTCTTCACCGACGCCCAGAATTTGTCGGAGAGTTCTGAGGCGCGTGCCTGGTCGAGCACACGGTTCAAAGCGGTGATGATGGTCCAGGTGTCGGGCTCCTTGTACTCCGGCTCTTCAAGGTCGTCCATCATAGGACCACCCATACGACCTAACTCAAAATCAAGGTCTGTTTCTTTCTGAATCTTTAATCTTCTTGGCATAATTCTGTGTGTTTATTTGTTTCTGATGGCAAAGATAAGGTTATGATAGGATTTTAAGGTCTCAGTTCATATGTATGAATTAATCGCGGATGGTGATCAGACCACCGTTGCCGAAGAGGTAGTCGCCGATGACCCTGACACTGCGCGGGATGGAGAGTTCGACGAAATGGCGGCAGGCCAGAAAAGCGCCCTCCTCGATCTCTTCGACACCGTCGGGAACCCTGTAACGGAGCTTATTGAAGTTGAAACGACAGAACTTCAGGGTCTTGCCATCCAGGGAATAGGCAACCCTGTCAGCATTGATATTGAAAGGCTCATCTTCTTCTTCGAGGGACTCATCATCCATCTCTTCCAGGGGTTGGGGTTCTCTGGCATTCTCAATCTGCATGATGGACTCAAGACAGACCGTATAAAAGGCGAGGGCATGAATGAGCATGGCCATATCGTAGATGTCGGTGGCATGGAAGAAGACGCTCGGGGTGTGGTTGTCGTAGTCTACGATGAATTCCTGGACTTCGTAGAACATGTTGCAGGTGTCGCGGAAGTCTTCGAGGCGCTGACGCGTGGGGTTGTCGATGGTATAGGTGAGGGTGAGGGCAGTGACGTATCCGTCGAAGAGGTCATAGGACAACTTCGAGTTGGCATGGACGTCGCCATTCCTGGACATGTGGTTGTGAATGATCACCAGTTTGTCGTTCACCCTTTCGTTGATGGCGTCGCTCAGCGCCGTATCTTCGTAATGCCCGAAAAGGAGCCCTTGTGTACTGACTAGTTTCTTCATGTGATTTATCCACGTAGTTTCCATCTTTTATTTAGGATGTTGATGATCTGGAGAGGGGAGGTTATACACTCGTGATTTGGGTCGGCGAGCATCAGTTCACGCTCTTCGGCTTTGGCTCCCCACAGACAGTGATAGGCTTTGATGCCTGCATTGTCTGCTGCATGGGCATCACATAGCTGGTTACCGAAGGCCAGTACATTCTCGGGAACCACATTGAGCTGCTTCAGCGCGTAGAGGAAGAGGGCAGGATCGCCTTCAGACTTCCTGATATGATGTCCATTGATGTTACCACCAATACGGTTGATGTTGGGTTTGGGGAAGACTTCTTTCAGTATGGGGTACTCGGATGCTTTGGCTTTGATTGCTACATTCAGCACCTGAATGTTGTTCCCCGACACAATGGCAGCCTGGATGTTGTTGGATTTCAGGAACTCGAGTACTTGCAGCCAACCATCGTAGAGCGGACTCTGCCTGATTTTTTCAAGGTACAACTTGTGAGCTTCTGCCCACTCTGGAGAGAACCTGCGCAGCCCCTTCCCCCGGACAGAGAAAAGATCGGCAGTCGTTGTGTCAAACAAGGTACCATCGAAGTCGATGAGCACCGTCGTAAAGGTTGGATTGTTTTTCTCTTGCATATTCATATTCGTTATATTTCTACCAGCAAATATAGTGCCAGAGTGGAGAATATGACTCTAGGTTATATATATAAATAGAAAAAAGATTTTTCTCAATTGTTGGTGATTCAAGAATAAAGTTGTATCTTTGCACCGATGTTTGAGAAGGATATAAAAGAATACGAAGACATCCGAAAGGAATATCAGCAGAAGCTGGCCGACAGGATGGGGAAGAATGAGTGGATGGAATACAATGAGATTCTGTTCTCTGCTCATTCGTGTGCCATTGAGGGTAACTCTTTTACTGTTGACGATACGCGAATCCTTCGCGAACAAGGAATGGCCATGATTCCTGTTGGACGCTCCTTATTCGAATGCATAGAGATGGCCGACCATTTCCGTGCTTTTGATTATATGTTGAGTCATTTGGATCATCCTTTTGATGAGCCCTTCTTGAAAGAGGTTAATCGTCTGGTAACAGAACATACCCTTTCTTATCGTGCACCTGAGGCAAAGGCAGGTGAATACACCACAGAGGATATGGCTGCAGGTGATACCATTTTTGGAGATCATGAGAAGCTCATTGCCCGGGTGCCTGCACTGATGACTTCTACTCAAAAGGCACTTGATGATGGACAACATCCCTTGGTTGTAGCAGCCAAATGGCATGGATATTACGAATATTTGCATCCCTTCCGTGATGGTAATGGGAGAACAGGCCGACTGCTCTCAAACTTTATCCTGTTAAGAGCTGATCACCCCATACTGATCATCAAACTTGAAGACCGAGCTGAATACATCTCGGCCCTCAAGAATATCCGAACAGAAGGAACTGATGAACATCTTATTGCTTTCTTCTTCAAGACCGCCATTAACCGCATGAAGAGCGAACTCGCCCAGAAGAGGAAGAATACTTTGCCAACGATGTTCTTCTAAGATAGAATTCTGGTGACTATTGGGAGAAAATTATTCAATAATGACGGTTTTGGTGGTGAAATCTGAGTAAATGATGATCTGAACGCCTTTCTCATTAGCAGCGCACGGACGGCCAGAGAGATTGTAACGGGCTACCTCCTCTGCTTCTTCAGAACGTGTTCTGTTTGTACTGATCGTGTTTACTACTGTGGGACTGCTTTCATCAAAGTAGATGCCCTGTAGAGAGGTGCAGCCTGCAAAGGCATCCTCACCGATGAAGCTGACTGTCTCAGGGAGATAGATCTCACGGAGATAGGAAGCCCCCTCGAATGCTCCTCTTGCAATGCGCCGACAGTTAGGATGGACATTGTAGGCGGTTGCTCTGCTACCTGCCGGGTAACGAACCAGGATCCAGTCTTTCGTTCCTTCATAGCCGACGGCATAAAGCACACCGTCGATGGTCTTGTACTTGTTCATGTAGGTCCCGTTGATGTAACCAGAAGCGAACTTGTCGATCTTCTCAATCTCTTGGGCATGAACGGCTGCGCTCATTGTCAGGGCCAGCAGTAAGGTCGTTATCTTCTTCATATGTTTGAATGTTTATTTAATACAATCTTCGGTTCGGCGGTAGGCCCAGGTGTACTTGCCACGAGAGTCACGCAGGTAGAGTTCTGGTGACAGGAAACCAGTAATCTGGAACTGGTAGGTGGTGTTACCCTGGGTGAACGTGATGTAATTACCGTCATAGCGCCACTTGAAAGTCTCAGCGTAGTAGGCTGATCCGCCACGTGCCTCCATGATGATGTCGGCCTTGCCATTGGAGAACATGCGTACTTCCTTGAATTCAACATTGCCCACAATCATGGGGTAATAGCACTGCCAGAGGCCGGGAAGCAGATCGGCTGTGAGCCGGTCGTAGCCTGTGCGACGATAATACTCGCTATCACTCTCTCCGTACAAATAGGGGCATTCGCAACTCATGATGAACAAGGCTGCTATCAAGCATAACAATTTGTATATCCGCTGTTTCATATTCATAAGTGTTTATCTGATTCTAGTGACAAATTTAGCCGACTGCCGTGATTTAAGGCCGGCTTTTTATAGGTATAAATGAAAAAGAGCAACCGGTGAGGGTTGCTCTGTTAGCGCAGGATGATCATATCAACGTAGTTTCCAGTTCTTGATGGTGCCATTGGGCCTGCGATAGCGATGTTCGGCCTCTTTGATGACACAGTGGAACGCAGGTTGTTCCAGCGATTGCAGGATGGTCTGCAACTCTTCGAGCGACATCTTATCAGCTGGTACGTGACCAAAGGTGATATGAGGTTTGAAGAGTCGTTTGTCGTAGTCGGCATTCAGACCGTCTGCCAGGATTCGTGCATCCTTGGCGAGTGTGAGGATCTGCTCAGGGACATTCGTGGGTGACAGATAGATGATGTGCTCGGCTCCATTGGTCGCCGTGAAGGCATCGATTTTATCGATGGTCATCGGTAGAGCGGGACAGGCCTTCGCCAACTTGGCGAATTCCGGGGTGAACGCTTCTGCGCATGCATCATCATCGAGGAACAGAATGGTCATGTGGTAATACAACAATTGCCACTTGCTGACAGGGATTCCTGCTGATTTGATTTTTGCCCGCGTCATTTTGGCCCAATCGGACCAAGCCGGGTCCCGTTTCACGGGAACATTAATTGCTAATAGATGTGCCATAATATGTATGAATTAGGTGGAACTAAAAATTGAGTCTGACGACGCAGCCCATGACGGAATAGTAGATGAGCGTGTCTCTGACTGTGAGGCCAGAGGCTTGCAATACTTCACGATAAGCCTTGAGCTGAGAAGCATAGAGACCTGCATAATGCTCGTTCTTAGGGTTTGGGTTCGTGATGGTTGCCTTGTCACCAGGGAAATTCTTGAAGTCAATCAGCACACACTCATAGTCATTGAGCATCCAGAGTAAGTCAATCTCTCCATGTACTACCTGACCAGGTAGAGGTTGAATGAACGGCACCTCATGCTTAATAGACGAAGCTTTGCCATAAGTGCCTTCCAACCAGTCATACAAATGTTCGATGGAAGAAATGACCTTGTCAACATCAGGTATGATTTCGTACATGTTGTTGCCATTGCGAATGCTGGTAGCCTTCTCCACATTCTCCTCGTGAGAAAGGGTAGGGTCGTAGACGGCAAAGATATTGTGGATACATGTGCCTGCAGCCGCTTGATTATATCTATCCGTATTGTAAGGTTGAATACGGCACTTGAGATCTTCAAGAATCTCAATATCTTCTTTCGCAAACTCTATCTGGGGCAGTTTGCTGGGAGACAGATACTTCGGCTCGCGCATAATCTCTGGGTTCTCAGGATACTGGTATCGAGAGAAATCCGTTGCTATGGTGGGTATGGCTTCAGGACAACCTGAGATGTCCTCATACGAAGGTGTCAGTTCATGATACTTCCACAGATTGACCGCACCGTTTTCCAACGCCCCTATAGAAATGCCTGTATTCCTAATCCAATGGAGTGTTGGCAGCGCATCCTTGGATGTCTGATGACTCAGAGTTGTCAGATAATCCCTTGCTCTGGTCACACCAACATATAATAAGTGGCGCAGCGCATTACGCTCCTTTTCTTTTAAGGCGTTATATACCTCCAGTTTCTTACATTCATCAATGATGGGCTGGGGTAGACTGGTGTTCCCGGCACTGACGACAGCTGGTAAGAATTGGATATAATAACCAAACTGTTCATTGAGTTCGGGATGGCGCAACTCATGGACACCCCAGAAATTCTTTTTCGTGAATTTGTTGTCGTCAAGACTATCATTGCTTAATGAAGACAATATCACGTAATTCCATTCCAGTCCTTTGGACTTATGGTAGGTTAATACCTTCACTGCTTCTGAGGCATTATCGATCTTACTATCGATCTCTGCATAAGAAAGATAGGTCAGTAAGCCACTGACAGATGCGCCAATACCCATCTGGAGACAATGCTCATCATATTTCTTTGCCAACGAACAAAGCGTCTGCAGATTCTGATGACGATTATCTACATCTCCCCATTTCCCGACTATTTCAGGAAGGGCTAAACCATAGATGATGCTATCAAGCAGGTCGCTGACAGACAGATTCCTGACTTTTTGCTTGAACTTCAAGAGTTTCTTTATCATCAGATTGTCTTCTTCCAACCAGATGTCATGGTCATCTGATAAATTGACAATATAGTCCAAGCGTTGTTGTAGGATATCTTGTGTTGGGACATCTTCCAAAAGTCGCAATAGATCTGCTCTGACGTGCTTGTTGGATGGATCAACCATAAACTTCAGCAACGTAAAGACCAGTTGCACTTCTGTTTGCTGGAGGATTTCATCATTCACGAAACAGACCGGAATTCCTTTGCTGTTGAGCGCTTTGGCAAAGGTCTTACATTCATCGTTCCTTAGGCAGAGAACAGCAATATCTCCAGGCTGAATAGGACGGAACTCATTTTTGTTTTTTATCTGAATAATGGTTTTACTTTCAAGTAACTGTTTGATGCGATCAGCCACTTTGTCTACAAAAGCTTCTGCGTTAGGAGCAAAGCAGTTCCAGTGGGATAGGGGATAAGAGAACTGATCCGATTCCTGACGAGCAGCTTCGAGTTCAACGTTTTTCTTGTCGATAATACCATCAAACGCGCGAGTAAAACACTCAGTAGCAAGATTGACCAACGGCTCTCTGGTGCGCCATGATTTGGGCAACTTGTCATAGGTGAGGTTAAGCGCAGGATCCCTATGCTCATCCATGAACTGCTTGGTGATCTCGTTGACCAATTCTACATCTGCTCCACGGAAACCGTAGATGCTCTGTTTGGGATCACCCACCCAATAGCTTTGCTCCATCAAGTCTGAGAGGAGCTTGAATATCTGCAATTGTATGGGGCTGGAATCCTGGAACTCATCCACCATCATTAACTTGTAGGTGCCTTCTATCTCTTTCTTGACCTGAGGTTTGCCAAGTAATTCGAGAAACAGGCGTTCCATGTCATTATAGTCAATGATGTGGCGTTTAGCTTTAAATTCGTTAAAACCATCTTTCCAATCCTTGGCTATGCCGAAAAGGATGTTTATCGTCTTCTTCATCATACCCCCAGGACTATCATCGCCTACTGAAGATGTCTGGTATGCTTTTAGGTTGTCAATCAGAGCATCAAACTGATCATCACCAATGATGGAAATCAGGTCTATTCTATTCCCTTTTCCCATATAAGGCTTGTCTTTTGTCAGTTCCTTATACAGTTTCACGATAGTAGCATAGGTAACGGTTTTGTTTTTCAGGCCATCTAATATAGGTTGAATTTTGGGTTTCGCAGAGGGACTGTATCCATCAATTTTTGAGGCAAGTGCCTGGGTGAATGCGTTAAGCAACTCGCGGTTGAGCGATGTATTACTGTTATATACTTGATCTACGACATGACAACTATCTGCTTTACTTCGTTCAATATCGACATCGTAGTTGTTGACCTTGTCAATGATGTCAAGAAGGTGGTCTTTCCAAAAATCGAGTTGGAGCTGGTTTTGCTCTCTTAAATCAAAATAAGTACAATACGAGCGAAGAGATTCGAGTTCTTCCAGATCCACATAATCACCCAGTGATTCGCTGATATAGACCTGAAGATCGTTATCTGACATCACCTTCATATCGGGAGAGACGCCAATGAGATACCAGTACTTCTGGATAAATCTTAATGCTACAGAATGAACTGTGCCAATGGTGGCAGAATTCAATTCTGCCGCCACATCGGCATGATGGTCTTTGTAGAGACGTTCACGCGATTTCTCCCTGAATTCAGAAGCGGCCAATTCTGTAAACGTGGTGAGAATCACCTCTGAGGGCTTGAAATCTCTCTTCCCAAGTTTCTCAGACAGGATTTCTGTCAGTCTTGTTGTCTTGCCAGAGCCGGCTCCGGCATTGATATATTGAATATTCTTCATACGAGTCTTCCTTTTAAGATGGGGTGTGTAGTCTTGATTTCTTTTGAATCTTCGGGTATGTCCCAGTTGGGCTTCTGCTTAACAAAGGGCGGTTTGTCTGCTTGTACGTAGGGACAACTTTTCTTATCTTTGGTTTTGTATGCGATATCAAGTGGATAAAGTGGTTTGTCCGGATCTGCTTTCGTATTATAATCCAGTTTTGCAATCTCTTCCAGTTCACTCTCTTCCAAGAAACCGGCATCTAATTCCGAACGTCGATAAACATAAGAATTCAGAATCTCCTTATCCAGCCTTCTGTCCTTGGCTTCTGTCTTGACTTTCACAAAACGGATATGATCCGACTCAGGGAAATCAGAAGTGAATAATGTCATCTTTGGAAAGAGATAATAGGCTACACCTGCTACATTCTTACCGTAGTGTATTTTAGCGGCTTGCTTATAGAGCTCTAATTGTATGGACTTGTTTTCTTCCAACTTGGTCATGAATGATTTCCCTTCAGACCATTTGAAGTCAAAGATTACAATCTCGTCTTGAACATTCTTTAATACCATATCAATACTTCCATCAAAAGCTCCGATGGTTTCAAGGTTGACATCAAACTCAACTTCACCACCAACTGGTTTTAGATGAAGCTTTCGAATCATGCTTGCCAATACGGATACACTTTCTTTAAGAATGGATTTAAACTGTTCGCGTATTAGTTTGTACTCTGGCAGTAGGAGAATCGCACCTGTTTGTTGGATGGCGTCATCCATCAGATGGTTAATAGTGCCCTTATCCAGTTTGTCGTATTCATCGGGCATCTGTTCGCCATACTGATCAACAAGCATCTTAACGAACAAGTGGGCGACTAGTCCCTTGGTGTTATCAAGATCTGCGAGTTGTCCAACTTGGGGCTCATTGAGCTTGAGCAGATGACTCAGTGCATAGTCGAATGGGTGCTGGATCAGCGCATTGATACTTGACTGACTCTCCTTATCACGCTTAAGACCAGCCAACGCATTAGAGAGCTGATAACTGGGTTGTGGCTCAAGATGGATGATCTTGCCTTCTTCTTGGTGGAGATTGGGTTCTTCATTTTCTTTAAAACGATTGTTCCACTCTTCTTTATACAGCTGCTTTAACTCTGTCACCAATGGATGTTCTTCCTGGCGCGCATTGCCATCAAATTCCCATGTAACAAGGATTAAACTGCCTGCATTTCTTAATGCATCCATCTGTATCTGATGCTGCTGCGTAAAGAAAGTGGATTTGGCAGGAATCGTTATGCCATTTTGTTTGAGCATCTCACATTCAGAAGTATTGAGGAAATCAAAAGGATATATAGGGGCGGCGCATCCCACGCATCCTAACCAACAAACCTTTTTCGCATAGTCAGCTAATTGTGTTACACCTGCAATAACATCAAAAGCGTCTTTCTGTGCCTTCATGTGGGTGAAGGACTGTGGGCGATAAATACCATCTACTTGACCTTTCAATTCATCAGACGAGATGTACCCTTCATTGGGAAGAATATCAAGTAACGACCTGCAGAAAGAAGCTAAAGCGATGAGTTGTTCTTTCCTTTCGTCATCTACCTTATCAGAATATATTTGCTGATCACACCAATGAGCCAACTTCCCAGTATAAGTCCTAACATCACTCACAAGGATTTTGTCAGTTGAGTAGTTCTTTTTGATCATCTCGATGAATGCCAGCTTCTCGTCACGTTTATCCTTGTCGTCCTCATCAGTGAAATCATATTCATCAATGGTCTTTTGCCACGCTTCATTGATACCACCTTCATCTGCCAGTACACGTGCTAACTTGTAGGATACGCCACCTAAGGGATTTCCAGGAATCTGCAGATAGGACAGGAGGTTATAGACATTAATAGGACGGGAAAATAATGACATTCCCAACTTGAAAAGCTGCAGCAATTGGGGATTGCTGTTCTGAGATTTAGAATTAACAGTAGGCTTTCCCATAGCAATGGCCATATCGTTGAGGATACAGTTGTCGCTACTGATGGTTACGTCAACGTCCTTGATAGCATCTGGCTGGGAGAGATACCACTGATAGGCTTTATCGCGGGTCTTAAAGTGATAGACTTTGAAGTCGGTTGGCATATCACCTTCATTCGTCACATAATTGACGGTTGTCTGATTGGCCAATTGCTCAAGTGTAGACTTGATTACTGCAGGAATCAACTTCTCAGTATGGACCTCAATCCCATCATCCTTCTCGAAGATGGTATGATCTTTGAGATAGGTAGTAAGATCCTGCCAACGCTGGGCCACATGCTTTCCAGCAACTCCTTTGACAATCTTTGCTAATGCTTCGAGTTTGTCGGAATCGACTTTGGTGTCTGGTGTCCAACCTGCCATCAACAGGTTGTCGGTCCATGCCATCAATTGGCGAGCGACGCCCACTTCGTCGGTCATGAATGACTTCTTGAAAATGGTTCCTTCCACATTCTTGCTTAATGATTCATGGAATGCAACTAAACGCTCGGGCTCGGATTGCTCCAAGGCAACAATGCCTGCTCTCAGTTCGAGTTCGGAAAGCAATTCTGTAGAGCCACAAACCTTCAAGCCAAGGAGTTGACCTTGGCGTTGTTGTAGGTTGATGTAGCTTGTAGAGTTAAACTCTGGTGAATAGATTATTGTCATATCTTCATCGGATTTATTAGTTTATGCTGCAAATATACATTTTTATTCTGAAATATGCAACAAATTATATGTATGAATGTTTATTCCACTTGTTGAAGATCTCGCGGAGCTCCTGGGGGAGTTTGTCGTAGCAGGCGAGGGCGATGTCCTCGGGAACGGGCATCGTGGCGGCAGCGATGTTACCGGTGATGCAGGCCATCGTGTCTGTGTCGCCACCAAGGGAGATGGCGCGGATGACGGCATCCATGAACGACTCCGCTTCGAGGAAGCAGATGATGGATTCGGGCACGCTCTTGTCGCAGGCGGTCTCAAAGGCGTAGTCAGGACGGATCTCATCGGTGGTGCGATGGAGATTGTAGCCGAAGGTCTGCTCGAGGTACGAACGGATGTCGTCTTTTGACGACCCTGTGCGGTTGAGATAGATGGCGGTGGCGACGGCCTGGGCACCTCGGATGGCTTCAGGAGAGTTGTGAGTGACTTCGGCGGTGGTCTTCGCCAAGGCCAGACATTCATCGAGCGAGTGGGCATACCAGGCTACTGGGGCTACTCGCATGGCGCTACCGTTGGAGTAAGCACCATATGGCGCACGATCGGGAGTTTTAACCCATTTCTGGAATTTCCGACCGAAGGAGTTCACCTGATAACGGGTGGCGAAATGTTTGAAGAGGTCGATAAGCGTGTCTTCAGAGTGCCCAGGATCGTCCATGAGCCACTTGGCGATGGCGAGCGAGAGGATCGTGTCGTCGGTATAGGTCATGCTCTTCAGCACTTTCATTTCTTTCTTGGCAGCGAGTTTCTTCACTTTCTGCTTGTCTTTCTCAAGTTCATATTTCGAGCCGAGCACTTCACCACAGATGCCACCGATGAGGCCAATCTGAGGGAGATGCTCTGGGGCGGAGCGTTCCATTCGTTCGACAGTGATGTGACCATCGGATGTCTTGGTGAAACGGAGGTAACCACCCAACCAGTTGATGTAGGCACTATTGAGCAAGTTGACGTCGGCAGGCTCGCCGCGCAGCCATTTCTGCCACTCGGCGTACCATTTGGCACCATCGCGGTCGAGTTCCTGTTTGCGATAATGAGGATTACCGTAGCGATATGTCAGGAAGTCGCTGACGATGTGTTGAGGGTTGTTGAGGTATCCGTTTTCGGGGACGATGATCTTAGCCTGTTCCTTGGCGGCTTCAGGACTATCGTCGAAATGGGCCATCAGACTGGCGGCTTCGATATTACCGAAATGTATCCCCAGGATGTCAATACCACTGCTGATGGTGTTGAGGTTGAATCGATTGGTATAGGCTGGTGTTCCGGCAGTCAGTGAGAGCGGACCATAGAGCGCGAAATCATCCTGGAAGTGGGCTTCATCGCGCAGGGCACCTTTCACGATACCACCCTTGTTCAGGGGATCGTTGGGATTAGAGCCGAGCGCCTGTTCGCCGTAATGGGCAACGAACATACACATCTTGTATAGCAGGTCGATAGAACCCAACGGTGAGTCGATGTCGGTGCGGATGATGACGACTGGCAGATGACCCGGCATGCGTTCGAGCACATCTTTGCAGAGGGCTTCTTCGCGAGGGGTAACGAGAACCACGAGGGCACAGTCGGTCTGCGGGTGCTTGTCGCTTTTGATGAAGTTGGAGAGTGACATGAAGCGTCCGTGACACTCATCGCGGAAGTCGGAGATAATGCATGAGGCCAGTCCTGCTTCGGTCATGTTGCTCTCCATCTTGTGGGCTACGGGTTCGCCATAAGATCCATAGAGCACCGTGAATTGTGAGATCTGGCTGAGGTCGGGTGGGGCGACGGTGCCATCGATAGTGCGATAGGTGAAGTTGTCGTCGAGATTGTCGGAGAGGGCCAATCTGCCGACGAAGTCGCTATCGCCCGTGAAGGCTTTATATAATAAGGAGAAATAGGCGAACGTGCCGTTCACGCTAATGAAACCGTGAGGAAGATCGAAGGGACGGTTGATGAGGCCATCGGGGCAGACTTTTTTCATGCGGCGCATGTTGTCGTTCTCTTTCTGTTGCATGGTGAAGCAACAACTGTGCTCCGGGTTCACGCTGGCCATGCGGTCGGCGATGTACACAGCGTCTTGGTTCATCAGCGACTTGCTGATGAGGAGGAGTTTGGAGTTGCGCAGCGTTGTGTCGGAGAGGGAGTTGCACTGATAAGGTGTCACTACTTTGCCCAGGCTGCAGTTGGTTCCGTAGAGGAGTGCGGCATAAGCGGCAGAGGAGTGAGATCCACCATGCCCCATAGCGATAAGTGGGCGTTCGGGCTCAGTGAATAGGAACTGGCGCAGAGGTTCTACATCGGTCTGCTGAGCCTGTTCCAGGTACTTACGTGTGTCTTTCAACAGTTCGCTCATCAAGGGCTTCTTGCCCCGGGCGAGTGGTTTTTTAGGATTGTTTTTCTTTGTTGTCATTTCGTTCATCGGATTGTTTTATGTTGCAAATATACGTTTTATTTTTGAATCCACCAATTATTTATAGGTATAACTATTGATTTTTGTATTCTTAAAATCCTTACCTTTGCAAGCGAAAAGAAGAAAAACTGATTATGGATAAGAATGTGCATTTGATTAGTAAAACCGGCGAGAAGATTGTAGTACCACACAAGGATTATAATGATTCTGAAATGCTGAAAGATGGTAAGTATGATGATTATGAAGTCGATATCGACTGGTACTTAAAAAACGGCTGTATGACATTGGAAGATATGAGAAAGTCGATAGAAATTGCTCTTAATGATTTTGATGAGCAGTTGAGGTTTGACGAGATGAAAGAGTGGAGTGCTGAAGAACAAACTAAATACCTATGTCCCAATGGTGTTATGACGATTGAGGAATTTAGAGCACTAGGGCACAAAATGATAGATGAGTTTTATGATGAACAAAATGAAGAAGAATAAGAAGTCAACAGTCGAGGTTATTGATATAACCGGGAAGATAGGTAAATATGTGACATTAGAGGAGTTTATGGTAAGAACTGCGTATATTGAAGAAGGGCAAAGTGATGAAAATAAGTAAAAACAACGAGTTTTATTTGGAAATTTACTTGTTTCTTCGTATCTTTGCACCTAAATAGTAAACAATATGGATTATGACATATCTCAATCAGTTTCACAAAGAGGCAATGGAACGTACGATGAAGAAAATCGTAGAATTCAAGAAGTCTCCAATGAACTCCAAAGACTTTGCCGATTATATGAGGAGGAATCTCGAGAAGGCAAAGCAAATGGAAACGGCTTTGAAATAGAGCAGCGTGTAGCAGAGCATTTCTCCAAGTCTGCTGGCATATGGATACCTATGGATAATATCTTTGAACTTGGAATTCCTGGACCTAGTGGTAATGAGAACGAAACGTTTGTAGCTAAAAACACAATTTATAAGGTTAATAATTTGTTGAATAGTGGAGGTATCTGTAAGTTGCTGGACAAAATTCTGCTTCATAATCTGATTTTTCCAAATACAGCTTATAGAATCCATGGTTTCACTGGATATGATGGAAGAACCATCATGCCTGTTTTAGAACAAGATCGTATTTGTGAGGCAGAACCAGCTACTCAAATTATGATTGATACATATATGTCGGCTTTGGGATTTGATAAAGATGGTGAAATTGGGCATTATAGGAACAATTTGTATATTGTTTGGGATGTAGTTCCTCGTAATGTCTTAGTAGACAAAGATGGCGATATGTATGTGGTCGATGCAGAAATAGCCAAAAACCAATAACTCAAAGCATATTCGTCTGAAGACATCAAGCCCTAATCTGGAAAAGATTGGGGGGTATAGGTATAACTATTGATTTTTGTATTCCTAAAATCCTTACCTTTGCAACAAAATAAATATAGGAAAGATATGATGAAAAAGGTAAATTTCTCGGAGTACGAAGAGAAGTATGATGAGCGTATTAAGGAGAGACTGGAGAAGGATCCGGGAAGTGTTGATGTTGAGATGATGAGGGAGAATCTCTATGGGTATACGTTTACAAAGGCGTATGCTGATGGAGAGATTCCTGATGAATTTTCAATGGATTATTGGGAAGAACATCAATTGGAGATTGATTTGGATGATCATGAAGAGATTGACTTCGAGTCGATGGAAAGTGAACTAGACCTGATATTGGAAGAGGATGAGGATGATAGTCCTTATTTTGATGTTTCGACTCAGGAGAAGTTAATCCTAGAAACGATTGACAGTACAGGTGACGGGAAAACACCAGAAACAGCCCTGTGTGTGATTGATGTTCATCAGGAGCATGAGTATATCCAACGGGTTGTCAGACTCAGTGTCTTACAACTCATCAAACAAAGTGTGGCAAACGGGATTGATTGTCTGGAGTTGAGAGACTACGACGGCCGCATCGAAAAGGTATATTTCGATATCAGCCGTCGTTTTGAAGTAGGGTATTAGTTACTTCAGATACTGAAGGAAAAAGAGGGCGTCATCGGGGAGTTGGTATTCCAACTTCCCGTTGTCGCGGAGTTCCATCAGGAGGCGGCCTAAGAGATTGGGGCCTACATATTCGTTGCCTACAAGGTTTGTGCCCCAGGAGTCGGCATCTTTCTTTTTCCTTTGATTGCGTTTTGTTTCGTCCTCGACGATGAACAGGCCTTTGCTTCGCTCCAACTCCTTACGGAACGCTTCGCACTGGTCATATTTCGTCTGGAGGCAGAACCTCATGGCATCAACCACCATCACACCCCAGTCGTCCCTTAACCACTCGGGGTGAGATTTATAGATGGGTTTCATATGCATCTTGATATTCATGCCACGCCTAGCAGCGTATTCGCTCTTGATACCTTCTTCGCTACCAGCCTTGAACTTCATCAGATGAAAGAGGCGCTCGGTGCAGTCGATCGTCACACCCTCAATGACAATAGGGGCGTGAAAGAAATTTCCAAAGATTCCCCATTCTGCTGATGTCTCACGGATGCAGGCACACTTATCGGCAGGGTAGTGCTGAATATCACTGTATTGAGGATAGTATTGCTTTATTTGCTCGTGTAAAGTCATAGGCGTAATTATTTAATACTGTCTAATGGGACTTCTTTCTCAGAACCCTCAACTAGCTGGAACTTCTTCGGGTCTAGCTCGACCTTGTCGATGCGGACAATGCGGATCTTATCAATGTTGAGGACGACACGATTGGTCAGACCGTCGGGCTTACTCTGGGCCTGAGGCCAGGCGAAATACTCCAAACCAATCTCACTGAAGAACTTTGCTGCAGCTTTCTCTGCATCGAGGTCGGCTTTATTGGTGAGTTGATTCACTGTACCAGTTTTTCCAGTGAGCTTGTTGCCAACATACTTGCGGAAAAGTTTACCAACCTTCTTGGCCTCTTCAGGAATCTGTTCGCCAAGTGCTTTCTCGGTGCGCTCGATGATAGAAGGATGAACAGGACGGACAGAGAACAAATGGTTGTCTTCCGTCATGTCAGGAATCTCAAGCGTGTAGACATAATAGTCTTTATTCTCAGGACGCTTTTTGTTATAGGCATAGTGGGCAGCAGAGGTATAAGCTTCTGTGACATATGTACCAAAACCGAACTTAGCTTTACCATCACCCTCTAATGCGTGGGCGAGATCGAACTGCTTGAAAAGCACAGATGTGCCATGATAGAATGTTTGCATATAATATAGTCATTGGTTAATATCGATTGCAAAGATATGCAATTTTTGTTAACCATACAAGTATTTATAGTTATAAATTGAGTAGATTATGGCATTCTTTTTGTATCTTTGCAAAAATAATCTATGAAGTTTGATATGAATAAGAAAATTGTGACTTTGGTGAACTCTCTGAGAGAGGGGACTGCAGGGAAGACCTGCATGGGTACTGGCAACTACTCTTTTGACATTATCACCCGACGTGAGTATCCGGACGGATTTGTGGTAGGCAAACGCAATAAGTACGAGGAGAAAATCCTGACGATGGAAATAGGCAACACCTGTGGCAACGTGATGACCATGTTGCCCTATCTGGGTGTGAAGACTTTCCCCGTGGCTAAGTTTGATGTCTCGCCTCAGGGGTACCAGATGAAACGTGACATGAAGGCCTATGGGGCTGATGTGAGGTTTGTGAGTAATATGCTCGGAGGCGGTACCACCATCTTGCGCTGTATGCATAAACTGGATGATCAAGGCCAGCCCACGATGGGCCATAAGGGTTCTACGGCAGGCAAACCCTGGACGGGGATGTCGGCTCGTCCTTGCAGGAAGTATCTCTCGTCGAAGGGTGGGGAAGTGGAGGCCTTAGTGAACAAGATGGACTTCACACCGGATGTGTTCTTCTTCGACGTGGCGCAGGCCGGACACAGGATCCTGGCTGAGAAATTGCGTGAACGGGGTACGCTGGTGTATTTCGAATGCGACTCTGACGGTCACAGGATTGAGGACGAGAGGAGGCGAGTGGCTACTTACAGGGCTTTCCTCAGGTGTGTGGAGGCCAGCGACGTGGTGAAGATGTCGGGTGAATATGTTCAGGACTTGTCGTTTGCTGATGCTTATCAAGACAAACTCTTCGTTCAAACGATGGGTGCTGACGGACTGAAGTTCAAACTGGGCGGTGGCGAGTGGAACAAACTCGACCCCATCGTGAATCCTGACTATAAGGACTATGAAGGTGCTGGCGACTGGACCTCATCGACCCTGATTGCTGTCCTCTGCAGTAAGGGGCTGCTGAAAGTAAAGGATATGACGGAGGAGGCAATAAAGGAAGCGCTGATGATGGCTCAGCAGATGGCCTCGTACAGTGTGGGATTCGTTGGCAGTAAGGGACTGATACATGCTGATGAGACCTTCAAGCTGCAGGATGATACGCTGGAGATGCCGCACTACACTAAGAAATTGATGTATCTGCATGGCTCGGCCTCGGCGGGCTATAGTCGTACGTCGATGGGTATTCTGCAGTACCTGCCTGAGGACTGGCAACTGCTGACACCAGACTGTTCTACTGATGCTGAAGAATGTATGAAGATGCTGCAGGAACTCTGCGAGCGGGAGAAGCCTGATCTTATCATCGGTAGTAGCCAGGGAGGCTATTATGCCCAGATGCTGAAGGGCTATAAGCGCATTTGCGTGAATCCAGCTCTTGAGATGTCGAAGGATGTGGATGTGAAAGTGGGTAGTCACCAGTTTGTGGTGAACCGTCAGGATGGTGTGCAGAAGTACACCATCACACCAGAGATACAAGAGGGATATCGCAGACTGGAGGCTCACCAGTTTGAAGGCATCACCGACTTTGACCGGGAGAACTGCTTTGGACTCTTTGGTGATAAGGATGCTGACTGGGGGTACTGCAAGGCTATCTTTGCTGAACACTATCCTCATATCCATACCTTCCCCGGAGGGCATAAGATGGAGTATGAGGAGATAGAGAGATACCTCATGCCTTTGATTAAGAAATTAGTATAATGGCCTATGATAGAGGTAATTAAAAGCCCGACTCCTGTAGTGGAGAAGACGCAGTGGACAGCCTTTCTGGCTGGCCCGATGAATGGTGCACCATCTTGGCAGGCTCAGGCCCCCAAGGTGGCAGAGAAGGTCGGTATAGAGAATCTGACCTTACTGAATCCTCGTAAGACAGAGCGGTTTGTGACAGGTACCTATCAGGTGAATTGGGAAACCTTTGGTCTGCGTATGTGTGATGTCATCCTCTTTTGGATTCCACCTCAGGCCCGCGAGATGAAACCATGGCGTTACTATGCCATTACCACGAGACTGGAAATGGCAGAGAACCTGGCGCGTGGCCATAAGGTGATTATCGGCATTGATCCTGAGACGCATGGCGAAGTATTATGGCGTGAAGGAGATCCATACTTCACTTGAGGATTGTATGAAGGAACTGAAGGCGTGGATGGAACGTCCTCGTAAGGATGAAGAACGAGTGCATCATATTCCTGGTCCAATGTTTGAACCCATGGGGAGGTTGAGTCGCCAGATACAAGCCAATACCAACCGCAACCAGACTCTGATGGAGCATTGGAACCAGACTGTGGCTCCGGGGGATACGGTGTATCTGGATGGAGAGTTTGGCGCTGAGGAGTGGAAGCCATTCCTGAACGGTACCATTATACAGAAATAAGCCGGAGGGATTAATCCTCCGGCTTCAACAAGACAGGCTCACTATAGGTGTAGGTAACCCTGAAACCTAGGAATGTGAGCCTGTCTTTTTCGTGCTCATCTTGTTTGGTGTTGACCAACCATTCCACATCGACGCCTTTACGCCAAAGTGGTCGCATATCTCCCATAAGGAGATGTACCATATCGGTGATAAACCAGCCCAATGCTGCTCCGATGAAGAAGTTCTTCAGAAAAACCAATACAGCTTTCATAGGCTATCCGATGTGTCGTAAAAGAATTCTGGATTTACTGCTCTTACGAATCTTGTCGATTCCACGCTCTCGAATCTGGCGCACGCGTTCGCGGGTCAGTCCCATGTCGTTGCCAATATCTTCAAGCCCACGCTCCTGACAACCAATGCCAAAACTCTGGATGACAATCTTGCGCTCGCGTTCATTGAGTACAGAGCAGAGTACTTGCATCAGATCACTGCACATGGATTCGTAGTCCACCTGACGGTCTGCGTCATATTCGGATGAAGAGGCCAGGGTGTCGGCCATTGTCAAAGAATCATCATCAGTGATAGGGACATCAATGCTGGATACACGAGAATCAGCCTGAATAGCCTTTTCAATCTTCTCTATCTCCAGAGAAATGATTTCACTCAGTTCCTCAGCAGAGGGATAGCGATGGTGTCGGTGCAGGAAGGTGTTTGTGGCTCTGTTGATCTTATTGCTGATGGCAATCTGACTCTGTGGTCTCCGTACCATATTACTATATTCTGCGATGGCCTGAAGGATGCTTTGACGGATCCACCAGATCGCATAGGAGATAAACTTGAAACCACGTGTCTCATCAAACTTGTCAGCTGCCGTGATAAGTCCCAGGTTACCTTCGTTGATCAGGTCAATGAGTGGAACACCCTGGTGCTGGTATTGCTTGGCAACGGACACGACGAAACGCAGGTTGGCTGTCACCAACTTCTCCTTTGCCTCCTCTCCCTTTTTACCGCCTGCATGGATAGCTTGGGCAAGAACGACTTCTTCCTCACTAGTGATCATTGGAACGCGACTGATTTCTTGGAGATATTTGTCGAGTGACTCCTCAGAACGATTTGTAAAGCTTTTGCTAATCTTGAATTGTCTCATATTAAATTAAGAATTTGTTATTTTTCATCAGGACAAAGATATGAAAAGAATAGTCATCTAGATCCTCAATTTATATATATAATGTGATTTTTTCGATTTAAGAGAACAACATATCGGATTATTTTGTATATTTGCACCATAAAATGATTTGTGGTATGAAACAGAGGATTTTTTTGTCAGCAGTATTGATTTGGAGTGTCGTGAATGGTT
>CACYBB010000028.1 GCA_902772585.1 uncultured Bacteroidales bacterium | reverse complement strand
TGTGTTGTTTTTTGCCGTTTTGAGCGTTTAGGCTTTTCTCTTCGAGTGATTAGACTTAACTCTGCAGGCGATAAGACTTTTCTCTCTCAGCGATCAGACCTTTCTCATTTCGACAATGCAAAGGTACTAAAGAAAATAGACATAAACAAATAATTTGTGTAAAGAAAATAGAAAAGATTGCAGTACTTTTGTTATGTGCGTTACAGTATTACAGATTACAGTTTTTTAGGCGAGCACAAAAATGTGGACAAGATATGTTACTATATATATAATATATATATTACATATATAGTAAACTATTTCATTGCCATTTTTGCTTTCAAATCCATATATGGCTCATAAAAAAACTGTAATCTGTAATACTGTAACGCGAAAATTTGTTAGGTCAGTCCACGATAAAGATGCGCACACGGGATTCCGTGCTCAGGTTTATTTCCTGTTTCTGCTGGTATTTCAAAAATCATCCATTTCATCGAGATAAATTGCGATGAAGAGGAAGAAAATGTTTTACAATATACGACAACAGCCTAACTTTATCATAGATAAGTTGCTTATATTTCTTGCATTTTTATTTACGATTCTCGTGTTTTCTATGCCTCCAGATAGAGTTGTATTTGGGCGACAGACAATATTGCGGCAAACAATAAGACAAGGGCAGCCAGATAGGAAAGAAGAACGTAGAGCGTGGTTCTCCACCACTTAAAACCAGACAGTTGCTTCAGTGGTATGATGCATAAGAGCCAGACGACATCGCCAATACCGCCATAGACGCCCAAGAACGTAAATACAATCTCATAAATATTCTGCATTCCCCAGATATATACCAGCGCTATAAGCAGTTCTGAGAAGCGTAGGTCAGGAATGTTGGGACTCTTCCAGAAGAAAATATATATAGGAAGTGAAAAAACAAACAGCAGTGACAGCCAGAAGAACGCGGGGCTGCTTTCCCTAAACTCACGAATCTTGACAATGTACAAATCAGTTATTGTATTCCATCGTTCTGCGCTAGTTATCTCTTTCTTTTTGTCCTTCTTTGCAATGGATTTATCAGTATTAACCGTTTGCTCGTGATATGATGCTAGATAGTTCTTGCCTTTCAGATTGACTCCAGAGTCCACGATCAGTAAGAGTGCCGTCAGCAGAAAGAGCAGTTTGAAGGGTGGGAAGTAGGCCATCTGCATGCCCGAGATGTAGTCGCGAATCATGTAGCCTGGGCGCAGAATGAGGTCGCGCAGTGTGCGGAACATGCCACGATTGCCCATGCCCCAGACGTCAAGGAACAGCAGCAGGGCGTTCTTGAACGAGTAGCGCCCAATTCTGGCAGACTGTCCGCAACAAGGGCAGTAATTTCCCTGAAACTCCTGTCCACAGGTGCTGCAGCGGTGGTGCTGTTCCGTCATCTGTGGTATATGTGAGGGCCGTTGTTGCCACTCACGAAACGCCTTCCACTTTTCAACAAGATTAGTCATAAATCAAAAACATCGGCTTTTACTTCTTTTCCTTTCGAAGGCTCGCATACTCCTTGCGGGCCTTCTCCAGTTGTTCGAGGAAGTCCGCATTGGAGAGCAGACGGCTCATGACGGCAGTGGCCTCGACAAGGGAGGCGTCGATGTCGCTCTTGTAGTGGCGACCGCAGATGACGCGATGGATGCCATACTCCTGGGCACGGGCTATCAAGGCCTCGGTGGAGTCGGGAATGACGAGTGCCAGCGTCAGCGCATAGACCCAACCGCGAATGGTGTGACCAGAGGGATAACTGAAGGTAGAACGGTTTTCTTTGTCGGCCTCATAGACTAATGAAGGCTCGTTGAAATAGACGTAAGGACGCATGCGACGGAAGTGGTTCTTGGCAGTGCGGTTGGTGGCGGTGGCATCCTTCTGGGCACCCTGTGCCAACTTGAAGATCTCTGGTGTTTCTTCAGCACTAATCACGATGCCTGCGGCCTCGCTAAAGGCTTTCGACGTCCATTGTACCTCGTCGAGAGCAGCCTGGTTGCCACGAGGCGTCGGGCGCTGTGTCTTGCCGTAATGATAATAGTAGGTATCGTTATCGAA
The DNA here is from genome assembly GCA_902772585.1 of uncultured Bacteroidales bacterium. Taxonomy (GTDB): domain Bacteria; phylum Bacteroidota; class Bacteroidia; order Bacteroidales; family Bacteroidaceae; genus Prevotella. The sequence continues at coordinate 27,465 of CACYBB010000028.1, read as the reverse complement.
AGGACCAGTGCCTGGCTGTGGCGGTTCGGGAATGAAGCGCAAGGGGTTGGGCAACTCCTCGTTGGAGAGGAAGCGCGGGGTCTTCATCTCAGTCTCGTAGCCTTCGGCACTGATGATGCTCAGTAATGCTGAGAGGTTGTTGGAACCGTTGAGTTGGGGCTTGAAGTCGAGATTGCTGAGGACAATGGTCTTGAACCAGTCTTTCAGATAACCCTTGTGCTGGTCTTGCGAGTCGGCAACGAGCAGGAGTACCAAGCGACCATCCTTGAGGCGTGGACCCACGCAGAGTCCTTCGTAGTTGGCGAAGCTGCGGTCGGTGAGATTCATCTTGGTGGTGAAATCGGTGATGAGCTGTTTCTGTAGCAGGTCACCGGCATTCTGTAGGGTGGGGTTGACGACGTAGAGTTTGACGTGTACGAAGGAACCAATGTTCTTGGGCGACAGATAGATTTCACGTTCCAAGACGATGAGTTGCCCGTCGTCGAGGGCTGCCAAAGCGCTGACGCCCAGCAGACTCTTGCCTTCCGTGCCTTTGACCTCGGAGGAATCGGTCATGTACCAATACTGCTCGCGAGGCTGCAGATCGTCGGCAAAACTCTGGAAACGCAAGATGTTGGGAATCTTCTTGTCGATGCTGGGCTTGTTGCCGTCGGCTTTCAGGGTGTTCTCGCTAGTCGTCCAGAAGCGATGGGTGGCAGCATTATACGTCAGGGCCTCGAAACCGCCATTGCCACTGGCAGTCTTGAAGACGGTGGGGATGGAAAGCTGCTGACCAGTCAGTTGACCGTCGAGACGGTATTCCACAATCTTGCCGTCGGACTCGCCACTGACAAAGACGCTATTGCGCTGTGGCACATAGCAGATGCCCTCCTCGTCGCGATTGGGCTGCTGACTGGTGACGAACGAGTCGGCACGTACCTCCTTGATGTCGCCTGTGGCGTCGTTGATGCGGATGGTCATCAGGTGGAAACCGGCAGTACGGGCTTTGTCGTTGACAACGGCATAGCGGTCGTCGCCCAACCACGTGATGCCACTATAGTTACCAGCGGGCACGGTCTTGGGGAAGGCGTGTTGCTTGTTGAGTACGGCCTGCTGGGCAGCAGCCTGCAGCGAGAGCAGACATATCAGAATGGGGAAGAGTCTTCTTTTCATAGAAAAAATGTATTTATTGGGCAAAGATACGAAAAAAACAGAAAAGTGAAGATGGAAGAGTGAAAAAAAATGCTACTGTGTTAATTTTATTCTTCATTATTTTGTATATTTGCACGCAGAATTGATATAAATGAGCGAAAATGGACTACTTATCTATTATAAACAAGTACTATCCTGAAGACAACGCCCTGCGACAACTGCTGCTGAAACATAGTCGCCAGGTGGCAGACCGTTGTCTGCAGATTGTCAAGAAACACGTGGAGTTGCCTGTTGATGTACAGTTCCTGGAGGAGGCTGCTATGTTGCACGACATCGGTATCTACCAGTGTGATGCTCCGTCCATTGAGTGTCGTGGTACGGAACCCTATATCCGTCACGGACAGATTGGTGGTGAATTGTTGCGTCAGGAGGGATTCCCACGCCATGCACGAGTCGCCGAGCGACATACGGGTACGGGTCTGCCTGGTTTTGAACCTGAGACATTGGAGGAACAAATCATCTGCTATGCTGACAAATTCTACTCAAAATCGAACCCTGACCACGTGCGTACGGTACTGGAAACAGCCCAGTCGTTGGAGAAATTCGGTCATGCCGGAGTGGTAAAATTCTTGGAATGGGCCAAGCAATTTGAGTAAAACAGGTTAATTTCCCATAATTTCTGTCTTTATTTATTCTGTAACTGCCCAAAAAGTTGTACCTTTGCAGCCGTGAGAAGAAAAACGCTCATATTTCTGCTGCTTTTCGTCATCGTTTTTGTGGTGGCGGAAGTTCCTCGGTTGCGCTTTACCCAAGGCGTTGCTGGGGTAGATAGCGTGGTGATTGGCGACATTGTGGTTGACAATGTTGACAGCAGCGCCATCAAAAGGGTTGTGGCCGACAGCATTGTGGCCGACAGTTCTTTGACTGATAGTCAAAGTGTGGCGTTGCAATCTGCTGTCGACAAATCTCTCCCCGACACTGCCTCGATGGACTCCCTGCAGTTGCTGGTCTGGAAACGCAATAAGGCTATTGACGACTCGCTGGCTGCTGACTCGCTCAATCGTCAGCGCAAGAACGGCATCGATGCTCCTGTGACGTATTCGGCAGAAGACTCCATGACCTACGAGGGTGCTACGGGTATTGCTCATCTCTATGGTAAGTCGCATGTGAAATATCAGGATATGGACTTGGAGAGTGACCAGATATTCATGTCGCTCGACTCCAGTCTGGTGCATGCTACGGGTTCGTTGGATACAACGGGGCAGAAGTTTGGCACGCCAGTGTTTAAGATGGGTAGTGATACCTATGAGACCGACACGATGGCCTTTAACTTCAAGACGAAGAAAGGTCTTATCAGCAATGCCTATACGCAGCAGGAAGAAGGTTTTATGACCTCAGCGATATCGAAACGTGACGGCAATGGCGATATGTTCCTCTATCATGGACGCTATACAACCTGTGACCAGCCACATCCTGACTTCTATTTCGCTATGTCGCGAGCCAAGGTGCGTCCGGGCAAGAACGTTGTCTTCGGTCCTACTTATCTGGTAGTGTGTGACGTACCGTTGCCCTTTGCTGTTCCCTATGGCTTCTTCCCGTTTACGAAGAGCTATTCGTCGGGTTTCATTATGCCGACCTATGGTGACGAGACGTCGCGAGGATTCTATCTGCGCGATGGTGGCTACTATTTTGCCATTAGCGACAAGATGGACCTGAAACTGATAGGAGAGATCTATACCAAGGGCTCGTGGGGCGTGACGGCCACCTCTAATTATAGGAAGAGATACCGTTACAACGGTTCGATGCTGGTGAGTTACCAGAGTTCTGTGACGGGTGACAAGAATATGCCGGACTATAACAAGACGACGAGTTTTAAGGTGTTGTGGCAGCATGTGCAGGACCAGAAGGCTAACCCTTATCGTTCACTGCGTGCCAGTGTGAACTTCGCTACTACCAGTTACGAAACGAACAACCTCACGTCAATGTACAACCCGCAGTCGATGACGCAGTCTACGCGTACCAGTTCGGTGTCGTGGGGTACTAAGTTCTCCAGTCTGGGAATGAGTTTGACCAGCACCTTCAACCTGAACCAGTATATGCGCGACTCAACGATAGCCGTGACATTGCCCGACCTGAATATCTCGGTGGCAAACTTTTATCCTTTCAAGCGCAAGAAGGCGGTGGGTAAGGAGCGTTGGTACGAGAAAATCTCGGTGCGCTATACGGGACAGTTCAAGAACGAGATTCAGACGAAGGAAGACAAAATCATGAAGTCAAGCCTGACCAAGGACTGGCGCAACGGTATGCAGCACGTGATACCTGTCAGTGCGAACTTCACGTTGTTTAACTTCCTGAACGTGAATCCTACCTTCAACTTCACCGACCGCATGTATGCACAGAAGTACAAGCGCTCGTGGGACGAGAAGAACCAGAAGGAGGTTATCGATACGATACAGGGATTCCATAATGCCTACAACTGGAACATGACGCTGGGACTGTCTACCAAGGTGTATGGCTTCTACATTCCTAACCGCAAGATTTTCGGTGAGAAGATTGATCGTGTACGTCACGTCTTCACACCCAGCATCAGTTTTAGCTATGCACCAGACTTCAGTGCCAGACGCTATGGTTTCTGGGATACCTACCAGAAGACAGATGCCAAGGGTAACGTGACGATGGTGGAGTATAGCATGTACCAGGGCACTCTCTATGGCGGTCCTGGTAAGGGCAAGACGGGTAGTGTTTCAATGGATATCTCAAACAATATCGAGATGAAAATCAAGAGCGATGACGATACGACGGGCTTCAAGAAGATTAGCATCATCGATGAGCTGGGAGCCAACATGTCGTATAACTTCGCTACAGACTACCATCCGTGGAGTGACCTGAGCACCCGTCTGCGTCTGAAACTGTCGAAGAGCTACACACTGAACCTGAATGCCGTCTTCGCCACCTATGCCTATGAGGCCGACTCTGTGGGTGCCACACCTTATATCGGTAACCGCACGGAGTATAGCTATGGTCGTTTCGGCCGTTTCCAGGGAATGTCGCAAAACCTGTCGTACACGCTGAACAATGAGAAGGTCAGCAACTTCTTTAAGTGGCTGCGTGGCGAGAAGGTAGATAAGAAAGGCAAAGGCAAGAAGGGCAAAGGCAGTGATGAGGAAGATGAGAAGTTTGATACGGGTCTCAATACCAACATCGATGATAACATAGAGGCTGGTAAGTACGGAGCCAAGAAAAAGAATGCAGGAATGGCAGAGACCGACGAGGACGGTTATATGGCTTTCTCTATGCCGTGGTCAATCAGTTTCGGTTACGGTATCACCATGCGCGAGAATACTGCAGGAACGTTCAACTACAATACTATGCGCTATCCGTATAAGTTTACGCAGAACCTGAACTTCAGCGGTAACATCCGTCTGGCGGATGGTTGGAATATCTCGTTCTCCAGCGGTTACGACTTTGACCAGAAGAAGCTCTCTATGACTACCGCTTCGCTGAGTCGTGACCTGCACTGCTTCAATATGTCGTGTCAGATGGTGCTGTCGCCTTATACCAGTTATAACTTCTCGTTCCGTTGTAATGCCGCCACACTGACTGATGCACTGAAGTACGACAAGCGCTCCAGCTTCTCTAATGCGGTGCAGTGGTATTAACGAATTACAGCTTGAAGAGGTCGTTGAGTGACTCCTCTTCACCAACAATCCAGATAATATCTCCTTCTTGGAAACGTCGCTTCGGACTGACGGGTGACAGATTTTCCTTACCTTCCTCAAGACCTACCACCATACAACCGTAGAGGCTGCGGATGCCGCTCTCTTCCAGTGTCTTGCCGACAAACGGACTTTCGGCAGAGATGATGAGTTGGCGCAACTTCATCTCGCGGTTCTCCAACTTGACATCTTCCTTGATGAGGTCGGTCTCCAACGCTTGGGCGAACTTAGCCATCTGTTCGTCACTACCAATGACCTGCAAGCGGTCGCAGGGGTAGAGTATGTAGTCGCCATCGGGAATGTTCATGCGGAAACCACCACGCAGGATGCTGCTGATGTGAACACCGTACTTCTTGCCCAGATTCAACTCTTTCAGCGTGCTACCCATCCACATGGAGTTGGTAGGGACGTCGAACTCTGCGATATGGATATCGCGGTCAAGCAGTTTGCCTTCGTAGAGCGGACGTTTCTTGCCCTGCACCTGTGCCTCGATGTCGCGCGAGCGCAGGTTGTTCACAAACAGGCGCTCCAGCATGATGCTACGGCGCTTGGTGGATCGTGAGATAACGATGAGTGCCACCACAACAACGCCAAGGGTAATCATTACGGCATTGTTGAAGCGGCTCAGATAGTTGCAGATGTAGAAGATAAAGGCAACGGCGATGACGACTCTGGCCAGGATGGTAGAAAGGAGGGGCAGGTGGTTGCGGTTGCTTTCCTGCCACAGCTTCTTCCATTCTTCCGAGCGGTTCTTCTTCATCACCATAGCACGCAGGAAGGGTGCTATCAGCAGGACGGTCAAAAGACCGGTGATAGCGTTGGCATACCAGTGGAGCGTCCATCCGGGTAACAGCTTTTGCATGAAAGGCAGCACGAAGGTGAACATCAGGGCAATGGATGCCGACGACAGAATACTGTAAACCACCGTGTTGATACCCATCTGTGTCAGCAGTCGCTTCCAGGCGCTCTGCTGTTGGCTGTTGTTATGACTCATCGACAGGTGGTTCAGTGAACTGATGACGTGTGTTGGCAGACGGCGCTCCAAAGCATTGTAGGCTGGGGTGGCCAGACGTATCATATAAGGAGTGAGGAACGTGGTGATGACGGATACGGCAACGACAACGGGATAGAGGAAGTCGCCGATGACGCCTAACGACAGACCTAATGAGGCGATGATGAACGAGAACTCACCAATCTGTGCCATAGAGAATCCGCAACGCATGGCAGACCTGAGACTCTCACCACCCAGCATAAAGGAGAACGAACCGAACACGGCCTGACCGATGAGGATGGTCAGCACCAGCGTGATGATGGGCCAGGCGTAGCTGATTAGAATCTGGGGGTCGACCAACATACCAACTGATACGAAGAAGATGGCACCGAAGAGGTTCTTGACAGGCTCTACGAGCTTTTCTATCTTTTCGGCCTCGATGGTCTCTGCCAGAATGCTACCCATGATGAAAGCACCAAAGGCTGACGAGAATCCGACCTTCGTGGAGAAGACTGCCATGAAGCAGCACAGACCAAGAGACACGATGAGTAGCACCTCGTTGTTGATGAGGCTGCGTACGGAACGCAGGAAGATGGGGATGGCAAAGATGCCCACTACGAGCCATAGTACCAGGAAGAAACCAATCTTCACAATGGACCCCAGCATCTGTCCGCCATCGGGACTGTTACCACTGGCGATGGCACTCAGCATCACCATCATGACGATAGCGAGGATGTCTTCCAATATCAGTACCGACATCACCAGACCGGCAAACTGCTGCTGGCGTAGTCCTAAGTCATCGAAAGCCTTATAGATAATGGTGGTGGAACTCATGGCGAGCATACCACCCAGGAAGATGCAGTCCATCTTTGACCAACCGAAGGCGTGACCGACGATAACACCCAGCATGGACATAGAGAAGATGATAACCATTGTGGAGATGAACGGCGAGATGCCCATCTTCAGGATTTTCTTGAACGAGAAGTCCAGACCCAGCGAGAACAATAGGAACATCACACCAATGTCTGCCCACAGTTGGATGTTCTCCCTGTCAGCCACGGAAGCGGTATAGGGCATGTGGGGTGATACCAAGAAGCCGGCAACGATATAGCCCAACACCAATGGCTGTTTCAGGCGTTTGAAGATGAGGGTCACGATGCCTGCCACGATGAGCATCAGTGCCAGGTCTTGTATCATGGTGGGTAGTTCGGACATTGCGAATTACGAATTATGAATTACGATTTAATCGTTAAAACTTGCTGTAAGCTCGCAGATTTTAACAATCAGTTGCTTGGCTTTCTCCATAGACTGGATGGGAACAAACTCATAAGGCCCATGGAAATTGATGCCACCGGCAAAGATGTTAGGGCAGGGGAGACCCTTGAACGACAATTGCGCTCCGTCGGTACCGCCACGGATGGGTTTTACCTTGGGGGCAATGCCGCACTCCTGCATGGCTTTCAAGACGAGGTCGATGACGTGCATCTGTGGATCTATCTTCTCCTTCATATTATAGTACTGGTCGCTGACCATACACTCCACAGTACCCTCGCCGTAGCGTTCGTTCATCTGTTCGGCACAACGCAGGATGAAGCGTTTGCGGTCTTCAAACTTGTCGCGGTCGTGGTCGCGGATGATGTAACTCAGACGGGCCTGTTCCACATTCGACGTGATGCCCAGCAGGTGGTAGAATCCCTGATAGGCCTCTGTTGTCTCGGGGGTCTCGTCAGCAGGCAGCATAGCGGCAAACTCCACGGCCAGACGGTTGGCATTGACCATCTTGTCTTTGGCATAGCCTGGGTGTACACTGACGCCCTTGATAGTAATCTTCGCTGAGGCGGCGTTGAAGTTCTCAAACTCTAGTTCGCCAACATCACCACCGTCCATCGTGTAGGCCCACTGACAACCAAGCTTTTCCACATCGAAGTGGTGGGCACCCATGCCAATCTCTTCGTCGGGATTGAAGGCAATGCGTATCTTTCCGTGCTTAATCTCTTTGTGCTGCTGCAGATAGACCATCGCCTCTACAATTTCAGCGATACCTGCTTTGTCGTCTGCTCCCAGCAGGGTGGTGCCATCGGTGACAATCAGGTCTTCACCCACATGCTGCAACAACTCTGGAAATTTCTTTGGTGACATAATGATACCCTCGCTCAATAGAATCTCGGCACCATTATAGTCCTTGATTATCTGGGGCTTGATGTCGGCACCAGAACAGTCGGGACTGGTGTCGTAGTGCGAGATGAAACCAATGGTGGGTATATCGCCCTTGGTGTTGGCCTTGAGGGTAGCATAGAGGTAGCCTTTCTCGTCGAGTTCTACATCGTCGAGCCCTTCATGTTCCAATTCTTTCTTCAGGTATTCGGCAAACAACAGTTGCTTGCTGGTGCTTGGCACAGTCTGGCTGTCTTCAGCCGACTGCGTATCAAACTTGGTATAGTTTAGGAATCGTTCAATAATATCCATAAAAAATGCTTATCTTTACATTCGATGTGCAAAGATAAGCATTTTCTGTCAAATAACGAGTGTTAGCGCTTGTTTTTTACTTGATTACGACTTTTTTACCGTTGACGATATAGATGCCACGCTGCATGTTGGTAACACGACGGCCTTGCAGGTCGTAAATGTTACTTCTGCCATCTGCCATTTTACCTCTTACTTCACGAATGTCTGTATGTGAGCCTGTGACATCGGTTACCGTGTGCTTATCACCCTCTTTCTGAGTGGAAATCTCGTAGAACTTCGTGGTAGTGACATTATTGATGTCAACGGTCTGAGGACTGCCTTTATCACCAGTGCTGAATACGAGGTTGACAAAGTCGTCGTTGCCATTGATGGTGAACTGTTTGGTGTACCACTGCTTGCCATCTATAGTGGTTGTTGTGGTAACCTTGTCGCCAGGCCAGTTTTTGTTGACGGGAGAGTGACTGTCATCGCCACCCCATGACCAGAAATTGACGGCTGTCCAGCCCACATTGTCGGTATTGACGTAGATGTTGATAGTGGTCTTTACAACAGGAGCAGGTTCTGTATAGGTGCGAGTAACGATACCGCTGACTGCGCCACCGATGAGCAAACCGACCTTCAGCGTCATGTTGCCGGTAATGTCAATCTTCGTACCACTGGCAACCTTTGTGCTGTTGGCAGTAGGAGTAGAACCATCAGTGGTATAAACAAGCTGGGCACCAGCAGTTGCGGTAACAGCTGTCAAGGTAGCCTTCTGTGTACCTTCATACTCACCTGATGCAAGGTCAACCCATGCGGTATTGGCATTCTGATCCAGATAGTAGGCGAAGTGGTGACCCTCAAGAACCTTAATCCATGAGGCTTCAGGGGTATACATGTTGGTCTGTCCAACGACAACGAGCAAGTTGCTCTTAGAACCCTCTGATGAGAAGGCGGCATATTTGGCATTGTTTGCCTGTAGCATGTTGTAGTTGCCAGTGTTCTGGATGCCAGCAAAGCGACGAACGTCAATCATTGCCTTGATAGACTGCTTGCAGTCAATCCAGTGGGTAAAGAATACACAGGGTGTGCCTGGCATAGCCAGCAGATAGGCATTGGCTGCCAGCGTATCCTTCTTCAGTGGATCCTGAGCTGCATTGGAACGTTTCTCGGTATCGTGGTTCTCAACGAAGGTCACAGCCCACTGTTTGTATGCTCCATTATTGTAGCTGCTGCTAATCAATGGCCAGTTACCGTCGTTCTGCTGAATCAGTTTACGCCAGTCACCATTGTTAGCGGCATTACGTACTGTATAGCGGAACTGGAAGTCGAAGGCTGCACTGGTCTTACCAGTACCCTCAATCCAATTCTTAATGGTGTTGGTACCGTCCCAGCACTCACCAACAGAGAACTGTGGCTGTGAGTCTTCGTTATACATCTTGGTATAGGTGGCACTATAGCCTTTCACCATGTCATAACGGAAACCAGTATATCCTAGGTCGTTGAGCAGCATCTTCAGGTAGGCCTTGACGTTGGCCTGCACGTTCTCGCTCTTATGATCGAGGTCGCGCATACCGTCCCATCCCTCACCGGTATCGTTGTTGCCGAGGGTATAACCGTTCTGTTGAGCCCATGTCTTGGTCTTGCCGCCATCGTCATTGCCACAGATGTCGGTTGATTTCAACTCGTAGGTCACCCCATTATACGTTTCTTTAGGGAAGTCCACCCAGTTAGAGACATTCTTGCGGTGGTTAATGACCACATCGGCAATGGTGCCAATGCCTTTAGACTTGAAGGTCTGAATCAGGGAACGCAGTTCGGCTTCGCTACCAAACGAACTGTTGTAGTGGCCTGGGAACCAGTAGAGGTCGTCGTATCCCATTGAGGTTCCTCCGCAGTCAGCGCTTTGAGGAAGCCATACCAGTGAGAAATACTGTGATAGTTCGTCGGCCTGCTTTTCTAGCTTGACCCACTGCGACTGAGAGAAGGAATCCCAATAGAAGCCCTGCAACATTACACCCTCATATTGGGCAGGCCATCCCTGAGCAGACAGGGACAGCGTTGCCAGCGTACATACTATAAGCGAAAAAAGTTTCTTCATCGTGTTGACTCGTTTTTAGGTTATGCTGCTGCAAAGGTACAAAGAAAAGTGCTACGTTGTTTTCCAATGCCGTTGAATAGTTTTGTAACAGCGGTGCAATCGTTTGCACCGATGCTTAAAAAGAGACGGACACTACCTCATATTGGTGGTGTCCGCCTGATTTTGTGTTTTTATAGTTAGACCTAGGTGTGTCTTGTTTTATTTTGCTGTGATAGTGCAGTACGACTTTGTCTCACAGTTGGGGAAGAACTGGATGAAGTAAGTTCCATCAGCATCAATAGACAAGTTTGAACCATCCTGAGTGAGATTGTCTTTTGAACCACCCCAGTTGATAGCCCAATCATCGTTAGCACGGAACTTGAATTCACCAGCAGTCAAGGCAATTGTTGCCTCCCATGCACGGGTCTCTGGGTTGTAAGTCATATCGGTATCTTCACCCCAGCCACCTGCCTGTGCAGGACCTATGATGCCAATCTGAACAGGAGTCAGCTTGTAGGTCAGAGCTGCAAGGTTGATTTCTGCGCGATAGAATCCTGGAGTAACCAAAATGTTGTCGCCACCTTCAGCCAATGTACCGCTAGCGTCATCGCCAGAGCCGAATCCGTAGTTTGTTACATTCCAGTTATTGAATTCTGTCTGGAATTTGAAGGCACCCTTGCCACCAGACCAGTCTGCATCCTGAGCATAGAAGAAACCTACGTATGTTCCGTTACCATCGCCACAATACAATGGCTGAGGGTCAGAACCCCAGTTGTTGTTTACACCAGCTTCCCAGAGATACTCACCGAATGCTATCTCTTTATAGTTCCATGTCTGATCAAGCATCTGGAAGGTCAGATCGATGAATTTTGTGTTAGCTGCAATACCTTCAATCTTGAAGTTGCCACCACCATTGTTATATTCAAACTTTCCGTTCTCACCAGCTCCAAGACAGCCACTCCAATCGCCACCCAGGCCATCGACTGGTGTCGCCTTGAACTCGATAGATGTTGGATTGCCTAAAGCTTCCATGCTGAGCTTGCAGGTAAATGTCGGATTGGTATAGGGATCCTCACCACCATTGCCTAATTCAAAGTCAGTGTTAGTATTATTCCAACCATTCATGGTACCTGTGAGGTAATAAGTGGCTGCAATAACAGGAGCCTTAGGAACTACAGAGAGATTAATGTCACCAACCTTTGCCTTTACGGCAGCGCCGTTTTGTACAAGGTAGATGTAGACAGTACCTGATACTGAGCGCGCCTGTGGACGCAGTCCGTAAATTGATGCTACGTAAGCAGACAATTCTTTACCAGACACTTTGCCATCGGGAGTTGTGAGAATGATGGTACCATCCGTAAATTTGATTTCACCCTTTGAGATAGTGACACCGTCAGGCAATGCCGTCTCGGAAAGTGTGAAAACCGACACATCCTGCTCTTCGCTAATCTCCATACCATTCAGGTCGATGGTGCTTGGTGCCGACACTGTGAATCCTGGTATTGTCACAGATTCGTCTGCCTCAACTGTCTTCAGACCTGCGAATTCGTTATCTTCAGGACCGCAAGCAGTCATGAACACCCCCGCCAATGCGAGTGTCAGATATAATGATAACTTTTTCATTGTTCTGTTCTTTTTTTTGTTAATGATGTTAATCTTATTCTACGGGCACCACGCACATCTTGCTGGTGATGTCGTTGATGTAGAAGCGATAGGTTCCCTTGGCACACTTGATGTTGTCACCACCGCCTACGCCTACTGCTGCGAAGTTATCGCTGGCGACTGTCCAGGCAGCACCCCAGTTGGTACCCCAGTCGTGGTTGGCACGGAACTTGAATTCAACATCGTCGATAGTGAAGGTGTGCTCAACATACCAGTTGTGAGGAGCAACCTGAGTCATATCAACGTCTGCATTCCAATCGTTGAAGTTACCAATCAGAGAGATTGACGTGTATTCAGTCGGATTTTGATTCTCCTCCTTGACCCACTTGTAACTCATGTGGTGCTTGTCGAAGGTAAAGGTGTAGATCTCTGCTGAAGGTGCTGAGATAGCCTGTGCATTTGCGTTAATGATAGTACCTGCAGGAGAGGCGTCACCATCGGTTACACAACCGTAGGCATTGTCCCATACTTCACCCTTGGCATCTTCTTCAGCCCATATCTTCAGATCCCATGCACCAGTATACTTGGTAGTGTAGGTATAAACATCTGCACCTTCAGGATAGAGCAGAGCAGTTAATGCTTGGGCACCGCTCCAACCAGGCTGTGCACCGACAACATAGAACTTCAGTGATGGAACTGGAGGTAATACGTATGAGGTTGTAGCAGTAAATGTCAGTTCTTTGGAATAGATAGAAGTAGTCTCTTCCAGTCCTGCGAGGAAGGCACGGACGCGAGCTTTCACCTTAGCTTCGAGTGGGAATTCCGCCTCGTCACGTCCCAGTTCTACCAAACCGGAAGTAACGGCGCCTGCAATTTCACTGCGTGGAATAGTAATGGCAAGCGGATTCTCATTAGTGGTTTCCGTCGTTTGCCATGAAGACCATGTGTTACCATCTTGAGAGGCAGCAAACTCCATCATATAACGAATGCTGGCAGTATATCCATAGTTGGGTTGGTCTGCCTTGAATACAATATCCGTGGAGTTGTCCAAGTTGATGACATTGCTCGTAATGCCAGGAGCATAGAGCGTGAAGCTGGCATCAGTGGGTATCGATAGCGTAGGATTGTCATCGCGGTCGGTAGAGCAGGCCGTGAAGGCTACTAATGCCGTGACCATGGATGCTAATATACTTAACTTTTTCATTTTCGATCGTGTTTTAATTAATAACCTTGGTTCTGCTTCAGATTCTTGTTGGCAATCAAATCACTTGAGGGTAATGGGAAGATATTGCGGTATGCAGGCATCGTACCTCCGGCAGCAGTACCGCCAATCCAGCAACGACGAGTACCTGTGAAGTTGCCAAAGCGAATCATATCCATGCGACGGCGGCCCTCAAAACCAAATTCCTTGCTCCACTCATCCTCTATGTCGGCCAGAGAGAATACGCTGAGGTTACTATTTGCATTAGCACGGTTGCGCAGATCCTTGATATAGTTCAAGCCTGTAGCGCCTACGTTTCCGTTGTTCAGACGTGCCTCAGCCTCTGCATAGGTCAGATAAGCCTCAGCTAGACGGAAGAGTGGGAAGTCGTAGTCGGTATGCTCGGCATTGTGTGTCTCGCTGCCGTCTGCATGGGTGTTCAGGAACTTGATATATCCATAACCTTTCTCAAATTCGTCCTCAATGGTGTTCTCCAATTCGTGACCTTCTGTCATGAACAGACAACGATCGTCATTGGCTGCAGCAGTCAGATCTGTAGGAGTTCCAGAGGGCGCATCGTTGTTCGGGAACCACTTTTGTACAAAGTATGGCTTAGCACGTATACCACCCCAGTTGCTGGTCATGCCGGTGGAATAGGTTGCTACGTCAGCGGCATTTACTGTACCAGCGCAGAGGAATACGCCACCCCAGCTCTGGGTCAGTTCACCGTCAAACAAGATGGGGAATACAATCTCATTCTGTGCGCCGTTGGTGTCGTTGTCGCCCATGAACAGCAGCTGGTAAGCCGAATAGCCGTTTTTGGGCGTAGTGCTCAATGCATAACCAGAGTTAATGGCTTTCTGGGCATAGGTCATAGCATCCTGCCAGCGAGCGGTACCAGTATAGACCTCTGCGTTGAGGTACATACGCATCAGAAGCATGTATCCTGCTGCCATATCAGCACGGCCATACTTAATGCTCTTGGGTGCTGCCAGTACATCAGAACCTGCTCCTTCGCCTATAATATCCTTCACCTCACTTTCGATGAAGTTGAAAATTTCCTGACGAGAAGCCTGTACGGGTGCTTCAGAAGTCACAGTGGTAATGAATGGAGGATTGCCAAACATATCCATCAGATAATAATAGTAGAGTGCGCGCATGAAACGAACCTCAGCCACTTTATGGCTATATTCGTCGAGAGACGAAGGAGCGTTTTCAAGGAAGAAGTTGCTCATGGTGATACCGAACATGCAACGATAATACAAACCACGAAGCAGAGCATGGTTGTCACCCCATGTGCCACGATTGAACTCAGGGATACCAGCATCGGACAGCCAGGCACAGAGAGCCTCGTCTGAAGGCAGCTCATTGGCATACCATACCACACGCATAAATACGGACATACCTTCATCGATGTCACTGGGAAGGTCACTACTTCCGTGAGGACCTGTAAGACCAGTCAAGGCCAGGTTCCCATAAATTTTGTTCAGGATTCCGTCATAGTCGGCCTGAGTGGTTTGCTGTGGATTAGGGTTGTCGGGGTGCAATGAGCCTCCAAATATTGGAGCATCTTCAGAGCAGGCAGTGAAGCAAAGTGCAGAAAAACCCATTACGGCCACAGCCAATATGTTTTTTATACCTTTGATATTCATAATGATAATCCTTTATAGTTTTAATAAAGTAGGAATAGATTAGAAGTTCAGACTTACACCCAGAATAGATGTGAACGGACGAGGATAAATACTGCTCTCGATACCACCCTGAATCTCAGGATCAAGACCATCGTAGTTGGTGATGGTTAAGATATTCTGTGCGGTAGCATAGACACGACCACTGATGTTAGCGCCGAAGAGCTTCTGGAACGAGTAGCCGAGTGTAATGTTGTCAAGTTTGAAGAATGATGCGTTCTGAATCCAGCAGTCAGATGCAGGCTGGGCTTCCGATGCATCGGTCAGTCCATAATCGAGCGCCAATTTCGGAATATTGTGCATGAAGTTCAGCGTTGAGCCCAGTCCCTGGCCACTGATGTATGTACCATTGATGTTTCCATTGAACACATGGTTGCCGAAGCTGGCGCGTGTGTTGAAGCTGAAGTCCCAGTTCTTGTATGTTACCTTTGATCCCAGACCCATTGTTACGTCGGGGTCAGCATGATAGTAGAAGTAACGGTCGTTGCTGTCGAGCGTGCCATTACCGTTACGATCAACAAAGGTGTGAGGTACAATGTTACCATTCTCGTCGTAAACCTGCCTATAGACATAGAATGAACTAGAAGGATAACCAGTCTGGTAGGCTTGTCCGTTCTTTGACAGACCGATACCGCCATATTCAATCAGGTCGGATGCCAGATCGTCAATCTTATTCTTATTATAGGTGAAGTTGTAGGTAATCTGCCAGTTCAGGTCCTTTGAAACAATAGGACGAACGGTTGCCATAAACTCAACACCAGTGTTGTGTAGTTTACCAATGTTACCTACCGTCTGTGCACCGAAGTTAGCGCCTGCAGGAACATAGATGTTGTTAATCAGGTCAGTGGTCTCACGATAGTACCAGTCTGCTGTAAGACTGAAGCGGTCGTTCCAAAGTGAAATGTCGAATCCGGCATCGTAAGTGGTCGTCTTCTCCCAGGTTAAATCTTTGTTATAGACACCGGGACGTACAGTCTGACCATCACCGAAGAGGGGATAGTAGGCGTGATTGTAGTTAGACGTGAATGTTGGAATATAGTAGAAATCGTAACCGATGTTCTGCTGTCCAGTCTTACCATAGGTCAGACGTATCTTCAAATCGCTGATAGTATTGTTGTCGCGAAGGAACGGCTCTTCTTTTACGCGCCATGCCAATGCGGCTGCGGGGAAATAGCCCCACTCATTTCCTTCAGAGAAACGTGACGAACCATCGGCACGCATGGTGAAGGTAAGGAGGTAACGGTTCAGCAAAGTATAGTTCACACGACCAATCCATGAGCGCAAGCGGTTTTCTGATTTCCATTCGGTGATGCCGGTAGGCTCGTTGTATTTATTGCCAGCATCAACAGATGCTGTTGATGGAATGGTGCCATGTCCGTAGTTATCACTCCATGCTTTGTAGCGCTGCCACTCATAACCAACCTGTACGTCCAGATTGTGGACATCCTTTTGCAGTTCCTTTGTGTACTGCAGGAACACGTTGAAGATGGTGTTGTAATTCTTCTTCTTGTTCCATCCTTCCCAACCATAGTAGTAGCTGGAAGTAGTGTAAGGACTGTTACTGGTTTCCTCCTTGGTGCGTGTCAGATTGCCAGCCAAATTGGCCAAAATGTGGAGATCCTCCAAACCATGGAGAGAGTAATCTACGCTGAGGTTTCCCTGGTATGTCCAGGCATTGCTCTTGGTCCCGTTATTCTCTACCAATGCAACAGGGTTAGCTGTTGCGTTTCCGTCCCAAGCATATTCCCATGCTGTATCGTTAGGGAATCCGGCGGCCTTAGCCCACTGGAAATATCCATCGAAGTATTTGTTGTAAATATCCTGATCCAGACGGATGGGCTTGGTGGGGTCCATATAAGCGGCAGCACCTACTGCACCATTGTCCCAACGACGCTGTGCTGACATAATCTTACCAGAGATGTTCAGACGCAGGTGGTCATTTAACAGTGATGGTGAGATGTTGAAGCTACCTGTGTAACGACGGAAGTAGGTCGACTTGACAATACCGTTTTGGTCTGTGTAGCCCAGTGATACACGGTAAGGCATGTTCTTCAGTCCACCAGTAACTGTAATGTTGTGGTCGGTAGATATTGCTGTGCGATAAATCTCGTCCTGCCAGTCTGTGTTGGCAAACTGTTGTACACCATTTTCATCGCGATAGCCTAATAAAGCGTATTCATCGCTGTCCTCACCGAATCTCTCTGCCACAAACTGTTGGAAGCTGGGGCCGTCGAATACGTCAAGAGTCTTTTTCTTTACAGATAATGACACATTACCGTTGTAGGCAACCTTTGCCTTTTGGCCAGACTTTCCTTTCTTGGTGGTAATAATGATAACACCATTTGATGCACGGCTACCATAAATAGCGGTGGCAGAAGCATCCTTCAATACGGTGAACGATTCAATATCGTTCGGGTTAATGGAGGCCAATGGGTTCATACCAGAAATACCTGATGGGTCGAGTTGCAGTCCGTCTACGACATACAGTGGGTCGTTAGATGCAGAAAGCGATGAACCACCACGGATTCGAATCTTTGAACCAGCACCGGGGGCACCACCTTCGTTGATAATGTTCAGACCTGCAACCTTACCTGACAGCATGTCGTCTGCGCTGGTCTGAAGACCATGGCTTAATTCATCAGGCTTGATAGCTGTCACAGCACCAGTAAGGTCTGTTTTCTTTGCACGACCGTAACCGATGACAACGACGTTTTCCAGTACGTTGGCATCTTCCTGAAGTGTAATCTCCAGGTTGGCGGCCGCTTTCACAATAGCTTCTTTGTAACCAACATACGTTACCGAGATGTCGGCACCTTGATTAGCCTTCAGTGCGAAGTTACCGTCGAAGTCGGTAACGGTAGCCGTCTGTGTACCTACTACGCGTACGGTAGCACCGATGACTGGCTCGCCTTGAGCATCCTTCACATGGCCTTTAACGTCGATTTGCGCAAAGGCTCCTACCGAAAGGAAGAGTCCCAACAAGAGGACCATCATCCTAAACGGATTTCGAATGTTTACTTGCTTCATCTTTTGTTATTTAGTTAGTATATTAAATAATGTGTAAAGTCATCATTTGGTAGTAGCGTTGACCTAAATCAAGTGCAAAGTTAAGATTTGTTTCAATTCGTTGATACTATTTGGGAGTTAAATTCGTTATTATGAATGTGCAAACGTTTGCATTACTAATAGGACATAAAAGAGATAAAACGAAACACATGGTATTCAACTTTTCAATAACTTTGCAAAGTGATCAAACATCACTGGCTATTAACTACCAACCTGTATGAAAGATAATGCACCATTGACGATGAAGGATATTGCCCGCGAGCTAGGAGTCTCGGTGGCAACGGTGTCGCGTGCCTTGAAGGACTCGCCACGCATATCGCCTGAGCGTCGTGCGCTGATTCAGGAGTATGCCCGTGAGCATAATTTCACCCCCAATCCCATTGCAGAATATTTAAGGTACTCGCGCGTGCAACCCATCAAGGTGATAGGTGTTATCATCCCTGAACTTGCGCATTACTACTTCTCGACGGTGCTGGCAGGTATCGAGGAAGAAGCATATAGCCGAGGCTATGGTATTATGGTGGCACAGAGTGAGGAGCGTTATGACAAAGAGGTAAAGATTTGTCAGTCGTTCTATGAGGGCAAGGTCTGTGGTATCATTATTTCACAAGCGAAGGACACACTCCAATACGACCACTTCCGTAAGTTGCAGGATGCAGGTATGCCGATGGTGTTCTATGATAGGATATGCACGGGTATCAATGCCAGTCGTGTTGTTGTCGACGACTATATGGGGGCCTTCAATGCCGTGAGTTATCTGATAGAAAAGGGGTGCACGCGCATTGCTTTCTATGGCGCTGCTATGACGATGGAGATTACGAAGAACCGTTTCAATGGCTACAAGGATGCTATCCTGAAGCACGGCTTGCAATATGACCCTTCGCTGACCTACATCTGCGATAATCGTGCTGATGCTGAGGTCATCACCCCAGAGGTGTTGGAGCGGGAGGATCGCCCCAATGGTTTCTTTGCTGTCAATGACGATACGGCTATTGGCATTCTCTATACTGCCAAGCATATGGGTTTCCGAGTGCCTGACGATATCAGTATCTGTGGATTTACCAACGGCCAGCGTGCCGTAGCCTGTGACCCCATGCTCACAACGGTTGAGCAGCGAGGCAAGCGAGTAGGCGAGGAGGCTGTCTCCATCCTTATCGACAAGGTAGAGGGCCATATTCCTTCCGACCAAGTTGTCAAGCGCGTGGTCCGCACTAAACTCATCGTCCGTGGAACGACCAAGTAGTGAAGAAGTTAGAAGAAGATAAATAAGATATTATGAAACAAAAACCGAATTTACCGTTTTGGAGCCTGTGGAATCTGAGTTTTGGATTCTTTGGCGTACAGATAGCTTATGCACTGCAGTCGGCTAACATCTCGCGCATCTTTGCTACGCTGGGTGCCGACCCGCATAACCTGAGCTATTTCTGGATACTTCCCCCACTGATGGGTATCCTTGTGCAACCGATTGTTGGAACACTGAGTGACAAGACCTGGACACGCTGGGGACGTCGTATTCCTTATTTGTTTATTGGTGCTGCTGTGGCAGTGGCTGTGATGTGTCTGTTACCCAATTCTGGCTCCTTCGGACTGGCAGTGGGTGCAGCCATGATTTTCGGACTTATTGCCCTGATGTTCCTTGACACCAGCATCAATATGGCTATGCAGCCCTTTAAGATGTTGGTGGGCGATATGGTCAACGAAGAGCAGAAGGCCAAGGCCTATAGCATCCAGTCGTTCCTGTGCAATGCTGGTAGTGTGGTAGGCTTTGTGTTCCCCTTTGTACTGACGTGGATAGGTATCAAGAATGTGGCAGAGAAAGGTGTCATTCCTGATAGTGTCATCTGGTCGTTCTACCTGGGTGCCGCCATCCTGATTCTCTGCGTCATCTACACCACGCTGAAGGTCAAGGAGTGGAATCCGCAGGAGTATGCCGAGTATAACCCTGTTTCCGAGGAAAAGGAAGAGAGTGCCAACTGGATTACCCTTTTGAAGAATGCCCCCTCCACTTTCTGGAAGGTCGGACTGGTACAGTTCTTCTGCTGGGCAGCATTCCTCTATATGTGGAACTACACCACGGGGGCCATTGCCGAAGTGGTGTGGGATACCACCGACCCCGTCAGCGAACCCTTCCAGGAAGCAGGCAACTGGGTAGGCATCCTGTTTGCCGTTCAGGCTATGGGCTCTGTAGTCTGGGCTACCATTCTGCCCCAGTTTAAGAATACCAAGCTGGCGTATGCCATCAGCCTTGTCATTGGTGGTATCGGCTTCGCTATGGTGCCCTTCCTGCACGACCAGTATCTGCAGTTCATTCCGTTCCTGCTTATCGGTTGTGCATGGGCTGCTATGCTGGCTATGCCCTTCACTTTTGTCACCAATGCCTTGCAGGGCTATGGTCACATGGGCGCCTATCTTGGACTCTTCAACGGTACCATCTGCATTCCTCAGATTGTCGCTGCCCTCTGTGGTGGTCTTGTCCTCTCGCTGGTAGGCCATCATCAGTCCACCATGATGATTGTGTCAGGTGTACTGCTGGTGATTGGTGCCTTCTGCGTAACAGTTATCAAGAATAAGAATTAAAACCAAATACTACTATGAAAATACTATTTAATGTAGAATACCAAACCACCTTTGGTGAAAGTTTGGTGCTGAACATCCTTCCTGCTGAGGAGGGTGGCAAGTTGTCGCAGCATAAGATGACAACGCTCGATGGTTGTCACTGGTGTGTGGAGGTTACCAAGAATCCCAAGCCCAGTACGTTCATTGACTACTACTACAGTCTGATGCATGGTGACGAAGAGGCTCGTCACGAGTGGCTCGTCGAACCCCATCGCTTGGAGTTTGCTGCACAGAAGGCAGCCCGTTACACCATCTATGACCACTGGATTGACATTCCTGAGGATGCTTATATGTATAGTTCGGCACTGACAGACTGCATCATGGTCAACCAGCGCGAGATGAGTGCTCCTACAGAGTACCAGCGTACGGTACGTCTGAAGGTGCGTGCTCCCCAGATTCGTATTGGTGAGCAGTTGGCCATCGTGGGTGCCAGTGCTGAACTTGGCGACTGGGATGTCAACAAGGCCCTGCCTATGTTCGAACACGAGTATCACGAGTGGGTAGTTAGTCTCGATGCTGACAAGTTGCCACAGACCTTTGAGTTCAAGTTCGTCATGCTCGGCATCGACCTGCCAGTCTGGGAGCAGGGTGGCAACCGCACCATTTCATTGACCTCCATAGGTGCTAACGAGGTGGTGGTCTATGAGTTGTCACAGGTCTATCTGCCAGTCTATCCCTGGAAGGGTGCAGGTACGGTTATCCCCATCTTCTCACTGCGTAGTGAGGGCTCGTTTGGCGTGGGTGACTTTGGCGACTTGAAGAAGATGATTGACTGGGTGGACAAGACCAACCAGCGCATCCTGCAGGTGCTGCCCATCAACGATACCAATATGACGGGCACCTGGCAGGACAGTTATCCTTACAACTCTATCAGCATCTATGCCCTGCATCCGCAGTACACGGACTTCCGTCAGTTGCCTGAGATTAAAGATGAGGCTAAGCGTGCTGCTTTCGAGACGTTGCGCCAGGAGCTGAATGCCCTGCCACAGATTGACTACGAGCGCATGTTCAAGGCCAAGATGGACTACCTGAAGGAGTTGTTTGAACAGGAGTGGAAGCATGTGAAGGCTACCCAGGCCTACAAACAGTTCTATGACGACAACAGACAGTGGCTGGTTCCTTATGCTGCCTTCTGCGTCAATCGCGACAAGTATGGCACTGCCGATTTCAACCAGTGGCCTAAGGAAAGTGCAAAGACTAAAGTCCAAAGTTCAAAGGATCAGGATTTCTGGTACTACGTCCAGTTCAACCTCGACCAGCAGATGCATGCTGCTCACGAGTATGCTCGCAGTCGTCGTGTCATCCTGAAGGGTGATATCCCCATCGGCATCTCTCGCGATGGTGTCGAGGCATGGGTAGAACCGAAGTACTTCAACCTCAATGGACAGGCTGGTGCACCACCCGATCCGTTCTCTGCCGATGGTCAGAACTGGGGTTTCCCGACCTATAACTGGGACGAGATGCTGAAGGATGGCTGTCAGTGGTGGGTACGCCGTTTCCGCAAGATGTCACAGTTCTTCGATGCCTATCGTATCGACCACGTGCTGGGCTTCTTCCGCATCTGGGAGATTCCTATGCCTGCCAAGTCTGGTCTGGAGGGACAGTTTGCTCCTGCCTTGGGTTTGAGTCGTGAGGAGATAGAGGGTTATGGCATCTATGGCCATGATGACCTGTTCCTCGTTGACCACAAGCGTAGCGACCGCTGGCATCCGCGTATTGCTGTGCAGTATCAGGAACCCTACCAGCGACTGAACGATGGTGAGAAGTATAACTTCAACCGTCTGTACAACGACTACTTCTATCGTCGCAACAACCAGTTCTGGTATCAGGAGGCCATGAAGAAGCTGCCTCGTCTGACACAGGCTACCCGCATGCTGTGCTGTGCCGAAGACCTCGGTATGGTACCCGACTGTGTACCCTGGGTGATGAACGAGTTGCGCATCCTCTCACTGGAAATCCAGTCTATGCCGAAGGACGACAAGGTGCGTTTCGGACACCTCTCGTGCAATCCTTATCGTTCCGTCTGCACCATCTCTACCCACGACATGCCGACGCTCCGTCAGTGGTGGGACGAGGACGAGGAACGTACGCAGGACTACTACAACACCATGCTCTATCGTGGTGGTGCCGCTCCTCATCCACTGCCCGGCTGGCTGGCTAAGGACATCGTGAGTCGTCATCTGACCTCTCCGTCCATGCTCTGCCTCTTGTCGCTGCAGGACTGGCTGTCTATCGATGAGCGCCTGCGTCTGCCCGACCAGAATTCCGAGCGCATCAATATCCCTGCTAATCCTCGCCACTACTGGCGCTATCGCATGCATATCACCCTCGAGCAGCTGCTCAAGGAGGATGAATTCAATAATGAGATTAAGACATTGATAACCCAAAGCGGACGAAAATAAAAAATGAAACACAGAAACATATTACTAGCACTTCTGCTGTTGCCTTTATCGGCTATGGCTACAGAAGTAAAGTCGCCCAATGGCAATATCGTACTGAACTTCACGGTTGAGAGCGGACGCCCCACCTATACCTTGTCGTATAAGGGTAGGGAGGTGGTTCGCCCCTCACACCTCGGGCTGGAACTGGCTAAGGACAAGCATGCCTCGATGGGTATGGACGAGCGCGACCTGATGGACGATTTCGTGCTGGCCAAGGAAGAGACCTCGTCGTTCGACGAGACTTGGCAACCCGTATGGGGTGAGAGCAAGGACATCCGCAACCACTATAACGAGTATGCGGCAACCTTGTCACAGCGCTGGCTGACGGCTCCTCCTGCTGCTGCCAAGGGCGGTCCCCGTCTGCAGCCCCGTCAGCATCGTCGTACCATCATCATTCGTTTCCGCGTCTATGACGATGGCATCGGTTTCCGCTATGAGTTCCCCCAGCA
Organism: uncultured Bacteroidales bacterium; assembly: GCA_902772585.1. Classification (GTDB taxonomy): domain Bacteria; phylum Bacteroidota; class Bacteroidia; order Bacteroidales; family Bacteroidaceae; genus Prevotella. Next base: position 4,039 of record CACYBB010000028.1, on the reverse strand, counting down.
GGCTGAACTGAACTACTTCCTCATCAAGGAGGAGCGCAGCGAGTTTGCGATGGCTGGCGACCACAAGGCGTGGTGGCTGCCTGGCGACTACGATACGCAGGAGCAGGAGACGCAGGAGTCTAAGCTCTCTGAGATTCGTGGCCGTTTCCAGGAGGCTGTCAACTGGGGCAACTCGTCAGTAGCGGTCTTCTCACCCACGGGTGTGCAGACCTCTCTGCAGATGAAGAGCGATGACGGCTTGTATATCAACATCCACGAAGCCGCTTGTCTGGACTATGCCACCATGCACCTGGAACTGGTCGATGCCGAGACGAAGGCACTCACCACCCAACTGCAAGGTAACAGCAATGCCTATACCCCCAATCCGGCACCCTCTGCCTATCCGTTGCCACAGCCTTTCACCTTCGTCAGTCATCTGACACCCGATGCTACGGGTCTGAAGGGTTGCATGCAGACTCCTTGCGAGACGCCTTGGCGTACGGTAATGGTCAGCGACGATGCTCGCGACATGCTGTCCAGCAATCTTATCCTGAACCTCAACGAACCCTGTAAGTTGGAGGATACCTCTTGGATTCATCCTACCAAGTACTGCGGTGTCTGGTGGGAAATGATTGTGGGTCGTGGCAATTGGCACTATACCAACGACTATCCCAGTATCCAGCTCGACAAGATTGACTGGACGAAGGTGAAGCCCAACGGCACGCATAAGGCCAACAACGAGAATGTGAAGCGCTACATCGACTTTGCTGCCAAGAATGGTCTTGACGAGGTGCTCGTTGAGGGTTGGAATGTTGGTTGGGAAGACTGGGCAAACATGTGGAAACGCGACGTCTTCGACTTCGTGACACCTTACCCCGACTTCGACATCAAGATGCTCAACGACTATGCCCACTCTAAGGGCGTCAAGCTGTTGATGCACCACGAGACATCCTCCAGCACACAGAACTACGAGCGTCACATGGAGGAAGCCTTCAACCTGATGAACAAATACGGCTACGATGCTGTAAAGACGGGTTATGTGGGTGATATCATCCCACGTGGCGACCACCACTATTCGCAGTCCATGAACAACCACTACCTGCATGTGGTCAAGGAGGCTGCCAAGCACCATATCATGGTCAATGCCCACGAGGCTACCCGTCCTACGGGCATCTGTCGCACCTATCCTAATCTGGTGGGTAACGAGTCGGCACGTGGCACGGAGTATGAGGCCTTTGGTGGTTCGCGTCCTGACCATACCTGCATCCTGCCGTTCACGCGTCTGCAGGGTGGTCCGATGGACTATACCCCAGGTATCTTTGTTACCAAACTCTCTGAGTGGAGTGACAACCCGTCGTGGGCTCGCATCACGCTGGCTGGTTCGCTGGCACTCTACCTCACCATGTACTCACCCCTGCAGATGGCTGCCGACCTGCCCGAGAACTATGAGAAGTTCGACGATGCCTTCCAGTTTATCCGCGACGTAGCCTGCGACTGGGACCAGAGCATCTATCTCGAGGCTGAGCCTGCCGACTACATCACCGTAGCCCGCAAGGCCAAGGGTACCGACAATTGGTTCATTGGTGGCAAGTGCGACGAGAACGGTCACAAAACCAATATCAAGCTCGACTTCCTGGAGAAGGGCCGCAAGTACGACTGTACCATCTATGCCGATGCCAAGGATGCCCACTATGAGAAGAATCCCCAGGCCTACACCATTACCAAGCGTGTGGTCAAGGCTGGCGACGTGCTGAAACTGACTGAAGCCCCTGGTGGTGGCTTCGCCATATCACTAATTGCTAAGTAAGAACATGAAGAAGATTGCTATAACAACCCTGCTGATGACCACGCTGGCAACAAGCATACAAGCCCAAGATTTCAAGTTCGACGAGATGACGTACTCGCCTGAGCAGACAGTCTTCAAACTCTTTGCCCCCAACAATGCCAAATGTATCGTTAAGGTGGGTAAGAAGAAGGTGAAGATGACCAAGGCGGGCGACTGCCTGTGGACGGCTACCGTCAAGGGCGACTTGAAGGGACAGCCCTATGTCTTCAATACGGGTCATGGCGATACGCCTGGTGTCTTTGCCAAGGCCGTAGGTACCAATGGCAAGGAGGCTTATGTCCTCGACCTTGCCACCACTAATCCTGCAGGGTGGGAGAAAGACAAGCGTCCCGTTTGTAAGTCGCCTGTCAACCTCGTGGTCTATGAGATGCACCATCGCGACTTCTCCATAGCCCGTCGTGATGCCAAGTATCCGGGTAAGTTCCTGGCACTCACGGAGCCGTGGGCCATCAAGCACCTGAAGGACCTGGGCGTCAATGCGGTGCATATCCTGCCCAGCTACGACTATGGCTCTGTCGATGAGACACGTATGAACGAGCCTCAGTATAACTGGGGTTACGACCCTGTGAACTATAACGTTCCTGAGGGTTCCTATTCTACCAATCCTGCCGACCCTGCCGTCCGCATTCGTGAGTTCAAGCAGATGGTGCAGGCACTCCACAAGGCTGGCATCCGCGTCATCCTCGACGTGGTCTATAACCACACCTACAACATCGACAACTCCAACTTCCAGAAGACCTATCCCGACTACTATTATAGAAAGACTATTGTCTCCCCTCCCTCACAGGGAGGGGCTGGGGGAGAGTCTTATTCCAATGGTTCTGGCTGTGGTAATGAGACGGCATCCGAAAAGCCTATGATGCGCCGTTTCATGATGGAGTCGGTGAAGTACTGGATCAACGAGTACCACATCGATGGCTTCCGCTTCGACCTGATGGGTTGTCACGACATCGAGACGATGAACCAGATACGCCAGATGGTCAACGAGATTGACCCCACCATCTTCATCTATGGCGAGGGGTGGAGTGCTGGCGCCTGTGCCCTGCCCAACGAACAACTGGGTATGAAGGCCAACATCTCGCAGATGCCTGGCATTGCTGCCTTCTCCGACGAGATACGCGACGCCCTGCGTGGCCCGTTCTCTGACGATACCATTTCGGGTTGGCTGGGACGACTCAATACGGGTAAGCCCGGACAGTTCTCTGGCGATGTGGAGGTGGAGAGCCTGAAGTTCGGCTTGGTGGGTTGCATCCAGCATCCGCAGGTCAATATGCAGAAGGTCAACTACTCGAAGACACCCTGGGCGCTGGAGCCTACGCAGATGATCTCGTATGTCTCCTGTCACGACGATATGTGCTTGGTAGATCGTCTGTCAGCCAGCATCCCATCGTTGAAATCGTCAAATGGTAAATGGTCAAATAGTCAAATGGATGAACTTATTCGTCTTGACCTGCTGGCTCAGACGGCCGTCTTCACCTCGCAGGGTGTGCCCTTCATGCTCAGTGGTGAGGAATTGCTGCGCAACAAGAAAGGCGTGCACAACAGCTTCGAGTCGCCCGACTCCATCAACCAGCTCGACTGGCAGAACAAGTTGCGCTATCCGCAGGTCTTCGAGTACTACAAGAACCTGATTCAGTTGCGCAAGCAGTACCCGCACTTCCGTTTGGGCAGTGCCGATGAGGTGCGCGACAAGCTGCATTTCCTCAAGGCTCCCACTGGCGTGGTGGCTTATCGCATCGCGGGGGCTGTTGGTTGTGCCGTCAACAACGTCATTGTCGTGCTCAACCCCTCTCGCAGCGAACGTACCGTCACCATTCCTGAGGGTACCTATACGGTGGTCTGCGCCTCTGGTGTCATCGACCTTGACGGCCTCGACACCTTCACTGGCTCTCAGGTCTCTGTTGCTCCACAGACAGCCCTGATCATCCACGACTAAAAAAACGCGGGGTCGGTTCCGAGTGATCCACTTTGCTCATTGAGTTGCTAGGGCAAGTAGTATTAGACAACTTTTGGAGTGATTTCCCCTATTTGTCCATTACATCCCTGTTTGTCCACACAAGTGGTGGAACAAATGGGGATTTTTCTTGGTACCTATGAAATCTTGTCGTAACTTTGCATCAGACAAAAGAACAAAGCGTTGCTCTAAGAAGTCTAAGAATAGTTTTTTCATAAGCATTGTTTGGTTAGTTTTAGTTAGTAATTTTCTTCATGTAG
>CACYBB010000027.1 GCA_902772585.1 uncultured Bacteroidales bacterium | reverse complement strand
TCAGTTTCAGCCCGAAACCTGCCATTGCTGACAATAATGTCACCATCACCTTTACGCCACTGGCGGGCGAGACTGTGACATCGCTCACATTGACGGGCGACAACACAAGCATGAGCCTCGACAACGGCATCACCGACAACCACAACGGAACCTACACGTTCACTATGGTTAGCGAGTCGCTCACCCTCGGCGCCACGTTCTCAGAACCCGATGCCAGCCATTTCGAGCAGAACGGCGACACCTACACCATCAAGACCGCCAACGGCTGGGGCTGGTTCTGCTTTGCCACAAACTACGACTTGGCTCCAGACGGCTTCAGCGGCAAGACCGTGAAACTCGACGCAGACGTCAGTTCGTCGGAGATGGCAGGCACGAGCGGTCACCCGTTCAAGGGCACGTTTGACGGACAAGGCAATACGCTGACCTTTAACCGAACTGCCGCCGAGCACCTCAGCGCTCCATTCCACTACATCAACGGCGCCACCATCAGCAACCTCCACGTCGGCGGCACCATCACCGGTGGCACGTACGAGAGCTTGGGCGGTCTAGTGGGCCATTCCGAGGGCAATATCACCATCGAGAACTGCCATGTGAGCACCCAAATCAGCACCACCCACAGCGGCTCTGCGTGGCACGGCGGTGTCATTGCCGAATGGAATGGCACTAATGCCACCTGCACCGTCACGGGCTGCGTCTATGACGGACTGATTTACAACCCGGACGAGGCTGGTGTGACCACCTCCTGCCGCGGATTCATAGGATGGGACTATGGAAATAACGGGAGCATCACGTTCACCGACTGCCTATCCGCTCCCGCCGCATACGGCACGGGCAAATACGCGCTGGGCGACAACTGCTTAACGTTCGTCTATCCAAACAGTGAGCCGACCCTGACCTACCACATGACGAACTGCTACTACACCAGCATCCTCGGCAACAGGCAGGGACGCCCCGCAGCCACGGCGACCGTCGCGCCCGCCAACCTCGGCAATGCGACCACCGACCACGGAATGGTGGATGGCTACGAGAACGGCTTCCTCTACGACGGCAACTTCTACACGCCAAAATACGGTGACGCAGTGGTTGAATACCGCTTCAATGACTGGAATGAGAGGGCCGACGTAACCATCAACGGCACGGGCGAGAACCTCGTGGGCGTGAACATCACGGAGGCGGTCGACAATATCAAGAGCGTGACCTACAACCGCCCGTTCAACTCAGGACTGGCCGCCACGGTGATACTGCCGTTCAGCTATATCTGTAACGGCGACGAGGGCGGCAAGTTCTACGGCTTCAAAGAAGTGGTGTACGACGAAGACCAGCATATATGGGTCTGCACGATGCAGGAGCCGGGCGAAGAAGGCTCTAATAACGTGACCACGCTGACGGCCAACACGCCGTATCTGTTCATGCCGGATGACGCGACGACGAGCGAACCAACGATGGCGTTCCCGAACATTGAGAGCATGACGGGCGGAGTCGTGACGCTGCAGACCACGACGGCCAACGACGGTGTCTATGGCGGTGCCACGACGGATGCAGCCTGGAATTTCCACGGCACGTACAAAGGGAAGACGTGGACAGTTGCCAGCAATGACTACGGCTTTGCAGCCCAAAGTGGCACAGAGGCTGGCGGCGCGGCAACCGTTGTGGCCGGTCAGTTCGTCCGCTTCACTATAGGTGCCTTCATCAAGCCCATGCGCTGCTATCTGTCGTATGTCGGCACGGAGGCCCCGGCCCCGGCTAAAGGTTTGACCCGCGCAGCCGCCACCGACGACCTGCCCCAGAGCATCACCGTGCGCCTCATCAGCCGCAACGGCGAAACAACCGCCATCGGCACCCTCGACATGGAGACGGGCGAACTGTCCTTTGACAGCGAGACGTGGTACACGCTGGACGGTGTGCGTCTTGATGGCAAGCCAAGCAGCAAGGGCATATATATCCGCTCGACCTCTGGTCGCTTGCAAGGCAAGAACAATGGCAAAAGGGTCGCGATTAAGTGAGAGAAATGAGAGCTCGCTCACATTTCCGAGCGTGAGCGAGCTCGAACGAAGTTCAAGATTGTAATCAAATAACAAATAGAGTGCATGACAATGAAAAAGAAGATATACGAGCAGCCATCAATGATGGTAATAGATATGGAATACGCGTACCACCTGTTGGCTGGAAGCGGTGAACCACAAGAGGAGGAAGAGCACGGAGACCCCACAAGGAACGTCCCCTGGTGGGATGGCGAGGGCGATTAATCTCCCTGATGCGGATTAGTAAAGAACATAAAGAATCCGTGACGATAAAATAGCATTGGCGGTCATTCATTTGCATAATACAAATGAGTGGCCGCCAATGTTATTATTCAGTTTTCTTCTTCACACTATAACACTTAGTGGAATATTGAAAAATACAGTTTGTCACTTTTTCTGTCTTTTTCCTTACACTTTGATTTTTCGCACCCCTGTTTCCTTGAGAAATTTGAAAATAATTTACAGATGGTTTCGTATGGCGGAAAATTCAGAGCGTTGTAAGTTGCTGATAATCAGTAACAGCATTTTTCAAGTGTCTGTTTTTTGCATGTAAAAGCTATGATATTACGATGCAAAAGCTATCAAATTACGTTGTAAAAGCATACATATTACATTGTAAAAGCTATGCTTTTACAGTATGAAAGCATAGCTATTGCAAAAAACAACGTGTTTTTACATGAAAAACGGCAACACAAAGTCCTCCGTGCTATCTATTTTGAATCTTGAGACGAAAGTTTTCAAAATGACACTTTGTAAGTATTTTTGCGTTTTTTGTGACATAATAATATAAAGAAGCAACGGCGTGTTCAACTCCTGGACGTCGCTACTTCTTGTTAGTATGGGACTGATGTAGGGGAAACGAGTGGGCCATTCTGACTAAAATGCATCATAGATACTCTATGATACTGGGTGCCCGAAAAGCGGAGACTGAAATAGTTTGTTTACGCATTGTTTACGCAGACATAAAAAAAGGAGTTGCGCAATTTGCGTAACTCCTTGATTTTCAATGTGGACCAGCCAGGGCTTGAACCTGGGACCTCCAGATTATGAGTCTGTTGCTCTAACCAACTGAGCTACAAGTCCGATGCTTTTTTGTTAAGCGGGTGCAAAGATACTAAAAAGATTAAAGATTAAAGATTAAAGATTAAAGAATTTGTTGTTTTTAACATTTTATTGTAACTTTGACCCTTGATCAAGGTACTTTCGCTCGAAAAAATAAAAGAAAACGAGTTTTTCTTTTGCTTTTTGCTTACTTAATCGTACCTTTGCACCCAATTATCACTCAATTATGGAAGTAAATAGACTAGGATTAACTATAATAGAGGTTGAGAAAAGTCGCCTCGAACATGGTGAGAATGTATTGACACCACCTAAGAGGCAATCGATGTGGCACCTGTATCTGGAGAAGTATCAAGACCCGATGATTCGCATTCTGCTGGTTGCCGCTATCGTCTCGCTGGTATTGGCTTTTGTCAAGCAGGACTTTATAGAGACAATAGGTATCATCTTTGCCATTATTCTGGCCACTACCGTAGGTTTCTTCTTTGAGCGCGATGCTGCCCGCAAGTTTGATGTCCTGACCCAGTTGGGCGAGGAGCAACCTGTGAAGGTGCTGCGTGAAGGAAAGATCGTAGAGATACCACGCAGAGAGGTGGTGGTAGGCGATGTGGTCATTGTGGAGACAGGCGACGAGGTGCCTGCCGACGGACACCTCTTTGAGGCTACCGACCTGCAGGTCGATGAGTCGAGTCTGACGGGCGAGACGATGACGAATAAGGAAGTAAGAGGGAAGAAGGATGATGGAAGATGTAAGACGGAAGATGTAAGAGGGGAGGAGGCCTATCCGAAGGATATGCTGTTGCGCTCATCGATGGTGATGGGTGGTACAGGACGCTATGTGGTTTCTGCCGTTGGTGACGAGACGGAGATAGGTCATGTGGCACGACAGGCTACGGAACTGACGGGTGTGAAGACGCCCCTGAACATCCAGTTGGACCGTCTGGCAAAGTTGATTAGCAAGGTGGGTGCCGGCTTGTCTATTGCTGCCTTCCTTGCCTTCCTTATCCACGACCTGCTGACCAACGAGCTGTGGCACACTACCGACTATCTGGCTATGGCTGAAGTCGTGTTGCGCTACTTTATGATGGCAGTCACACTGATCGTGATGGCTGTACCAGAGGGCCTGCCAATGGCTGTCACGCTGGCATTGGCGCTGAATATGCGCAGGATGCTGAAATCGAACAACCTGGTGCGTAAACTACAGGCCTCAGAGACCATGGGTGCCGTCACCGTTATCTGTACAGATAAGACGGGTACGTTGACGGAGAATAGGATGACGGTAAGTGATGTAAGAAGGAAGAAGGCAGAGGGAAGAGACTCAGCCCTCAGCCCTCAACCATCAGCCCTCTTCAAGGCTATTGCGCTGAATACGACGGCAACGCACGATGTGGGTAATCCCACGGAGCAGGCATTGCTGAGATGGATGATGGAGCAGGGTGTGGACTACCAACAGTTGCGTGAGGAGAACCCCATCACAGCCCGTGAACCCTTCTCGACCGAACGCAAATACATGTCGACAACCGTTGGCGACGCTATTTATATAAAAGGTGCACCAGAGGTTATCATGGCCCGTTGCACCATGACGGACGACGAGCGAAGCGAACTGGAGCAGCAACTGCTGGAATGGCAGAACCACGCTATGCGTACGCTGGCTGTAGCGGAAAACAACCAACTGCTGGCCCTCTTTGCCATCAGTGACCCGTTGCGACAGGAGGTGCCTGGTGCCATCCGTCAGTGTCATATGGCAGGTATCGATGTGAAGATTGTCACAGGCGATACCGTAGCCACTGCGATGGAGATAGCGAGACAATGTGGGCTCAATCCCAGCAAAGAGAATTGTATCACTGGTGCTGAGTTTGCTGCACTGAGTGATGAAGAGGCTTTGGAGCGCATCAAGGAGTTGAAGGTGATGTCGCGAGCCCGTCCTACCGACAAGCAGCGTCTGGTCAGTCTGCTGCAACAACAAGGCGAGGTGGTCGCTGTGACAGGCGATGGTACCAACGATGCACCAGCCCTGAACCGTGCCCATGTGGGACTCTCACTGGGTTCTGGGACGAGTGTTGCCAAGCAAGCCAGCGACATCACGCTGATTGACGACTCGTTCAACAGCATTGTACATGCTGTGATGTGGGGTCGTTCGCTGTATAAGAACATCCAGCGCTTCGTCTTCTTCCAGTTGATAGTCAATGTTGCGGCCTTGTTGTTGGTACTCTTTGGTGCCTTCATCGGTACGGAGATGCCACTGACGATTACCCAGATATTGTGGGTGAACCTGATTATGGACACCTTTGCAGCGATGGCATTGGCCTCTCTGCCACCTTCTCGTGAGGTGATGGAGGAGAAGCCACGTAGCAGCGATGCGTTCATCATTACCAAACCGATGATGCAAGGTATTCTGACCATTGGTGGATTGTTCTTCATTGCCACCTTTGCCCTGCTGTGGCATTTTGAGCAAGGAGCGGGAATGGATGATATAAAACTGACGGTTTTCTTCACCATCTTCGTGATGTTGCAGTGGTGGAACCTCTTCAATGCCCGTGTGCTGGGCAGTTGTCATTCGGCTTTCCGTCGTTTGTGGGCTTGCGAGGGCTTCGTCTTCGTACTGCTCTTCGTACTTGTTGGCCAATGGCTCATAGTTACCTTCGGCGGCAAGATGTTCCGCACCGTACCGCTATCATGGCAGACATGGGCTGCGATTATTGTAGGCACGTCACTGGTGCTGTGGGTTGGTGAGATTTACAGATGGATTCAGCGTCTATGCAAGAAGTAGGATATGTTGCCACGATAGGGATGTTTGATGGTGTGCATCGCGGCCATCAGTTCGTCCTTCAGCACGTTGCCGATGAAGCCCGTCAGCGTGGTCTGCAGTCGATGGCTATCACCTTCGACAAGAGCGGTCCACAGACGCTGACTCCCCTCGACCAGAAACGACTGCTGCTGACGAAGACGGGCATAGACCGTATTGAGGTGCTGACATTCAACGATGCCCTGAAACAGATGACGGCCCGTGAGTTTATGGAGCGGGAGTTGCGCGATAGACTGAATGTGAAGGTGTTGCTGACAGGCTATGACAACCGCTTTGGTCATAACCGCACGGAGGGCTTTGACGACTATGTGCGCTATGGTCAGGAGTTAGGCATCGAGGTGCTGCAACTGCCCCAGGAGGGTGAGATTAGCAGTAGCATCATCCGTCAGTTGGTCAGCGATGGTGACATCCATCAAGCCAACGAACTGCTGGAGAATCCCTATACGATACTGGGCAGTGTGGAACATGGTGAGCATATTGGCACGAAACTGGGTTATCCTACTGCAAACCTTGTGCTCGTCGATCAGTGCCAGTTGGTTCCTGCTGCAGGTGTTTATGCGGTGAAGATCAGGATGGAGAACAGCGTGGAGTGGAAGCACGGTATGATGAATATCGGAACGCGTCCCACCTTTGACGGACAGCACCAGACCTTGGAGGTCAACGTGTTCAGACTGAAGGAAAACCTCTACGGACAACAGCTGCAGGTCGCCTTCGTTGAACGACTGCGTGGCGAGCAGCGCTTTGACAGCATAGAAGCACTGAAGGAACAACTACGACAAGACGCCATTGAGGCAGAAAGGATATTAGCATGAAGAAAGCACTTAGTTATCTACTCATCTTTATTGGTCTACAACTTGTGGGTGGAGGCATTATCACCACCCTGTGGGCCGTGATTACAGGCAATAGCGACAAGACGGCAGCCATGCTCATCACTACAACAGGTGTGGTGGGTGTTATCACCATCGTCATCTTCCTCTGGGCACGCTATGCCGAACTGTCGCCCAAATGGTTGCGCACACGTCCCTGGATGGTACTTGCCTGGAGCGTCGTGGCTGCTATGGGAGCACTCGTCCCTTCCATCTGGATACAGGAACAGATGCCTGAGTTGCCCAACTTTGCAGAGCAGGAGTTTGACACCATTTTGGGTACGCCGTGGGGCTATCTGGTGATAGGTCTGCTGGCACCGCTGGGCGAAGAGATTGTGATGCGTGGCGCTATCCTGAAAGAGCTGCTGAAGTCGGAAAAGTTGGGTGTGTGGACAGCTATCACCATCTCTGCCCTGATGTTTGCCCTCATCCACATGAACCCAGCCCAGATGCCGCATGCTTTCCTCATAGGACTCTTGTTAGGTTGGATGTACTGGCGCACAGGGTCTATCCTGCCAGGTGTTGCTTACCACTGGGCGAACAACAGCATTGCCTTCGTGATGTTTGCCTTCTATCCAGACCCAGACATGAAACTCATAGATCTGTTCAGAGGTTCTGAGTTGCACGTCTATATGGCATTGGGCTTCTCGCTGCTTATCCTGTTGCCAGCTCTCTTCCAGTTAAACCTTTGGATGCGTCGTGCTGCGTAAGAAAATGTTAGCAAGTCATTATTATACAGGAAAGGTTGAGGCTGGCTGTGATGAGGCTGGTCGTGGTTGTCTGGCAGGCAGCGTGTATGCTGCTGCCGTCATCTTTCCAGAAGACTATCAGAACGACGAGCTCAACGACTCCAAGCAGTTGACTGACAAGCGTCGTAAGCAGTTGCGTGAGATTATTCAGCGTGATGCCGTAGCCTGGGCCGTAGGTATCGTCACTCCTGAGGAGATAGACCGTATCAACATCCTCAATGCCTCGATACTCGCCATGCATCGTGCCCTCGACCAGTTGACAGTACGCCCTGAGGCTATCATCGTTGATGGTAACCGCTTCAAACCGTACCGTGAACCAATAACCAATAACCGTGAACCAATAACCATTCCCCACACCACCATTGTCAAGGGTGATGGCAAGTACCTCTCCATTGCTGCAGCTTCCATCCTTGCCAAGACCTATCGTGACGACTATATGGATGAGTTGGCCAAGGAATATCCGCAATATGACTGGCTGTCGAACAAGGGCTATCCCACCAAGAAGCACAGAGAAGCAATACGGCAGTATGGCATTACGCCATACCACCGTAAATCGTTTAACATGCTGGGCGATGGCCAGCTGTCGTTAGAATTCAGCGAGTAATAATCAGTCCACCCATGGGTTGCATAGCAACTTTTGCTATACCTTTCTTATCCACTTTCAGCGTCTTCAGCACGGGTGTGCTGGGAGCACCCCTCTTGCCAGGCTGGTCCATGTAGCACTGTACCGTCTGGCCTGCAAACATGGGGAGAGACAGTTGGAGGGTCTTCACCTGCTGGGTACCGTTCATGCCAGCAATATACCATTTGTTACCCGTACGACGAGCCAGCACCACATACTTCGTGGGATAGCCCTCCAGGAAGCGTACTTCATCCCAGCTGGTAGGCAACTGACGCAGGAAGTCGAGTTCGAACTGTGGCACATCCTGCAGGTTATTGGGATACATGGCCACACAGTTGACGCTGGTCTGCAGGACGATACCGCTGGCCAGTTCAAAGATATCCGTTGTATAGCGACGATGGCGACTCTTGTTGTCGCGACTGATGTGGTGGTTCAGGATGATGCCACCCCAGTCGAACGAGCCTATGGCATTGCGTGCAAAGGGGTGCATGGTGAGTTCGAAGCCCTCCTGCTTGGCGTGATATTCGCTGAACATGATATTCTCTGACGCCAGCGTAGCCTCAGAGGCGACATAGTTGGGATACATGCGTTCCCAGCCACGCGGAATGGTGCAGCCGTGGAACACCACCTGCAAGCCATAGCGGTTGGCATCAGCCAGAATGTCCTCATAGAGTTTCATCGACTCTTGCTTGTCAGAGCCCAGGAAGTCGACCTTGATGCCAGCGATGCCCAACTTTTGTAACCACGCCATCTCGCGATTGCGAGCCAAGGCAGTATTCATGCAGTGCTTGGGTGTTTGTGGGGCGTCGTTGGCGTAGCCGTTGCTGTTGTACCACAGAAGCAACTTGACGCCCTTGCTGTTGGCATAGCGGTTCAGTTCGACAATGCGGTCGCGCCCAATCTGTTTGTCCCACCAGTTGTCCACCAGCACGTATTCAAAGCCCATCTTTGCCGATACATCAATCATCTTCACCTGGTCGTCGTAGTTCACACTCTCGTCCTGCCAGATGAGCCAACTCCACGTATAGCGACCAGGCTTATAGTCCTGAGTGGGTTCATAGAGCGGGTCAACGACATCATAGGGGATGGTGGTCTCGACAATAGGCTTCAGCGTCGTACCCACCGTGATGGTGCGCCAAGGAGTGCAGCCTGGCAGGGGAATACCTGCCCAGGGAGAGCCCAAGCCATTCATCTCACCGATATTAGGGTAGGCGACGGTATAGCCACGACCAGCCTCATAGTCGCTCAGGTGACTGGCACAGTAGTTGGAACCCACACCCGTCTCGCTGACGAGTACCCAACCCGCAGGGACCTTGAACAGACAGGGGAAGGTGAAGCCCTCGCCAAAAGCGGAACGTTCCGTCAGGGGTCTGTCTGCCTTGTAGTCCTCCTCGTAGGAAGGTTTGGTGCGTTGCCAACCCACCATCGGCAGACTCTGTGGTGTCAGGAATGTCGTCGTGGCCTCAGGGAAGTTGAAAGCAGAGGTCTCGTTATAGATGACTGCCGACAGACGGCTCTCGCCCTTGGGTTGTAACGAATAGCGATAGGCAATATCGTTGTTGGACACACAGAAAGTGATGGTGATAGGCAAACCCTGGCTGTTGGTATAGGTAAGGTCAGCCTGATGAGCCACATAGTGTGCCGACGATGCCTTGGTGCGTGTCATCGTGTACGTCTTGTCGATGTTGCTCTCCTTCATCTCCTTGAAGGTCAGTCCACGCGTAAAATCGCCGATGTCAGCCTTCAGTCCCAGTGCTGAGGGTTTCAGCATGGTCTGTCCCATATAACTGACGCGATAGTTCAGCAGTCCCTGTTCGTCATCGATGGTCACCACCAGTTTGCCATCGGGTGACTTGATATTGATATCTTTTCCACTAATAGTCAGTGCCAAAAGCCAAAGGCTAATGGCTAAAAGCTTTCTCATCATCTTCTATTTATTCGTTAGCAAATTGTCCGAAATACTTAAGACAGGTGTCGCGCCACTCACGGGCATTCTCCACCTGATGGTGCAGTCGGTCGTCGACCTCACGCCAGCGCTGTTCGTCAATGTAGTGACGCATCTTGTTGTGCCAGATGTTATGGTGCGTCTCAACGGTGATGACGCCACGGTTGTAGTGGAACTGTAGCGACTCCCACAGCGTTGAGCCGTCCTTCATCTTGTAGGTCCAAGGCACATGGTGGAACCACAGCAGCAGGTTTTCAGGACACGTCAGGATATTGTCATAGGTTCGTGCGAGTTCCTTACGATACTGGCTGACGGCATCCGTACCCTTGCTGGAACGCTCGAAGCCTACTCCTTGCTTGTCGGCCTTGTGGTAATAGACAGGACACCACTCCAGCGGATAGCTCTTGATGAAGCCATCAGGCTCAGGACCATAGTGGTGGTCGAACTTGAAGATGTGGTGCAAGCCCAGTGGCATCATATAGTCTACGCATGCCTCACGACTCTCTGCCATGACCTGTGCCATCGTGTTGACAAACTGCGGATCACGGGTGAACGTCTGTTGCAACCACTCGCGGGCAATCTTGTCGCTGGGCAACATGGGGTTCCAAGCCAATCGACCGAAGGCATACCAGTTGGCTTGCGAGAAGTGGTGACCACACCAGTTCTTGTCGAGTCCGATATTGGCGACACCAGCAATACCCCTCAACTGTTTGGGATTGACCTGCGAGAAGAACTCCTGCCACATGGGAGCAAGATAGACAAGGTGGCGCGACTGTCCCAGGTACTCCTGAGTAATCTGCAACTCCACCATATTGGGGGTCTGCTTGATCTGGTCGAAGATAGGACTGTATGGTTCACGAGGCTGGAAGTCCAACGGACCGTTCTTGGTCTGCAGGATGACATTGTCGCGGAACTGACCATCCAAAGGCTTGAACTCTGATACAGCCTGCTTTACACGGTCCTCACCCTTGTGGTTGGCACCATAGACGAAGCAACGCCACATGACGATACCCTTGTAAGGCTTCAAGGCATCAGCCAGCATGTTGGCACCATCGGCATGAGTACGCTTGTAGTCGCCAGGACCAGGCTGTCCCTCACTGTTTGCCTTGACCAGGAAACCACCAAAGTCAGGAATGAGCTTATAGATTTCCTTGGCTTTCTTCTGCCACCACTTAGCCACGCTCTTATCCAGGGGGTCTGCCGTCTTGGTGTCGCCCAATGCCATTGGTGTGGCGAAGTTGATGGACAGATACACCTTGATATGATAGGGGCGGAGGATGTCGGCAATCTTCTTGACCTCCTTCAGATAAGGAGTTGTCAGCATTTTGGGCGATGCATTGACGTTGTTCAGAACAGTACCGTTGATACCGATGGAAGCGTTGGCACGAGCATATTCCTCTATTAGTTGAGCGTTGAACGTTGAAAGTTGAGCGTTTTCAATTTTCCAGAAGATGCTCTCACCCGCATAGCCACGCTCGATGCTGCCATCGAGATTGTCCCAATGGTTCAGCAGGCGTAGGTCGTAGGCAGGATGCGACTCCATATTCATGTCGCCTCGCAACAGGGCATAGGTACCATAGAGCAGACCAGCCTCGCGACGGGCGCTAAGCGTTGAACCATCGAAGCGATAGCCGTCATCATCAGGCATCGTGGCATCGAGTTTCAAGGCTATCTGTGCACCATTATAATAGGTTTCCAACTCCTGCTTGGCAATCTGGATGGTGGCTGACTTGCTGTCACAGAGAACCTTTGCCTTGTTGACGGGTTGGTAGCGCAGCCATAATTGGTGACCATCCTCAGCATGGACGCTGATGGTGGTAACAATAGCGAATAGTGATAATAAGATATGTTTCATAGTTACTTCTGTTTCAAGATATTGAGAGGCTGTTTGGGAGCCATTGCATTGTGTACGGACTCTGTATATTCCGTTATCTTCATGGGTGCAGTCAGTTTGATGTCACGACTGGAATTACCCACCTTGAAGAGGTATTGTCCTGCCTCTGCGATCCACTTTGAGCCAGTCTCATCAAATGAGGCCAGGTCGCGCTTCAGCACAGTCATCGTCAGCGTCTCACTCTCGCCAGGCTGCAATTCACGGGTCTTGGCAAAGGCCTTCAACTCCTGAGCAGGCTTTTCTAACTTACCCTTGGGAGCCGTCACGTAGAGCTGTGCCACTTCCTTGCCAGCAACGTTGCCCGTATTCTTTACGGTGACGGAAACGGTAACAGAATTACCGTTCACCTTTGTTGTCAGTTTCGAGAACTCAAAGGTGGTATAGCTCAGTCCATAGCCGAAGGGGTAGGCCACCTCTTTCTGGAAAGTGTCGAAATAGCGGTAGCCCACATAGATATCCTCCTCGTGGTTGGTATAGTCCTCGTTGGGAATGCCACGACCCCAACCCTTCATCTCACGATACGAGTACATCTCGATATCCTGTGGGAAGTTCTTGGTAGAAGGATGGTCGGTGGCAGCGATAGGCCACGTCATCGTCAGTTTACCACTGGGGTTTGCCTTACCTGTCAGCACATCGGCAACGCTATTGCCACCCTCCTCACCTGGTTGCCAGGCACAGAGGATAGCATCCACGCGGTCGCGCCATGAACAGGTTTCCATCACACTTCCTGAGTTCAGGATGACGATGACGGGTTTGCCAGCAGCACGGAACTGACTGCTCACACGGAAAATCATGTCCTGCTCCATCTGACTGAGGTTGAACTCACCCTCAATCTTGCGGTCAACACCTTCACCAGCCTGACGACCAATGGTAATGATAGCAGCATCAGCCTCTCTGAGTTCGTGGGTCACGCAACGCTCCGAGATTTCTATCTCGTCGAGTTTGGGCTGTCCTTGGTCGAGGAACCACATCATCGGATTCTTGTCGGCTTTCAGCTTGGCCTTGGCATATTTCACGTAGTTCTGATATATCTCCGTCAGCAACGGGGTTGTCTTCACACCGATGTTCTTCAGTCCTTGTACCATATCAACAACATAAGGAACGTTGACACAGCCAGAGCCCAGACCACCAGAGAGGAAATCGTAGGAGTTGACACCAAACAGTGCCACCGTCTTCAGGTCGCGAATGGGTAGCACACCATTGTTCTTCAACAGTACCATACCCTCTGTCGATGACTGGCGCGTCACCTTGGCATGTGCATCAAGGTCGGGCTTGCTGTATTGATAGCCCTTGAAACGAGGTGTCTTGACAATATATTCCAGCATACGACGCACGTTCTGGTCCACATACTTCATATCCAGACGACCAGCCTTTACGGCATCTACGATATCCTTGGCCTGAGCAGGATAGCCTGGCATCATCAGGTCGTTGCCAGCCTCTACCTCCATCTCTGTGGGCAGGTCGGCACGTTTACCTATCCAGTCGGTCATTACGATACCCTTGAAGCCCCACTCATCGCGCAGGATGGTTGTCAACATGTCTTTGTAGCCCTGGGCATAGAAACCGTTAATCTTGTTATATGCCGACATGATGGTCCACGGGTTGCTCTCACGAACGACAATCTCGAAACCCTTCAGGTAGAGCTCACGCAGGGCACGCTGCGACACGCGCTCGTCGACTTTCGTACGACTGTTCTCCTGTGAGTTGACGGCAAAGTGCTTGGCTGATACACCCACACCCTGACTCTGGATACCTTTTGTCACAGCGGCACCTATCATACCCGTCACGATGGGGTCTTCAGAATAGTACTCGAAGTTACGGCCACACAATGGATTGCGGTGCAGGTTCAGTCCAGGACCTAGCACCACATCACAGCCATACTCCAGTGTCTCGTTACCAATGGCCTGACCCACCTGTTCCACCAACTGCGTGTTCCATGTAGAAGCCAGACAGGTGCCCACAGGAAAACCTGTGGCATAGTACGTCTTGGAGTCGCCCTCACGAATGGGGTCGATGTGTACGCCAGCAGGTCCGTCTGTCAGTACCGTAGCAGGGATGCCCAGTCGCGGAATGGCTACCGTCAGACCAGCAGCACCAGCCACCAGTTTCTTCTGGTGACCCATCATGGCACCAGAGCCTACAAAAGCGTCATTACCAGCGCCCACCAGCAGTTGGGCCTTCTCATCTAAAGTCATCGCCTTCAACACCTCATCAATGTTGTCAGCACTCAGTTTGGGAGTTTGTGCAGTCATTGTTGTTGCAGTTAGCAGAGCTGTCAAGCCCAGCGTGAATAGTCGTTTGGTTCTCATATCTCTGTTATTTGATTTTCATCATGTTAGTAGGCAGTTGCATTATGAGCTTACAAATGTACGTCTTTTTTTTGACATCTCCAAATTTTCCACCTTGTTTTCTCTTTTTAGCAGTTGGTAATGCTCTTCTCATCCCTGTTTACAGATGATGCCTGTAAAGATGCGACCCGACTGGATGCCCAGTCGACGGGCAGAGAAGAAGGTGTCAGAATGCTTGACGGTGCAGATGTCGCTGACGGCAATGTTACCCTCTGTTACACCTGCGGCAATGAGCTGTTGGCAGTTGCACATGGGCAGGTCGATGTGCCACTTGTCCCTACGTTCAGTGATGGATAGCATATCGAACCCCGCTTGAGCAAAGGCATCGTAAACCTCATCGCCTACCTCGAAACTGTCGAGGCTGATGCCTGGGCCAATCTGGGCCATGATATCCGCTGGATGTGTGCCATAGACTTCTGTCATCTTGTCGATAGCTTTCTCGACGATGCGTTGCACAGTGCCTCGCCATCCGGCATGAATGGCACAGACGGCATGATGTACTGGGTCATAGAGCAGCACAGGAATGCAGTCAGCCGTTGAGACGCCTATGCAGAGCCCTGAGACATTGGTCATCAGCGCATCAACCCCTTCAAGATGGACGTCATGATGCTCGTCAACGACAGCGATCTCCGTCTGATGTACCTGGTGAGGCATGATGAGTTGATCATCATGGATATCAAGTAGTTGGCACAATAGGGTACGGTTCTGGCAGATGGCCTCGTCAGTATCGCCACAGTAGCGGTTGATGTTGAACTCGCCATAGTGTCCTGTGCTATATCCTCCTTGGCGCGTGGTGCTGAACGCTACCACGTCAGGATGCATATTGTAATAGAGTAATGTGGGTTGTGTCATTGTTGGTCATTGTCTGTTTTGGATGCAAAGATACGGATAATTTATATGATTACATCATTCTGAGATAAAAATTTCTTCTCTTTGACGCTTTGTGTCGAAATGTTAGTTTTTTAACGCATAGTGTTAGCAAAATGAAAGTTTGGAAGCCATTAAACTTTACACATTGTAAGTTGCTCTGAAATTTAACATTCAAAAAAGTAAGCAATATAATGGTTATTCATGCAAAAAGTAGTAATTTTGCAGTCCATAAAATACATTTGTTTTTATGGATACGAAGTATATTTTTGTCACAGGCGGCGTCGTTTCCTCGTTAGGAAAGGGCATCATCTCCGCCTCAATCGGAAAACTCCTGCAAGCACGCGGCTACAAGGTAACCATCCAGAAATTCGACCCCTACATTAACATCGACCCAGGTACGCTGAATCCCTATGAGCACGGCGAGTGCTATGTGACGGAGGATGGGTTCGAGACCGATCTGGATTTGGGACACTACGAGCGATTTACAGGCATACACACAACACGAAACAACTCTATAACGACAGGGCGCATCTATAAGACCGTCATCGACCGTGAGCGCCACGGCGACTACCTGGGTAAGACAATCCAGGTAGTGCCGCACATCACCGATGAGATTAAGCGCAGGATGTTGCGTGAAGAGGAAAAGGACGAGCAGTTGGATTTCGTCATCACCGAGGTGGGTGGTACCATTGGCGACATTGAGAGTGCACCGTTTATGGAGGCCATCCGACAGTTGCGCTGGCAACTGGGGCGTGATGCCGTATGTGTGCATCTGACGTATGTCCCTTATCTGAAGGCGGCAGAAGAGCTGAAGACGAAACCTACGCAGCATAGCGTGAAGGAACTGCAGGGTATGGGTATTCAGCCCGACATCCTCGTCCTTAGAACCGAACGCCACCTCAGCGACGCTATACGCCTGAAGGTGGCATCTTTCTGTAATGTAGATTTGGAGTGCGTCGTGCAGAGCGAGGATATGCCCAGCATCTACGAGGTACCTGTCAGCATGCAGAAGCAGGGACTTGATGCTGCCATCATGCGCAAGATAGGTATTCCTGTTGGTGAGACGCCAGCCATGAAACCTTGGCACGACTTCCTGGACAAGCAGCGCAATGCCAAGCGTGAGGTTCATATCGGTTTGGTGGGTAAGTACGACTTGCAGGATGCCTACAAGAGCATTCGCGAGAGTCTGAATCTGGCTGGCATCTACAACGATGTGAAGACAAAGATTCATTTTGTGAATAGTGAGGGGTTGACGACGGACAACGTCGCTGAGAAATTGGAGGGTATGGCAGGTATCGTCATCTGTCCAGGTTTCGGACAGCGCGGCATTGAGGGAAAGATTATCGCTGCCGAATACACCCGTACCCACGACATTCCCACCTTTGGTATTTGTCTGGGTATGCAGATGATGGTCATCGAGTTTGCCCGCAATATTCTGGGCTATAAGGATGCCAATAGTGCCGAGATGAATCCTAACACACCGCATAACGTCATCGACATTATGGAGGAGCAGAAGAACATCACACAGATGGGCGGTACCATGCGACTGGGCGCCTACGATTGTGAGCTCACTGCAGGCAGTCGTGCTGCGGAGGCCTACGGAAAGGTTACGACCATCCGTGAGAGACATCGTCATCGTTATGAGTTCAACAATAAATACAAGGAAGAATACGAGTCCGCTGGCATGAAGTGTGTAGGTATCAACCCCGCTGCTGACCTCGTCGAGATTGTCGAGATACCAGAAAAGCGCTGGTACATCGGTGGGCAGTTCCACCCAGAATACTCTTCGACCGTGCTACATCCGCACCCGCTGTTTATGGACTTTGTTAAGGCTTGCGTCATATCGAAATAACGTTATAACGTCATAACGAAAAAGAAATATGGAACAACTGAAGCATGAGTGTGGTGTGGCGATGATTCGCCTGTTGAAACCGCTGGACTACTACGAGAAGAAATATGGTACGTGGGCCTATGGCTTCAACAAGCTGTATCTGATGATGGAGAAGCAGCACAACCGCGGACAAGAGGGTGCCGGTATCGCCTCGGTCAGTCTGAAGAATGAGCCAGGCACAGAGTATATGTTCCGTGAGAAGGCCGAGGGTAAGGACGCCATTACCGAGATATTCAGTCGTGTGACGGAAGAGATGAAGGGTGAGCTGCTGATGGGGCACCTGCGCTATTCGACCACGGGCAAAAGCGGTCTGACGTTCGTACATCCTTTCTTGCGTCGTAACAACTGGCGCGCCAAGAACCTCTGTTTGTGCGGCAACTTCAATATGACCAACATCGACGAGGTCTTTTCTTTCCTGACGGAACAGGGTCAGTCACCACGTATCTATGGCGACTCGTACATCACATTGGAACTGATGGGCCATCGTTTGGATCGCGAGGTGGAACGCCTGTTTGCTGAGGCTAAGGAACAAGGATTACAGGGTACCGATATCACTGACTACATTGATAACCACGTGGAGATGGCCAACGTGCTGAAAAAGACGATGTGCCACTACGACGGCGGCTACGTGATGTGTGGCCTGACAGGCTCTGGCGAGATGTTCAGCGTGCGCGACCCGTGGGGCATCCGTCCTGCGTTCTGGTATCAGGACGACGAAATTATTGCACTGGCCAGTGAGCGCCCTGTGTTGCAAACCACCTTCGACCTGCAGGCCGAGGACATCCGTGAGCTGAAACCTGGTCAGGCACTTATTGTCCGTAAAAATGGTGAGAGCCATTTGGAGCAGATTATGCCAGCCCAAGAGCTTAGCGCCTGCAGTTTCGAGCGCATCTATTTCAGTCGTGGTTCCGATCGTGACATCTATCAGGAGCGCAAACGACTGGGTGAGCAACTGACGCCAGCCATCCTCAAAGCCATTGATGGCGACGTCATCAACACCGTATTCTCCTATATCCCCAATACTGCTGAAGTCGCCTATTACGGCATGACTGACGGTTTCCGCCAGCAATGCTACAACGTCCGTACAGAGAAGGTCGTCTGGAAAGACATCAAGATGCGCACGTTCATAGCTGACAACAGCGAGCGCAACGACCTCGCTGCCCACGTCTATGACATCAGCTACGGCTCGCTCAGACCCTATGAGGACAACCTCGTCATCATCGATGATAGTATCGTTCGTGGTACGACACTGCGCGAAAGCATCTTTAAGATTCTCGACCGTCTGCACCCCAAGAAGATAGTGATGGTCAGCAGTTCGCCGCAGATACGTTATCCTGACTACTATGGTATCGACATGGCCCGTTTGGAGGAGTTTTGTGCCTTTCGCGCCACGATGGCACTCATCGAGGAGCGTGGCCTATGGCAGTTGGTCAACGATACCTATTTGGCTTGCAAGCAAGAGTTGGCAAAACCGAAGGAAGAGATGCAGAACTGTGTACGCGCCGTCTATGAGCCCTTTACCGTCGATGAGATCAACCAAAAGATTGTCGAGATGCTGCGTCCTGCCGACATGCAGGCTCCCATTGAACTGGTGTTCCAAAGCATTGAAGGATTGCACGAGGCATGCCCCAATCACCCAGGCGACTGGTACTTTACGGGTCATTACCCCACGCCAGGCGGCAATAAATTGGTGAATCAGGCGTTTATAAATTATGTTGAGCAGAAATTAAAGAGAGAACAATAATATATGAGACAAGCAAGATTAATACTCGAAGATGGTACAACGTTCTGTGGCTGGTCGTTCGGATATGCAGGAGCCCCCCGATCAAACGGGGGGCGGCCTTCTGGCAGGGGGCCACACTCCGACATTTGTGTCGGAGAAGTCGTATTCAATACCGCGATGTCAGGCTATCCTGAGAGTTTGACAGACCCCAGCTATGCGGGTCAGATACTGGTAACGACTTTTCCATTGATAGGCAACTACGGCGTACCTGATACAGGCAATAGTGCCGACGGTCTGCCGCTGTTTATGGAGAGCGACCGCATCCACGCCAAAGCGCTCGTGGTGGCCGACTATAGTGAAACGTACTCGCACTGGAATGTCAAAGAGTCGTTGGCCAGTTGGCTGAAACGTGAGAAGGTGCCAGGCATTACAGGCATTGACACGCGCCGCCTGACAAAGGTGCTGCGCGAGCACGGTGTGATGATGGGAAGAATAGAGACCTACCCCCAACTCCTCCCTGTAATGGAAGGGAGTGATTACCAAGAAGACTATGGTAGTGTAAACTGGGTGGAGCAGGTCAGCTGTAAGGAAATAATACGCTATAATGAGGGTGCTAGTAAGAAAGTGGTCCTCGTCGATTGTGGCGTCAAGGCGAACATTATTCGCTGTCTCATTCGTCGTGGCATTGAGGTGGTTCGTGTGCCTTGGGACTACGACTTCAACCAGTTGGAGTTCGACGGACTCTTCTTGGCGAATGGCCCTGGCGACCCTGAGCGTTGTGAGAAGACAGTGGCGCACATCCGTACGTTCCTGAATAACCCAGAGGTGAAGCCTTGCATGGGTATCTGCCTTGGCAACCAGTTGTTGGCACGTGCCGCTGGTGCAAACACCTACAAACTGAAGTACGGTCATCGTTCACACAACCAACCTGTTCAGCAGGTAGGCACTACCCGATGCTTCATCACGTCGCAGAATCACGGCTATGCCGTTGACGACAAGACATTGCCTGCCGACTGGGAACCACTCTTCGTCAATATGAACGACGGCTCTAACGAGGGCATCCGTCATAAGACGAACCCTTGGATGTCGGCCCAGTTCCACCCCGAGGCTTGCTCAGGCCCTGTGGACACAGAGTTTTTGTTTGATGAATTCGTAAAGATGTTAGGATGATGGAGAAGAAAGAGATAAAGAAAGTATTATTGTTAGGCTCTGGTGCCCTGAAGATTGGTCAGGCCGGCGAGTTCGACTATAGTGGTGCACAGGCGTTGAAGGCGTTGAAGGAAGAGGGTATCCATTCAGTGCTCATCAACCCCAATATTGCGACGGTGCAGACCTCGCAAAAAGATAAAGAGGTCAGTACGGCTTCACAAGCCGTTGCAGACACCGTGTATTTCCAACCCGTGACGCCAGAATTTGTCGAGCGCGTTATCGAAAAAGAACGTCCTGACGGTATCCTGCTGTCGTTCGGTGGTCAGACGGCGCTGAACTGCGGTGTAGAACTCTACGAAAAGGGTATTTTGGAAAAATATGGTGTCAAGGTATTAGGTACCCCCGTACAGGCCATTATCGACACCGAAGATCGTGACCTCTTCGTGAAGAAACTCGACGAGATAGATGTGAAGACCATCAAGAGTGAAGCCTGCTCTACAGTTGAAGAAGTACAAAAGGCCGCCCATGAACTGGGCTTCCCAGTCATTCTTCGTGCCGCCTACGCCCTTGGTGGTTTGGGCTCTGGCTTCTGCGACAACGAGGAACAACTCTTGGCGCAGGCTGAGGAAGCTTTCTCGTTCTCGCCGCAGGTATTGGTGGAGAAGTCGCTCAAGGGTTGGAAGGAGATAGAGTACGAGGTGGTGCGTGACCAGTATGACAACTGTATTACCGTTTGTAACATGGAGAACTTCGACCCGCTGGGTATCCATACTGGTGAGTCCATTGTCGTCGCTCCCAGTCAGACGCTGACCAACTCAGAATATCACAAGCTGCGTGCCCTCGCCATTAAGATCATCCGTCATATCGGTATTGTTGGTGAGTGTAATGTGCAATACGCCCTCGACCCCAATAGTGAGGACTATCGCGTCATTGAGGTCAACGCTCGTCTGAGCCGTTCTTCCGCTCTGGCCTCGAAAGCTACAGGCTATCCGTTGGCTTTCGTCGCTGCCAAACTGGGTCTCGGCTACGGTCTCTTCGACCTGAAGAACTCGGTTACGAAAACCACCAGTGCCTTCTTCGAACCTGCCCTCGACTACGTGGTCGTAAAAATCCCTCGTTGGGACCTCACCAAGTTCCATGGCGTTAAGCGTCAACTGGGCTCATCGATGAAGTCGGTGGGTGAGGTGATGGCCATCGGTCGTACCTTCGAGGAAGCCCTGCAGAAAGGTCTCCGCATGATAGGGCAGGGTATGCACGGTTTTGTGGAGAATCATGAAATCAAGATTGCGGATATTGCCACCTCGCTGCACGAGCCTACTGACATGCGTGTCTTCGTAGTGTCGAAAGCCCTGCAGATGGGTTACAGCGTCGAGCAGATTCATCAGTTGACAAAGATTGACCGCTGGTTCCTGCAGAAGCTGAAGCACATCGTGGATATCGACCAGCAGTTGCACGAATACGCCCACCTGTCGGAGGTTTCAGAGTTCATGGAACCCAGCGAGTTCAAGGAATATTTGCAGTCGCCTGAGGTTGCCCTGCTGCTGCGTGCCGCCAAGGTCTATGGCTTCAGCGATTTCCAGATAGGTCGTGCCGTTGGTTTGGAGCATCGCATGAAGATGGAACAGGCTGGTCTTACTATTCGTAAATGGCGCAAGATGCTTGGTCTCGTGCCCACCGTCAATCAGATTGACACCCTCGCCGCCGAGTATCCTGCCCAGACCAACTACCTGTATCTGTCGTACCTCTAAAAGGTATCGCTATCTTACAACTTTGACTCCTTCATAGGAAAAATTCCACGAGACCCATTGCGGTGTCGTGGAAAATTGACGTGGTAAAGATAATAAACCAATGGTTTATACGTTATTATCATATCATGAAGAAAGTACTATTGCTATGCGGTCTGATAGTATGTCAGATGCTTCAGGCACAGAACACAGAGATGCGTCAGTATGTCGATAACCTGTTGTCGAAGATGACGCTGGAGGAGAAGTTGGGACAGTTGAACCTGGTACCTGCCAGTGACGAGATAGTTACAGGTGGAACGGTAGATACTCAGGTGGGACAACGTATTGCCAGCGGACAGTTGGGCGGTATCTTCAACTTGAAGGGAGTTGATAAGATTCGTGCCCTGCAGGACATTGCCGTCAAGAAGTCGCGACTGGGCATTCCTCTCATTGTCGGTATGGATGTCATTCACGGCTATGAGACCATCTTCCCTATTCCCTTGGCACTATCATGCTCGTGGGATATGCAAGCCATCGAGGAAATGGCACGTATCTCTGCTCTGGAAGCTACAGCTGATGGTATCAACTGGTTCTACTCACCCATGGTCGACATTTGCGTCGATGCCCGTTGGGGACGCATTGCCGAAGGTGGTGGTGAAGACCCCTTCCTGGGCAGCGAGATAGCCCGTGCGTATGTTCGTGGTTATCAGGGACCAGCAGCCAATGGCCAAAAGCTAACCACCAATAGTGGTATGGCCTGCGTCAAGCACTATGCGTTGTATGGTGCCGTTGAGGCTGGTCGCGACTACAATACCGTTGATATGAGTCGGCTGCGTATGTACAACCAGTATCTGCCACCCTATAAGGCTGCTGCTGAGGCTGGTGCAGGATCGTTTATGTCCTCGTTCAATCTGGTTGACGGACAGCATGCTACTGCCAACCATTGGCTGCTCACCGAGGTGCTGCGTGACCAATGGAAGTTTGATGGTTTCGTGGTTACTGACTATGGCTCCATCAACGAGATGGGCATCTGGGGCTTTGGCGACCTGAAAAGTAATTCAGCGAAGGCACTGAAAGCCGGCACCGATATGGATATGTGTGCTAATGGTTTTGTAGGCACATTAGCGGCATCGTTGCAGGACGGTACCATTAGTATGGCTGATATCGACCAGGCTTGCCGTCGTGTGCTGGAGGCGAAATGGAAGTTGGGACTCTTTGACAATCCCTACCGCTATCTTGACAGTAAGCGCCGTGCCCAGGACATCTATACGGCTGAGAACCGTGCTGCATCACGTCGCATCGCCACTGAGACCTTCGTACTGTTGAAGAATGCAGTGCCCAATGGTTCTACTGCTGGGAAAGCACTTCTCCCTCTTAGTTCCAATGCTACCATCGCCCTCATCGGTCCGATGGCCAACGACCGTGCCAATATTGCAGGCACCTGGTGTGTGGCTTATACTCCTGAGCGCTATGCAACCATCAAGGAAGCACTGGAACGTCGTCTGCCTAAGGGTAAGTTGCTCTATGCTCAGGGTTGCAACCTGACGCACGAAGAAGACCTGCAGCGAGCCGCAGAATTTGGCAAGACTATTCCTCGTGTGAATGCTGCCAAGGCCAAGGCTGAAGCGTTAGCTATTGCCCAGAAGGCCGACATCATTGTCTGTGCTATGGGTGAGTGTGCTGATTTCAGTGGCGAGTCGTCGAGTCGCGCTACCCTGGAGATGCCCGATGCCCAGCGTGAACTGTTGGAGGAACTGGTGAAGGTGGGCAAGCCTATTGTGTTGCTGAACTTTGCAGGTCGTCCTACTGTACTCACCTGGGAGGAACAGCATGTCGATGCCATTATGAATGTATGGTTTGCCGGTTCTGAGGCTGGTGATGCCATTGCCGATGTGCTCTTTGGTGATGCAGCCCCCAGTGGACGTCTTACCGTCACTATGCCACAGGCACTCGGACAGGTACCTCTTTATTATAATCACCTGAACACTGGTCGCCCTGTTGAGAAAGGCTTTAACAAGTATCGTAAATATGCCAGCAACTACCTGGAGGTGCGCAACGAACCGCTCTACCCCTTTGGTTATGGCCTGACCTATACTACCTTCAGTTATAGCGATCTTCAGCTGAGTCAGAATACGATGCACGCTGACGGTTCTGTAGAGGCTAGCATCGTGGTTAAGAATACGGGGCAACGCGAGGGCGACGAGGTCGTACAGCTCTATATCCACCAGCAGGCATCATCTATTGCCCGTCCTGTCAAGGAGTTGCGTGGTTTCCAGCGCATCCACTTGAAAGCAGGTGAACAGCGTCGTGTCACGTTCTGCATCGATCGTGAACACCTGCAGTATCTGAATAGTCTGGGTGAGCCAGTCCTTGAATCAGGTCGCTTCGATGTCATGATTGGTGGCAATAGTGACGACACCATGTCGCAGACGTTGATGGTTATGTAAATAAGTATCCAAAGATATGAAGAAACTAGTATTGACAACCTTAATGCTTGTTGCCCTACAGTGGGCTTGGGCAGAGACTGTGCCATTTGGTAAGGGACAGTTGACAGTGAAGTACGTGGCACGCAATGCGGTGCGCATCCAGTATGAGCAGGGAGGAACACTGCCTGAACAGTTGCCGGATTGGAGCTATGTGAAGGATCATGAGGTGGCAGAGCATGATATCAGTGTGAAGGTTGACGCCAAACGCCAGCAGGTTTTAGTGAAGGACAAGCAGGGTCGCGTAGTATTCACGGCTACCCGTCACGACCTGCAGGGTGAACAGGCCACGCTGACCTTCAAGTCGCCGAAGGATGAATATCTCTATGGCTTAGGACAATTCCAGGACGGCTATACCAATGTGCGTGGGCTGTCGCGCAGACTGACACAGGTTAATACGCAGATTTCGCTGCCAATGCTACTCTCGAGCAAGGGCTATGGTGTATTGTGGAACAACTATGGTATGACGGAGTATAACCCTTGCAGTGAGAAAGTGACGTTGACGAAAGGCAATGGCGAGGGCGTTAGCGAAGTTGTGAATGTGACGTCTACTGAGGGCGGAAAGAAGGAGGTTCGCCAGCGAAACATCTTTGAGGCAGAACTCAAGATAGCCAAGGAGGGTGACTATGCCCTGTTGCTCGATGTCGGTCAGAAGATGGCTCGTCGTCACAATCTGGAGATTGACGGCAAGAAGGTGATGGACATGCAGAATCTGTGGCTTCCTCCCACGAGTTCTACTATTGTGCACCTGAAGGCTGGCACTCATAAGGTTACTGCTGAACTGACAAGAGACGATAAGCCCGTCTTATATTATAGTAAGGTAAAGGACGAGACAACGTTCCGCTCACCTGTGGCAGCAAAGGTGGACTATACCGTGTTTGTCGGTTCTGCTGACGAAGTCATTGCCGGCTATCGTGAATTAACGGGTCCCTGTCCCCAGGTTCCCTCATGGGCTTTGGGCTATATCCACTGTCGTGAACGTTTCCATTCGTCTGACGAGATATTGCAGACTGCCAACCGCTTCAAGAAAGAGCGCATTCCTCTGGGTATGATTGTGCAGGACTGGCAGTATTGGGGTAAGTATGGCTGGAATGCGATGCGTTTCGATGAAGACTTCTATCCAGACCCCAAGGCGCTGACCGACTACCTGCATCATATGGGCATCCGTTTCATGGTCTCTGTATGGTCGAAGATGGATAAGAATTCAGAGGTGGGTAAGCAGATGTTGGCAAAGAACTACTATATTCCTGGCACCGACTGGATAGATTTCTTTAATCCTGATGCTGCCGCCAGCTATTGGAAGAATTTCGAGGAACGTCTGGTACCTCTGGGCATTGATGCGTGGTGGCAGGATGCTACGGAGCCTGAGAACGATGACTTG
Organism: uncultured Bacteroidales bacterium; assembly: GCA_902772585.1. Lineage (GTDB taxonomy): Bacteria > Bacteroidota > Bacteroidia > Bacteroidales > Bacteroidaceae > Prevotella. The sequence continues at coordinate 10,092 of CACYBB010000027.1, read as the reverse complement.
GCAGGACGCATGGTCAATAATGGTCGTTGGCGTGGTGATGCTGTACGCAATGTATTCCCTCTGCTAGTCAACAAGACTGTGAGCGACGGCTTGAAGGCTTGTGGCAAGGACCCCATGATTCTTACCCGTTGTGGCTTCCCAGGCATCCAACGTTATGGCATTGCCCTGTGGAGTGGCGATGTTGGTAACGATTGGGAGACGCTGCGCCGTCAGATAACTGCCGGGCTGGGTGTGCAGGCTGCCGGTATCCCCTGGTGGACGTATGATGCTGGTGGTTTCTTCCGTCCCCAGAACCAATATACCGACCAGGCCTATATAGACCGTATGTTGCGCTGGATAGAGCTGTCGGTCTATCTGCCACTGATGCGTGTGCATGGCTATATGAGCAATACCGAGCCGTGGAACTATGGCAAGGAAGCACAGCAGATTATCACCAACTGCATCAAGGAACGTGAGGCTCTGCGTCCATATATCGAGGAGTGTGCCCGTCGTGTCAGCACGGAGGGTTACACATTGATGCGTCCGTTGGTCTTCGACTTTGCCGACGACCCACAGGCGCTGAAACAGAAGTATGAGTTTATGTTCGGTCCGAAGCTACTCATCAGTCCTGTCACTGAACCTGATGCTACCGAGTGGCAGACCTATCTGCCCAAGACGAAGGGACGCTGGCGTGAGCGTCACAGTGGTCAGTACTTTGCTGGTGGACAGACTGTCACCACTCAGATTGACAAGTCGTTCATCCCTGTTTTCGAACTGGAACAGTAGAAGTAAATCTGTCTGTTATACAATAAATAAGGTGGAATATCGTTATTATCAACGTGCTTAAGCAGATAATAACGATATTCGTCTTTTTGTTGCTGCTGACAACCAGTGTGCAGGCTCAGCAGGAACCGTCCTTCGCTCACTACTGGGCGATGGAACCGTCGTTTAACCCTGCAGCAGTGGGCAAGCAGTCTAAGCTGAACGTTACGGGAGCCTATGCTATGACGATGACTGGCTTTGAGAATGCGCCCAAAACCATGCATTTCGGTGCTGATATGCCATTCTACTTTATGAACCACTACCATGGTGTCGGTCTGCAGTTGGTGAACGACCAGATAGGTTTGTTCTCACACCAGCGGCTGATGGCACAATATGCCTATAAACAACGCCTCTTGGGTGGTGTGTTGAGCATTGGATTGCAGGGCGGCATTCTGAGCGAGAAATTCAGAGGCAGTGGCTTGGATTTGGAGAACGACAATGACCTAGCCTTTTCAAAATCTGATGCTAATGGTGTAGTGGTTGACTTGTCTGCAGGACTATATTATACGCATGGCCCGTGGTATGCTGGAGCGTCCGTGCTCCATGCTACGGCACCCTCCGTTGAGCTGGGTGACCGCTCCATCCTTGACATTGCAAGAGTATATTATTTGACAGCAGGATACAATATTCAGCTACATAATCCGTTGTTATCAATACACCCCTCCGTGTTGGCGCATACCGACGGCACCAGTCACCGTGTCAACGTGACGACGCGCCTGAAGTACACACACGAGAAGAAAATGATGTATGCGGGAGTGGGCTATAGTCCCTCCAATTCGGTGACAGCGCTAGTTGGCGGATTCTTCCACGGCATCATCATCGGCTACAGTTACGAGGTGTACACCTCAGTGCTGAAGATTGGCAACGGAAGCCATGAGTTGTTTGTGGGGTACCAGACGGATCTAAACTTCCAGAAGAAGGGACGCAACCGTCATCAGAGTGTGAGAATTCTTTGATAGTTAAGAGATAATAGATAAAAGAAGATATGAAAAAGATTATTAGTATAGCACTTTGCACCATGATGGTGATGTTGCTTACCGCTTGCTTCGGTAGCAAGATGGCATCATCGTCGGGTGGTGAAGTTACTGGTGTCAGTGGTCGCGCGTTCAGCGAACCTGCTCCCTACGGTATGACGCTCATCAAGCGCGGTCATCTGCGTATGGGTATCGACAAGAAAGATACGCTGTGGGGTAAACAGACTCCTGTGCGTGACATCTCAGTAGAAGGTTTCTGGATGGACGAGCGTGAGGTAACCAACTCTATGTATCGTCAGTTCGTGAACTATGTGCGCGACTCTATTCTTCGTGAGCGTCTGGCAGACCCTGCCTATGGTGGTGATGAGACGTACAAGATTGAGGAAGACAAGAACGGTGATCCCGTGAAGCCACATCTGAACTGGAAGAAACAGTTGCCCCGTAAACCCAACGAGGACGAGCAGCGTGCTATTGAGAGTCTTTATACCACCAATCCTGTGACTGGCGAGAAGATGCTGGACTGGCGTCAGATGAACTATCGCTACGAAATCTACGACTATACGGAGGCTGCCAAGCGTAAGTATCGCGTCAATCATGAGGAGCGCATTCTGAACACCGATGTGCGCCCCAATCCCAATGAGCAGATTTGGATTTCAAAGGATACTGCCTACATCAACGATGAAGGTCAGATTGTTCGTGAGACCATCAATCGCGAATATACAGGTGCATGGGACTTCCTGAACACCTATATTGTCAATATCTATCCTGATACGACCTGCTGGGTTAATGATTTCCCCAATGCCGAGAATGAGAGCTATATGCGCTACTATTTCTCAAATGCAGCTTATAACGACTATCCTGTGGTAGGCGTAACGTGGGAACAGGCCAATGCCTTCTGTGCATGGCGTACGGAATACCTTTTGCGTGGTCTGGGAGCTGCTGCCCGCTATGTACAGCGCTACCGTCTGCCGACAGAGGCTGAGTGGGAGTATGCTGCCCGTGGCAAGGATCAGAATGAGTTCCCATGGGACAATGAGGATGTGGCCAGTGGCAATGGTTGCTTCTATGCCAACTTCAAGCCAGACAATGGTAACTATACCAAGGATGGCAACCTGATAACCAGCAGAACAGGTATCTATTCTGCCAATTCCAATGGACTGTATGATATGGCTGGTAACGTGGCAGAATGGTGCTCAACCATCTATACCGAAGCAGGTGTTGAGGCAATGAACGACATCAACCCGCAGCTTCGTTATAATGCAGCCAAGGAAGACCCTTACCGTCTGAAGAAGAAGTCAGTGCGTGGTGGCTCATGGAAAGACCCTGAGAGCTATATCCGTTCAGCATGGCGTTCCTACGAATACCAGAACCAGCCCCGTTCATACATTGGCTTCCGTTGTGTACGCTCATTAGCCAATACCACCAGTGATAAAATCAAGGTGAAGAAAGGGAAGAAATAAATAGTCAAATAGTAAATTGCCCAATTGTAAATTGACATGACTACATATAGTAAACTGAATATTGTCTACCGCTTACAGAAGTGGATGGACAGCGTGGCAGGACAGACCTTCCTGAACTATGCTTACTCATGGGGTGCCTCTATCGTTATCTTGGGTACGCTGTTTAAGCTGACGCACCTGCCTGGAGCAAACTTCTTCCTGTTCTTAGGAATGGGTACGGAGGTGTTCGTATTCTTCATCTCTGCCTTTGACCGTCCGTTCGATAAGACAACCGAAGGCATGGAACTCGACATCCATATGGAGGAAGAGGAAGGTGCCGAACATCCCGTTGTTAATGGCGGCGTCGTTGGCGGTGTCATTGGTGGTGGCACTGTCGTTGGCGGTAGTGGTGTCGTTGGCGGTAGTGGTGTCGTTGGTGGCGGAACCATCGTAATCAATGGCGGTGGTGGTACTGTCGGCGATGGTGAAATCAGCAGCGAAACTGCTGAACACACTGAAGGCGGTTCTATCAGCTTTGCTGGTGGCGGAGGCGTCATTGGCGGAGGCGTCATTGGTGGAGGTGTCATCGGTGGTGGCGTTATCGGAGGCGGTGCTGTTGGTGGTGGCGTTGCTGCACAACAGCCAGAGGTTCCTGGTATGGGTGAGGAGCTGAAGGAGGCTACGTCGAACTACATCGACGAACTGAACCGCCTGACAGAGATGCTCGCTGAGGTATCAGCCCAGAGCCAGCGTCTGACACGCGACTCCGAGGAGATGGAGAACCTGAACCGTACGCTGACAGGCATCAGTCGTGTCTATGAGATGCAGTTGAAGAGTGCTTCGTCACAGATCAATACCATTGACGAAATCAATGAACAGACTCGCCACATGGCTGAGCAGATACAGGAGCTCAACAAGATCTATGCTCGCATGATTGAAGCCATGCAGGTAAGAGCTAATATTTAATCGTAATAACGAAATAACGTTATAACGTAATAACGAAGAAGAACAATGGCAATCAAGAAAAGACCGGTATCTCCCCGCCAGAAGATGATTAACCTGATGTACGTCGTACTGATGGCGATGCTGGCATTGAACGTCTCTAACGAGGTGCTCAACGGTTTCTCTATTGTCGAGGAAAGTCTGAAGCGCACCACCATCAATGCTACTAAGGAGAATCAGGCCATATATGACGACTTTGCCGAACAGATGAAGAAGAACCCCCAGAAGGTTCAGCAGTGGTACGACAAGTCGCAACAGGTCAAGGAAATGAGCAACAAGCTCTACAAGTTGGCTGAAGAACTGAAAGAAGCCATTGCCCACGAGGCTGATGGTAAGAATGGTGATCCTCGCAACCTGCGTAATAAGGAGGACTTGGAGGCTGCCAATCAGGTAATGCTGTCGCCCAGTCGTGGTCGTGGCAAGGAACTCTATGACGCTATCAATAACTACCGTGCCAAGATGCTGACGATGGTCAACGACTACCACCAGAAGCAGATGATAGCCTCGAACCTAACCACAGACATTCCCAAGAGCGAACAGACACTGGGCAAGAACTGGCAGGAGTATATGTTTGAGTCGATGCCTGCCGCTGCTGCTGTCACGTTGTTGTCGAAGTTGCAGAACGACGTACGCTATGCTGAGGGAGAGGTGCTCCATACCTTGGTCAGCAATATCGATGTGAAGGATATCCGTGTGAATGCACTGAATGCCTTCGTCATTCCTAACTCGCAGACCATCGTTCGTGGTGACAAGTTCTCGGCACATATCGTCATGGCTGCTGTCGATACTACACAGGTGCCACAGATATTCATCGGTGGTAAGGAAGTGAATCTGCCTGGTGGACTCTATGAAACCATTACCAGTCGTACGGGTGACTTTACACTGAACGGACATATCCAGATGGTCAATGGTAATGGCGAGATTATCAAGCGCGACTTTGAACAGAAATATACGGTTGTTGATCCATCGGCAACAGTTAGTGCCGACCTGATGAACGTGCTCTATGCAGGCTATTCCAACCCATTGAGTGTCAGTGTGCCTGGTGTTCCTGTCAATAAGGTGCAGGCTACGATGACAGGTGGAACGCTACAACCCGTTGGTCCTGGTCGTTATATTGCCCGTCCTACTACTGTTGGTCAGAACGTTACTATCACGGTGACCTCGACGAATACCGGACGTGCCCAGCAGATGGGACAGTTTACGTTCCGTGTACGTCGTCTGCCTGACCCCACACCATATATCGCCATGAAGGACGAATCGGGTAGCCCCATTCGCTATAAGGGCGGTGGATTGTCGAAGGCTCAGCTGATGAGTGTTGACGGCATTGGTGCCGCTATCGACGATGGTATCCTTGATATCGCCTTCAAGGTACAGTCGTTCGAGACGGTATTCTTCGACAATATGGGTAATGCCGTCCCGATGGTCTCTGAAGGTGCTAACTTCTCTGCTCGTCAGAAGGAGACCTTCCGTAAGTTGCAACGCAATCGTCGTTTCTATATCTCGCGTGTCAATGCTATCGGTCCTGATGGCATTCCTCGTAAGCTGAATGCGTCGATGGAGGTCATAGTTAAGTAGTTGTGAATTAAGAATTAAGAGTTAAGAATATATGAAAAGAGTATTGTTCTTATTGATGATAACGCTGATGGCTGGTACGGCTATGGCTCAGCCTAAACAGCGCCGTACGCAGCAGACACAGCAAAAGGCTGGTCAGAAGGCTGGCCAGAAGCAGTCGCAGCAAAATCAAGGTATGTCTATGCGTGCCCGTCTGATGTTTCCTACGGCTATTGATATGCCAGAGGATGTCGTATGGCGTCGTGACATCTACCGCGAGATAGACCTCAACAAGGATGCCAATGGTGGACTCTACTATCCCGTAGAGCCTATGGATAAGCAGGTCAACCTGTTCACCTATATCTTCAAACTGGCACTCAATGGCTACATCCCTGTCTATGAGTATCGCCTCGATGGTAACGAGGTGTTCACAGATTCTGCTAAGGTGAAGATGAAGACCGTGCTTGACAACTACCATATCTTCTATGAAGAGAAGGATGGCAAGTTGCGTGTGGAGAACAGTGATATCCCATCGGCTGAGGTCAAGCTCTACTACCTGAAGGAGAGTGCATACTACGACCAGGCCAACTCGTCATTCCATCGCAAGGTGCTGAGCCTTTGTCCTGTCATGTTGCGCGAGGATGACTTTGGTGGCGAGGCGTCGAAATATCCGTTGTTTTGGGTAAAATACTCCGACCTGGAGCCGTTCCTCAGTCGCCAGACGGTGATGACCAGCAATCTGAACAATGCTGCCACGATGTCGATGGATGACTACTTCACGTTGAATCGCTATGACGGTACTATCTATAAGACCAACAATATGCTGGGCAAGACGCTGGTACAACTCTGTGATGGCGACACCACCAAGCTCTCTGCTGAACAGAAACGTATCGAGGCAGAACTGAAGGCCTTCGAACAGAACATCTTTGGCGATAAGCACCGCAAGGACTCGCTCGACTCCGTTGCCAACGCTCCCAAGGACCTGAAAGCAGCTAAGAAAGCCAAGCGTGCCGCTACTGCTCGTAGCAAGTCTACAGTCAAAAAGACCCGTACCAAGAGCTCCTCTTCATCGTCATCAGGTACCGCTCGCATGTCTGTTCGTCGCCAGAGACATTAAAAAAACTGGCAAAAATGTTGGATATGTCAGAATAAATGCTTACTTTTGCCCACAGAAACAAGTAAAACCATTTATTAAACCAATCAATTATGAAAAAATTATTCGCAGTAGTGCTGATGGCTGTTGCCTTTGCAATGCCTTCAAAAGCACAGATTAGCTGGGGTCTCCAGGCTGGTCTGAACATGACAAACGTTTCTGTAAAAGATGCTGTTGACAATGCAGGTGAGGCAGTAAAGAGCCGCACAGGTTTCTTCGTAGGTCCGACCGTTAAGTTTACACTTCCTATTGTAGGCTTGGGCATTGACGCTTCTGCTCTCTACGATCAGCGTGAAGGTAAGGCTGGTGATGAGACTTACAAGGTACAGTCTCTCCAGATTCCTATCAACGTACGTTACGGTTTCGGTCTGGGCAGCCTCGCTGAGGTATTCGCCTTTGCAGGTCCTCAGTTTGGTTTCAAACTTGGTGGTGATAGTGATACCAGCATTGCTGGAACAAAGGTTTCTGAGTGGACGCTGAAGTCTTCTAACCTGAGTGCCAACATTGGTATTGGTGCTACCATTGCAGGTCATCTGCAGGCTAAGGTGAACTACAACATCGCCTTGGGTAAGACTGGTGAGTACAAAGCAAATGTGGGTGGTGTCATGAAGGAACTAAGTTCAACGCTTGGCAGGTTTCTCTCGCTTGGTTCTTCTAAGCCACTTCTTAGAACATAACAATAATGAGTGCTCAGCGCAATGCGTTGGGCACTCGTTTGTTGTTAGAGCGCTACTACCAGTCGTAATCCTCTATATAGCCGTCGAACTTCACCTCTTCTGTCCAACCGTTTTCGCGGAATAGCTGGCGGATGTCCTCTTGCAGGGCCGGCGGAATCGGTCGCGAACCGTTACGATACTCATAGTAATAGGTGCGGTTGGTTAGACCTATCACACCCATACGGACTGCTGGCTCCAAACGCTTAGGCATGTCGCTGGTGAAGGTATGCAGCATACCCTTGGCGAAGCGCACCTTCTGGTCGCTGCGATACATCGGACATTCAGCAGTCGCCACACCCTTGAAGTCCGGATTCACACATGAATAGGTGCTATGGGTGTTGGGCACGTACGGCCCTACCTGCCATCGCATGCACTGGGTGCGCAACGGGCACTCATCGACATAACATACTGCGTAGCCTTCCTTGGCTTTCTCTATCAATAATTCTTTTGCTATACTCATGATTTTTCTTGTTTTTTTAATGAATTTCATTTTTACCCTCACATACTCACATGACCCCTCTCAAAGGCCGATGTACAAAGGGCTGAAGGCACGTGAGGGATATTCGTTCTCCCTCACGTCTCCCTCACATTTTCAGTCCCTTACCCTCACGCAGCCTTTAGGGGAACGGCTTTGTAATAGGCGACATGACTATGGTCTTTCCGCTCGAATTCCAGGCTGACGAGTGCTCGTCCCAACTCAACCTTTGCCTTCGTCGTCACAGTCACATTAGGATATTCGTCGCGAATAATCTCCAACATCTCTGTCGTGTTCAGTGACTTCACCTTTTCACCATCTGTGGGCTTGCGGAAACAGGCTTTCACCATCTCTGCAATGTCCTGCTGCTGCATATAGGCCAGGTTCAGCTGCTGGATACGGGCTACCTCCTCATTGTTGAACCAATATGGAGCCTCCATTTCGCGGATTTCATACAACACCTGGGCATATAACTGCTCGTAGTCAATGTCGCCAGCGTTGTCGATGAACTGACCTTTGGGAATAGTCAGGCAGATGTAACGACGACTGCCTGTTGCATCTGTCAGCGGATGCGGATTGTTGGTAGTCGACACGAACGAGGCATAGCGGGGACGGTCATCCTGAGCCTTACCAAAGATGGGACGTCCGTTCACCTTGTTCTTAGACAAGGTCTGCTTCAAGGCAGCATGCTGACTGGGACGGATAGCCTCCAGTTCGTCAAGGTTCACCAACAGGTTGTTCGTCAGCGCCATCTCCTTATCGAATTTGTTCGACAGGTTCAGGTGATCCAGATAGTACTCACGAAGCTGAAGGGGTAGCAACCTGCGCAGAAAAGTCGTCTTGCCACACCCCTGAGCACCAATCAGTACAGGTACTACCTCATTGCCGTGCATCGTGTCGAGTTGCAACCAGTGGGCCACAGCCGAGCGCAACCATATACTTAGGTACGCGAGCTGTTCAGAGCTGATGCCTGGAATACGACTGAACAAGCGAGCAACATGGTTCTGTCCGTCCCACTGGGGCAGGTCGTTCAGGAAAGCCAAGACAGGGTTGTACATCGGTACTTCTTCCGAGTTGACATACATAGTGATGTCAGCCTTAGGATTACATACCTCGTCCAGCCCTTCACGAAGGGCATGGATAATGATGCTGTTCAGGGCTTCCTGTGTCAGCGGACGGTATTCACCCGTCACCTCAGACTTCATCTTGAATTCCACCTTCCCGCTCAGTACGTTACGTCGCAGACGGTAGTTGTCGTTAAGAAACTGCTCGATGATGAGCACACTCGTTGTTTGAACATTTTGGGGCTGTTCAATGACCACTAAGGATTTTTCTTCCATAGTTTGGTTGTTAATAGTAAAATTGTTAATAAAATGGTTAGCGGCTGGTTTTTCATGGTGTTTTTCGCTTGTTATCCATGATTTCTGTTATCCAGCTTTGCATTTTTTTGAAATGCTTTGCAAAGGTACAAAAATTTTTTGCGATTTGCAAATTATTTGGCAATAATCCGACGTTTTAACACTTCTATTTCGCTCAAAATTTTGTCATAAATTAAAAAGGTGAGTGACGGGCTTCAAAAATGTGAGGGAGACGTGAGGGAGAACGAATGTCCCTCACGTGCCTTCAGCCCTTTGTACATCGGCCTTTGAGAGGGGTCATGTGAGTATGTGAGGGACATTTCACGAATTCCTCAATTTTTCGCACCCGGCTCATCGCATATTCGCAATTAGTACACCTACGACTTGTCTTCAGTCCGACGTACTCGGACTCACTGTCCGAAGGCTTCGGACTCGTTGTCCGAAAGGACGGACTAATTATCAAACACACTTTTCATTATACCTCAGCCCTGACAGGAGACAGGAGCGTATCAGCCTATTGAGACGGCAACTTTCTTCATCAAAATTTGACCCTTTGGGCGAATTTTCTCACGACTCAGCAAACGGAACGCAAGCATTTCTTTGCATTCGCTGCTCGAAAATTT
>CACYBB010000026.1 GCA_902772585.1 uncultured Bacteroidales bacterium | reverse complement strand
AGTACGTAAAAATGGCGAGATTCTACTATATTTGCAATCACAATTTTTTAGAAATCAAAAAAAGAGAGGTAAAAACCTCTCTTTTGTACACCCGCAGGGGCTCGAACCCTGGACACCCTGATTAAGAGTCAGGTGCTCTACCAACTGAGCTACGGGTGCATCATTTTTATTGTTCAAAACAGCTCTCTTGCTGATTTGCGGGTGCAAAGGTACGGAGTTTTTTCGTAACCACCAAATGTTTTGCGGACTTTTTTCAAAAAAAAGATAAAAAAGGCCCTGTACCCGAAGAATCGAGCAAATTTATTCGCTTGAGGAGTTATATTTTTAAAAAGACAAGTTAGATATATGGTCGTTTGGGGAAAAATGCTTATCTTTGCAAAACGTAAGCGTGCTAAGCGTGCGAGCAGATATATTTAATATGCGAAAAAATTAAAAAAGAACATGAACGAGCACAAGATTATCAATGACCCTGTCTTTGGGTTTATCAAGATAAGAAGAGGACTGCTGTACGACATTGTGCAACACCCGCTGTTTCAGCGACTGAACCGCATTGTGCAACTAGGATTGGCATCGGTGGTCTATCCTGGTGCCCGCCATACGAGATTCCAACACTCGCTGGGAGCACTGCACCTGATGACAGAGGCCGTGAAGTCGCTGACGGAAAAGGGCATCTATATTTTCGACTCGGAGGCTGAAGCCGTACAAGCCGCCATCCTGATGCACGACATCGGGCACGGACCGTTCTCGCACGTCTTGGAGAACACACTGATACACGGCATCTCGCACGAGGACATCTCGCTTCTGATGATGGAACAGATAAACAGCGACATGAAGGGACAGCTGAATCTGGCGATAAGTATCTTCAAGGATGAATATCCCAACAAGATTTTCCACCAGCTGATATCCTCGCAACTAGATATGGACCGATTGGACTACCTGCGTCGCGACTCATTCTATACGGGTGTTACGGAGGGAAACATCGGTAGTGCACGCATCATCAAGATGCTCAACGTGGCCGACGACCGACTGGTGGTTGACGCCAAGGGAATCTACTCTATAGAGAACTACCTGACTACACGTCGACTGATGTACTGGCAGGTGTACCTGCACAAGACCACCGTAGGCTACGAGAAGATACTGGTGAATGCGCTGAATAGGGCCAAGCAACTGGTCAGAGAGGGGCAAGAAGTGTTTGCCTCCCCTGCCCTCGCCTACTTCCTCAAGAACAATGTTGATGCACAATGGTTTGCCAGTCACGACGATGCGCTGGCAATGTATGCCGAGTTGGACGATAGTGACATCTGGAGTGCCCTGAAGGTGTGGCGCCACCACGACGACAAAATATTGGCTACGCTGGCCACAGACCTGGTAGACCGCCGACTCTTCAAGGTGGAGGTGACGGAGGAACCACCGACGGAGGAGCACCTGGCAGAGATTCGTCAACGGATAGTCCAACGCATGGGCATCAGCGAGGAGGATACCAGTCACCTGATGTCGCTGACGGAGATAGGTAAAGACATGTATAACCCCGACGACGACAGCATAGGAATCCTCTACAAGGACGGCACCGTGAAGGACATTGCTGAGGCTTCGGAAATACTCAATGTGCAACTGCTCTCGAAGAAAATACGCAAATATTACCTGTGCTATCAGCGAGTTTAAGCAAAAAAATTTGGTGTTTTGCTGAGTTTTTCGTAACTTTGCAGCGTTTATTAAAACAAAATATGTATTATGGAGTTTACAGCCAAGCAAATTGCCGACATGATTAATGGCCGTGTTGAGGGTAATCCAGACGCCAAAATCAACACTTTTGCGAAGATTGAAGAAGGTAAGGAAGGAGCCATTTCGTTCCTCTCGAATCCGAAATATACCAATTACATTTATGACACCAAGTCGAGTGTGGTACTCATCAACGAGGACGTGGAGTTGACACAACCCGTTACGTGTACGCTCATCCGCGTGCAGAACGCCTACGAATGTGTGGCCAAACTGCTGCAGATGTACGCCTCGATGATGCCCAAAAAGACGGGTGTAGATCCGCTGGCCTTCGTATCGAAGTCTGCCAAGATTGGTGAGAACGTGTACATCGCCCCGTTTGCCTACATCGGCGACAACGTGACCATTGGCGACGGCACACGCATCTTTCCCCACGTCACCATCTATGAAGGTTGTCAGATTGGTAAGAACGTCACCATCCATGCAGGTAGCGTGATTGGTGCTGACGGCTTCGGTTTTGCCCCCAACCAGGAGGGTTACGACAAGATTCCTCAGATAGGCATCGTGGTCATCGAAGACGATGTGGAGATAGGTGCCAATACTTGTATTGACCGCTCGACAATGGGTCAGACAATCATCCACAAGGGTGTAAAACTGGACAACCTTATCCAGGTGGCTCACAACTGCGAAATCGGTGAGAATACTGTGATGTCGGCACAGGTCGGAATGGCTGGCTCGACGAAGATTGGCGCCTGGTGTATGGTGGGTGGACAGGCTGGATTCTCTGGCCACATCAAGATTGCCGACAAGACCTTCGTAGGTGCCCAGGCTGGTGTCATCAGCAATACCAAGGGCGATGGCGAGCAACTTATCGGTGCCCCTGCCGTGAACCCCAAGATGTACTTCAAGGCTCGCGCTCTGGACGCCAAGTTGCCTGACATGTACAAGGAGATAGCCGCCTTGCGCAGGGAAATAGAAGAATTAAAGAAATCAAAATAAGATACATACTATGAAACAAAAGACGCTGAAAGGTAGTTTCTCGCTGTTTGGCAAAGGACTGCATACTGGTCTGAACCTGACTGTCACGTTCAATCCGGCACCAGAGAATACAGGTTACAAGATTAAGCGCATAGACTTGGAAGGCGAGCCTGTCATCGACGCCATCGCTGAGAACGTCATCGACACCCAGCGCGGTACCGTACTGGCCAAGGGTGATGCCCGTGTGTCGACTGTAGAGCACGGATTGGCAGCATTATATGCCCTGGGCATCGACAACTGTATGATACAGGTTAATGGTCCTGAGTTCCCCATTTTGGACGGTTCGGCCATTCAGTATATCCAGAAGATTCAGGAAATCGGCACTGAGGAGCAGAATGCCCCCAAAGACTGGTATATCATCCGTAAGAAGATTGAGGTGACTGACGAGAAAACAGGTTCGTGCATTACCATCTTGCCTGACGAGGATTTCTCTATTACTGCCATGTGCAGCTTCGAGTCGAAGATTATCAACTCGCAGTTTGCTACCCTTGACAATATGGAGAACTTTGCCACCGAGATAGCCGCAGCACGCACCTTTGTCTTTGTTCGCGATATCGAACCGCTGTTGCAGGCCAACCTCATCAAGGGCGGCGACCTGGACAACGCCATTGTCATCTACGAGCGTCAGACCACTCAGGAGCGTCTGGACTCGCTAGCAGACATGCTGGGTGTGGAGCATCGCGACGCTACAGAACTGGGCTACATACAGCACAAGCCGCTGGTGTGGGAGAACGAGTGTACGCGTCATAAGCTGCTCGACGTCATTGGCGATATGGCTCTCATCGGCAAACCCATCAAGGGTCGCATCATCGCCACACGTCCTGGACACACCATCAATAACAAGTTTGCCCGCCAGATGCGCAAGGAGATTCGTAAGCACGAAATCCAGGCACCTGTATATGACCCCAACGAGGAGCCGGTAATGGACGTCAACCGCATCCGCGAGTTGCTGCCTCACCGCTACCCCATGCAGTTGGTTGATAAGGTCATCTCGCTGGGAGCAAACACCATCGTGGGCATCAAGAACGTCACCTCAAACGAGCCTTTCTTCCAGGGGCACTTCCCTGAGGAACCCGTGATGCCTGGTGTGCTGCAGATTGAGGCAATGGCACAATGTGGCGGTCTGCTGGTGCTGAACACGCTGGAGGAGCCTGAGCGCTGGTCAACCTACTTTATGAAGATTGACGACGTGAAGTTCCGTCAGAAGGTGGTTCCTGGCGACACGCTGATTTTCAAGGTTGACCTGTTGGCCCCCGTCCGTCACGGCATCTCGTCGATGAAAGGCTATGTCTTTGTGGGTGACCACGTAGTTTCTGAGGCTACCTTTACAGCCCAGATTGTCAAGAATAAATAAATCACTATATAATAATATTGTACGCGCATGAACCAGATACATCCACTGGCTGTCGTTGACCCTGAGGCAAAGATTGGTAATAACAACATCATCGGTCCCTTCTGTGTTATCGACAAGAATGTCGTCATTGGCGACAATAATAAGTTTCTGAATAATGTCACTATTCACTTTGGTGCCCGCATAGGTAATAACAACGAATTCTTCCCAGGTGCCAGCATTTCCACCAAACCCCAAGACCTGAAGTTCCAGGGCGAGGAGACCACCTGTGAGATTGGTAACAACAACAGCATTCGCGAGAATGTCACCATCAGTCGTGGTACTGCGTCTAAAGGAAAGACAGTTGTTGGTAATGGCAACCTGCTGATGGAGAACATGCACATTGGTCACGACTGCGAAATCGGTAACGGATGCATCATCGGCAACTCTACGAAGTTTGCTGGCGAGGTGGTGGTAGATGATAATGCGATTATTTCTGCCTGTTGCCTGTTCCACCAGTTCCTCCACGTGGGTGGCTACATCATGTTCCAGGGCGGCAGTCGCACCTCGCAGGACATTCCTCCCTACGTCATTGCTGGTAAGGAGCCTATCCGCTATGCAGGTGTGAACCTCATTGGGCTGCGTCGTCGCGGGTTCCCCAACGAGGTTATCGACGCCATTCACGATGCTTACCGTATCATCTACTCCAAGGGTATCATGAAGGATGGCGTAGCTGAGGCTCGCGCCAAGTATCCTGACTCTAAGGAGGTTGAATATATCTGCTCGTTCATCGAGAACTCTAAGCGTGGAGTCATCCGTTAATAGTTTACAGTTTACGGTTTACAGTTGAACAAACTCATCGTCATCACGGGACCAACCGCTGTAGGAAAGACGGCGCTGACCATGCAGTTGGCACAACACTATGGTGTACCCATACTGAATGCTGACTCCAGACAAATCTACCGGGAGCTGAAGATAGGAACTGCAGCGCCCACCGACGAGCAGCTAAGGCAAGTGAGACACCTCTTTGTGGGTAGCAAAAGCATAGACGACTACTATAACGCCTCCATGTATGAACAGGAGGTGTTGTCGTACTTAAACGAGTCGTCAGCGCCTATCAATCTGCTGTCTGGTGGTTCGATGATGTATATTGATGCAGTCTGCAACGGCATAGACGACATCCCCACCGTTCGCGATGATATTCGCGAGGAGATGAAACGACGCTACGAGGAAGAAGGACTGGAGGCTCTCTGCGAGGAACTGCGCCAGTTGGACCCTGAGCATTACGCCATCGTGGACCGACAGAACTACCGACGTGTCATCCATGCGCTAGAAATCTGTCACCAGACGGGTCGGACATATACGTCGTTCCGTACCCAACAAAGAAAAGAGCGCCCGTTCCAAATTGTGAAGATCGGACTAAACCGCGAGCGTGAGGAACTCTATCAGCGCATCAACCAACGCGTGGACCAGATGATGGAAGACGGACTGTTGGAAGAGGTTAAAGGACTGGTTGATAAGCGAAATACAAACGCCTTGAACACAGTAGGTTACAAAGAACTGTTCGACTATCTTGACGGACAATGGTCATTGGACGAAGCCGTAGAGCGCATCAAGGGCAACACCCGTCGCTATGCCCGCAAACAACTGACGTGGTACAAGCGAGACACAGAGATGCAGTGGTTCCACCCAGACGACATACAAGGAATTGAGAACTATCTTATACACTATGAATAAATACTTTGATAGATGCTGGCAGGCCATTAAAGGTTTCTGGCCCTGGTACAAAAGCCTATATACTGGTCGTAGATGGTACACAAAGACAGTTGTCGCCATCGCGACGTTCATCGTTGCCTTTCTACTCTACCTGGTGATGGTAGACATCAATTTCCTGTGGCTCTTTGGCCGTTCGCCAGGCATGTCATCTATCATGAATCCCAAGACGGTACAGGCATCAGAGTTGTATAGTGCTGATGGTGTGCTCATTGGAAAATACTTCAGCGAGAACCGTACTCCTGTCAACTACGAAGATATCAATCCCGTATTCTGGGAGGCCTTGGTAGATACGGAGGATGAGCGTTTCTTCCATCATATCGGTATCGACTTCCAAGGTGTCTTCGCTGCCTTCAAGGACTATGTTGTTCATCATGAGGCACGTGGCGCATCGACCATCACCCAACAGTTGGTCAAGAACATGTTCCGTGTACGAACAGAGTATTCTACGGGTTTGCTGGGCGAGATTCCTGGTGTGAAGATGCTAATAATGAAGAGCAAGGAGTGGATTACTGCTGTGAAAATCGAACTCTTCTTCGACAAGAAGCAGATTCTGACCATGTATGCCAATACTGTGGACTTCGGTTCTAACGCCTTTGGCATCAAGACTGCTGCCAAGACCTATTTCGGAACTACTCCCAAGGACCTGACAGCCGACCAGGCTGCTGTCCTCGTGGGTCTGCTGAAAGCAACCACCTATTACAATCCTCGCATCAATCCGAAGAACTCCATGAATCGCCGTAACGTTGTGCTTAACAATATGTTGAAGCACAAACACTTGACACAGGAAGCCTACGACACGCTGAAGGTAAAGTCGGTGAAGTTGGACTTTAGCGTTGAGAACAACTACGACGGACAGGCACTCTATTTCCGTGAGGCGGTGAAAAACCACCTGCAGAAATGGTGCTCGGAGAACGGCTACGATCTCTACAAGGACGGACTGAAAATCTATACCACCATCGACACCCGCATGCAAAAGTATGCCGAAGAGGCTGCCGTGAAGCAGATGAAGCAGGTGCAGAAGACGTTCAACAGCCACTGGGGAAGCACCAATCCCTGGCAGGACGAGCGCCATGTGGAGATACCCCACTTCATCGAAGACCTGGCCAAGAAGACATCGTACTACAAGATGTTGGCCCAGAAATATGACAACGACGAGGATAGCATCAACTACTATCTGAACCTACCCCACAAGGTGAAACTCTTTGATTACGAACAAGGAACTATTGAGAAAGAAATATCCACGATGGACTCTATCCGCTATATGGAACACTTCATGCATTGCGGTTTTGTGGCTATGGAACCGCAGACTGGTCATGTGAAAGCCTGGGTGGGCGACATTGACTTCAAGACGTGGAAGTACGACAAGGTGACGGCTATGCGCCAGCCTGGTTCTACGTTCAAGTTGTTCGTCTATGCTGAGGCCATGAATCAGGGCATTACACCTTGTGACACCCGTAAGGACGAATACTTCTCGATGAAGGTTTATGACGCGAAGGAGAAAAAGGAGGTGACATGGGCTCCCACCAATGCCGACGGCCGTTTCTCGGGCGTAAACATCACGCTGAAACAAGCCTTTGCCATGAGTATCAACTCTGTCGCTGTACGCTTGGGACAGGAATGTGGCATTGAGCGTATCGCCAAGACCGCCAACGATATGGGTATCAAGAGTCATCTCGACCCCACCCCAGCCTTGGCTCTGGGCTCTAGCGATGTCACACTGGAGGAGTTGGTCAATGCCTATTGTACGCCCTGCAACAATGGTAAGCATCGTGACCCTGTGCTCGTCACGCGCATCCTCGATCGCGACGGCAACGTCATCTATACTGCTCCTGATGATGAGAAACAAGTGCTTTCCACGAAGTCTGCCTTCATGGTACAACAACTGCTGATGGGTGGTATGAGTGGTACCTCCTCACGCTTGCGTGGTTTCGTGGGCTATGATAATATCGATACCGACTTCGGTGGTAAGACGGGTACATCGAATAACCATTCCGATGCCTGGTTCATTGGTACCACACCGAAACTGGTCTGTGGTGCCTGGGTGGGTGGCGAATATCGTTGCATCCACTTCCGCACAGGCGAACTGGGACAGGGCAACCGTACGGCACTCCCCATCTGCGGATACTTCCTGCAGAGTGTGCTGAAAGACGAGCGCTTCAAACAGTATCACGCCAAATTCGACAAACCTACTGATCTGGCAGTCAACGACTATGGTTGTGGTGGCTACTTCAAGGCGCCCTCCGACTCTGATTCGTTGGCTGTTGACAGCATTGGTGCTAATGGTGAGAAAATGGTAGAGGTCATTGACGAGATGGGTAATATTGTCAGTCAGCCAGCCAACCACAATGCCAACCAACAAGCGCTTCCTGATAACAAATCTGCAGCAGAAGAACCGAAGGAAGAGTAGGATTCGTCGATAAAATACATACAATTTTAAGTAATAACTGCATTTTTTTGGTGTTTTATTTTGTCATATCAAATATAAGTTGTAATTTTACACCCAAAATTTGACTTACAACTTAAAACATCAAACAAATGAAAGGCTTAAAAGCAACATTTTGTGCTGTAGGCGTAGCTGCTGCTATGCTTACTGCTTGTAATTCTGCCCCTGAGCAGAACCTCACGGTTTCGGGTCTTAACCCTGCCAAGTTCGACACTATTATCAACGAGAAGCCTGTCAAGCTCTACACGTTGAAGAACCAGAACGGCATGGAGGTGTGCATCACCAACTATGGTGGTCGCATCGTGTCGCTCGTTGTTCCCGACAAGGACGGCAAGCCCACTGATGTTGTGCTTGGTTTCGACAACATCGCTCAGTATGCTGACACCCTGAATTCTCCTTCTGACTATGGTTCCAGCGTAGGCCGCTATGCAAACCGCATCAAGAACGGTCAGTTCCAGTTGGGTGACAGCACTTATCAGTTGAAGCAGAACGACGGTCCTAACTGTCTGCACGGAGGTGGCACCACAGGTTGGATGAACCAGGTCTATGACGCCGAGCAGATTGGTGACTCTATCCTGAAGTTGACCATCGTCGCAGAGGATGGCGAGAACGGATTCCCTGGAACCGTCAAGGCTACCACCACCTATAAGGTGACTGCCGACAACACACTCGACATGGTTTGGGAGGCTGAGACCGACAAGGAGACCATCATCAACCAGACCAACCACAACTACTACAACCTCTCTGGCGACTTCACACAGGCTGCCTATGATCAGGTGCTGTATGTCAATGCCGACAAGTTCACAGCTTCTGACAAGCTATATATCCCCACTGGCGAGATTCGCAATGTTGAGGGTACCGCTATGGACTTCCGCAAGCCCCATGCTGTAGGTGACTCTATCAACTCTACTTACGACCAGGTTGCCAACGCTACTGGTTACGACCACAACTACTGTCTGAACACCAATGGTGACGACACGCAGGTTTGCGCTACCTTGTGGAGCCCCAAGACCTGCATCCTGATGGAGATGCGTACCAACGAGCCAGGCGTACAGGTTTACTCTGGTAACTTCCAGGGTGTTGGCAAGGATGCTGACATCATCCGCAAGCACGGCATCAAGTATCCGAAGCACGTCAGCGTTTGTCTGGAGAGTCAGAAGTATCCCGACAGCCCCAACCATCCTGAGTGGGCAAGTCCCGTGCTGAAGCCCGGCGAGAAGTACTACAGCCATGCTTCTTACACCTTCTCTATCTTCGGTGCTGAGAAATAAACGACCTTTGGTCTAATTGACAATTGAGAATTGAGAATTGAGAATTGACAATTATAATTAATACTACAAAGAATTTATGGACAAGATTATTGAAGCGCTAAGTAATAATGGCTTCGAGATGGCGGACTATCTGGTCTTTGCCGCTTACATTGTCATCCTCGTTGGTATGGGTCTGTTCCTGTCACGTACCAAGAAGGGTGAAGAGAAATCATCTACCGACTACTTCCTGGCAGGTAACACCCTGACATGGTGGGCTGTTGGTGCATCGTTGATTGCTGCCAACATTTCTGCTGAGCAGTTCATCGGTATGTCGGGTTCAGCCTTCGCATCAGGTATTGCTCCTGCTGCCTACGAGTTGATGGCAGCTGCCACCCTGCTGGTTGTGGGTAAGTTCCTGCTGCCCTTGATGATTGAGAAGAAGATTTTCACCATTCCTCAGTTCCTGCGCGAGCGTTACAACTGGGGTGTAGGTCTGGCCTTCTCGCTGCTGTGGCTGTTCCTCTATGTCTTCGTCAACCTGACATCCGTCGCTTGGCTGGGTGCGCTGGCTATCCAGCAGATTCTGGGTCTGCCTACCGACATGATTATCAACGTTGGTGGCATGGAGATTGACCAGGTGCGCATGTGCATCATCCTCTCTTTGTTCCTCATCGCAGGTATCTACTCTATCTATGGTGGTCTGGCTTCTGTAGCCTGGACAGACGTTATGCAGGTAACCTTCCTCGTTGGTGGTGGTCTGATTACTGCCTATGCAGCACTTTCAGTCATTGGCGACGAGATGGGTCTTGGTGGTGCCTGGGATGCTTTGAGTCACATCAAAGACTATTTGGCACAAGATCCTGCCGACAAGCACTTCAACCTTGTGGTGACACGAAATGTCGATGCTTATCCTGTTGTTCAGGACGACCCGTTCTTCACCAATCCTGGTATCGTGCTTATCTTCGGTGCCCTGTGGCTGACCAACCTGGGTTACTGGGGTTTCAACCAGTACATCATCCAGAAGGGTCTGGCTGCCAAGTCACTCGATGAGGCTAAGAAGGGTATGGTCTTCGCTGCCTTCCTGAAGATTTTGATTCCGTTCATCGTTTGTATCCCTGGCGTTTGCGCCTTCTACATCATGAATGCTCCTGAGTGCGATGGACTCCGTGAGACGCTGGCTGGTTCTATCAGCCGTTCTGACGATGCTTATCCTTTCCTGATTCGTAACTTCACTCCTACCGTTGTCAAGGGTCTGAGCTTTGCTGCACTGGCTGCCGCTGTTATTTCTTCACTGGCTTCTATGTTCAACTCTACCTCTACCCTCTTCACGATGGATATCTACAAGCAGTTCATCAACAAGAACGCTTCTGAGCGTCGTCTGGTAAATGTAGGTCGTATGACCTCTGTCAGCGCTCTGATCATCGCCCTCATCGCCGTTTATCCTCTGATGGGTGGTATCGACCAGGCCTTCCAGTTCATCCAGGAGTACTCAGCCTTCGTATATCCCGGCGTGGTAGTTATCTTCGGTCTTGGTCTGTTGTGGAAGCGTGCCAGCGGTACTGCTGCCGTTGTCTGCGCTATCGGTACCTTCGCGTTCTCTATCATCTATAAGTTCGCTTTCCCCGACATGCCATTCCTGGTACGTTCAGGTATCGTGTTCATCACGCTGGTCATCCTGTTCGTATGGATTTCGCTGAAGAGCAAGAAGTCTGTTCCTGCCGACGAGCTTGACGAGCACACCATCAAGACCCAGTTATTCTGGAGCAATATCATGTTCGTTGTTGCTGCCGTATCGCTGGTACTATTCGTCGCCGGTTTCTTCGTGGATGTCTTCCACGTACACGGCTTCGAGGGTGCTATGATCTTCTTCGCAGCCATCACTGCAACCATCGCTATCTACCTGCGCTCTAATGCCCTCGACAAGGTACAAGATCCGAAGCTGGTAGCTATCGACCTGAAGATATTCCATACCGACAATATTTTCAACTGGGGTGCCTTTGGCGTTATCGCCATTCTGACCATCCTGTATATTGCATTGTGGTAATCCATCAGTAGCAACCATGACCAAGTATTATATTGAACACCAGAAGATCCTTGTCTCAGTGGACTGCATCATCTTCGGCTTTGAACAAAACAAGCTGAAGGTGTTGCTGGGCCACCGAGCCATGGACCCCGGTAAGGGTGCATGGAGCCTCTATGGAGGTTTCGTACGCAACGAGGAGAGTGTCGACGAGGCTGCCGACCGCGTACTCTTCGAACTCACCGGTCTGCGCAACGTCTATATGCGCCAGGTGGGAGCCTTCGGCAGCGTTGATCGCGACCCCGGTGCACGCGTAGTCAGTGTCGCTTACTGTGCACTCATCAATGTGAAGGACTACGACCAGAAGTTGCTGGCCGAGCACGATGTGGAATGGGTGAACATCGAGGAACTGCCCGAGATGTTCTCTGACCACAAGGAGATGATTCTCAAGGCCCGCAAGCTGATGCAGCAGAAGATTCGTACTGCTCCCATCAGTTTCCAGTTGCTTCCCGGACTGTTCACCCTCACCCAGTTGCAGCGTCTCTACGAGGCTGTCAATGGCGAGGAGGTTGACAAGCGTAACTTCCGTAAGCGTATCAAAGAAATGGACTTCATCGAGAAGACCGACCTGATAGATAAGACGGGTTCCAAGCGTGGTGCCTATCTCTATCGCTTCAACAAAAATGCCTTCAACGAAGGTACTAACTTCAAACTCTAGAATCATGTTAGAAGAACTGAAACAGAAAGTATTCAAAGCCAATCTGGACCTGGTAAAGCAGGGACTGGTCATCTTCACTTGGGGCAACGTCTCAGGTATTGACCGCGAGAAGGGATTGGTAGTCATTAAGCCCAGCGGCGTCTCTTACGACGAGATGAAAGCCGAGGACATGGTAGTTGTTGACCTGGAAAGTGGTAAAGTGGTAGAGGGCGAGCTGAACCCATCGAGCGACACCCCCACCCACCTTGTATTATATAAGGCGTTCCCCAACATCCAGGGCGTCGTTCACACCCACTCCACCTATGCCACAGCCTTTGCGCAGGCTGGCAAGGATATCCCCAATATCGGTACTACTCATGCCGACTATTTCTACAAGGATATTCCCTGCACGCGCGATATGACTAAGGAGGAGGTTGAGGGTCAGTACGAACTGGAGACCGGTAACGTCATCGTGGACGAGATTCTGAACATTCGCAAGATCAATCCTGACCACACACCCGCAGTGCTCGTCAAGAACCACGGTCCGTTCTCGTGGGGTACTTCTCCCGACAATGCCGTTTATAACGCCAAAGTTATGGAGCAGTGTGCCAAGATGGCGTTCGTGTCGTTCATGGTCAATCCCAACACGACGATGAACCCGCTGCTCGTCGAGAAGCACTATATGCGCAAGCATGGTCCTAACGCCTACTACGGACAGAAAGGTCAGAAACACTAATCACTAAATCACAAGGAAATGAAAGCATTCGATAATTTAGAAATTTGGTGGGTAACTGGTGCGCAGTTGCTCTACGGAGGCGACGCTGTTGTTGCCGTTGACGGCCACTCAAAGGAGATGGTCGAGGGTCTGAACAATAGTGGCATCATCCCCATCAAGGTTGTGTACAAAGGAACAGCTAACAGCTCGAAAGAAGTAGAGGCTGTGATGAAGGCTGCCAACAACGACGACAAGTGTGTGGGTATCATCACCTGGATGCACACCTTCTCGCCTGCCAAGATGTGGATCAAGGGGCTGCAGGATTTGCAGAAACCCCTCCTCCACTTCCACACCCAGTACAACGCTGAGATTCCCTGGGAGACGATGGATATGGACTTCATGAACCTGAACCAGTCGGCTCACGGAGATATCGAGTTTGGACACATCTGCACCCGCATGCGCGTTCCTCGCAAGGTGGTTTGTGGCTACTGGAAAGACGCTGCCGCTCAGCAGCAGATTGCCGTTTGGGCACGTGTTGCCGCTGGTGTTGCTGATGCCAAGAACGTGCGCTGTCTGATGTTCGGTATGAACATGAACAATGTGGCTGTTACCGATGGCGACCGTGTAGAGTTCGAGCAGCGCCTGGGTTACCATGTGGACTACTATCCCGTCAGCTCGCTGATGGAGTACTGGAGAAAGGTGACCGACGCAGAGGCCGACGAACTCGTCGAAGAGTATAAAAAGCTCTATACCATCAAGATAGACGAAAGCGGTGAAGCCGTTTATTGGGAGAAAGTGAAGAACGCTGCCAAGGCTGAAATCGCCCTGCGTCGTGTTTTGAAGGACGAAGGCGCTACAGCCTTCACTACCAACTTCGACGACCTGGGTGATGCCGATATCGACCAGCCCGACTTCTGTGGCTTCGACCAGATTCCTGGCCTTGCCTCACAGCGCCTGATGGCCGAGGGTATCGGTTTCGGTGCTGAGGGCGACTGGAAGACAGCCTGTCTCTACCGCACCCTCTGGGTTATCCAGCAGGGCATGCCTCAGGGCTGCTCGTTCCTCGAGGACTACACCCTGAACTTCGCTGGCGACCGCAGTTCTTGTCTGCAGAGTCACATGCTCGAAGTTTGTCCGCTCATCGCTGTCGACAAGCCCAAGCTGGAGGTTCACTTCCTAGGCATCGGTGTCCGCAAGCAGCAGACCGCCCGTCTCGTCTTCACCTCAAAGGTGGGTCGTGGTATCAAAGCTACTGTTGTTGACCTCGGCAATCGCTTCCGTCTCATCTCTCAAGAGGTGGAGTGCATCGAGCCTAAGCCCATGCCTAACCTGCCTGTGGCTTCAGCCCTCTGGGTTCCCCAGCCTACCTTCGAGATTGGTGCTGGCGCCTGGATTCTAGCTGGTGGCACACACCATAGCGCCTTCTCTTACGACATTACCGAGGAGTACTGGGAAGACTTTGCCGAGATTCTGGGCATTGAGTATGTTCGTATCAACAAGAACACGAACACCTTCGACTTCAAGCAGACGCTCCGCAACAACGAGTTGTACTATATGCTGAACAAGGCGCTGAAGTAATTACAAATTCCGAATTCCGAATTTCCCAATTCGTATTTACAATAACCAAGGAGCACCCGACGGAAATCGGGTGCTTTTTTCCAACAAATGATGAATACTAGACAAAACTTTATGAGACTATTCTTCCTTCTATTCGTTACCCAGATAACGTTTCTGTCAGCCTATGCGCAGGACGATGAGGGTTACGACAACCGACGTCACACCATTACGGGCCACCTGCTGGATGCCGACATGAAGGAGCCGATGGTGCAGGCTACCGTCCAACTGTTCAATGCTTCCGACAGCGCCTTCGTGGGTGGTTCGCTGAGTAATACCCGTGGCAACTTCAGCGTTCAGGCACCCTCGTCAGGTACCTACCGCTTGAAGATTTCTTCAGTGGGTTTCCAGACGTTGGAGCGCGAGGTAACGCTTCGTCGCAATGAGAACCTGGATATGGGAAACATCATGATTGAGTCAGAGAGCGTCATGTTGCAGGAGGCTGTGGTGACGGGACGTGCCGCACAGGTTATCGTCAAGAAGGACACCATACTCTACAACCCTGAAGCCTACCGCACGCCAGAGGGCTCGCCCATTGAGGAACTCATCAAGCGCATTCCCGGTGCTGAGGTCGACGAGGACGGCAACATCACCATCAACGGCAAGGCGGTAAAGAAGATTCTGCTGGACGGTAAGGAGTTCATGCTGGGCGACGTGGAGTCGGCGCTGAAGAACATCCCCGTCAGCATCATCCAGAACCTGAAGTTCTACGACCAGCAGTCAGACCAGGCTCGTATTACGGGTATTGAGGACGGCGAGAAGGAGACGGTGCTCGACTTCACCATCAAGAAAGGTATGAACCGTGGTTTCATGACCAATCTGGATATTGCCGGAGGTACCGAGCACCGCTATGCCTCCAGAGGTATGGGTAGCAGTTTTACCGATGTTATGCGCTTCGTGCTGATGGGCAACTTCAACAACAAGGAGGAGAATGCTGCCTGGTGGAATCGTCGTGGTCTGAATGCCCGCAAGATGCTGGGTGCCAACCTGAACTACGACGATGGCGACAAGCTGAAGATAGACCTGAGCCTGCGCTGGAACCACCGCGACGGCGACCTGCAGACGGAGAAGGCCACGGAGAATTTCTATAGCGAGACGACACACACCTTCTCGAATAACTATACGAAGAACATGACGCGCAGCAACAACTGGCGTGCCAATCTGCGTTTCGAGTGGAAGCCCGACTCGCTGACGAACATCCTCTTGCGTGCCAATGGTACGACGGGTACGGACGATGGAACGACGGTATCGCGTGCTGCCACCTATAACGACGACCCCTACAAGTATGCCGAACAGCCGCTGGAGTCGTTCATTCCTGAGATTACCGTCAACAGCAACCTCAACAGCAGTCTGTCGTACAGCAGCAACAAGAACTTCTGGAGCATGCTGCAACTGTATCGCCGACTGAATCCCAGAGGCAGAAATATTGTGTTTCGCGCCGAACTGAGTGGCAGCAAGGGCGAAAACCAGAATGCATCGAACAACGAGGTGCGCCTGTTCCAGGTGAAGGACCGCTTCGGCAACGACTCCACCTACTATACAGCGCGCTACAACACTACCCCATCCAAGAGCAACGGCTATGTGCTGGCCACAACCTATAGCGAACCGCTGTGGAAGGGTGCCCATCTGCAGTTCGGCTACGAGTTGCGCTACAGCCAGAACACCAGCGACCGCCAGACCTACGACTTCAGCCGAATGACGCAAGACCCGTTTGCTGGCGTAGATCCCGAATATCGTGAGTGGGCCCCCTGGCTCTCCAGCGTCTATGCCACCATGGACAACTATCTGGACAAGAATCTCAGCCGCTATTCGGAGTATAAGAACTACACGCACAACATCCGCCTCACGCTGCGCCATAACCATAAGAAGTACGACTACAACATCGGTTTCCTGGTACAGCCCCAGCGCTCTAACTTCATCCAGGACTATCGTGGCATCTATGTCGATACCGTGCGCACCGTGACGAACCTGACGCCGACCTTCGACTTCCACTATAAGTTCCACGACCAGAGCAACCTGTGGATTCACTATCGTGGCGATACGCGCCAGCCGGACATGTCGCAGTTGCTGGACATCACCGACGACTCCAACCCGCTGTACATCACCCAGGGTAACCCGGGTCTGAAGCCTCAGTTCACGAACTCGCTGAACATGTACTACAACAACTACATCGTGCGCCATAAGCGTAGCATCGTGGCCTACTTCAACTACCGCCACATACAGAACAGCATCTCCAATATGGTGCGCTACGACCCCGTCACTGGTGGAAGCACCTCGCGCCCTGAGAACATCAACGGCAACTGGAACATCAACGGTGGTTTCTCGTTTAATACCGCCCTGGACTCTACCGCCCACTGGAATGTCGGTTCCGACACCCGCCTGCGCTACAACAACTTCGTGAGTTACGTAGCCCAGCAGAAAGCCGATGCCGAGAAGAATACCACGCGCACCACCAACCTGAACCAGCGACTGACTGCCGGTTACCGCAACGACTGGCTGGAAATCTCGATTGACGGTCAGGTGAACTATCAGCATTCGCGCAACGAACTGCAACCCAATGCCAATCTCGACACCTGGCAGTTCAACTACGGTGGACAGTTTCTCATTCGCCTGCCGTGGGATTTCGAGTTGAGCAGCAACATCCACGAGCGCAGTCGCCGAGGCTATAGCGACCAGTCCATGAACACCAACGAACTGATATGGAACGGACAGATATCAAAGTCGTTCCTGAAGGGAAAGCCGTTGACCGTTGCGCTCAACTTCTACGACCTGCTGCGTCAGCAATCCAACTACGAGCGCTGGGTCAATGCCACTAGTCGCAGCGATACGCGCTATAACAGCGTCAACAGTTACGCCATGCTGCACATTCGCTATCGTCTGAATATGTTTGGCGGCAAGATTGATACCGAGGGCCGTTACGAAAAGAAATGGGGCAGCCGCGACCAGCAGCGCCGATAAGACAAGTCGTTCTACCCCACTCCTTCAAGAACCTGCTGATGCGCTCCACATATTCCTTTCTATAGTTCTTGTAGGAGTGTGCGTGGTCCGTCTTCCTGGTTACCCAGAGCACCTTGGGTTCGGGCTTGGCGTCGTACAGTTCATAAACCATCCAGGTGGGCACAAAAGCGTCCTCGTCGCCATGAATGAAGAACATCGGGTACCGGCACTTGGCAACCTGTCGCAATGCCGAGGCCTGATTGAAATTCCAGCCATAGCGCAGTTGGCAAATCCAACTCGTGGTGTACATCAACGGGAACGCAGGCAGCCCGAACTCACTCTTCAGTTGCCCCGCAAACTCATCCCATACACCAGTATATCCGCAGTCGTCCACAAAGCGCAGGTCCCTGATACCGTCAGGCATCCGTTCGCCCGAAGCCATCATCGTCGTAGCGCCACCCATCGACACGCCGTGAACCACCATCGTGTCCGCCTTGAAGGCGTCCATCAGTTGCAGCACGTCCAGCCTGTCCTGCCACCCCATGCGCAGCATTTCGCCCTCGCTCTGGCCACTGGCATAGAGGTCGGGCATGACGACGTTATACCCCAGCAGACGCTCATACATCCTTGCCAGATAGAAGAACTTGATGGCCTGATCCCTCCAGCCGTGCACCACCAATGCCGTGCGCTGACAGCCCTTATCGATATGGTACACGTGCAGCCGGTAGCCTGCCGGCATCGTCATCATCGTGTCGCGCAGCGCATGGTTTGTGCGCAGACTGTCCATCCACTCCCTCGTCTCCGGATAGTCCGTAAACAACTGCCTGTAGCACGAGTCCGTATTCTCCCGCGTCGGGTCAGGCGCCAGCGAATAGTCCAGCATATAGCATCCCCCACCGATGGTTATCGCCACCAGCAGCACCATAACGGTCATGCAAATCCAAACAACTCTTTTCTTCATCTGTTTGCAAAGATACGAATAAGTGAGCAAAGAACCAAAGGAAAGTTCACTTTTCTTTGTTCTTTCGAGCGGGAGATTGCATCGCCACACTCATACCTTTAGGTGTGAGAATTTTCTCCAAGGGAGAAAGATACGAAAAAAATATTGAGATATGCAAGTTACCACCTGCTTTTCTTTGCCAATAATTTATTTGTAGGCTTGGTACATGCCCCACTTTTCTTCAGCATAATTTGAACTTTGCATAGCACTGGGTGGCCTGGTAGAAGAGTGAATCAATGACCGAGTCAATTACAATTACAGTAATTACAATTAAAAAAAAGGCAGTTACACTTGGCCCTATATATAATATAACTAACTAATATATAAATAGTTATATATAATATTAAGGGAATTGACACCCTCAAAAAACGAACTGTCACAACTGTAACTGTCACGCTCGACCATTATTAATTCATCTAAAAAGCTGATATACAATGAAATACGAAATTAGTAAAGCGACTGCGCCCGCTATGCCGAACCTCGGTAAAGGCACAGAATGTGTGAAATTGCTGCTCTCGCAGGCCTCAAAAGACATGTACGAACCCCTTGTTCCGATGTTTTTCCCCATCTTTGGCGCACACATCTTTGGCGCGGAATTTCAGTATCCGGACTTCAGTTGGAAGGAGCCGACGGGCATGATGGCCAATCTGGTAGCCAAAAGTGGTGATAACAAGGGTCAATTGTCATGTTTGGTAGAGGCTATTTGCCGCGATTTCCGCCTGCACGACGATGCTGAGACGAAGCGACTCTTGGAATGGTCGAAACAGAAACAGTCGAGGGGCAACAATAAGGATAAGCCCGACCGTCCAGATGTGGCCATCTGGTTTCCACCAATCGACGTCACCAGCGCGGCATTTCTGCAGGACCCATCGTTATCGCTGAATAATGGTGGGTTATTTGCTATAAAGAAAAACTTGAAAAAATAAGGGTAAATATTTGCATATATGAAAATTATTTCGTACCTTTGTAGTGTATTCAATGGTAGTCTAATACCATGAGACACACACAATTAACCCTATTTATTAACATCTAAAAAACACACAAAAAAGAATGATTGAACTGTATCTTTCAAAGGTTACCGAGACCTCAGAATCGGAACAGGCGGGCAAGCTCTACGCCCGAGTGAGTTACAAGCAGACGCTGGGCGTCCAGGAGATGGCGAAGCACATGGCTGAGCACAACACGGCCTTCTCGGAGGGCCTGATCACGGGTATCCTCATCGACTTCGTGAAGTGCGTGCGCGAGCAGGTGCTGAACGGCAACACGGTGAAGATTCCTGACCTGGCCATCTTCAAGGCCACCGTGGAGGCGAACGCTCTGGAGACCTACTACGACGCACAGAACGACAAGGTGGCGCAGGCCACGATTGGTCAGCTGGCAGAGGGTGCGAAGACCGGTCCCGCCGTGAAGACCATCAAGCTGCTGGCACAGAGCACTGGCGAATTCACCCGCGACGAACTGAAGAAGGACGCCCGCCTTAGCTGGACGGACAAGACCCGCGAGCAGATTTCGCGTGCCAAGGGTGACAACGCCAGCCAGGCACCTGCCAACAGTGGTTCGAACCAAAATGGCGGTGGCACCAACACTGGTGGCAACACCGGAGGCGGCAACACCGGCGGCGGCGGTAACGAACCGGGCGGCGACGGAAACGACCAGAACTGATGTCTGATGTAAGAAGGAAGAAGTAAGATGTAAGAGAAAGAGAGACCTTCCAAATGAATGGAGGCCTCTCTTTTTATAGATGTGTAACGACGGATCAGTTGTTGACGGAACCACCCACGATGTCGAGCAACTCGCTGGTGATGGCCTGCTGACGCGACTTGTTGTACTGCAGGTTCAGCTGGCGCAACATCTCGTCGGCATTGTCGGTAGCGGTCTGCATGGCCACCATGCGGGCGGCATGCTCGGAGGCTACGCTGTCAAGCAGGGCGGTATAGAGCATGAGGTGTGCCATCTTGGGCAACAGCTTCGAGAGCACGGTGTTCATGTCGGGCTCTACGATGAAGTTGTCGTTCAGCGGGGCTACCTCGCCCTCCTTGACCTGCTTCTTGCGACGGTTCTTGCGCAGGTACTCCTGAGCCTTCTGCGTGGCAATGGTGCTGGTGAGGTCGCGCTCGTGGTCACGTCCCAACTCGGCTTCGAGGTCGATGGGCAGGAACTGCTTGCTGGTCAGTATCTGCGAGCCTGCCGACTTGAAGTGGTGGTAGATGAGCTCCACGCGGTCCACCTCGCCATTGGCAAACTTGGTGCCCAGTTCCATAGCCAGGTCGATGCACTCGCTGACGTGCGGATGGTCAATCAGCGCGTTGCGCTCGCCATGGATGTCGTAGCCCAGCTTGCGGGCCTTCTCAAAGACCTTGCGGCCAATGGGATAGACCTCTACACTACCCTCGCCCAGCTCTTGCTCATAAGCCTCGACGGTGCGCTGCAGGAGCTTGATGACGTTCGAGTTGAAACCGCCACAGAGTGACGAGTTGCTGCTGAACACCACCAAGGCTACGCGCTTGACGGGACGCTCCTGGTCGAAGACGGTCTGTGCCTCGGCCTCGGCTGCCAGAAACGACTTGAGGATGTGCTCAAGCATGGTTTCATAGGGCAGCATGTTCTGGATGGCCACCTGTGCATGGTGCAACTTGGAGTTGGCCACCATCTTCATGGCGGAGGTTATCTTGCGCGTCGACTGGACTGAAGCAATACGGCCTTTAATCTCTTTCAGGCTTGCCATAGGCTATCAGGCTTTATACGTTCCGGCAATATCGGCCATGACAGCCTCAATCTTCTTGGTCACGTCGTCGTCAATCTTTCCGGCAGCCAGCGTCTCGATGACCTCGGGGGCTGCAGAGCGCAACTTGTCGAGGAACTGGTTCTGGCACTCGCGGACCTTGCTGATGGGCACTTCGCGCATGAGTCCATGGACACCGCAATACAGGATGGCCACCTGCTCGCCTACGGGCATGGGGCTGTACTGGGGCTGAATGAGCAGCTGGCTGTTCTTACGACCACGGTCCAGCGTCATAGCCGTCACGGCATCCATATCGCTGGAGAACTGGGAGAAGGCCTCGAGCTCACGATACTGTGCCTGGTCAATCTTCAGGGTACCAGCCACCTTCTTCATGGACTTGATTTGTGCCGAACCACCCACACGGCTTACGGAGATACCGACGTTGATGGCGGGACGGACGCCCTGGTTGAAGAGTTGGCTCTCCAGGAATATCTGACCGTCGGTGATGGAAATCACGTTGGTAGGAATGTACGCGGAAACGTCGCCAGCCTGTGTCTCGATGATGGGCAGCGCGGTGAGCGAGCCACCACCCTTGACGTGACCCTTCATGCATGCGGGCAGGTCGTTCATCTGCTCGGCAACCTCCTGCTGTTCGTTCATCTTGGCAGCGCGCTCAAGGAGACGAGAGTGCAGGTAGAAGACGTCGCCGGGATAAGCCTCACGACCAGAGGGACGGCGCAGAATCAGCGACACCTCACGATAGGCCACAGCCTGCTTTGACAGGTCGTCATAAACGACGAGGGCGGGCAGACCACGGTCGCGGAAGTACTCACCGATGGCAGCACCGGCAAAGGGTGCATAATACTGCAGGGCAGCAGGATCGGCAGCGGTGGCAGCCACCACGATGGTGTATGGCATGGCTCCGTGCTCCTTCAGCGTCTGCACGAGGTTGGCAACGGTAGAGGCTTTCTGACCGATGGCCACATAGATACAATAGACGGGCTTGCCAGCCTCATAGAAACTCTTCTGATTGATGATGGTATCAACAGCGATAGCCGTCTTACCTGTCTGGCGGTCACCGATGATGAGCTCGCGCTGACCACGGCCAATGGGAATCATCGAGTCGATGGCCTTCAGACCTGTCTGCAGGGGCTCCTTCACGGGCTGACGATAGATAACGCCTGGCGCCTTGCGGTCCAGCGGCATCTCAAAGGAGTCGGTGAGGTCAATATCGCCCTTGCCGTCGACAGCCTGTCCCAGCGGATTGACAATACGGCCGAGCATGTTGTCGTTGACGCGGATGGAGGCGATGCGCTTGGTGCGCTTGACGACCATACCCTCCTTGATGCCCGACGTTGAACCCAGCAGCACGCAGCCCACGTTGTCCTCCTCGAGGTTCTCAACGATGGCCATGGTGCCGTTCTCGAACTCCAACAGTTCCTTGGACTCGGCATTGCGCAGACCATAGATACGAGCCACGCCATCGCTGACGGTGAGCACGGTACCTACCTCGTCGAACTGTTCAGCATCGGAAATGCCCTTCAGCTGGTCGAGCAGCACTTGACTGACTTCGCTTGGTTTAATTTTATCTGACATTTGTTTTCTGTTCTTTTTTCGTTAATACGTGATAACGGTATTACGTTATTACGACTATTTCTTTAATTGCGTGAGTATCGTGTTGAGCTTCGACTTGACACTGGCATCCATGCGGAAGGTGTCGTATTCGAGGATGAAGCCTCCGATGATGTCGGGGTCCACCTCGGTCTCAAACTCCACAGTACCTTGAGTCTTGCTCTCCACCATCTGGCGCATCTTCTGCTCGGTTTCGGCAGACACGCGGGCAGCGGTGGTAAGCTTGCCACGGATGATGTTCTTCTGTTTACGGTAAAGCGTGATGTACGAGTTGGCCATGAACTGTATCACATTCTCGCGGTCTTCCTTCAGCACCAGCGCAATGAACGACTGGGTGAGCTGACTGGCTAAAGGACCAGCTGCTGTGGTCAGCAGTATCTGCTTCTTGTCCTTCGCGATCATGGGATTGTCAATGGTCTGGCGCAACTGGGGCACATCGACATAGCACTTAGCAATCAGCTGCATCTCCTGATACACCTGTTCGTCAAGCTTCTGGTCGATGGCACTCTTCAGCAGCGCCCTCGCATATCTGACCGATATTACTCCAATATCCATACCTATTCTAATTAAGAATTAAGACGTGAGAATTGAGAGTTAATTAACAGAGACTTTATCCAGCATGCGATCTATCAAATCCATCTGCGACTTATCGTCCTTCAGATTCTTGCGCAGAACCTTCTCGGCGATGTCAACACTAAGTGTAGCAACCTGTTGGCGGATGTCGGCAATGGCAGCCTTCTTCTCCTGCTCAATGGCCGTGCGGGCCTCGTCAAGCAGTCGGGCACCCTCGCTGCGAGCCTTCTGCTGGGCTTGCTCCACAATAGCGTCGCGCGTCTCGGCAGCCTCTTTCAGTATCTGAGCCTGCTTTTCGCGAGCCTCCTGCAAGATGGATTCACCTTCCTTTTCAATGTTTGCCAGTCGCTCCTGGGCCTCGTGTGCCTTGCGAAGACTTTCGTCAATGTAACGGCTGCGCTCGTCAACCATATTGGTGATGGCGGGGAAACCGTACTTCGCCAGGATACCGAAGACCACCAAGAACGCCAGGAGCATCCAGAAAAGGAGTCCCAAGTCAGGCGTTAGGATTGCTGGTAATTGAGTGAAATCCATTTGCTATGAGATATTAGATCAAGAATGCACAAGCAGCAATAGCGAACAGAGCACAACCCTCTACGAAGGCTGATGTCAGAATCATCTGGGTGAAGATCTGTCCGGAAGCCTCCGGCTGACGGGCGATAGCGTCAACGGCGCTGCCACCAATCTTACCAATACCCAAACCTGCACCAATAACAGCAATACCAGCTCCAATACCGCAGCCCAGCTGAGCCAGACCCTCGGCCAATAACAGTGATGTAATCATAATAGTTTAATGTTTTTAAATTGTTAATATTTAATTTATTCTGAAATTTAATGTTTAATGTTTAATGTTTAATGTTCATGTTCCTTATGTGCCAGTCCGATGAACACGGCCGACAGCATGGTGAACACGTAAGCCTGAACAAAGGCTACCAACAGTTCCAGGGCGTTCATGAAGAGCAGCATGATGGCACTGAAGATGTTCAGACCTGTACCCATAGCCGTTCCCATGGTCCAACCCAGGAAGATGACGCACGTGAAGGCCAATATCATAGCGTGACCTGCCATCATATTGGCGAAGAGACGGATCATCAGCGCGAAGGGCTTGGTGAACACCCCAAACAACTCGATGGCGGGCATGATGGGGATAGCCTTCAGGAACAGGGGCACATCGGGCCAGAAGATTTCCTTCCAGTACTCGCGGTTACCAAACAGGTTGACTGCCAGGAAGGTACACACGGCCAGGAAGAACGTGATGTTGATGTTGCCCGTCACGTTGGAACCACCAGGGAAGATGGGCAGCAGGCCCAGCAGATTGGTGAAGAAGATGAAGAAGAACACCGTCAGCAGGTAGGGAGCATAGGGCTTGTAGTGCTTCTCGCCTATCGACGACTTGATGACGTCATCGTTGATCATCATCACCAGCATCTCCATAGCACCTACGAAGCCACGTGGCGCGTTGTCGGTCTTGTCATGCTTCTTGTACCAGCGTGCACAGCTGAGGAAGACCACCAGCAGCAAAGCCACCACAATCCATATCTGCAGGACGTTGCGCGTGATGCTGAGGTCTATGGGGCGCTCGACGGTGCCATCAGCCATCCGCTCGTAAATCTTGCCGTGGGCCTCCTCGTTGAAGAAGAAACCTTCGGGCAGGGAATGAGCCGTACAGAAGTGCCACTCACCAGTTGCGCCGCTACGTATAATAATAGGTAGGTCGAAACCGATGTGCTTGCCTCCGATGGTGGTGATGTGCCACTCGTAAGCGTCAGCCAAGTGCTCCAGCACAATCTCAGGGATGTTCAGCGCCTCGCCCTCCTCTTTCTGCTCATTGGCCATGAGCTGAAGGGGAACAAGTGCCAGCATCAGCAAGAGACATATTGACTTTAATTGTTTCATTTAATTCTTTGTCTATAAAAACGTTATACTCGTTTGGACATTCTCGAAAAGTAGATGCTGTGGTGTATCAGCAGTACCAAATAGTAGACCATGAACACCCACAGGAACGTTATCATATCGGCACCCTTGGTGGCCCAATAATAGATGCCTAATACGGCCAGTGCCATCAGGAAACGGAATCCGGAGGTTCCAGTGAAGAACGAGGTCAGATAGGCCTTGTGGCGAGATACCACCCAGTACCATAACCAGCCGTCGGCGATGTAGAAGAGGAATGTGAAAATATAGCCTACGGCAGAGGGTATCTGCCAATGGTCGGGCCCCCAGAAACGGATGGGCAGGAACAACAGCCACGTCAGGACGATGACCTGCATGGTGTATATTCGGGCTACTTTTTTCAACTCACTCTGTGTCATTCCTCACGCAATTCTACACAAACACTAACAACGTTCTTCTGCACCTCCACGAAACCGCCAATGATCTCCAGCGGGACGCGCTCGCCACTGGGCAGGGTATAGACCACCTTACCCTTGTCGAGCGAGGAGATGATAGGTGCGTGGTTGGTCAGTATCTCGAACTGTCCCAGGGAACCCGGCACGAGCACGCGCTCCACGTCACCTTCAAACTCTATCCTTTCGGGAGAAACTATCTTTAGCTGTAACATAAACGTTTAATGTTTAATGTTTAATGTTTAATGTTACGCTTTAGCTGCCTCCAACAGTTTCTTAGCCTTCTCTTTGACGTCCTCGATGGTACCAACGTTGAGGAAGGCCTGCTCGGGCAGGTCGTCAACCTCACCGTCCAAGATGGCGTTGAAGCCCTTGATGGTTTCCTCGATGGGAACCATGACACCAGGCAGACCTGTGAACTGACTGGCAACGGCGAACGGCTGACTGAGGAAGCGCTGTACACGACGGGCGCGGTTCACGGTCAGCTTGTCCTCATCGGAGAGCTCGTCCATACCGAGGATGGCAATGATGTCCTGCAACTCCTTGTAGCGCTGCAGAATCTCCTTCACGCGCTGAGCACAGTCGTAGTGAGCCTTGCCAACAACCAGCGGGTCAAGAATACGAGAGGTACTTCCCAGTGGGTCAACGGCGGGATAGATACCCAACTCGGCAATCTTACGGTCGAGCACCGTGGTAGCATCCAGGTGAGTAAATGTAGTAGCAGGTGCGGGGTCGGTCAAGTCGTCGGCAGGCACATAAACAGCCTGTACAGAGGTGATAGAACCTGACTTGGTAGAGGTGATGCGCTCCTGCATGGTACCCATCTCAGAAGCCAGCGTGGGCTGATAACCTACGGCTGACGGCATACGGCCCAGCAGAGCAGACACCTCAGAACCGGCCTGCGTGAAACGGAAGATGTTGTCAATGAAGAACAGGATATCGGCAGCACCACCGTCCTTACCGCCACCATCGCGGAAGCCCTCAGCAACCGTCAGACCAGACAGGGCAACAGAAGCACGTGCACCGGGGGGCTCGTTCATCTGACCATAGACCAGGGTGGCCTGCGACTTCTTCAGCTCCTCAGGGTCAACGAGACTCAGGTCCCACTTACCTTGGTCCATAGCCTCCTTGAACTTCTCACCATAGCGGATAACGCCCGACTCTATCATCTCTCGGATGAGGTCGTTACCCTCACGGGTGCGCTCTCCTACTCCAGCGAATACGGAGAAACCGTCGTGACCCTTGGCAATGTTGTTGATGAGCTCCATGATGAGCACCGTCTTACCTACACCGGCACCACCGAAAAGTCCAATCTTACCACCCTTCAGATATGGCTCCAGCAGGTCGATGACCTTGATACCGGTTGCCAGCACCTCCTTGGTGGTTGACAGCTCCTCAAACTTAGGAGCAGGACGGTGGATGGGATAAGCACCCTCCATGGCGAGCTGTTTCATACCGTCGATAGGCTGACCAATCACGTTCAGCATTCGACCCTTAATCTGTTCACCAGAGGGCATCAGAATAGGTGTGCCCAATGGTATTGCTTCCAATCCACGCTGCAGACCGTCAGTATTGTCCATAGCCACACAGCGAACGGTGTCCTCACCGATGTGCTGCTGCACCTCGATGATAATCTGGTCGCCATTAGGACGTTTGACAGACAAAGCCTCGTGAATCTTAGGCAGCACTTTCTCAGCATCCAAGCCCTTGGTATCAAAATAAACGTCGATAACAGGACCGATGATCTGCGAAATGTAACCTGTAATTTGTGACATAAGCAGTATTTGTTTGATATAAATTTGTTGTTGTTTCGGTAATAGTGATTGCAAAGATAGCAAAAAAACACAAATAAAAAAAACATTTCCGATTAAAAAAATCGAAAATGCTTGTTTTTTCTCTGTTTTAGAGCATTCTTGGATTAAAGCGCCATGATATTTACCTCCATCCACAGCACGACATAACCCAACAGGAAGCCTAACAGCACCTTGGGCGTCATGTGCTTGACATACCACCCCAGACGGACATGCTCGGCACGCATCAGAGCCAGACCACAGACGCTGCCCACCGACAAGAGACAACCTCCGACAGCCGTTGTGTAGGCAATGATGCCCCAATAGGCACCATTGGTCATCACACCACCGGCACCAACGCTATAAAGCGAGAGGTTGGAGATGGCAATGGTGAACGAGTCGATAATGCTGCTCAAGAAACCGGCAAGGATTCCTATCAGCCAGACATCGGGGATATAGGTATCGAACCAGTTGGCGACATCCCCCCAGACACCAGTCTCCGTCACAACACCCATGCCAAGCATGATGCCCGTAACGAAAAGCAGTTGCTGGAAACCGCCATACTGCAGCGACATTGGAATGCGGCGCCCTGTCATCTGGTCGGCACCAATCAGTTTGCGGTTGAAGGCTTCGTTGACAACCCACAGCACGCTGAGCACACAGAGGGCACCAAGGAATGGAGCCAGCTTGGTGATGTTATGGAACGTGGGAATGAACCACAGTCCACCAATACCCACAAAGAGCATGACAGCACGTTGCCAACGGTTCAAACGGGTCTCATCGCCACGATATGGTGACGGACTCCACGCCATATCCAGTCTTTCAGGAAGTTCACGACTAATCAGATAGGTTGGTACGGCACACGCCAGCAGGGCGGGTAGTCCGAGATATGCGGAGAAACGGGTGGCTGTTACGGCTCCGTTGCCCCAGAGTATCAGACCTATCGGGTCGCCAATGACGGTGAAGCATCCGCCACAGCATGCAGCCAGTACAATAGCCGAACCCACAAACATGCGCTGGCGGGAGTTCTGCACGATGTTATGCATGATAACCAGCATCATGGTGGCTGTCGTCAGGTTGTCGAGGTTGGCAGAGAGGATGAACGTCACGGCAGTAATGCTCCACAGCAGGCGCTTGCTGCTGCGGGTACGCATCCACTCGTTGATGAAGTCGAAACAACCGTTGTTGCTGAGCAGTTCGACGATAGACATCGTGGCCAGCAGGAACAGCACGATAGCTGCTGCCTTACCGACATACTTCAGGAACACGTGGTCGTAGATGAACCACTTCACCTTGTCGCTGTCGGGTTCACTACTGCCCAGCCACTCGATATACTCAGCCGGATGTTGGGCCATCACGAAGTCTGCACCCCAACACACATATACCACCCAGCCAATGGTTCCAAGGAACATGGCAATGGCGGCTTTGTTGACTCCCGTCAGATGGCCTGTCGCTATCAGCAGATAGGCCAAAAGGAGCATGGTGACGATAATGAGAGTCATTTCAATTTACAATTTGACTATTTACAATTTAGCTATTTACAATTTGACTATTTCTTTTCTTCGGGAACGGCATAGCGGGCACCTGCCTCACGAACAAGGCGACGGGCAAAACTCTGGGGATAACCAGGACGCTTGACAGTAGCACCCAGTCCATGCTTAGAACGGGTGAAGACGCCATTCACGTCAGGTTTCACAGCCATATCGTTATATTTTACAATAAGGTAGTAGGCCAACTGTCTCCAGTGTGCCACCATCTGCTGAGCCTGACGAACGCTATAGTCGTTGAGGAAACGCTGCATCTGGGCTGGTTCCATATTCTTGGCCTGTGCCTCGATGGCAGACTGCTGCGTCAAATAAGCATGCTGCAGGGAGTCGCGAACTTCCTTCAAAGAAGGGAACAAGACAGAATAGCGGGGATAGACCATATTGCTGACCCAGTTCTCTACCCAATAGGCATTCTTGTCGCTGAAATTCAACTCGTCAGCACCTGGGGTGTTGTAGCACTCGGGCACCTCGGTCATCGAGCAATAGATGGGCGTGTAAGCCACCATATTGCAGTCGTCGTTACCAAACCAGAAGCAACCGCCCATCTCGCGGGGGAGCCATGAACGCATCTGGGAAACGAAAGTCCAGGCAGTCTGTTGGGTAGAGATTGGGCGCTCGTTGAAGTATTTCTTGCCATCAACCTCGAAATAAAGCGGTGTGGGACGGTAAGGCATCTGCCAGATACCACCACCGATATCTGTTGAGTCAATAGCAAGGGGCGTTCCTTCGTAGTGGTCACGCATATCATTCATAATGTCTTCCACGCTCAACTTCTTGACAGGAACAACCCACAACGGCATATCTTCAGCATCAGGATCTTTGCCCAGCGCCCAGGGCAGATAGTGTTCCATGCCCTTGACGTGATGATTGAAGAAACTCCAGACGCGGGCCTCGCACATGCGACGACCAGAGAAATCGGGAGCAGCATAGGCCATCTTCCACGAGAACTCATCGTCACGACCTGTAAACCACCCCATCTTGCGGGCATACTTGATGACATTCTTCGAGTAGAGCACGTTCTCCTTGTCTTTCAATGGGAACACACCAATACGACTCTGGTTAGCATGTCCGCAGATGGCGTTGTCGGGAATGCGACGAGCAACCCAAACCACACGCTCCTTTGACTGACTACGGTCGGGACCACAGCCCTGCATCTCCATAATCCATGCTTCGTTGGGGTCGCAGATAGTAAAGGTTTCACCCTCTGAACAGTAGCCGTACTGCTCAACAAGAGAGGTCATAATCTGAATGGCTTCACGAGCAGTTTTTGAACGTTGCAAGCCGATGTATATCAATGAACCATAATCGATTATGCCTGTTGAATCAACCATTTCCTCACGACCTCCATAAGTCGTTTCGCCAATGGTTACCTGCCACTCGTTGATGTTGCCTACAACGTTATAGGTTTCCTCAGCCTCGGGAATCTCACCTAAGTATTTATTAGTATCCCATTCAAAGATTTTGCGCATGTCACCCTTCTGGTGCTTGGCGGCAGGATAGTGATATAGCCACATAAAGGCTCCATAGGAGTCTGCATTATACGAACAGATGACGGAGCCGTCAACGGAAGCATTCTTACCCACAATGAAGTTAGTACAAGCCATAGCATCACCCATTGCCAACAAACAATAAGCTAACGCAGAAATTACAAGTCGTTTCATATTTATTTTGCTTTTTGGTTCTTTCTGGAGTGCAAAGTTAGCAGAAAATTTCGATATAAATGAAAAAAATGACAATTTCTTTGGTTTTTTGCTCACTTATTAGTACTTTTGTCGCGCCAATGGAGCAATCCCCGCTTGTTCAGGGGTACCGTCGGCAAGATAAATTGCATAGAAATATGAAAGTACTGAAATTCGGCGGAACGTCCGTAGGTTCCGTAAAAAGCATTCTTAGCTTGAAGAAAATCGTGGAGACAGAGGCTCGGACGCAACCTGTCGTAGTAGTAGTAAGTGCACTGAACGGCATCACCGACAAACTGATCGCCACATCACAGATGGCCAAGCAGGGCGATGA
>CACYBB010000025.1 GCA_902772585.1 uncultured Bacteroidales bacterium | reverse complement strand
TTTTAAAGCTGGCATATTTTCGTCCTTTTAATATGTATTAATCCGTATAAGTATTTTTAAGTTGCATCTCATCGCCAATTAAGTCGTGTCGCAAATATGTCGCAAAATTACGGTAAAAATCCGAAAAAAGCAAGAAATGAAACAAAGTTTAACAATAACAAAAAGTGGTGTAACCACTTGGATTACACCACTTTCTTATGATTTTCTTATTGTTGCTTATCTATTCTTACTTCACCTCCTCGAAGTCAGCGTCCTGGATGTTGTCATCCTTTGGAGCGCCCTGCTGCTGAGCCTGTTGCTGACCAGCGAAGGGATCGCCCTGAGGACCCGCCTGTGCACCTTGTGCGCCCTGGTACATCTGCTGTGAAGCAGTTTGCCAAGCAGTATTGAGAGCGTTCATAGCGCTGTCGATGGCAGCAATGTCGCCAGACTTGTGAGCATCCTTCAACTGCTGGAGAGCATTCTCGATAGCGGGCTTGTGCTCAGCAGGAATCTTGTCGCCAATCTCCTTCAGCTGGTTCTCAGTCTGGAAGATCATAGAGTCTGCCTGGTTCAGCTTATCTACGCGCTCACGCTCCTTCTTATCGTTCTCAGCATTCTGCTCAGCCTCTGCCTTCATGCGGTTGATCTCGTCCTGTGACAGACCAGATGAAGCCTCGATGCGGATAGCCTGCTCCTTACCTGTAGCCTTATCCTTGGCAGAAACCTTCAAGATACCGTTAGCGTCGATATCGAAGGTTACCTCGATCTGAGGAATACCACGACGTGCTGGAGCGATACCTGTCAGATTGAACTGACCGATTGACTTGTTCTGTGAAGCCATTGGACGCTCACCTTGCAGAACGTGGATAGTTACCTCTGTCTGATTGTCTGCGGCAGTAGAGAATGTCTCACTCTTCTTGCAAGGAATGGTTGTGTTAGCCTCGATCAGCTTGGTCATTACACCACCCATAGTCTCGATACCCAGTGTCAGAGGAGTAACGTCGAGCAGTACGATGTCGCCTACACCACCTTCTTTGTTCAGGATAGCACCCTGGATAGAAGCACCTACGGCTACAACCTCGTCAGGATTTACACCCTTTGAAGGCTCCTTGCCAAAGTAGTTCTTAACCAGTGTCTGCACGGCAGGGATACGGCTCGAACCACCTACCAGGATAACCTCGTCGATATCGGAGGTAGAGAGGTGGGCATCAGCAATAGCCTTCTGACATGGAGCCAGACAAGCCTGGATGAGCTCGTGAGCCAGCTGCTCGAACTTAGCACGTGTCAGAGTCTTAACCAGGTGCTTAGGTACACCGCCTACAGGCATAATGTATGGCAGGTTGATCTCTGTGCTTGTGCTTGAACTCAGCTCGATCTTAGCCTTCTCTGCAGCCTCCTTCAGGCGCTGCATAGCCATTGGGTCGCTCTTCAGGTCGGCACCCTCGTCGTTCTTGAACTCCTGTACCAACCAGTCGATGATAACCTGGTCGAAGTCGTCACCACCCAGGTGAGTATCACCATTGGTAGAGAGCACCTCGAATACGCCACCACCAAACTCAAGGATTGAGATATCGAATGTACCACCACCAAGGTCGAACACAGCAATCTTCATATCCTTATTTGCCTTGTCAACACCATAGGCCAGAGCTGCGGCTGTAGGCTCGTTGACGATACGCTTAACGTCGAGACCTGCAATCTGACCAGCCTCCTTAGTAGCCTGACGCTGAGAGTCAGAGAAGTAAGCAGGTACTGTGATAACAGCCTCAGTAACCTCCTGACCAAGGTAGTCCTCAGCGGTCTTCTTCATCTTCTGCAGCACCATAGCGCTGATCTCCTGTGGAGTGTACTTACGTCCGTTGATGTCAACACGGGGATAACCGCCCTCATTTACTACTGAATAAGGTACACGAGAAATCT
The DNA here is from genome assembly GCA_902772585.1 of uncultured Bacteroidales bacterium. Taxonomy (GTDB): domain Bacteria; phylum Bacteroidota; class Bacteroidia; order Bacteroidales; family Bacteroidaceae; genus Prevotella. Next base: position 30,047 of record CACYBB010000025.1, on the reverse strand, counting down.
CTTTCTCAGTCTGCTGCCAGTTCTCACCCATGAAACGCTTGATAGAGTAAACGGTGTTCTTGGGGTTGGTGATGGCCTGACGTTTGGCAGGATCACCGATCTTACGCTCACCATTCTCAACAAAACCAACTACAGAGGGAGTTGTACGCTTGCCCTCGCTGTTGGCAATTACTACTGGCTCGTTACCCTCGAATACGGCAACGCAGCTGTTGGTAGTTCCTAAGTCAATTCCAATAATCTTTCCCATAATTCTATATTTTTAATTGTTAATATGCATAATTTGTCATGGTGGAAATAGCAAAGCATGTGCCAAAACATATTTTTTTCAATTTTATGGTGACATTTTGGCACAAGTATCAAATACTTTTTGTATCTTTGCACTCAAATAATATAATATTTGGCAGCATGAGAAGATGGATTTTATTGGTTGCAGTGTCGTTTGTCATGTCGACAGCGATGGCACAGGACAATCCTTATATAGTTAAGACTAAAGGTGCACAAAGATCAACGGAGGTGACAAGTAGTCAGTCTTCGGATGAGGAAGAGTCTACTGACTTTATGGGTAAGAACTTCCGCTATTACAGCATGTGCGACTGGAAGGAAGGTATGCGTTTCATGGTGATTCCAGAGAAATATGATCTATTGGTATGCACCTTCCGTGATGTCGAGACCAATAAAGAGGTCAGCAGTGGTATGCTGCGTCATTGTATCATGTCCTATAAAGGCTATGAAAATACGCGCAGTGGACATGTACATATTAAATTTGCATGCGAGAATGATGGCAGGGAGTATTATTATGAATTGCCTATTGGAACCTTTGATGACTACTGCTATACAAAGTTAGGTGTGCCAACATTGGCCTATCTGGGTGATGTTGACAAGGCCCGCGAGTTGTTGATTGACCAGCCCCTCCTAACACGTAGTCAGACATATCGCGTGGATACTGACCTTGATGGTGATGGCTATCGTGAGGTGACCGTCGACAAGAATATGCTTGTAACAGTCAAGGCCATTGGCGTAGGAACCCGTTCATACCCTGTCAAGATTATTGTGGAGGACGAGAATGGTAATCAGTTCTATCAGAATGTGGCTATGTCGAAGACCAATTGTGGCGTACGCGACGATTATTTTACGTTGGATAAGGAGAGATACCTCTTTGCAGGCTCGTTCGAGTTCTTAGGTGCCAATATGACAGTGTCCAAGAACATCAGAGAGTATCTGAATAAGGTTGTTCATACCAAGTATGTCACTTCGATGAGTAGTAAGGGTTCTGGTAAGGTGCGCGACGTGAAAGTGCCTCGCTTCACAGGTTTTATTATTGACGAGATTACTCCTGTTAGAAATTCGAAATATTATACGCTGACTATGCGCGAAACGGATAGCCGTCGTGTATATTATAAGGATGTAGTATTCAGCGAGGACGATATACTAGGTGGTGCCAGTGGCGCTCGCGACGATTTCTTCGGCTACCTGTTTGGTATGGGTGAGGGTGAAGCTCGCAATACCAGCAAGGAGACGCGTGCTGCCATCCGTGAGGGTCGTGTCATCAATGATATGACTAAGGAGGAAGTGGAATTGGCAATGGGTGAACCCTTCAAGAAGACTCATGATGCAGAGGGTGCTGAGGTTTGGATGTATACTCGTTCTAACAATGTTATTCTTGATGTCTGGTTCGACGAAAAAGGCTTTGTAACGTTGGCTAAGGCTCGTAAGGCTAATGACGAACCTGTAGAAACGAAAGGTAAGATTAAGCGTTCGGCAAGGAGTCGTGCTGGCCATGCTACCACTAACAAAAATAGCAATGCCACACCATTGGAGCAGATTGCTTCTGGAGAGTTCTAAGTCATTGCTTTTTGCAATAGAGAATGAAGAAAGCGCTTCGACCAATTGTCGGAGCGCTTTCTCTTATTGTATGTTGTCTTTGGCAGACTTATGCTTTGTCTTTGATGGCTTGCATAATCTTCTCCTCTAACTCCTCGCACAGTTCAGGATTGTCCTTCAGCAAGGCTTTGACGGCATCACGTCCCTGTGCCAACTTGGAGTCTTCATACGAGAACCACGAGCCACTCTTCTTGATGATTTCGTGTTCTACTGCCAAATCGACAATCTCACCAACCTTTGAAATGCCTTCGCCGAAAGTAATCTCAAACTCAGTCTTGCGGAAGGGAGGAGCCACCTTGTTCTTCACAACCTTGACACGTACCTGATTGCCAATAATATTGTCACCATCCTTGATGGCTGTCACCTTGCGGATATCCAGACGAACAGAAGCATAGAATTTCAGGGCATTACCACCAGTAGTAGTCTCAGGATTGCCAAACATCACACCAATCTTCTCACGCAGCTGGTTGATGAAGATGCAGGTAGTGTTGGTCTTGGCAATAGTACCAGTCAGTTTACGCAGGGCCTGTGACATCAAACGAGCATGCAGACCAACGGCAGAGTCGCCCATGTCGCCCTCAATCTCCTTCTTAGGTGTCAGGGCTGCCACAGAGTCGACCACCAGAATGTCAATGGCTGAGGAGCGGATAAGCTGGTCGGCAATCTCTAAGGCCTGTTCTCCGTTGTCTGGCTGAGAGATATACAGATTGTCGATATCCACACCCAGATTGGCAGCATAGAAGCGGTCGAAGGCATGCTCCGCATCAATGAATGCTGCAATGCCACCATTTTTCTGGCACTCGGCAATGGCATGAATAGCCAGTGTGGTCTTACCAGATGACTCAGGACCGTAAATCTCGATGATGCGTCCCTTGGGGTAACCGCCTACACCCAGTGCAGCGTTCAGACCTATCGAACCTGTTGGAATGACTTCTACGTTTTCTATCTTCTCGTCGCCCATTTTCATGATGCTGCCCTTGCCGAAGTCTTTCTCAATCTTCTGCATGGCAGCCATCAGGGCTTTCATCTTCTCTTGTTGGGGAGTGAGAGCTGCGCTCTCTGTTTCTTTCTTTGCCATATTCTTATATTGTTTTCTTTGTTGTTTTCTAGTATGACTAGTAGTACTAGTAGGTCTAGTATTATAATTCCAGGTCGCCGTCGTGAATCTCGTACCAAGGCAGACCTTGCTTGTTGAGTTGTTCCATGAATGGATCTGGATCGAACTCCTCGACATTGTGTACACCAGCCTTCTTCCACAGACCTTTGCAGAACATCATGGCACCGATCATGGCTGGTACGCCCGTAGTATAGCTGACGCCCTGCATACCTGTCTCCTCGTAGGCAGCACGATGGCTACAGTTATTATATACATAATAGGTGTGCTCTTTGCCATCGTTGCCAATGCCACGGATGCGGCAACCGATAGAGGTCTGTCCCTCGTAGTTCTCGCCTAGATCCTGTGGGTTAGGCAGAACGGCTTTCAGGAACTGCAGGGGAACAATCTTTACCTTAGCTACACCACTACCGTCTGCCAGCGGAGCTTCGTACTCCACCTCGTCGATACGGCTCATGCCAATGTTCTGAATTACTTCAAGGTGCTTTAGGTACTGCTGGCCAAACGTCATCCAGAATCGTGCACGCTTGATGGTGGGGTAGTTGATGACAAGGCTCTCAATCTCCTCATGGTGCAACAGATAGCTGTCGCGAGGACCGATGTGAGGGTAGGTAAGGTCTTTATGTATCTCCAGCGGTTCTGTCTCTACCCATTGCCCATTCTCCCAATAGAGTCCCTTCTGGGTAATTTCGCGGATGTTAATCTCTGGGTTGAAGTTAGTGGCGAAAGCCTTGTGGTGATCGCCTGCGTTACAGTCAACAATATCCAGATACTGAATTTCCTTGAAGTGATGCTTAGCCGCATAGGCAGTATATATCGAGGTTACGCCTGGGTCGAAACCACAACCCAAGATAGCTGTCAGGCCAGCCTTCTCAAATCGCTCGCGATAAGCCCACTGCCAAGAGTACTCAAAGTGGGCCTCGTCCTTCGGCTCGTAGTTGGCTGTGTCGAGATATGAGCAGCCACAAGCCAGGCAGGCATCCATAATCGTCAGGTCCTGATAGGGCAGGGCGAGATTGATGACCAATTCGGGTCTGTAGTCATTAAACAGCGCCTTCAGCTGTTCTACATCGTCAGCATCCACTTGTGCTGTCTTGATGTCCAGTTTGTAACCGGCCTTATGGATGTCTTCTACTATCTTGTCGCACTTCGCCTTTCTGCGACTTGCAATCATAAACTCTGTAAACACGTCAGCATTTTGTGCAATCTTGAATGCTGCGACTGTTGCGACGCCACCAGCGCCAATCATTAATACCCTTGACATAGTCTTATTTTGTTTTTCGTTTTCGTTATTACGACATTTTATTCAGTTCTTCCGACTTGATGCCCAGTGCTGCCATCAACGAGTAGCCGAGGATTTCCTGACGGAAATTGCCACTGTCCATTGGTTGCATGGTAAAGACGGTAATATGCTTGTCGGGGTCTGCCTTGCGCAGAGCCTCACGTACCTTATTATATATATGGTCGCTGTCGCCTACTACCATCAGTCGTTTCACTTCCGCAGCATTGGCAATGATTTGCAGCGAGTCAATGAAAAGGTCATCTTTGGTAACCATTTCTTCCACCTTCACACAGCTGATGAGAAACTCTCCTAACGGACCTGTGAATGCCTGACCGTCAAGGTCGCTGAATTCTCCTGGCAAGAAGTTGTCCATCTGCTGTCGATTCCTATCGTGAATCAGCACCACTTGAATCGATGTCTGAGGTTGGGCGTCTGAAGTCTGAGGCCTCAGTCCACCGTCCAGCGCTACGCACTCTAACCATTGAGCCGTATCAGCCTGTGGTATACGGCGTTCCAGCATGCGCTCAAAGTTCACTATCATGTCAAATGCCACCTTATCAACATACTCGGCATCGACTAATATCACGTGTTCACTCCACTTTGTGTCGTTCATACGTGCAAAGGTAGTGAAAAAACTCAAGAAGAGAAAGAATAAAAGGATAAAAAAACAAAAAACGTGATTACACGGTTATTTCGCCACTGCCATAGCAACGATGATGGCAATTGTCATAGACGACACAGAACTGGCCTGGCGCTACGCCATGGATGGGTTGTGCAGCATGAACCAGATAGTTTTTGCCGTCTAAAGGCTCCAGAGTAGCAGGAATGAATTCGGGTGTATGGCGAATCTTTAGCGTGATGTCCGTTGGTGGCAACTGACCGTTGATGCTGTGGAATGCCATAATGGGGAAATCCTGTTTGTAAGCCGTCTCTGGGTCGTAACCGTGTGAGACGTAGATGATGTTCTGCATGACGTCTTTCTTGACAACAAACCAAGGGCCACCGCCCAGCCCCATGCCTTTGCGCTGGCCAATGGTGTGAAACCAATGCCCCTTGTGGTGACCTATGATTTTGCCAGTTTCCAGCTCAACAACGTCACCAGACAACTCGCCGAGGTAACGACGGAGATAGTCGTTGTAGTTGATTTTCCCCAGAAAGCAGATACCTTGTGAGTCTTTGCGCTTGGCATTTACCAGGTGTTCGCGTTCGGCAATCTCACGCACCTCGTCCTTCATCATGTGACCAATAGGGAAGAGAGCCTTTTCCAGTTGCCAGTCGTAGATTTGTGCCAGAAAGTCTGTCTGGTCCTTTACAGGGTCAGGGCTGGTGCAAAGCCACTTTATTGGACTATTATTAGGTAATTTATTATTTACTATTTCTTCCTCTGTGGTGGCATAATGCCCAGTAGCGATGAGGTCATAGTCGTGGCCTCGCTTCTCATGAAAGGCGCCGAACTTAATGAGTCTGTTGCACATGACATCAGGGTTGGGGGTCAATCCTGCACGTACCTTATCCATCGTGTATTGCGTCACCTGGTCCCAATACTCACGATGGCAGTCGATGACCTCTAATTTGCAGCCATACTTGTGGCTAACGGCTGTTGCCATTTCTAAGTCCTCTTCAGAAGAACAGTCCCATTCCTCTTCCTCCTCTGGACCTATCTTGATATAGAAACAATCGGGTTGCAGACCTTGTCGAACCAGTTCGTAGAGTACTACGCTGGAGTCAACGCCACCACTAAGTAATACGGCAATATGCTTATTTTCCAATTCCTTGATATTCATGTGTGTATTCGTCTTATCGTCTTAATAGGCTTCGCGATATTTGTTTTCGTCCTTGTCGTCAAGCATGGAGAGGTAAGACTGGTAGCGGCTTTGGGCGATATAGTGGTCTTCGACGGCTTTGAGTACAGCACATCCGGGTTCATGGGTATGAGTGCAGTCGGAGAAACGACATTGCTTAGAGAACTCGAAAATCTCCTTGAAATAGCTCGTCAACTCTTCACGTTCCATATCGAAGGTGCCAAAACCCTTGATGCCTGGGGTGTCGATGAGCCAACTTTGGATGTCGACGGGAGAACCATTGACCACATTATTCAATGGAATCATCTCGGAAAACGTGGTTGTGTGCATACCCGTCTGGTGGGCGTCGCTGATGTCAGCAGTACGCTGGTTGGCATGGGGGACCAGGCGGTTGATGAGTGTCGACTTGCCTACACCGCTATTGCCACTGAGCAATGTGATCTTGCCTTCCAAGAGTGGGTGTAGTTCTTCGACACCTACACCAGTCTCTGCTGAAATGGCGCGACATTCATAGCCTATGGTTTCATAGAGGTCAATCATCATCTGCTGGTAACGTAGCTCGTCATCGTTCAGCAAGTCTACCTTATTAAATATAAGGATGACAGGAACGCGGTAAGCTTCAGCAGAGGCAAGGAAACGGTCGATGAACGTTGTACTAGTTTCTGGCTTCGAAACGGTAATGACAAGCAATGCCTGATCAACATTCGCTGCAAGGATGTGGCTTTGCTTCGACAAGTTGATGCTTTTGCGGATGATGTAGTTCTTGCGGTCGTCTATTTCTGTAATCCAATTGCCGTCACCCACAGTAACCCCATCACCTACAGCAACAGGATTCGTGGAGCGAATTCCCTTGATGCGAAAATTGCCCTTTACCTTACAATCAAGGAGCTGGCCATCGTCCGTCAGGACGGTGTACCAGCTTCCAGTATTCTTAATGACGAGTCCGTGCATCAGACTGTCATGATTTCCTTGTTCTTGGCATCCATCAGCTCGTCAAGCTTCTTGATGTACTTGTCGTGCAGCTTCTGAAGGTCGGCCTCGGCATCCTTCTCATTGTCCTCAGAGAGTCCGTCCTTGATGGCTTTCTTCAATTTCTCCTTGATGTCGGCACGAACGTTACGCACCTCAACCTTTGCCTTTTCGGCAATCTTGTTGCACTGCTTCACCAAATCGCGACGACGCTCCTCGGTGGGCTGGGGGATACCCAGACGGATAATCTCGCCATTGTTTTCTGGTGTGATGCCTACATCAGAGTCCATGATGGCCTTCTCGATGTCACGAATCTGCTTCTTGTCCCATGGCTTGATGGCAATGGTGCGGGCATCGGGAGTAGAGATGTTGGCAACTTGGTTCAGGGGAACTTTTGAACCGTAAGATTCCACACGTACACCATCGAGGATGGCTACGTTGGCACGGCCTGCGCGAACACGGCTCAGCTCCTCTTCCAGGAACATAGCAGCCATTTGCATGCGCTCTTCTGCCGCTGTTAAAGTCTGTTTTACGTCAATCATAATTTACTCGTTTGCGTGATAATTTCCGCAAAGATACGAACTAAATTCGGACTATGCAAGGCATTTTGTGAAAAAAGTCATAAAAAATTTTGTAAAGTGCCATAAGTTTTATACCTTTGCCTACATTAAACCTATGATACTATTAGCCTTAGAATGTTTCAGTATATGATTGGAATGTCGTTATGGAGCCTCAATCACTACGTTCTTGCTGTAGTGGTAGTCATGTTGGTAGTGATACTGGTTGTTGTACTTTACAACCGAGTATACATGAAGCGTGCCCGTGAGGCAAATGCTCGCCAGAAAGAGCAGAATGCCCATCTGGCGTTGGTATTACAAGCCGGACGCTTACGCATCTGGAAGTATTTTCCTGCTACCCGTCAGTATCTTTTCCTCTCGGAGGAAGGAACCATGGAGCAACGTTATAACCCTATTGATTTTCAACAGTTCTTTGATCGTGATGACTTTGAGCAGTTGCGAAAGGCAATCTTTGAAATCTGTGATGGTAAGCAGACCAGTGCAGTCCTTACGTTGGTAAGCAATGCCAAGGACGATGCTTTCCTGCGCCATTATGAGGTAAGCATTTCGGTGGATCGCCGTGATAGTAGGGGACGTGTGACCAGCGTTTTTGGTATCCAGCACGATGTGACGGATGACTACCGACGTTTGGAGGCTGTCAATCAATTGCTGTTGCGCTACCATACGGTGTTCAGTACGTCACTTATCGATATGGTGTACTATGATAATCGTGGCGTCTTGCGCGATATCAATGAGCGTGCCTGCCAAGCCTTTGGTGTTCCTAATCGGGAGTTTGTTTTGAATAACGAGTTCCTGCTGAAGAACAACCCCATCTTTGCTGATGTCGATATTGAGACGATGGATAATACGAGATCTTCTTCGATAGTCGATTTCGGTAACTATAGCGACCCTATTTATCATGTGGATGAGCTAGGCTTGACAGATAAGAAGATGTATTATGAGTCTACCATCAACCCCATCCGTGATGCCAATGGTAATCTGGAGGGCGTTTACATGGCAGGTCGAGACATTACTGAAATGGTTGTGTCGTACCGCAGACAGAAAGAAGGTGCTGAGAAGTTGCGCAAGATAAATGAGGATATCCGTGAGTATCTTTCCAATATTAACTATGCCTTGCGTATCAGCGATATCCGCATGGTGAACTACTATCCTCAGTCGTTTACGTTGGAGATGTCGGACAACATCAACCAGTCGCAGATGAAATTGTCGCAGTTGCGTTGCATCCGACTGGCTACACCACGTTTCCGCCGTACTGTATCGAGTATACTGAACCGCATGGACCACTTGTCACCTTATAACATACAAGTCAATATTGAGACCGAGATTCGTGACAAGAAGGGACGTCAGATATGGTTGCTGTTCAATCTGGTGCCGATGCTTGATGCCAATGGTAAGGTGGAACGATATTTCGGCATGTGTCGTAACATGACAGATATGGTTGAAACCGAAAACCGTTTGGCTGTGGAAACTAAGAAGGCTCAAGAGACCGAGTTGTTGAAGCAGTCGTTCTTGTCGAATATGAGCTACGAGATTCGTACTCCATTGAATAATGTAGTAGGTTTTGCTGGACTGTTCACAACTCCGCATGATGAGGCTGATGAGCCCGCGTTTGTTGAGCAAATCAAGACTAATTCCAATAATATGCTGGCATTGGTCAACGACATCATGCTACTCTCCAGTCTTGATGCCAATATGATAGAATACCGCAAAGAAGATATCGACTTCTCACAAGTCTTTGCCAGTCATTGTCAGATAGGTTGGAGTACAGCAAATACACAAGTGAAGACGGTGATAGATAATCCTTATGACTGCTTGGTGGTTAATATCGATGAGGAGCATGTTGGCAAGGTCATCGAGAAACTCTGCTGGCTGTCAGCACTGACATTGAAAGAAGGCTATGCCAAAGCTCGTTATGAATATCGTCGTGGCGAACTCTTGATTACTATCGAAGATACTGGCGATGGCATTCCAGAGGAAGGTATGGCCCATATTTTCGATCGTTTCGTGCACAATATTGACAACCATCTGTTAGGTACTGGCCTTGATTTGCCTATCGTTCAGGCTATTGTTCGTCAGATGGGTGGTACTATTGAGATTGAGTCCACATTGCACAAGGGTACTACCGCATGGGTGGCTATTCCCTGTGAGGCAAAGACCATAGAGAGACGTCGTGAAGAAATCACTTCAAACACCACAGAAAATATCCTGCTATGACAATACTAACAATGACATACCTCCTGTTGCAATCCGCATCATATCTTTCCTTGTGGCCCTTCCTGCTGTTGGCAGTGGTCGTATTTGTGCTGGTTGCCGTATTGATACAAAACCGTATTGTGCGTCATCGTGTTAATGATAGCATTGCCTCGGCAACCTCCACTTATGAGATGATGGATAAGGCCCTGAAGTTAGTTGACAACGATGTAGTTATCTACGATATTCCTGGTAAGGTTATTCGCAGGTTGCGTGGAAACCTGCTTCCCACTCCTGAGATGAGAGCTGAGGACTTTGCTCCCCATATTCATCCCGATGACGTTGCTCAGGCTCTTGCTAATGTTCGTCAGATGGTAGCGGGAAAAGCTCAACAAGTAGAATACAGTTACCGTTGGAGAGTAAGTGGTGATGGTGAGGAACCCCGTTATCTTTATATCCGTAATAACAGTGTTGCAGAATATTTGCAAGGCAGTTCTACTCCAACCTGTATTATTAGTGTGCTGTTCGATGAAACTGAGTTGCGTCAACATCAGCTGGAAGAGGAAGAACTTACTCAGCGTTATAAGAAGATCTTCGAGGATTCAATTGTCGGTCTGTCTTTCTATTCTCCCGAGGGCTGGCTGATTGTCGCCAATAAAATGATGCGTCAAATATGTCACTTCGACAGTGATGAGAGTGATGCTTTCTTCTCGAAAATGAACCTGTTCGACATGGCTCCTTTCAACGAGGTGCTTGACCGCTATCATCCTAACGAATATCTGGCATGTTCGCTGAGTGTTGTTCCTGAGCGCGAGATGTACATCTATCTGGAAATAGGTGTGCACCCCATCTATGATGAGGAAGGCAAGCTGATTTATATCTCTGTTGCTGCCCGTGACATCTCAGAGGAACGTGAGTTGTATATGCAGGCCAAGAAGAACGATCTGGAAATCCAGAAAGTCAACGAGTCCATACAACTCTACGAGAAGGAACTGCGTTATTTGATGGAAACCTGTGGCTTGCAGGCTTGGCGCATCTCATTGGATCGCAATGTCATTGAGTTCTATAAGGGACTGAGCACCGTGGACAATCAGTTCACCCTGCAGCAATTGAAGAGTATCTTTGTGAATCAGGAAGATCCCTTTGTGCGCGGCCTTGTAAATCCTGGTGCAGTTATCTCTAAGCCACTGAGCTATATGGGTCGCATGTATCCTGTGGTGTCGCGCAGAAATGTTGAGCCACAATGGGTACAGATTAACAGTATTCCAGAATTCGATGAGAAGGGTAATCTGAAGGGAGCCTTCGGTGTATGGCGTAATATCCATCAATTGATGCAGAAACAGGAGCAACTAAAGCGTGAGACAGAGCGTGCCAATGACTCTGGTCGCATGAAGAGTGTCTTCTTGGCTAATATGACCCACGAAATCCGTACACCGTTGAATGCTATTGTTGGTTTCTCCGATGTCCTTCCATTGCTCACAACCCCTGAGGAACGTCAGGAGATGATTCGACTCATCATGGACAACTGTGATATGTTGCTTCGTTTGGTCAACGATATTCAGGATGCTGCCTCATTGGATATCAGTGGTGGCGTGGAAATTACGCCTAACCGTACTGACTTCTCTAAGTTCTTTGACGAACTCTGTGAACAGTTACAACAGCGACTGCGTGATCCAAACATCACATTTATCAAGGAGAATCCATATCCCACTTATGTTACTATGGTGGACGAGATGCGTATCCGTCAGGTATATACCAACTTCGTTACCAACGCAGTAAAGTACACTCATCAGGGACATATCAAGGTTGGCTATCGTAAGGAGTGGCGCGAAGAGGAAGGTGAGAGTTGTGAGGGACTCTATCTTTTCTGTGAAGATACTGGTGATGGTGTACCCAAGGAGATGCAGGACAAATTGTTCGAGCGTTTCTTCAAACTCAATGACTATATACAGGGAACTGGTCTGGGACTCTCTATTTGTAAGGCCATAGCCAATGCCTGTCATGGTTCTATTGGTATGGACTCTGAGGGTGAAGGCCAAGGCTCTACCTTCTGGATGTGGATACCTTGTAACGAAATAAAAGTGTAAGAACTAACAGCCATGAATAATCATTATCGTTATCTGATAACTTTCCTCTGTTTGCTGGTGCTGTCTCCGCTATATGCACAGCCTGCTGACAGTACGAGAATTTTTGATCGCGAGCATCCGTTGGTCTATGAAGATGCTTGGGATCTCTGGCCCTATTCTTTCCTAACTCCTAGCGGGGAAGCGGTAGGTTATAACATTGATTTGATTAAACTTATCTGCAGTGAACTGGATATCCCCTATGTCATCAAGTTGAAGCCTACAAAGAAAGCTTTGGAGGACATTAGAAGTGGTGAGGCCGACTTGATGCTTGCGATGGCTGCTGGCTATCATTCGGAATATGGATACTCGGGTAAATCTGTGGTTCAGATATTTACGCACAGTGTGTTGCACCGTAAGGATGAACCCCTCCGCATTAAGACGGAGGAGGATTTGGAGCATAACCATTTCATCGTTCACGAGAACAGTTTCGCTCATCACCTGATGAAAGAAAAAGGGTGGGAGAGCCAGGTCATCCCCTATGACGATATGCGTGAGGCTGTGCAGCATGTGCATAATACCCCCAACCAGCAGATTGTATGGAATACATTGTCATTAAAGTGGTTGAGGCGCACATTGCACTTTGACGATCTGGAACTGACACCTGTCAAGATGCAGCATGGCGAATATAAATTCCTTTCCAAGCAGCCCATTCTGTTGAATCTTGTAGACGAGGTCTATGCACGTTTGGAGGCTGAAGACAAGTTGCAACCCATCCAGAACAAATGGTTCTACCCTGAACGCAAAGATAGTGGCATCCCCGTATGGATTTGGCTTGTGGTGGGTGCGATGATTTTGATGCTATTTGGTGCTGTGGGCTACTATGCTCTCTATCGCATTCGTGAGAAGAAGATGACCAAGGCCATCCGTCGTAGCAATACCCGTTTGGCGCATATCCTAAATACATGGAATGTGCATGTTTGGACGTTCAATATTGAGAAGAAAACGGTCACTGTTTTTAATGATAAGGGAGAAATAGAGGCAGACAATCAGCCTCCCACCATCTTTTTTAATCGTATGCAGGCTGAGGATGTCAAACAACTCAGTAATGCTCTGCAGCAGATTGCTGAAGGAAAGGCTTTAAAAGCGAATGTCGAGGTTCATTCCAAGGATTCGCAGACAGGTTCTCCCCAGATTCTTTCTGTTGTCATGTCCGTTTTCCGACGTGACAAAACAGGTCATCCTATTGATATCATTGGTACTTATTGTGATATCACAGTTGATCGTCAGCGCCAGCAGCAGATCAAGGACACGATGTTGCGCTATCAGTCAATTTTCCATTCGGCAATGGTTGACACTATCGTCTATGATAGCAAAGGTTTCATGTACGATATGAATGAGAAGGCCAGCAAAGCCTTCCCTGGTGGTAAGGAAGGTGCTTTGATGAACCATGTTAACCTGCGAGATGTGTTGGGTAAGGACTTTACGCTTGAAACCATGCAGCCTATTTATCTTACGCGCTTATATGATTCAGGACGTGATGCTCGTGTGTTTAATTCCCAAATCCATAAGCATCAGATGTATTATGAGTTACAGTTGATGCCGCTTCGTGACGAGCAGGGTAATCTGCTTGATATCTTCGGTACGGGTCGCGATGTTACAGAAATCGTTAAATCGTACCAGCGCCTGCAGCATAATCTGGAGTTGCAAGAGCATGCTAACGTGGAGATGAACGACTACTTCCGCAATATTGACTATGTGTTGCAGAATGGTGGTGTCCGTATGGCTAAATATTCCCCAGATACCCATACCTTATTAATATATAGTGGTGTGGGTCGAGACTATACTGAGTTGACCCAGACCCGTGCGCTGGCTCTTACTGCAGACGATTCGAAACATCTTGCCCAGCGCATGCTTAACAGTATGGATAATAGAGCGCAGCAGCCACAGAAGGCCTCTTTCAATACCATTATTCGTTTCAAGAAAGGTCTGCGTCTTAGTGTCTTGATGTCATTTATTCCGGTGCTCGATGAGCAAGGAAATGTCAAGGAGTATTTCGGTGCCTGTCGCGATATCAGCGAAATTAAGGCTACGGAGGAGAAATTGGCTCAGGAGTCTGTCAAAGCTCAAGAAGTAGAGACTGTGAAGAACGCATTCTTGCGCAATATGAGCTATGAGATTCGTACTCCGCTGAGTTCTGTCATTGGTTTTGCTGAACTCTTTGAAATGTCTCATGCTTCTGAGGACGAGCCTTTGTTCATTGAACAGATTAAGAAGAATTCGGCGCAGTTGCTGAAGCTTATCAACGATATTCTGTTCCTCTCCAGACTGGATGCAGGTATGATTGAGTTTAAAAATAAACCAATCGACTTTGCTCAGTTCTTTGAGGCTCGTTGTCAGTCCATCTGGGTGCGTGACCATCATGAGGGTGTTGATTTCGTAATTGATAATCCGTACCAACAGTTAGTCGTTGAAATCGATGATCAAAATCTGGGACTGATTATCGACCAGATTATGGAGAATGCAACAGCGCATACTACTGAAGGTATGGTACGAGCCAGTTATGAGTATACTGGTGAGGGCGTTGCCATGGCCTTCCAGGATACGGGTTGTGGTATTTCGGACGATCGCATGAAACAGATTTTCGAGCGCTTCGTATCGTCAGGTGGAAGTCATGGTACTGGCTTAGGTTTGGCCATTTGTCATGAGATAACCACGCAGATGGGGGGTAAAATCCGTATCAAGTCTGAAGTCGACAAAGGTACCATTGTCTGGGTAAGTATTCCTTGTAAGTGTACTGAAATTGTAAGGAAATAGAAGAGGGAGGAGAATCGTATGAGAAAGAATATATTAAGATATTTACTATTTTACCTTCTGGCCTTCTTGCCCTTACAGGTTTCTGCTAAGGACTTCTATGGATTTACCGATGAGCATCCGTTGATTGTGGCGTGCGACTGGGATTTCCGTCCTTTTGAGTTTCTTGATGGCGATGGTGAACCATCGGGATATAATGTTGAGGTGCTTGATATTATCCTCAATAGGTTAGAGATTCCGCATAAATTTGTCATGCAGGAATGGCAGACAGCTAGTGACATGTTTCTCACTCATCAGGCAGACTTGATTCATGCGCTCTCTATTAACTACAAGTCGCGTCCTTTTATCCAGACCAAGAAGTACGTCAACTATTATAATGTTCGTGCTGCCCGTCGTGTCGATGCACCTCCCTTCGAAGGTATCAATAAGTCCAATCGTGGCATCACCGTTGGTGTCAAGAAGAATGATTATGCAGCCCTGTTTCTCAGTGAACTGGATACCGTTCTCTTCAATGTGCAGTATCTCTCACCCAAGGAGGGCCTCGCCCGTGTCCTTGCTCATCAGAGTGACTACTATATCTGGGGTCAGGCACCTCTTATGAACAAGATTCAGGAACTGGCTATGGATAGTCTTGTGCTTGATGAGGTGCCGGATATAGCTGCTGGTGAATTGCACATCATTGGTTATGAGTTGGATATCATCGATGCTATTGACGACCAATATACTCGTTTGGAGCAGGCTGGAGACCTTCAACGTATATATGACAAATGGTTCCATCCGGAAATGGTTCATGATGATGCCTCTCCGCTGGCGCCATACATCCTTATTGGTCTGGCCATAGCCGGTATCATGCTCTTTATTGCTGGTCGACTGCTCTCCTTGCGTGTAACTGCCTCTGTACGTCGAAATTCTGAGTTGAACAGTATGATGGCTCAGGCGCTTGATATGGACAACTATTATGTATTGGAGTATGATGTGATACTTGGAAATGTCAAAAATGCGTATGGCAATCTGTTGCCTGAATGGGGTATCTCCGTTGAGGAACTTATAGAGCGTATATCCTCTGATGAGCGTGAAGAATTCCGTTCACTTATTGAAAGTATGAAACGTGGTGAGCTGGAGTCTTGGAACCTGCAACGACGTTATAATGTAGGCACTAGTGAAGCCCCTCAATGGAAAACATTTATCGGTGGTGCTATTCTGGAACGTGAGAATGGTATACCCCGTTATATCGTGCATACTGTGAAGGATATCACTAATGATATTGAGGAGGAACATCGTATTAAGGAACTGGGTGACAAGTATTTGAAGGTATTTGAAACCAATATGATGGCGATGTCATTCCACGATGCCAATGGTTATCTCATCAATATGAACCGTCGTATGCGTGAGTTATTGGAGATAACAGAGGAGCGTGAGCAGCATTTCCGAAATACCTCGTTCCTTGAAGATCCGTTCCTGAGAGGATATGTCGATCAGGGACACCTTGACTCTTTCCACGTGTGTGGGCGATTGCTTTATCAGGAGTGGGGACTCGACAAGTATATCGAGACACGCATTGTTCCCGTCAAGGATGATAGTGACAAGTTGGTTTATTATATTATTACCTCTCGTGATGTTACTGCTGAACGTGACATGTATATGAAACAGCGTGTCCATGAACGCCAACTCAAGGAAACCCATAATACCATCAATAATTATGAGAAGCAACTACGCTATCTGTTGGAGGAAAGCAATATGTATGTGTGGACCTTCAACCAGTATGAGCGCATCATCCGCTTTACGCGTAGCTTGCGACAGACCGAGTATTCTGTTTCCTTGGAGGATTATATGGCAGGTATGGATGTGGAGCAACGCCCAGAGGCTGAGCGTGTGTTCCGTGAGTTGATTATGGGAGGCAAACCCTTCAATGTCATTCATCAGTTTGACTATACGCCTGTCACCGACTCTTTGACATGGTTTGCCATCAGTGGTATTCCTGTACTAGACGCAAACGGTCGTCCGAAGGAGTATTTCGGATTGGTGCGCGATATCACTGATCTGATGCTTGCTCAGAAGAAACTTCGCGAAGAGACTGAACGTGCTGAGGACTCTGGACGTCTGAAGAGTGCCTTCTTGGCCAATATGACTCACGAAATACGTACACCTCTTAATGCCATTGTAGGTTTCAGTGACTTGTTACAGATGGTCGATAGTGTTGACGAGCGTCGCGAGTTTATTCGTATCATTCGCAGCAACTGCGACATGCTACTTCGTTTGATTAACGACATTTTGGAGGCTAGTAGTATGGGACAGGCCATTGCCATTGAACCTGTATCTATTGACTTACCTCCTGTTTTCGACGATATCTGTCAGACCTTAGAACAGCGTGTCCAAGGTACTGGCGTGGAGTTCCAGAAGGATAATCCCTACGATACGTTGCCAGTGGTGATGGACCAGGGACGCTTACAGCAACTCCTTACCAATTTCGTTACCAATGCAGTGAAGTACACACACGAGGGACATATCCGTGTCGGTTATCGTAAGGAGTCACGCGAGATAGACCGTCAGCGTCGTGAAGGTCTTTGGTTCTACTGTGAAGATACTGGTGCTGGCATTCCTAAGGAGAAACAGACTGCCGTCTTCGAGCGTTTTGTCAAACTCAACGACTTTGTACAGGGAACAGGTCTTGGCCTCGCTATCTGTAAGGGTATTGTCGATAAGTGTGGTGGGCGCATTGGTGTCACTTCTGAGGGTGAGGGCTTTGGCTCTACCTTCTGGTTCTGGTTGCCTATGGAAATAGAAAAGAAATAATAGATATTCAGACGATGTTTAAGCGCGACATACAATCAGTGAAAGACCTTATCTTACGCAATCTGCGTGAGCAAGGATTGGAAACTCCTCTTCAACAGAAACGTTTGGTAGAGGCTTGGCCTCAGGTTGCAGGTCCAGTTGTTGCACGTTATACATTGAATACCTATATTTACAACCAGACACTCTTTGTCCGTCTGTCGAGTCCGGCACTTCGTTCTGAATTATCGATGCGTCGTCAGGAACTGACAAACCAATTAAATCAGTATGTCGGTAATCATGTGATTACCGACATACGATTCTGCTAACTCGTTGCTTATTTCTTGTCGTTTGCTTTGGGGAAAGCGGAACCTTCGTGCATGATGCGTAGTGTCTCCGTGATAGCGGGGTCGTCGCTGTTAAGATACTCTATCCATGCCTCTTCCTTCATCATGTTGTAGATGATGCGGCTGATGATGAAACGCTCCAAAAGCTGGTGGGAACGCTGAATCATGAGTGGACGGCGCTTCAGGCCGTTTTTCTCGGCATAGCTGGCAAACTTGTCGACGATATTTTGGCGTTTCAGATAGGAAGCCATGTCGTTGACACCGTCTATCTGATTGAGCTTCTGACGGTTCTCGTCTGTATAGTTGTAGGCAAACATAATAATCTGTCCGCTCATAGATGCCTGCTTATAATATGAGGTGACATTCGTCGTGTCTTCAGGGACGAAGATGTCGGGGGTGATACCACCACCACCATAAACAGGACGTCCATTAGCTGTGTGATACTCCTTGCCCTCATGCTTGATGCTGTCACCAGAGAAGAACTCGCCATGCTCGTAGCGCGTCAGGATGTCCTCCTCGTAGTCTTTGTTTTCGCCAGCGGTGTAGGGCTTCTGGATGCAGCGTCCTGAGGGCGAGTAATAACGGGCAATGGTAAGACGAATCATCGACTGGTCACCAAAGGCAATGGGTTGTTGTACAAGTCCCTTGCCAAAGGAGCGACGCCCGATGATGGTGCCTCTGTCGTTGTCTTGAATGGCACCAGCAAGAATCTCTGATGCAGAAGCAGATGTCTCGTCAATAAGGATGACGAGGGGTATGTGCTGGTAGGAGCCGCGTCCATCGCTACGATACTCTTGACGAGGTGACTTACGGCCCTGTGTATAGACGATGAGGCGATTCTTGGGCAGGAACTCGTTGGCAATCTGTACAGCAGACTGCAGGTAGCCACCCGTATTGCCACGCAGGTCGATGCAGAGGCTCTGGAAGCTTTCCTGCGATAGTTTGGCCAGTGCGATGAGCAATTCAGGATAGGTGTTCTCTCCGAAGTTCTTAATGCGGATGTAACCCGTGTTGTCGTCAAGCATATAGGTGGCTGTGACACTCTTGGTAGGTATCTCGCCACGGGTAACGGTAATGCTACGCACCTTCTGCTCGCCATAGCGCAGAATGCCCAGTTTGACTTTAGTGTCTTTAGGACCTTTCAAACGGTGCATGGCTTCTTCGTTGGTGAGTGTCTTGCCTGTAAATGGCTTGTCATCAACAGTGACAATCTTGTCGCCAGCAATGACACCTGCGCGCTCGGCAGGACCATTGCTGATAACCTGCTGGACGTGAAGAGTATCCTGACGGATGGTGAACTCAATACCCACACCAGAGAACGAACCACGCAGGTCATCGTTGGCTTGCTGCACGTCCTTTGCAGAGATGTAGACAGAGTGTGGGTCAAGCTCAGCGAGTATCTGTGGCATAGCTTTCTCGACGAGGTCGTTGACGTTGACGGTGTCCACATACTGGTCGTCGATGATGTGCAGCAGGTTGTTCAGTTTGTTGCTGCTACTGTTGATGATGCTCAGACGGTTGCCTGAGAAGTGGTTGGCATAGAATGTACCAATCAGGATGCCAATGACCACGCAGATGGCCATCATCATGGGTGAGAAGCGATTCTTATTCTGATTCATCTTTTCTGTCTTTTCGTTATTACGTTATAACGACATAACGTTATTACGGTTATTCTCCTAAATAAACGACCTCGATGCCTGCGCGCTCCAGCAATTGGATGCCATCCATCAGACGGTATTTCTCTCCATAGACGACACGCTTGATACCAGCCTGAATGATAAGCTTTGCGCACTCGATGCAAGGCGAGGCAGTGATATAGATGGTGGCACCATCAGAGTTGTTGTTCGAACGTGCTAACTTCGTGATGGCGTTGGCTTCAGCATGCAGTACATAAGGCTTGGTGATGCCGTTGTCATCCTCGCAGACATTCTCGAAACCGCTGGGGGTGCCATTATATCCGTCACTGATAATCATATTGTTCTTGACTACCAGCGCTCCCACCTGACGACGTGTACAGTAGGAGTTCTTTGCCCAGATGCGGGCCATCTCCAGATAGCGGAGATCAAACCTTTTTTGCTTTTCTGATTCCATTTCTCTTTAATAATGCATCAATTGTTGGTTCACCACCACGAAAACGCTTATAGAGCGTCATGGGGTGTTCGGTGCCACCTTTAGAGAGCACCTCGTCACGGAAACGTTGGGCAGTTTCTTGGTTGAAGATACCTTCTTTCTTGAAGATGCTGAAGGCATCTGCATCGAGCACCTCTGCCCATTTGTAGCTGTAGTATCCAGCAGCATAGCCGCCAGCCATGATATGTGAGAACTGCACTGTCATACAGGTGTCTGGCAATTGCTCGCCCAAGATGGCTTTCTTCCATGCCTGTTTCTCGAAGGGGATAATATCGGAGTTGAACTCCTCCCGTTGTGTATAGTAGGCCATATCCAACAGACCGAAACTGACTTGTCTCAGACAAGCTGTGGCAGCCATGAAGTTACGACTCTTGACGATGCGATTGATGAGTTCGTCGGGTAGGGGCTCGCCCGTCTGATAGTGGAAGGCAAAGGTGCGCAAGAACTCTTTCTCGATGGCATAGTTTTCCATGAACTGCGAGGGCAGTTCCACGAAGTCCCACCAGACATTGGTACCACTCAGACTCTCAAAACGTGTGTTGGCAAACATGCCGTGCAGCGAGTGACCAAACTCATGCAGGAAGGTCTCCACCTCGCCCAGTGTCAGCAGGGCAGGCTTGTCCTCTGTGGGTTTTGTTAGGTTCATCACCACCGATACGTGCGGACGTACATTTTCCCCTTTCTTATCAATAAATTGTCCCTGATACTCCGTCATCCATGCACCTCCCTGCTTACCTTTACGAGGATGGAAGTCGGCATAGAAGACGGCAAGATATGAGCCATCCTTGTCGAATACCTCATAGGCTTTCACGTCAGGATGATAGACGGGGATGTCCTTGTTCTCCTTGAACGTGATGCCATATAATCTGTTGGCGAGCCCGAAGACACCGTTGATAACATTCTTCAGTTCGAAGTAGGGACGCAGCATCTCCTGGTCGATGTTGTACTTCTTCATCTGCATCTTGTGCGAGTAGAACCCTGAGTCCCACGGCTTCATCTTGTCCACATCCTTATGAGCCAGTTTGCGCAACTCGTCGCGTTCCTTGATGGCTGTAGGCTTGTAGGCATCTATGAGGTCGTTCAACAGACGATAGACACCACGGGTGTTGCTGGCCATACGACGTTTCAGTACGTAGTCAGCATAGGTCTTGTAGCCTAATAATTGGGCTATCTCACGACGCAGATTGACGATGCGCTTGCATATCTCGAGGTTGTTTTCGCTGTTGTCGTGTGTACAGATGGTGTTACGTGCCATGTACAGCTGTTTACGCAACTCACGTTGTGTAGAGTATGTCATGAATGGTGAGTAGCTGGGCATATCCAGTGTAAACACCCATCCCTGCTTACCTTGTTCCTTGGCCGCAAGCGCTGCAGCCTCGCGAGCCGTCTCAGGCAGTCCGTCGAGTTGTGCCTCGTCGGTAATGTCGAGGGTAAAAGCTTTCTGTTCCTTTAGCAGGTTCTGCGAGAATTGCAGAGAGAGCATCGATGCTTCTTCCGTCAATTGGCGCAGACGCTCCTTGCCAGCCTCGTCGAGCAAGGCACCAGAGCGCACGAAACCCTCGTAGCAGTTGTCGAGCAACATCTTTTCCTCAGGTGTCAACTTGCGATGGTGCAGGTGCACCTGACGAATACGCTCAAAGAGACGTGGGTTCAGACGCACATCGTTGGCATGCTGAGTCAGGATGGGTTGCATCTTCTGAGCCAGCGCATCCATCTCGTCGTTGGTCTCAGCACTAAGCAGGTTGAAGAATACCGTTGAAACACGTGACAACAGGTCGTAGTAGCCCTCGTCTTCTTCGGTATTGATGATCGTATTGTCGAAGGTGGGCTTCTCCGGATTGTTGATGGTTTTCTCTATCTGTTCGTTGTCACGACGAATACCCTCCATGAAAGCCTCCTCGAAGTCTTCCAGGCGGATACGGTCAAAGGGCACGGTATCGTGCGGTGTGTTATAGGGTTCAAAAAAAGGATTCATACTAACGTTTTTCTCTCTTACAGCCTGCAAAGGTAGTGCAAATAGAGGAAAACGCAAAAAAAATTAATATTTTTTTTATTTACATCAACAACCGTTCGAGTAGTGGTATCTCGATACGTCCACGATGAAGCGTCAGTTGCTGATCGTGTTGCATCTCGTTGAGAGCGTGGCTGATGTCCAGTCTGCTGTCGTTAAGGTCGTCGGCAATCTGCTTCATCAAGACGTAGAAGGTCTTCGGACCAGCAGGGTAGAGGCAACGTGAGAAGAAGTATCGTACCAGGCGTTCGCGCAGGCTTTTGGGCGCTGAGCGCCAGGCATGACGATGCATGCGCTGACTCTCTGTTGCCATGATGTTGAGCATGTTCAGACGGAACACCAGTTGCGTTTCCAGCAGCAGTAGCACTTCTTGTTTGTCGATGGTGATCAAGTTGCAAGGACTATCTGCTTTGAACGTGCTGCTATAGCGTTGTGACAATCCAAAGAGACGGTCGGGCTGAACGATATAAGGTGCCTTGATGGTTTCTATGACCCTGCAACCACCATCATCGCTCAGCGTCTCGCACTGCAGACTGCCATGCGTGAGGAAAGTCAGGTGTGTGCAACTGTCACCCTCCTTGACAAGGTGTTTGCCTTGCTGCAACTTCATAAATCCCAGTTTGGTATGTGTCACCACCTCCATCAGGTCGGCGTGGCTCATACCCTGGAACAGCGAGAAGCGTAACAGTTGGTCGTAGATTTCCATAAATTACGAATTACGAATTATGAATTACAAATTACTTCGCTATCTTGTCCTTCAGGCTGGGGGAGTACCATACGCCCATCTTGCCCTTGTCGTCGTAGATGATGTATGCCATGAGGTCAGGGTTGCGCTCCAAGACCTTCTTAGCACCCTCGAATCCCATCACCATGAAAGCGGTGGCATAAGCATCAGCACGCATGCAATGATTGGTAAGAACGGTGGCAGAAAGGATGCTGTGCTGTACAGGATAACCTGTCTTGGGATCGATGGTGTGGGCGTATTTGCGCTTGCCCTTATAGTAAAAGTTTCGATAGTTTCCGCTGGTAGCCATAGCCTTGTCGGTAAGGTTGAGAACGGTCTGCAATTCGTTGCCTTCCTGCAGTGGGTCGTCAGTGGGTTTGGTGACGCCAATTTTCCAAGGTACGCGCTTCTCACTGATGCCGTGCGTTACCACCTCGCCACCAATCTCTACCATGTAGTTGCTGATGCCTTTCTCCTCCAGCAGACGAGCCACGACATCGACACCATAGCCTTTCGCAATAGCCGAGCAGTCAAGGGTAATGCGAGGGTCGTTCTTGATAATGCGCTTTCCGTCGCAACGCACCTTCTGGTAGCCCACGATAGCCATCAGCGAGTCCACAGCGTGCTTGTCGGGCATCTGCTCGTTCTTAAAGCCGAATCCCCAGGCGTTGACCAGTGGACCCACGGTGATGTCGAAGGCCCCATTGGTGTCCTCGCTGATTTTTTGCGCCTGTTGGAACACCTCCAGGAACATACGGTTGAGTTCTACCTGCTGGTTGTCGTTGACGCGCGAAATGATGCTCTCCTTATTGAACATTGACAGGGCATTGTCCACTTCCTTCATCTTTGCTTCCAACTCCTTCTGCAGGTCGTCATCATATTGATAGGTAATGTGATACGTTGTACCGAAGATGGTGCCAGCACACTTCTGATAAGGCATATTGTGCTGCTGTCGGATGATAAGAATAGTACCCGTGATGAGTAGTATCAGGAAGGGTATCTGCCAAAGTAGTCGTTTGTTACGGTTAGTCATATTAGTAGTTTTTTTGTTATTTCGTTATCATGCATCAGATGTCAATGATGAAACTGAAGTTGACAGTGATGTTGTCAGAGTCGTTGGTGCCGAAACCTGGCACATACCACGAGTTGCCGATGTCGCCTTCCTCATGCATCAAACGCCGTTTATAGCGGACTGTCCATCCCAGATGGAAAGGTCCATAGATGGTGGCATCAAGTCCGAAGACACCCTCCAGCCAGTGTTGGTAGCACGGGATGCCTTCATCGCCATAGTCGGCCTTGGTTTTCCAGACGGGGTCTTCCAGATTCTTGCACAAGATGTCACACTTATAGTTGGTGTAGGCATAGCGGAAACCAGCATAGATGCGGTAGGGCTCATGCTTCTTCTTCATGATGTTCCAGTCCATACCCAGTCGGAAGTAGGGTGCTGTCGTCTTATAGGTCAGTTTGGTCACCTCATCCTCCTCGTGGTTGGCACGACCAATACCTAACTCAAAGACAGGAAACCACTGGTCGTGCAGATTGATGCGCAGGGCACCCTCATACTCACCAGTGTCGCTGAGCATCAGTTTGACAGGACCGACGAGGTCGAATGACAGCGAGAAGCCTCTGAAGAAAGCGATTGAGTCTTTCTCCATCCGGAAAATCTTCTGTGCTTGTGAGCTCTCAACACTCACCACCAGCAACAGCAGACTAACGGTTAGCCTTGAGATATAGGAAGAGATTCTCTGAACTGTCATAGTTTACTTCGCGGTTTTTGACGGATATGGAGTCGATGCCATGATGTGTTGTTTTCACTTCCGTGATGGTGTGGAAGTAGGTGGCCTTACAGTCAACCGACTCAAAATGCGGATAGTTCTCTTTCTTGATGCAGATGGTATCGAGCCAAGAGTTGCCTTTGTTGTTTTTCAGCAACGTGAAGATAGAGTCTTCTGGCAGGATGTAACTGATGGAGATGGAGAAGGATGTCGCCTTTTCGCCACACAGGCGGTTCAGTCGTATGGAGTCCTGTTTGTCTTTGTAATTGATACGGTGAATCCATGCTGACAATGTGTCGCTCTTCAGCGTGTCAGGGCCTCCTGATGGCTTTTTCAGCACATAGTTCACCTCTACCTGGTTCTTTACCGGGCAGTCGATGCTGACACACGACACGACAGCAACCAATAGGAATAGTACGACGATTATTTTTCGCATCTAATGGTCTTTTCTACCTGATAGTCATTACGTCCTGCACTATTGCGACTGATGAGGTCGCCCAGGAATCCTGCCAGGAACAGTTGTGTACCAATCATCATCATCGTCAGGGCGATGTAGAAGTAGGGCGAGTCAGTAACCAGTCGCATGGGGATGTGGTTATACAATGCCCACGCCTTGTCAATGCCTAAGAAGAGGGCTGCAAAGAAACCGATGATGAATACGATGGTGCCCAGGAATCCGAAGACGTGCATGGGCTTCTTACCAAACGTGCCCAGGAACCACAGCGTCATCAGGTCGAGATAACCATTGACGAAACGGTTCCACCCCATGAACTTAGATTTGCCATACTGACGCTTCTGGTGGTGTACAGGCTTCTCGCCAATCTTGTCGAAACCAGCATTCTTAGCCAGATAGGGGATGAAGCGGTGCATCTCGCCAAATACCTCGATATTCTTGACCACATCCTTGCGGTAGGCTTTCAGTCCGCAGTTGAAGTCGTGCAGGTTCTTAATACCGCTCACCTTGCGGGTGGTGGCGTTGAAGAGTTTTGTGGGGATAGTCTTCGACAACGGGTCGCCCTGACTACGGTTTTGCTTGTATCCGCTCACCAGGTCGTAGCCTTCTTCCTTGATCATGCGGTACAGCTCAGGAATCTCGTCGGGCGAGTCCTGCAGGTCGGCGTCCATCGTGATGACCACATCACCCTCTGCCTCCTTGAAACCACAGTACAGAGCAGGGCTCTTACCATAGTTCCTGCGGAACTTGATACCCTTGACGTTTGCTGATTTCTCAGACAGTTCGGTGATGACGTCCCACGAACGGTCGGTAGAGCCATCGTTGACGAAGATGACTTCAAACGAGAAGTTATGCTCCTTCATCACGCGCTCTATCCACGCATACAGTTCAGGAAGTGACTCATCCTCATTATAAAGAGGTATTACTACTGATATATCCATAATTCTCAATTATCATTTTTCAATTATCCATTAGGGCGTAGCCCGCTTATAGACTGCAGCGATGGGTAATGCCAGTAACAGACCGATAGTGATGTTGACAGACAACATATTGACTGCATAGTCGATGGGACGCATCTCTGCCAGTGCCTTCAGGTTCTCCTGCATCTGACCTGCCAGTCCGTAGAGTTCCAACAGTTGCTTGCCTTCCTTTGTCATCAGAAACTGGTTGATGGTGCTCAGCAGATAACCATTGTCGATAAAGGCAAAATAGATGTAGGTGGCTGCAGCTAGCAATATGGCAGCATAGAAGAATACCAGCGCCGTATAGGCATAGCCACGACGGAAACTGATGATACCCTCACGTGCGCCATCACGGAAACGACGCAGTCTGTTGGCTGCAAAGAAGGGCGACACAAGAATCAACAGTAGGGCCAACATCCCCAGCAGGGGATTGGCGATGCCAAGGATGTAGCAGGCGAAGCTGCCAATCCACAACAGGGACAGCAGGGCGCCGTCCTGTCGTGCAAATGCTTTGAGTTGATGATACTCTTCTGGTGTCATAATCGGGTGCAAAGGTACGAATAAGTATGCAAAATGCAAAATTTTTAGCCAAACATTTGTGGTTTAACAAAAAAATGTGTACCTTTGCAGCCGATTTTTGAGAAAACACGGGCAGTCCTGTACGGCCAGCTCCCTCGGAATCCCCCAGGATGGGAACATAGCAAGGGTACTTGGTTGTAGCGGCGCGATATAGATCGCTGCCCACCCGCCTCTTTAGCTCAGTTGGCCAGAGCACGTGATTTGTAATCTCGGGGTCGTTGGTTCGAATCCGACAAGAGGCTCAACAGAAAAGGCTTGGAACTCCAAGCCTTTTTTCTTTTATTCGTTAGATTCGTGTTCGTTATTCTATGTCTACCACGGTGATTCCTGCTCCACCAAACTGTACGTGTTCGTCCTTGGCCTTCTTGACGTTGGGAACAGTATTCAGATACTGGCGAATCAGTTGGCGCAGAATGCCTGTTCCTGTGCCATGCAGAATGCGCACACGACTTAGTCCTATCAGGATGGCATCGTCGATGAAGTGCATCACGGTATCGATGGCCTCGTCGCCTCGCATACCACGAACGTCCAAATCTTGGTGGAAATTCTGGCGTCGGTCTTCCATCGTGGCACGCGTCATGTGCGACGTCTGAATGGCTAGGTGTGCATGCTTGTCAGCAGGATTGTTTGTTGCCTGCGGTTTGGCTGCAGACTCCAACTGTTCCAGTTTTACCTTGCTTCGCAGTCCGCCAAACACCACCGTGGCTTGCTTGCCCTGAATGCTTTCTATCTCGCCAACACTATTGGTACCCTTGATGCGCACAGTATCGCCTTTCTTCAGCGGACGATGGGGGTCGTTCAGGTTGGCCTTGGCTCTGGCAGCCAACTTCTCACTGGCTATGCGCTCCTCTTCGCCCTTCCTTTCCTTACGCTGTGCTTTGCGGGCCTTGCGCTCCTCCATCTGGCGCAGTTTCTTGGCGAAGTCTTCTTCGCTCATCAGTCCACGCGTGTCGTCATTCTTTACCTGCTCACGGAATTCCTGCAGTTCTTCACGAATCAGTCTTGTCTGTTCCTTCTCAGCCTGTGCCTCCTTAATCTCTCGGATGGCATTCTCTATCCGTCGGTTTGCCTCTGCCAACAGTTCTTCAGCCTGTTGCTTGGCACGATTCAGAATGGCTTTGCGCTCGCGTTCTATCTCTTCCAAGTTGGTCTCGTAGCGCTGGATATGTCCCTCCAACGACTTCTCGTGCTGGTGGATGGTCTGTCGCTTACCCTCCCAGTAACGCTTGTCGCGCACAATGTCCTGCAGGTACTTGTCGCTCTGGATATAATCCGAGCCAACAATCTCCGAGGCGTCGCTGATAACCTCCTCAGGAATGCCCGTTTTTCTTGCGATTTCTATGGCAAACGACGAGCCTGGCTGACCTATTGACAACAGGAACAGTGCCTGCATCTGATGACGGTCATAGAGCATCGCACCATTGATGACTCCAGGATGGTCTTCGGCAAAGTGCTTCAGGTTCTGATAGTGGGTGGTGATGACGCCAAAAGCCTCTTTCTTCCAGAACTGCTTTAGCACGGCCTCTGCAATGGCTCCGCCAATGGTCGGTTCTGTACCTCCACCAAACTCGTCAATCAGCAGCAGTGTGCGATTGTTGGCCTGCTTCATCATGTTCTTCATGTTCAGCAGGTGGCTGGAGTATGTTGACAGGTCGTCGGCTATCGACTGCTCGTCACCAATGTCTATCATGATGTTTTGGAAGACACCTACCGTACTCCTGTCACCAATGGGTATCGACAGTCCGCATTGCATCATATATTGCAACAGTCCCACCGTCTTCAGACATACCGACTTACCACCCGCATTAGGACCGGAGATGATGAGGAGGCGTTTGTCCTTAACGAGCATGATGTCCAGTGGCACCACTTTTTTATCTTGCTTTGCCAACGATCGCTGCAGCAGCGGGTGAATGGCACGAATCCAGTCCATGGTGGGCTCTGCCTTTACCTCAGGCTCAAAGGCCTGCATCTGTTCGGCCATCTCAGCCTTGGCATGCACCAGGTCTATCTCTGCCAGGAAGCGGTACGAGTCCAGTACCTCCTGCACGTGTGGGCGCAGTTCGTCAGAGAATACTGTCAGGATGCGGATAATCTCGCGACGCTCGGCAGCCTCCAGTTCGCGCACCTTGTTGTTGGCTTCCACCACCTCGGCAGGCTCGATGAATACCGTCTTACCCGTGGCACTCTCGTCGTGTACGATACCCTTGATTTTGCGTTTCAGTCCTGGTGCTACTGGTATCATCAGTCGTCCGTCACGCAGGGTAGGGGCTACGTCTTGGGCTACCAGACCATCGCGCTGGGCGGAGTGTAATATAGTATATAAGGTACGCGATATCGACCCTGCCGTCTGTTCTATCTCGTGACGGATGCCTGCCAGCGTCATCGAGGCAGAGTCCTTGATTTTGCCAAACTTATCCAGAATAGAGTCAATGCGACGAATAATGGCAGGGAATGTCTGTACGTCTTCAGCCATGCGGTGCAGGGCAGGGTAGAGGAATTCAGGGCGCTCGTCATCACCGTTGTTCTTGTTCAGGAACGTTACGATAATCCCTATCGTTTCCAGTGAGCGACGCAGGTCGAAGAGTTCATCCTCTTCTATATGGGTGTTCTCCATTCGCAGGCGAGCCACCGACTCGCGCACGTCGAAGAAATAGTTCATCTCGGGCTTCTCTGTGGCCTGCATCAGTCTGCGCATCTCGCGCACTTGCGCCATCTGTTCGTTCACCATGTTGGCATCGTCCGAGAAGGTTATCTCGTCCACCTTCTCCTGTCCCAGCGAACTCTGGCAATGGCCTTTCAGAATGCGTCGTATTTCGTCGAATCCTATCTTCTGTTCGTAGTTGTTTGGATAAATCATGCTGCAAAGGTACGAAAAAACACTATTATATTCAAAAAAGTTGCATTAAAATTTGGTAATTTCATTTTTTCGTCGTACCTTTGCACCCGCTTTCGAGATTTTCGAGCACTGGAGAGATGGTAGAGTGGTCGATTACAGTAGTCTTGAAAACTACCGTACCGAGAGGTACCGGGGGTTCGAATCCCTCTCTCTCCGCAAACAAATCTGCGTAACTAATTGATTTTCAATAGGTTACGCAGATTTTCTATTTCTCCGTTACCCAAAATCAGACCCAAATCTCATCCAAAACTCGGAGAATTGTGAAAATAGCGATTCCTAAACTATCCAAGGAGATGTTAAAGTATGTATCTGATAAACAGACATATAGTGTTTGTTTTTAAAAACCAGAAGGCTGTTTAGTCACTCATTTGATAAAATGTGGATAGTCAGGTCCTCCAAGATTCGGTTCGTATGTAAAGTCCTCGTAACTGAAAGCATTCAGATCCTCCGGCTTGTCGATTCGATTCTCAATGATGAATCGTGTCATAGCTCCACGACAAGTCTTGGCCCATACTGCTTGCATCTTCAAATTACCCCCTTTGCGAATATAGAACAATGGCTGGATAATATGAACTTCCTTACGGACTCGCTGCCAATCAAACAGGTGCTGGTATTCCTCTGTGGCAAGATGTACTAGGATACCATCGTCTGATTTAACAGTATCAATTAAGATGTCAGTCAAACGACTCTTCCAAAAGCAATACAGA
>CACYBB010000024.1 GCA_902772585.1 uncultured Bacteroidales bacterium | reverse complement strand
CAACAAACTCCAACCAATCATCACTGCTCTTTGAATTGGGCTCAGTGATGGTGCAAGCCTTTACCCGCTGATAGGACTCCTCAAAATAATCTATCAGACTTATTGCTCCCTTAACAGAAATCAGATCTATAGCATCCATCTGACATTCACCAGCCGACCAGCGTATCACCTGAAGGATAAGAGCCAGACGGGCTGCATTGCCGTTGAGTTTCATTTGGCGGCTCTCTACCTCGTTGTCATCCTCGATGGCATTCACCCTGTCAATGATTTCGTTATTCCAGCAATAGAAGTAGTTCCTGGCATCCTTGGTCATCTCCAGTACCGTTGGATTAGCAGTTACCCCATCTTCGCAGAGTTGGAAGGGGATATTCAGTACCTTGTTGACATACCATGACCACGTATTCATGGTGTCAGGGCGCTGTTTCTGGTCTATACCCAACTGCCATTCAGGAATTTTCTTGTTCTTGGGGAATACGAACAGGAAACGGTCGGTCAGTCCGTTGGCAACATACTCCTTCCTGAATATCTCATCAAGGATATTGGTCTGTACACCACCTATCAGGTTGATACAAGGACGGGGGATACTCATCGGAAAAGCCTCTGTCTTCCTTACAGTCTTTATCGGCTGGCCACTATAAGCAGACAGCAAATCCTCTATCAGATTGCTCTTTGCACTATAGCGCTTTACAGAATTGAACAGTGCTACCACCTCATCAACAAGTAGTACTATGCCACGAGGGTTGTCGTAATGGATGCTTAACATGGCCTCTGGGGTGAAGTCGGAAATGATGGTCTGTACCAGACGAGGCTTCTCCATCGGTTCCTTCACCTCGCCATCCTTCTTTGCTAACTGCTGCTGGGCATATAGGTCATACTCCTTATGTGCCTTGTCGAGCAACAGACGGTCGTTCTCGCGGATGGGCTGATAAAGGAAACCTAATGGCGGAGTCTTGCCAAGTCCCGGCCTTCCTACCAATATCATAAAGAGGGCGCAACTGCTAACCCAGTTACCTTTAATCTTCACATGGTAGGTATTACCAATGGCTGTAGCATAGGCAGAGAGAATGATGGAAGCCGTGTATTCCATGTTGTAGTTCTCGTAAGTTACCAGATCATAGATAATCTTCTGTATGCGCTCAGGGAACACATCCATCGGAAAGCCAGTTTCAGCAACTCCTTCTACTTGTGCATGGATTTGGTTAACCAGATGATCAGTATCAATCACCATACATCACCTCCTTTCCGCTCTGGTAAGTTTGGATTGGTGGCAAAAGCTTCATAATGGAATTTGCGCAGGAACTTGTTTACATCGTCTTGCGTATACCAATACTTATCGCCTTCACGCGAATAGCCTATATAGCCATTGTCACGTAACTTCTTTAAGTACCTATCCTTAACTTGAAGCAAGTCCATCAGTTCCTTATTGCTATAGAGTTGACGTGTGCATACCTGCTTCGCTCTGACAGGAGAATCTTCTTTTCCCGCCAGGATTGAGAGGATCTTTTCTAAAAGTTCCTTCTCAGAAAAATCACTTGTTTTTTTCTTCATGTTAAAAATGCTATGGCTCCAGAGCTTGATTGCACACTCAAGTCCTTTGCCGATTATTATTATGCAGAGCAATTGTGCACTTGCGTCTGCGTTTATCGGCGGCAAAGGTACCTATATTGCCATAGACACGGTGTTAGCCTGAATTTGGCTAACACTGCATAACATGTTAGGATGGTATTAGGATGAAGTTAGGATGAAGTTATCCAAAGGCTCATAACTCCCTGATTATAAATAAAAAAAGAGTAGCTAATACTGCTACTCAAAATAATTCATCGATTTTGTCACTTCCCTGTGGTACAGGGCTGTCTTTTCTGTTTTGTCGAGACTGCGCTAAGTCCGTTACTTCAAACAATTCATTCAAGTCGGACTCTGGAAAGAACTCTGTTCGACCAAATTTCCAAAAGGTCTTATCTTCTATTCGATCATATTTGGGTCTATCCTCGCAGTAAATTCTTCCACACATGTAAGCTAAAAGAACCTTAGACTGTTTCCACATGTAATGGTCGCCATTCTCTTCCATCAGTCCCGCCTCTATTGCCTTTGAGAATATATCACGAGCAACTTCGGTATCAAGTCTTGGGGGAAGTTGGACATTTTCTTTATCTTCATTTACTCCATCATCATCTACATGATTACTATCTTCTTCAGAGTTTTCTTCAAGCTGCGATTCTGATGAGATTTTTAAAACAGAATCTTTCTTTTGCATTGCCGCATGAACCTTTTCCGCATTACAAGCAAAAATGGCAGAACAAATAAAAGAGAGAATTATGGAATATACTGCGATTTGATTAACCACACCATTCTCAACAATCTTCACCAGACCGAGACCAAGTGACAATGCAGTTCCTATAAAGAGTATCAACGCCGCAGCCCATAGGATTGCTCGTTGATGTCTTTTGAAAATATAAGCGATTGCAAGCATTAAAACAGATAGTCCTATCGCCAAAAAAGAAATTTGAAACATCATCAGCTAATTTTGGACAACAATTCTTCTGGGGTAATATCTTGATACAAAGAAACCCCAAACCATTTCTTTCCCAGATCTTTCAATGATGCTCCAAAATGATACACTTTGTCATCGATAATAAGCCATCTGTCATGACTCATCCGGAACACATTAACTGGTATTGGATCATATTGCGCGTCATGCCGTTGGATGGCAAGTTGCATAGCACTGTCTATTCTTGCCGTATAGATGCTGGCAATAACACCATTTGCGCGTTGATCAAACATCGTCAAAATCTCCTCGTTGATATAGTTATCAATAAGAATAATCCAAAATCTGTCCGTCAAAGAACACGCCTTCATTCGGCAACTCAGGCGTTTTAACTATCATGTCAAACTTCTGGTCATGTTCGTGCAAATGATTCTCCACCGCAGACAATCGTTCATTTTGTTCTTCCAAGCGTACGTCTATCTGCCGTTGCATGGCTATCATCTGCTGATGAAATGCATAACCTCGGAGTAGATATTCCTTCAGAATTCTATTGGCCCACTGTCTGAACATAGTTCCGCGCTTGGAATTAACTCTATATCCGACAGAAATAATCATATCAAGGTTGTAATAAACCATAGTACGTTTAACTCTACGGTTTCCTTCCTGTCGAACTTGTGCAATTTTTGCACAGGTTGCTTCTTCTTCTAATTCGTCCGAAGTATAGATGTTTCCAATGTGCCTGGCTATAGAAGTCCTGTCCGTTGAAAACAATTCCGCCATCTGCTGCTGGGTCAGCCAAACAGTCTCATCCTCCAGCCTGACCTCAATGCGCATGGTGTTATCAGGTTGGTAAAAGATTACCTCACCTTGCACTTCGTTTACTGATACTATATCGTTTGCCATCTTATCAATCGTTTGAGCCTGCAAAATTACGAATTATTCTTCAAAATATCACATTTTAGCACTTGAAGTATCACTTCTTACCACTAATTTTGACTAAAATGGTTCCAACTCTACCAAATCATCATGCAGTTTATCCATTTCTGCAGACAAGGTCTCTGGCAGGAAGTGAGCATATACTTTCTCTGTGATGTCAGTACTGCCATGCCCCAGTAGGCGACTTACGACTGACATTGATAGTCCTTTATTTAGTGCCATCACTGCAAAGGTGTGACGGGCTACATGCATAGACAGACTAAAGGGGAATTCAAGTTGCTCACCTACCACAGCCAATGATTGGCCAATACACTTCGTGGCATTAATGCGGGCTTTGTATAGAGCTTCCTCATCATTCAGATCCAGGTTATCATTAACCAAATCAAAAACGTAACGACATCCAACCCGCTTTTCTTGCCACTTACGCAGTATTTTCAATGCTGGTTCTGTTAGTGGTATTACATGGCGCTTGCTGGTTTTGATCATTATCTTCCTCAACTCTTTTTTCTCAAAGTTGATATGTCCCCTTTGAAGTGTCATCACGTCAACAATACGAAGGCCACAAGCATGGAAAGCAAAGAAGAACATTTCCATGAATTCCTTTCGCCGAGGTTCCTTGCAATTCTTGTAATATTCCAATAGAGCATCCATCTGTTCCTTGGTCAATGCCTTACCATCAAATTCACTCTCTTCATCCGATAGTGACGGTTTGGTTACAATCATCATGTCTTGAATACGGGCATTCACACTCTGCTCGATCATACCTAACTCGGTAGCATACGAACATGCTTTGAGAATTGGAGTAAGAGAGTGATTAATCGTCTCGTCACCATTCTGCCTTATATCTCGTCGCCAAGTTATATAGCCGTCTATCAGCTCTGGGGTAATATCGCCCACATATATCTTGTCCTTTTCGTATGTTCCTTGGTTCGTTGCTCGCAAGAAGGTTGTGAAAACGTTCATACAGCAAATACCATTCTTATATCTACTACGTCCAATCTTATGACGGGAATATTCAGACTCCAATCGTTCCAATACAAACTCTGCGAAGTCTTTACCTTGATCTTTTCGTGTCAGTGGTTTGTGTGACAGGAAGCCAGCGATCACCTCCGCAGTAATTTGATTCGGATGCTTGACATTGTATTCCGCAAGCTGTGCATCCATGGTATCAACTCGCTCCATTAGCACCTTGTTGAGTCTCTTATACTCATTACCGTAACTCGAACGTATTTCGCCACGCCCTTGGTTTCCATTCTGATTCCAGTCAGCTGCTTTCACGAATATATTAGCTGACTTCCTTAGAACCTGCCTATTCCATGTGTATTCCAACTCAATAGGATAGGTCTTACTCTTGTCTATCGTCTTCGGAGTGCGGAGACGATACTTACCCAACGGATAAAGTCTCTTTGGTCTTCCCATAATTACTATTTGTTTGTCTTATTATTCCTGAGGATGTGCAAAAGTACTAACTTTTAGACAAACAAACCCTGTTTTTAGAGTTAAAAGATGTAATTTAGACAAATAAATAGTGTAGTTTTAGGTGGTAAAAAACAAGCGAGACAAACAAATAAAATTTGTTTATCTCGCTGATTTTAAGTTACTTAGATTAAAATCTAACGTTTAATACTCATCCTCGTTGAATAGGAAGTCCTCTTTGGTGGGATAGTCGGGCCAGATCTCTTCGATACTCTCGTAGATGTCACCTTCGTCTTCTATCTCTTGCAGGTTCTCCAATACTTCGAGGGGTGCACCTGAGCGGATGGCATAATCTATCAATTCATCCTTGGTTGCGGGCCAGGGTGCGTCTTCCAATTTTGAAGCTAATTCTAGTGTCCAATACATAATATTTACGATTTTTATTTGTTGTTTTTGGTTCTGTTTTTGAATTTGCCCGCAAAAGTAATATATTTTTTCTTATTTACAAGCATTCTCCCATATTTTTTCGCTTTTACCGGCAAGAAAATTCAACTTTTTAGCTAAAATGAAGAGATAATCACTCAGTCGGTTGACATATTGCTGTACTTCAGGCGATACAGTGGCTTCCTCGGCGAGGGCTACGATGCGACGCTCGGCACGACGGCAGACGGTGCGACATACATGGGCCTGAGCAGCCTCTTGCGTACCACCAGGGAGGATGAATCCTTGACGTTCGGGCAACTCATGCATGATGCTGTCAACTTCCTCTTCGAGTTCCTTGATGGCACCCTCGGGCAGATGGGCGGAAGGGTAGAGGGGTGTCTGATCCTGATCGGTAGCCAGATTGGTACAGACGTTGAACAGATTATTCTGGATGCGCTCTACGAGCGTCTTCTCATGACCCTCGGGTAGCATGGCTGCAAGTAGGCCGAGGTGGGAGTTGAGCTCGTCGATGGTGCCGTAAGCCTCCAGACGGACACTGGCTTTTGATACACGCTGGCCACCAACGAGTGAGGTCAGTCCCTGATCGCCCTTGCGGGTGTAAACCTTTGTTATTTTCATAGTCGATTAGAAGTTTATCTTATAGTTATGTTTAAAGCGTTTGGTGTCGAAAAAGACGATGCCACAATAGTAGAGGTCGAAGCTGGTACCTGTGCGTGGGTCACGGGCTATCTGTTGCCATAGTGACCAGTTACGCCAGATGTCTTCAACGACCACGACCGTTTGTTGGTCGCATTGTGGAATCGAAGACTGAAAATCATCCCATTGACTGACACTGATGCGGGCTAGTTCTACACGTTCCAACTTGTGTACAAACTGCGTCTTCTGACAACCAGCGTGCCACCACTTTTCGTATTCGTCTGTGAGCATGTGGGCAGGCTGTCGCCAGTTCGCCAGTCGGAAGTAGAGCCTTCCCAGTTTCTCATGTAACCATGAATCAGCTGATAATTTGTCGTAGGCATAATATGGCCAGTGCTCGTTCACTACATAGCGGACGAATGCATAGTCGGTGGGTGACTGTATACCGAAGCCCCGACAATGATGGATACGACTTAACCAGATGAGCCAGTGGAACAACATTAATTACGAATTATGAATTACGAATTACGAGGGTAGCAGAACTACGCCGTGTTGTTTCTTACCATCCATCATAATCTTCAGTGGACGTTCGAAGCGCACGTGACGCACAAACTGTGTTTCCTCGATGGCAGGCATCTGGTCGAGGACGTCCTTCTGCAAGACACCGTCGCCTGTATAGGTATTGATAGTGAAGTATCCTACACCGAACGATGTCAGGTTCTGGAAGAAATGCGTGCCTTGTGACGGATCGACGTGATAGTTCTTCAGACCAGCCTCGACGATGACGCGTGCTGCAGAGATGTGTGGCCACTTAACGGGGATGCCCAGCCAATAATCGCTGGAGCCCCAGCGTCCAGGACCAATGAGCACATAGTTCTTGTCTTCGTCGAGGAAACGACGATTGATTTGCTCGATTTCATCGGCAATCTGCGGGTTGTTGATAGCCGTGAAGTCATCGTCGGTCTTTACATAGACGACGTCGACAACATCTTCAGAGATACCATGTCCCAGTGAGTTGTGCGAGCGCAGCAGACACTGCTCATCAGGAATCGCAGCAAGGTCTTCGTCAAGGACTTGTTTGGAATCGACAATGGGACGAATCTGGAGCAAGAAGAACTCTCCTCTCACCGCTTGTCCTTCACCTTTATATAAATTGCATGCAAACTCGATTTCAACAGGACGACGCATCTCTTCAGCACCGTATTTCTGTGCCAGTTGGAGGATTTCGGGCAGTGGGAATACATCGTGTTGCAAGACGCCTGAGAACGAAATGACCTTACGACCCCCCTCATATATGCCGTCGCGGATGATGCCGTCAACAGGGTCGTAGGTTGAGGCGATACCTTGCAGGGCACAGTCTTTGTCGGCCTCCTTGACACGCAGGTTGAGGATGTTGAAACCATCGTCCACCTTGAAATCGTCGCCCACATGCGACATGTCAAGGGCATAGAAACGGGTCTGTGTCTCGCGCAGGGCCGTCTCCATCTCTGAAGTCTGCAACACCTGCTTGGGGTGGTAGGGACTGACGCGCAGTGTCTGTCCACCGTCAACAATGTATTTGCCCAGACCCAGTGCCAGTGAGGCAATACCTTCCTCTGCTTGTTCATCGCCAATGGGATAATAGTTCAGGGAGCGCAGTACGCCACTGAAAGTGGGGTAGAAGCGGGTGTCGTGCTGTTGACCCACCACTTCCTGCAGGATGACTGCCATCTTCTCTTGGTCGATGACGTTGGACGTTGCTGTCATGTATGCCTTGGAATCCTTATAATAGACGGAGGCATAGACACCCTTGATGGCACAAGCCACCATACGCAGCATCTCGTACTTGTCTTCCAGATAAGGCACCATATACGTGCTATAGATACCTGCAAATGGCTGATAGTGTGAATCTTCTAGCAGTGACGACGAGCGTACGGCGATAGGTGCATTGATGGCATCGAAGAAGGTGAAGAAGTCAGCAATCAGTGCGTCAGGCAGTTGCGCGCGCATGAAATGTTTCAGTATCTCCTCATCGGGGGCGTCACTCAAGGCAATACCCCACAGGTTGTTCTCATCCATGAACTGGTCAAAGAAGTCGGTACAGAGCACTACGGTCTTGGGAATCTGTACGGATGCATTCTCAAACTGGTTCAGTTCCGGATGGCGCTTGATGATATTGTCAAGGAAAGCCAAGCCACGTCCCTTGCCACCCAGTGAACCATCACCGATACGTGCAAAGTGTGCAAAGCGGTCGAACTTCAGACGGTCGAAGACTGCGACGACACCAATATTCTTCATACGACGATACTGTACGATGGCGTCGAAGATAATTTGGCGGTGGGCATCCAGGTCTTGCAACTTGTGCCATGTTACCGTCTTCAGAAATTGAGAGACGGGGAAGATGGCACGTGCGCAGAGCCAGCGGCTCATGTGGTTGCGCGACACATGATATTGGAATGACTCAGCAGGAATATTAAAGATGTTGTCCTGCAACTCTTTCAGTGATTTGATGCGGAAAATCTCTTCGCGGGTCTTGGGGTCACGGAAGACGAAATCGCCAAAGCCCATGTGTTCCTCAATCATCTGGCGCAGGTCGACATTGAACTTCTTGGAGTTCTTGTCGAGGAAGTCAAAGCCCTCGGCCCACGCCTTGTCGCGATTGGCTATCTCTGAACTCTCCAGAATCAGCGGTACATACTCATCGTGCTGGCGGATGGCGCGAAGTAGTTTCAGACCAGCCTCCGCATCACCTTCTTCGACATGAGCTAGTCGGCTATCGTGAGTCTGCATAGGGAAACGGGTGTCGCTGATGACACCAAGCACATTGTCGTGATAGCGCTCATACCACTCCATTGCTTCCTCGTAGGTCGTTGCCAATACCACCTTGGGACGTCCGCGCTTGCGTTGGGCGGCAGCATGAGGGTTCAGAGCCTCTGTCGAGAAGTTCTTCGACTGGGCCAGAATATAATTATAGAGGTTGGGCAGTACGCTGGAGTAGAAGCGGATGTTGTCCTCCACCAACAGTATCATCTGCACACCAGCCTCGTGAATGTCGTGCTCAATGTTCATCTTGTCCTCTATCAGTTTGATGATGGACAGGATGAGATTGGTATTGCCTAACCAGCAGAAGACATAGTCGAAGATGGTCATATCCTCGTTCTCGATGCGCTTGGTGATGCCGTGCGAGAAGGGCGTCAGTACCACGCAGGGAATCTGTGGCGCCATCTGCTTGACATCGCGAGCCACGGCAAAGGCATCGTTGTCGGCATTACCAGGCATACAGATGACGAGGTCGATATCTGTGGTTTCCAGTACACTGCTGGCTTCTTCGGTTGTTGATACCTGTGTGAACGTGGGTGGATAGCGCATACCCAGTTCCATATACTCGTCAAAAATCTTTTCGTCGACACGTCCGTCATCTTCCAGCATGAAGGCATCATAGGGATTGGCGACAATCAAGATATTGAAGATGCGCTTCGTCATCAGATTGACAAACGAAACATCTTTCAGAAAGAAGTTGTTAAACTCCTGAGGAATATTGGCATTATCACTCATTGTATAGTTCTTTTGGCGTACAAAGATACTACTTTTTTGGTAAAATGTATCTATTTTGCAAAAATAATCGCCTTTTCTCATTGTTATGTCAAATATATTTCCTATTTTTGCGTTGTCTTAATGACATAAAGCAACTTAAAACGAACTTTTAAACCTATATACTATGAACGTAGAGAAAATCATGCAAGACTTGGAGCACAAGCATCCGGGTGAAGTAGAATTCTTGCAAGCAGTACGTGAGGTGCTGGAGTCTATCAAGGACGTTTACAACCAGCATCCAGAGTTTGAAAAGGCAAAGATCGTGGAGCGCATCGTAGAACCGGAGCGCATCATCACTTTCCGTGTACCCTGGGTTGATGACAAGGGTGAAGTACAGGTGAACATTGGTTACCGTGTACAGTTCAACAGTGCCATTGGCCCATACAAGGGCGGTCTGCGTTTCCATGCTTCAGTGAACTTGAGTATTCTGAAGTTCCTGGGCTTCGAACAGACCTTCAAGAATGCGCTGACCACACTGCCTATGGGTGGTGGTAAGGGCGGTTCTGACTTCTCACCGCGTGGTAAGAGCGATGCTGAAATTATGCGCTTCTGCCAGGCCTTTATGTGTGAATTGTATAAGGTGATTGGTCCCGATGTCGATGTGCCTGCTGGTGATATTGGCGTAGGCGGACGTGAGATTGGTTACCTGTTCGGTATGTACAAGAAGCTGACTAGCCAGTTCCACGGTGCCACCCTGACGGGTAAGGGCATGGAGTGGGGTGGAAGTATTCTGCGCCCAGAGGCAACAGGCTATGGCGCTCTGTACTTTGTCCATCAGATGATGGAAACTCATGGTTTGGATATCAAGGGTAAGACCGTTGCATTGTCAGGCTTCGGCAATGTGGCGTGGGGCGCTGCTAAGAAAGCCACCGAACTGGGTGCCAAGGTCATTACTATCAGTGGTCCTGATGGCTATATCTATGACCCGGAGGGCTTGGACGACGAGAAGATTGAGTACCTGCTGGAGTTGCGTGCTAGCGGCAATGATATCTGTCAGCCTTACGAAGAGGAGTTCCCAGGTTCGAAGTTCTTTGCTAACAAGAAACCTTGGGAGCAGAAGGCCGATATCTATCTGCCCTGTGCTACGCAGAATGAATTGAACGGTGCCGATGCTGACCTGATACTGGCCAACAAGCCCCTGTGTGTTGCTGAAGTATCGAACATGGGATGTACAGCCGATGCTGTCAATAAGTTCATTGCTGCTGGTCAGTTGTTTGCTCCTGGCAAGGCTGTCAATGCCGGTGGTGTGGCAACCAGTGGCCTGGAGATGACACAGAACTCGATGCGTATGGCTTGGACAGCTGATGAGGTTGACAAGCGCCTGCATCAGATTATGTCGGGCATCCATGAGCAGTGTGTGAAGTATGGCAAGGAAGGCAACTATGTCAATTATGTCAAGGGTGCCAACGTTGCAGGCTTTATGAAAGTTGCTAAAGCTATGCTTGCTCAGGGAATAGTATAATATTGAATGTTTAAAACCAAGATAGCGCTTATAGCGACACTGATGACGATTTGTTTTACCTCGCTGCAAGGACAAGTCTTGCAGCGAGGTAAGGCGTCGTTTTATGCCAAGAGTTTTCATGGGCGTAAAACGGCCAGTGGTGAACGGCTTCATCCTGATAGTTTGACGTGTGCACACAGGAGCTATCCTTTTGGTACCATGCTGAAGGTTTACAACCCTGCCAATGGGCGTAGTGTTATAGTTCGTGTCACTGATCGAGGCCCTTATGTGCGAGGCAGAATCATTGACCTGTCGTGGAGTGCTGCCAAGGAGTTGGGCATCATTGCACAGGGCGTGGCTACTGTCTTCGTACAGAAAGCCAATACCTTTGTGGTGCCTTTCCTGCCTACTGACGAGATAGAGATTCCTGATTTGGAATTGGAAACCAACGATGGTGCTCCTGCTCTTAATCCTTTCTGGAAAGACATGAAGGAAGACCAGTTGAAGGCACAGCAGAAGACGCAGGTGAAAACATTGCAGCGAACACAGCAAAAACCCCATCCCAAAACATCTGCCAAAACGCCTCAGAAGGTCAAAAAGGCTAAATAAGTTACTTATTTAGTCATTTCTTGCAAATATCTAAAACTTATTTCGTATATTTGCAAGCGAAATGAAAGAAATCAACAGATACCTCGGCCGGAAGATAATACTGGTCGTACTATTTTTTTTGTCATTGGCTACCACAGCCAGTGCCATGTCTCCTTTCTGGGGTAAGAAGAAAGCCAAGAAAGAAGTTCAGGAGAAACCAAGCGAGTACAAGAAACTGACAGGACGTGATAGTGTCGAGATGCAGGGTGTGATGAATGTCATCCAGAAGGGTGACAGCATCCTGTTGGAGTTGCCCGTCAAACTGATGGGGCGTTCCTTCCTGGTCCATAACAAGTTGCTACAGGTTCCTGAGGAACTGAACGAGGCCAATGCCAACAAAGGTGTAAACTACGAGAGTCAGATGGTTGGCTTTGAGTGGGACCAGAAGCGCAATAATGTGGTGATGCGCCAGCAACGCGTAAAGCCTACTGTGAAGCCTAAGGAAGTCATCGCACAGTCGGTGGCCGACAACTATATTGACCCAGTGTTGGCCACGTTGAAAGTTCAGGCAGTGGCTCCAGATTCCTCGACGGTTATCATCAACGTGAGCGATCTCTTGAATGGTAAGAAGAATACGCTGAATGATGTCTTCAACGAGTTGAATATTGGAACCAGTCCCAATAGTGACCTGTCGCGTATCATCAGCGTCAAGGCTTATGAGCGTACTGTGGTGGCCAAGTCGGAACTGACCACTACTGTCACCGAGGGTCATGAGAAGGTGAATGTGACGGTAGTGGTAAACACCAATCTCTTGCTGTTGCCTGATGACTTGATGAAACGTCGCGAGGAAGACTGGCGTGTGGGCTACTTCTCTACTCCTTCGTTGGAATACAGCGATGAGCAGCAGGAGGTCAAGCATATCAACTACATAGACCGTTGGCGACTGGTGCCGAAAGATACAGCTGCTTACATGCGTGGAGAACTGACAGAACCTGTGAAGCCTATCACGTTCTATATCGATCGTGCCACCCCCAAGCATCTGAGACCTCATATCATCAAGGGTATCGAGGACTGGAATATCCCCTTCGAATTGGCTGGATTCAAGAATGCCATTCGTGCTTTGGAACCTGACGACTCCCTCGATATTGAGGGTGACGACCTGAAATACTCCGTACTGACCTATGCTGCCTCGGAACGCAGGAATGCTATGGGGCCCACGACCCTTGACCCACGAACAGGCGAGATTCTTGAGGCCGATATCATCTGGTGGCACAACGTACAGTCGCTTATTGGTGAATGGACGGTAGTACAGACGGGAGCGACCAATCCGAGGGCACATAGCATGAAGATTCCTGAGGATATGTTGGGCGAGGCTGTTCGTTTTGTCGCCTGTCACGAGACAGGCCACTCCTTGGGACTTCGCCATAACATGATAGCCTCGTCAGCCTATCCCACTGACTCACTGCGCTCACCGATTTTCATGGAACGTGTGGGAGGAACCTCTGCCAGCATCATGGACTATGCCCGTTATAACTATGTGGCACAGCCTGGCGATGGTGTGAAACATGTCTCACCCTCCATTGGTCCGTATGACCTTATGGCCATTAACTGGGGTTATCGCTGGTATCCTGCAGGCACTGACGAGAAATTGGAACTCACGAAACTGCTGGCCAGTTACGAGGGTAAGGAATACCGATACAGTGAGCAGCAGACCATGCGTGATGCCATTGACCCCAGGGCACAGATTGAGGATTTGGGCGACGACCCTGTGAAGTCCTCGAAATACGGCATCAACAACCTGAAGGTGGTGGCTCGCCATATTGTGGACTGGTCGCGCAACGATGAGCCCGAACAGAGTTATGACGAAGCAGCCCGTCTCTATAGGACTGTCATCGGACAATGGCACAGATATCTCTACCATGTGATGACCAATATTGGTGGTATCTATCTGGAGCGTCCGATGATACAGGGTACGAAAGATGTTGTCAATGTAAAACCTGCCTTCATCCATGTGGATAAGGAGCGCCAGCGCCAGTCTGTACAGTTCCTGCTCGACGAGGTGCTGTGCTTCCCTGAGTGGCTCTTTGGCAACGAGGAGGCCAAGCAGATTTATGTGTTGCAGGAAACCCCCAAGGGAACCTATGAGCAAGAGCCTGCCATGTTGCTGAAGAATACGCAGAACTATGTCTTGTGGGACTTGCTCGCCAATGAACGACTGGTTCGTATGTACCAGAATGAGTGGATGAATGGCGACAAGGCCTTCACACCTGTTGACATGATGCAGATGTTGCACAACCACATCTTCCGCAAGACCATTAACGGACAGAAGTTGGACGTGATGGAGCGCAACCTGCAGAAGAGCTTTGTGGATGCCCTCATCACTGCTGCTGCCGAACAGGAGGGTATCAAGCTGAACAAGAAACTGGCAGACGAGGACCTTATGATGGACTCTGACTATGAACTCTCCAGCAGTAAAAGTCGTACTATCAGCATGACCAATACCCAAATCAGTCGTACCAGCGATGCGCTGAGTGTGAAACGTGGTGAACTGATGCGCATCCTGCAATTGCTCAAGAGCCGTCGCTCCTCTGGCGACCTGAGCACACAGATGCACTACGACGATGTCATCCTGAGAATACAGACAGCCTTAGGGCTTCAAAAATAACTAACTAACGAAC
Organism: uncultured Bacteroidales bacterium; assembly: GCA_902772585.1. Classification (GTDB taxonomy): domain Bacteria; phylum Bacteroidota; class Bacteroidia; order Bacteroidales; family Bacteroidaceae; genus Prevotella. The sequence goes on along the minus strand of CACYBB010000024.1, from coordinate 39,705 downwards.
AAAACTAAATGCCTATGAGGAAAATATTCTTATTAACCATAGCACTCGTCAGTGCACTGACTATGATGGCTCAGGAACGTGTCGTTACTGGTGTTGTCATGGATGGTGAACTGGAAGGCGAACCACTTATCGGAGCCACCGTCAGCATTGGCGAAGGCAAGGTGGGCAAGGGTACTGTCACCGATTACAACGGACGCTTCACACTGAAGGTACCTGCCGATACGAAGAAGTTGACAGTCAGTTATGTGGGCTACGAGAGTAGGGTTATCAACCTGACAGCCAGCAGCGACTATTCTGTGCAACTGCCTGCCGACTCCAAGAGTCTGAGCGAAGTGGTAGTGACGGGTTACCAGAACATCGACCGTCGTAAGTTGACAGCATCGGTATCGCAACTGAGCATTTCTGATGAGACAGTGGGTGCCGTAAAGAGTGTTGACCAGGCGCTGGCAGGTCAGATTGCAGGTCTGAGTGCCGTGTCAGCCAGTGGTGCCCCAGGTGCTCCTGTAAAGATACGCATTCGTGGTACTGCTTCTATCAATGGTGTGCAGGAACCCCTGTGGGTGCTCGATGGTATTCCCATGGAGGGTAACGATATTCCTGCCATCGACAACCTCAATGATATCGACGACATCTACCAGACCAGCATAGCAGGTCTGAACCCCTCGGACATTGACAACATCACTGTCCTGAAGGATGCTGCAGCCACCGCTATCTATGGTGCTCGTGCTGCCAATGGTGTCATCGTCATCACGACGAAGAAGGGTAAGGAGGGACGCCCTATTGTCAACTTCTCTACGAAACTGACGTATAGTCCCAAGGCCAATATCGATCGTCTGAACCTGTTGAATGCCGATGAGAAGGTGGGTCTGGAACTCGACCTGTTGCGTAGTAACTATACCTATCGTGAACATAAAGGTGGTGTGGCCAATATCCTCGATGAATTGGGCGAGTTTGATGCTTATAAGTCTGGTGGTTGGGGTGCTCTCTCTGCTACTGCCCAGCAACGCATCAATAATCTGCGCACCATCAATACCGATTGGAACGACATCCTGTTCCGCAACGTCCTCAATCAGGAGTATAATGCCAGCATCAGTGGAGGTTCCGAACGTGCCCACTACTATGCTTCGGCAGGCTACTACAATGAGCAAGGTACTGTGAAGGGTGTGGAGAACAACCGCTATAATGCCACACTGAAGGCAGACTTTAAGGTCAACAAACTCTTGACATTGGGTTTCTCTATGTTTGCCAACCAGCGTAAGCAGGAGAGTTTCATGACAGATACAGGTGGTTTCACCAATCCCGTCTATTATTCACGTCGTGCCAATCCTTATTTCGAACCCTATAACAGCGAGGGAGGCTACAATTACGACCACAATGTGCAAGGTCGTGAGAATGAGGTGCCCGACTTCAACATCTTCGAAGAGCGTAGCAATACCTCCAAGGAGCGCATCGACCGTTCCGTTATGGCCATCTTCGATGCACAGTTGAAGTTCAACAAGCACCTGAAGCTGACGTCGCAGTTCGGTTATCAGTACGACAACTACGAAATCAACCGCTATGCAGGTCAGAACAGCTATGCTATGCGTAAGGCCAAGGAGTATGCCACCTATATGGTCGATGGTGTCTCTAAGACCATCCTTCCTGAGGGCGGTATGTCGAAGAAGACCAATTCTCATGCCAGCCAGTGGACGTGGAAGGCCATGCTGGAGTGGAATCAGCGCTTCAACAACATCCACGACGTGGAGTTGATGGCTGGTACGGAGGTCCGTCATGTGGAGAGCAATATCCTCACCTCGACAGCCTACGGCTATGATGATCGCACGCTGACCACTCAGCCTGTGCTGTTCCCCACAGAGAATATTGCCCGTCAGTATCCGCTCCACGAGGAGGCTCATCAGGAGAATGCCTATGTGTCGTGGTTTGCTACAGGTTCTTACACCTTATTATATAGATATACCTTGGGAGCCAGCGTTCGTTGGGATGGCAGCGACGTCTTTGGTGTTGCCAAGAAATATCGTTACCTGCCCCTCTATTCCGTCAGTGGACTGTGGCGTGCCAAGGAGGAGAAGTTCCTGAAGGATGTCAAGTGGTTCGACGAACTGTCGCTGCGTGCCTCGTATGGTATTCAGGGTAATATCGACAAGAACACGTCGCCCTACCTCATTGGTACCTTCCAGCGTACCACCATCCTGCCTGGCAACGTAGAGACTGTCATCTCTACGGAGACGGCACCGAATCCTGACCTGAAGTGGGAGAAGACTAAGAATGTGAACCTGGGTATCGATCTGGCCTTCTTCAAGAACCGCATCCGACTGAGTGTCGACTACTACTATCGTAAGAGTACCGACCTTATCAGTTCGCGTAAGTTGCCGTTGGAGACGGGCTTTGCCTATACCACTGTGAACTGGGCTTCGATGGAGAATAAGGGTTGGGAAATCGCACTCACCACGCATAACATCAGTACCAAGGATTTCACTTGGACCACCAACCTGAACCTAGGCTTCAATACTAACAAGGTGCTCAACGAGACGGTGGCTGAGAATGCCACCTATCCTGGTCGCGAGGGCTATCCCGTTGGTGCCATCTTTGCTTATGAGACGGCAGGTATCGATGCTGAGGGCTATCCCCTGTTCCGTGCCAAGGATGGCAGTGTGCAGACGGCCAAGGAGTTCTTCAAACTGAACAAGTTCGGTGCTTCCACACTGACTGCTGAGGAACAGCGCAACCTCTATACCTACATGGGTTCGGAAGACCCGAAGTGCTCTGGTGGTTTCATCAATAATCTGGAATACAAGGACTGGTCGCTGGGCATCAACGTCATCTTCAACCTCGGTATGAAGGTACGCGTACAGCCTTCTTACTCGCCCACCTACTACGATCGTGGCCTGAATACCAACCACGATATCCTGAACCGTTGGACATCTACCAACACCAATACCGATATGCCAGGACTGATGGTCAACACTACTGCTCGTGCCAGTGAGTTTACCCACTACTCAGAGTACAACACGTATAGTATGCTCGACACTTGGGTGAAGTCGTGCAGTTATATGCGTCTGCAGAGCATGCGTCTGGGCTATCGCCTGCCTATGGACCTGACCAGGCGTGTTGGCATCTCGTCAGCCTCTGTTTCCTTCGAGGCTCGTAACCTCTTCGTCATAGCCAGCAACTATGACAACTACCTCGATCCTGAGACGATGGGCAATCCCTTTGCTCAGCCCATCACTAAGAGTTTTATCTTTGGTCTGAACCTTAACTTCTAGAAACCCTATGAATACCAAACATATCCTCCGTTCTCTGGTTATCAGTTGCCTATGCGGCAACCTTATTGCAGTTCTGACCAGCTGCGACAACTTCCTGGACATTACGCCTACGGGAAAGGTCATCGCCTCTACAGGTGAGGAGTATCGCAACATGCTGAGTTACGAGTATAAGTACTTCCCCAATGACCGTTACATGACGACTGTTCGTACGGACGAGTTGAAACTCAGCGGACAGACCTCGAGCAGCGACCTTGACGCCTATCTGGACCTGTGGCTCTGGAAAGACGAGAATCCGTCGCCCACCACGTCGTACTTCTCGTGGCGTAGTTACTATCATGCCATCTATATCGCCAACTATATCATCGAACACCAGAATGAGATCAGCGATGCTTCAGCAAAGACCATCAGTCAACTGGTGGGCGAGGCCTATATGATGCGTTCCTACTGCCATTTCCTGCTGGTCAACCTCTATGCTGAGCCTTATACGCACTGCAGTCCTGCCACCACTCGTGGTGTACCTATGATGCTGGAGGCCGATGTTAACGCTATTCCGCTGAGCAGCAGCGTAGAGGCAGTCTATCAGCAGGTGCTCAGCGACATCAGTGAGGCAGAGAAGCGCCTGAACATCGACAAGTGGGAGGCTGGCGAGAACTACCGTTTCAACACCATTTCAGCTCAGGCTCTTCGCGCTCGTACCTATTTATATATGGGTCGCTGGCAGGAGGCGCTGACAGCAGCCAAGGCTGTCATCAGTGCGCATCCTGAACTGGAAGACCTGAATGTCAGTGGTGGTCTGTTGCCTGACAACTATAAGTCAGCAGAGAACATTGTAGCGTTGGAGCATTTCAGCACCAACCTCTCGACAGTCATCAATCTGCCTGCGCCAGACTTCATCAATCTTTATCGTACTGGCGACCAGCGCAAGACGAAGTATTTCAAGCGTGAAACCAGCACCACCTATTCTCTGCTGAAGGGCGATGGCTATTGCTCGTTCCGCGCTGCTGAGGTTTACCTGACAGCTGCTGAGGCTGCTTGTCAGTTGGGTGACTTGACAGGTGCCGTCAGCAACTACCTGACGCCCCTATGGCAGAAGCGCCTGAATGCATCGGCACTGACTACGGAACAGACGCTGGTCAGCACGATGACGAAGGATGAGTTGTTGCAGGAAATCATCGACGAACGAGCTCGTGAGTTGGCCTTTGAGGGTCATCGCTGGTACGACCTGCGTCGCACCACTCGTCCTGCCTTGACACGTACTTGGACAGGTCAGACTTACACACTGGCGCCCAACAAGTACACCATGCGCTTCCCCACCGAGGCTGTGGAGTCGAACCCAGAAATAGAACGATGGGGGGAATGAATTACGAATTCCAAATTCCGAATTACGTGCAACTTGAAACAATAAACATATTATTAATCCTTTAAAAACAAACGCTTATGAAAAAGATTTTACTAGTGTTAGTAGCTTTCTTAGCTACTGTGTCTGTGTCCGCCCAGAACGAGGGTTGGCAGAAAAGTTTCGCCCCTGTGGCTAATGCCGACGACCTTGCGGGTGTACACACCGCTGTTGCTGGCGACGGCTCTGTCTATACCAGTTCTACTTACAATCAGGCATTTACAGTAGGTGATATTACTGTTGCTGACCCTGAGGGTCTGACTTCTTCTTGCATTTTGAAGTTCGACAAGGACGGCAATGCCAAGTGGGTTGTTACCCTCGCTGGCAAATGTAAGATTTACGCAATGACTGCTGATGCCGATGGTACATTATATGTAGCAGGTAGTTCTTCTGACGAAAAAGTTATTGCTACAGGAACTGATGGCAAGCACTATGAGATTGTAAATCCAACAAAAGAAGAGTGGGGAGATATTGTTGTAGCCGGTCAGTCTGCTTTCCTCATCAAGATTTCTGCTGGAGGCGTTGTGGAAAACCTGACAACGATAGAACCTGCAGGTCCTGAAGGTACTTATATAGGAGAAGCATTTATAAGACCCAACAAGTTGGTGTATGACAATGGTATCCTCTATGTATCTTGCTTCTATCAAGGCTCTGTTAGCACTCTGGGATGGGAAGGCCGCTATGTTACTTATCTGGATTTTGATACCTTCGAAACATGTTATGTCGGAGATATCATCGGTGCTGGACTGTTCTATGTAAGCGCTTCTGACCTGTCTGGGCAAAAAGGCCTTGCTAATGTTTATGCAACGACCGATGCTGACCTGTTGGACGATGGCCTCCAGTGTGGTCCCGATGCATTCGATTTTGTTGTTTATGGAGGTGTTCCGCGTGTTGCTTTCATCGGTTGGGGAAATGTGACGCTGAATTCAACGAATGCAGGCCCACAGTCTTTCCAATTCGAGATGAAGGAGAATAGCAACAATGAGCATGCACTTGTTCTGGCTGCTGTAAATGCCCCATCAAATGCTATCATTTTCCATGCAGCCCCTCATGACAAAATTTCTACTTCGTACAACCTTGTTGATGCCACCATTGCTGGTGACAACTGCATTTTGGGTGGTACCTTCTATGGTAACTTCCCCTTGGACAACACTGTAACAAAGGAAGTTAACTCTTCGTTCGTGGCTTCTATCAAGATGTCTGACTGCTCTGTTAACTGGGCTAAAGCCAATGATGAAGAGTCTCAGGCTACCTGCATGATTGTAACTGGCGAAGAGATTCATGCTTCAACTGATAAAGCGACTTATGTCTTTAAGACAGCCAATGGAGAGTTGAAGTCAGAGCAGACAATGAATCAGAGCTTCAATGATGCTGACTGCTATAACGACAAGTATGTAAGTACTATCTACACTAACGGAACCAATGTTGTCGTCTTCAGTCCAAAGATGAACCCCTCTGGCATCGAGGCCATCAAAGCTGCTGCCAAGACTGGTGCTGCTAAGATTTACAACATGAATGGTGTAGAGCTCAGCGCTCCTCAGAAGGGTCTGAACATCATCAAGACTGCCGAGGGCACCAAGAAGATGATGAAGTAAACAACAAAAAAACAATTTAGCAATAAGGCTTCTCGCTATCAGTGAGAAGCCTTATTGCTATCAGAGAGAAGCCTTCTTGCTCGCAGCAACTCGTCGAGTTGCTATCAGTAACTCGACGTTTTACTATCAGAGAAACGACGTTTCTCTAATCGATTTTCAAGAAAATCGGAAAAGGTCCCACATTCCACCCTTGAGGGCTGAAATGCCGATCTACAAAGGGATTGGAAGAGGTGGAACCTTTTTTGAGGTTCCACCTAGGTTCCCCCCAGATTCCACCTTGACATTCTTTAGGCAGCCTTCAATGGAATGGCGTAGTAGTGCGTGACATGATGACAATCCTTGGTGTCGTAACCAAGATCCTTCAAAGCACTGCTGAGCTGACACTTAGCGCTGTGGTTGATGACCACCGATGTGTACTTGCTCTTGATGATTTTCAGCATCTCGCTACCATTTATCGCTTTCACGTTCTCACCAGCATGGGGCTTACGGAAGCAGGCCTCTACGAGTTCAGCCATATCCTTCTTCTCCATATAGTCCTGATTGAGTTGTTGGATGCGAGCCACCTCGTCGTTGTTGAACCAGTAGGGCGCCTTCTGCTCACGCAGTTCGTAGAGCACCTGCGCATAGAGTTGGTCGTAGTCGATGTCGCCCGTGTTGTCAATAAACAATCCTTCAGGAATGGTCAAGCAGATAAAGCGACGCGAGCCCGTAACATCCGTCAGTGGATGAGGATTGTTGGTGGTAGCTACGAACGACGCATAGCGAGCGCGATCTTCCTGCGAGGCACCAAAGATGGGGCGTCCGTTCACCTTGTTCTTCGATAGTGCCTGCTTCAGCGATGGGTGTTGGCGGACAGGAATGGCGTCAAATTCGTCGATGTTCACTAGCAGGTTGTTCGTTAGCGCCATCTCCTTGTCGAACTTGTTCGACAGGTTCAGGTGGTCCAGATAGTACTCGCGCAGATGCAGGGGGAGCACTCGTCGCAAGAAGGTGGTCTTACCACAACCTTGGGCGCCAATCAGCACAGGCACACATTCGTTTCCGTGAAGGGTGTCCATCTGTAGCCAGTGGGCTACCATTGAGCGTAGCCAGATAGCCAAGAATCCCGTCTGCTCTGTGGTGATACCTGGCAGACGTGAGAAGAGTCGTGCTACGTGGTTCTGTCCGTCCCATTGTGGCAGACTGTTCAGATAGTCCTGGATGGGGTTGAAGACATCGACCTCTTCAGAGTTCACGAATTCCTGGATGTCGCTCTTCGAGCCACCCTCTTCAAACACATCCTCACGCTTGGCGTGAATCATGATGCTGTTCAGTGCCTGTTGTGTCAGCACTCGATAGTCCGTCTGGCTACCGTCAGCCAGTTTCTTGGCAAACTCCACCTTGCCATTCAGCACATTGCGACGAAACGCATAGTGCTCGTTCAAGAACAGTTCGATACCCAAAAGATTTTCGCCTGAGACCTGTCTGGCCTCATTCTCATTACAAGAATTAAACATAGAAAAATTAAATTTTTAATTGGTTAATAAATTGGTTCTGATGGATTTTTTGTTATCCAAGTGCAAAGGTACTAAATTTTTTTGCGATTTGCAAGCTTTTCCCCCAAAACTCTGCTATACTAATTTCCCGTTTTAACATTTGGGTGGGGGTGGGGTGGAACCTCGGTGGAACCTTTTTCGAGGTTCCACCTGTCTCAATCCCTTTGTACATCGGCGTTCCAGACTCCAAAGGTGGAATGTGGAACCTTTTACGTATTTCCCGCTTTTTGATCGCTTTCTTGCTTATTTCTTGTTGCCTTCTTGCTTATCGCTCGAAGGTCACGCGCTTATCGCTCGCGCCCCTTGCGCTTACTTCTCGAGGGTCACGTGCTTACTTCTCGAGGGGCACGTGCTTACTTCTCGTACCCAACGAGAATACTTCTCGTGTCTTTCCGCCCCATTTTGTCCGAAATTCAGTAAATCTTCACCTGTTATCAAAAAATTCCTACTATTTTTGTCGTTTATATCAAACCATTTGTCTATCTTTGCAGCCAGAGTGTGCAGAATCCCTATGCTAACTCCCTAAGTCGCAGACAATTTATAATCTTTATCTATATTAACTAACTAATTTATAATCATTTATGAGAAATTTTACTAAAATTGTGCTGTCCCTGGCTATGGCATTTGGTATAGTGGGGGTGGCAAAAGCTGATGAACCTGGTAAAAAAATCTATGAAAAAGATTGGACGGCTCCCGGTTCCTATTCTATGTTTAATGAAGGTTTTACTACTGGCAAAAGTATTGGATTTGTTAGCGGTGCACTACAAGTTGTTAATGGTGCTGCAGTTAATAATTGGAATCTGCAGTATTTTGTTGGTGACGGATTCCCTATTAAAAAAGGTGCCAATTATGTTGTGCGTATTGGAATTAAAGGTTTCGAGGCAGGTAGCATAACTTGTGTATTGGGTGGTTGGGATGAGCCTAGTAAGATTTTTAGTAGGAATACATCACTTGCTTTTACAACAACGGACAGTGATGTTGATGTTACGTTGAAAGACATGCCTGGTACGGTTGCTGGTGCACATGTTTTGCTTCAGTCTGGTGCTTTTGTTGGTACGCTTACCATCACAAAAGTGCAGGTTTTTGAATTAGAGAGTGTGGATACCTATGGGGATGCCATTGGCACAAAAGATTTTACGTCTGCTGGTGACCAAAGTATATACTGGAAATCTGATGATGCTCCAGATCCAACATATACAGCAGAGAATGGCTTGACAATTACTACGGAGGCGGCTGCAGCAAATTTTTGGGACTATCAGTATAATATAGCTCAAGCAGCCACTGAAAATGGTAAGGATTATATTATCCACCTCAATGTAAAAGGAACTCAGGATAACAATATTCCGTGGAGTTTTGGCCATCATCCCAATACTGTATCAAGTTCATTTCCGGTAACTACTGCTTGGAATACTATCGAGTTGATGTGTATTGGTGTGCCTTATCCTGGAACTTCAGATTTGGCAATTCAAACAGGTAGTTATGTTGCAACTTTATATGTCAAGGATGTCACGATTTATCCTGCAGTAGAGGGAAGGCTTGTTGAAGTCGGTGATGCTGGCTATTCTACGTTTAGTGCCAATAAGGCTGTTAAGATGCGTGGCGTTACCGCCTATGGTGCCAAATATTCTGGAGGTAATATTGTCCTGACTCCTGTGACAGAGGTTCCTGCTGGTGCTGGTGTTATCATTGAGGCAGCAGAAGATAATTATAAGGTGCCTGTTATTGAGAGTGCTGCAGCACTTGGTTCTATAAACGAACTGCAGGTTTCTGATGGTACTACTGAAGGTGATGGTACCCATATATTTGCTCTTGGTAAGAAGAGTGGTGTAGTGGGCTTTGTGAGAGTTAAGGGTGGTGTAAAGATTCCTGCGGGTAAGGCTTATCTTAATATTGCTACACCGCCTGCCGCCCGTGACTTTATCGGCTTCGACGAAGAAACAACCGCTATTGAGGCTATTCAGCAGAATGCAAAGGCAGACAATCAGTATTTCAACCTTGCTGGTCAGCGTGTCGCTCAGCCTACTAAGGGACTATATATTGTGAATGGTAAGAAAGTTATCATTAAATAATTGATGAGAAATTCATGTTCAATTAATGATAATTCATGTTTAAACTTAAAAAAGACAAGACATATGAAAAAGCAATATATCATTCCCGAGGCAGAGGTTGTTGAGATTAAAACCAATCAGTTGTTGATGACTAGTACAATGTCAGTAGACTCTACTAACGAGTTAGAGGATTCTGGTGAAATCCTTTAACGCGAATATAACTGGTTCGACGAGTAACACAAGTATTATCTATATTCTTCCGCGAGGCCTCCTATTATGGTGTGCCTCGCGGATTTGTAACATTTGTTACATAGCGCAAAGTCCGCGACACATGAGGTAAGGTCAGTGTCGCGGATTTTTTGTACCTTTGCAGTGTTAAACCATACTAACTAACCAATTAGATATTAGAGTGAAATGAAAAAACTGTTTCTACTGATGCCGTTGATGGCATTGCTGATGGGTTGCGCTTGCGATGAAGAGGAAGCGCTGAGTCCCGTATTGACCATTGAGGGTGGCCAAATTCAAGGTGTGCGAGCAGAATTCGCAACGCCACACTCTGACCGTCGGTCAGAGAATGCTGGTGTGTATGTCTTCAAGGGCATTCCCTATGCTGCTGCACCTATTGGCGACCTGCGTTGGCGTGCGCCACAGCCTGTTGAGGCTTGGGACAGCGTCAAGGTGTGCGACAAGTTCGGCCATCCTGGCTTCCAGAGCGTCCACTATCCTGGTTTCTATACCTCGGAGTGGGGCTATGGCGATGAATCACCCTATAGTGAGGACTGCCTGTATCTGAATGTTTGGACCAAGGCTCCAGGACAAGCGGATAAGAAACTGCCTGTAGCCCTATGGATTCATGGCGGAGGCTATCGTGAGGGCTGGGGCTCAGAACCTGAGTTCGACGGACAAGAGTGGGCATCGAAGGATGTCGTCCTCGTTACCATCAACTATCGTCTGGGCATCTTTGGTTTCATGACCTATCCGGAACTCTCTGCAGAGAGCCCCCATCACGTCAGTGGTAACTATGGTATCCTTGACCAGATACAGTCATTGAAGTGGGTCAAGGAGAACATCTCCCAGTTTGGTGGCGACCCCAACAACGTGACCATCTTCGGACAGAGTGCTGGCGCAGGTAGCGTCCGTACCCTTTGTGAGAGTCCGTTGGCTCGTGGCCTGTTCCACAAGGCAGTCATCATGAGTGGTGGTGGCATCAACATTCCTGCCAAAGATGGCGAGGAGGCTAAGCCCGCTACCCCAATGAACAAGTTCTTCACCTACAACCCCACACTTGCTGAGAGTGAGGCAGAGACGAAGATGGTGATGGACTGGGCAGGACTGACAGACCTGAAGGCCTTGCGTGCTGCTTCTACGGAACTGCTCTATACCATTCCGCAGCTGTACAACATGGTGAACAAGAGCGATGTGTTTGTTATGCAGCGCCCCATCGTCGATGGCTATGTGTCGCTGAAGAGCTTCGATGCTGCTACTCGTGAGGGAACCATTGCTGATGTGCCCTATATGATTGGCTACACGCTGAACGACATGGGTTCGATGGGTCCTGGCATTGCCGAGTTCTGTAAGGTGCGCCAGAGCCAGGGCGCCCAGGCTTGGGCCTATGAGTTCTGTCGTAAGTTGCCTGATGACGGTAAGCACCCCGCTATCACCAGTCGTCTGAAGGGAGCCTTCCACTCCAGCGACCTGTGGTTTGTCTTCAAGTCACTGAAGCACTGCTGGCGTCCCTGGACACAGGGCGACTGGGACCTGTCAGAGAAGATGCTGACAGCCTGGACCAACTTTGCCAAGTACAGCAATCCCAATGGCAACGCAAATGAAAACCAAAACGAAAGCGTGAAACTGGGTTGGGAGCCCTGTACCACAGAGAAGCCTCACTTCATGCGCTTCAAGCTGGACGACAAGGATGTTGAAGCCTCAGACATGGGTGACTTCCTGGTTGACGAGAATAAGTAACAACTAACAACACAATAAACACACAAAACAAAGGATATGACTATGAAAAAACGGACCTTGTTTTCCCTTTTAGTCCTGTTGCCAATGGCAATGGTGGCACAGCCCCGCCCGAATGCTGACGGGACAGTAACCTTCCAGTACAAGAACGAGAAGGCCAAGAATGTACAGGTCGACGTGCAGTTTGCAGGTCGTAAGGACATGACGCGTGGTGCCGATGGACTGTGGACTGTAACCCTCGGTCCTGCTGCTCCAGACATGTATCCCTACTGCTTCATCGTCGATGGTGTCAGCGTGATGGATCCAGAGAATCCACAGTATTTCCCCAACGAAGGCTTTAAGAACAGCCTGTTGGAGATTCCTGCCCCAGCAGGTGAAGGAGCCTTGGTTCACGAGATTACCAACGTGTCGCATGGTAGGGTAGAGTATATCAACTACTACTCGAAGGCCATTGGTGCCACGAACCATGCTGTCGTCTATCTGCCACCCGGCTACATGATGGACTATCAGAAGCGCTATCCTGTATTCTACCTCATCAGCGGTACCACCGATACGGAGGAGGTATATTACAAGGTTGGTCGTGTGAACTATATCATGGACAACCTGCTGGCTGCTGGTCAGGCTAAGGAGATGATTGTGGTGATGCCCTATGGTAACCCCATGAAGCTGAAGAAGCAGGATGCCCCCACCACCGTTCCTGGCGCTACCACGAAGGAAGGCTCTGAGGCTATCGCAGCCCAGATGCGCTTTGGTGGCGACCCCTTCAGTCAGGACTTGCTCAACGACCTGATGCCGTATATCGAACAGAACTATCGTACCAAGGCTGATCGTGAGCATCGTGCCATTGGTGGCTTCTCGCGTGGTGGCAATCAGGCACTGTTCAATGGTCTGACGAACCTCGACAAGTTCTCATACCTGTGCTCTTATAGCTCATTCACATCGACAGACATCCCCAATGTCTATGACCAGGCTGAGGACACCAACAAGAAGATACGCCTGTTCTGGTTGGGTGTGGGTACTGACGACTTCCTCTATGGCAATGCCCGTGACTATATGGAGTTCCTCGACAAGAAGGGTATCAAGACTGTCAAGGAGTTTACCAACGATAAGTTCGGACATACATGGATGAATGCCAAGTATTTCCTAGGCAAGACCCTGCCCTTGCTCTTCAACAAGAAGGCTGCTGAGAACGCTATGAAGAACGGACAGCCTGCTCCTGCCAAGACAGGCAAGGAACAGCAGTTCACTCCTGGTGTGATGGCTCGTCTGTTCCCCAAACCTATCATCTCGCCAGAATATACCGAACAGGGTATCATCTTCCGCTTCAAGGCCCCAGAGGCCCAGAAGGTGGAGTTAGCCTGTGAGATAGCTCCAGAGAATTTCGCTATGGAGCGTGACTCTGATGGTGTGTGGACAACAACGCTGACGGACTTCCTCTTCGAGACCTTTAAGTACTGCTTCGTCGTGGACGGAACACTGGTGGCAGACCCCAACAATATGTATCTCTCGCCAGACCAGGGCTTTAAGTTCAGCATCTGCGACAATCCCGCTTCTCCGTTTAACTTTGCCTCGCAGGGCGACATTCCTCATGGACGTATAGCCTACGAGTTGGATCGTGGTGAGGCGTGGTACACCTCGGCTATGCCCCAGCAGGGGGGCATGATGATGCCTGTGATGATACAACTGGTTCCTGGCGCAGGTGACACGATGGAGAGTTGGTTCAAGGTGGGTGGCGCTGCTGCCATCGTCGATCGTCTGTTGGCTGATGGCAATACCAAGCCATGCATCCTGACGACCAGCAACCTTGAATTCATGCAGGGACAGGGTATGCCCCAGATGCCAGGTTTCAGAGTTCGCACACTGCGTGCTGACGACTATCCCACATGGAGCCAGCGTCGTAGAGCATTGTTCAAGCTCTTGACAGCCATCGGCAAGGAGCCTGCTCCTCAGATGCCTAACTTCGGAGGCGGCTTTGGTGGCGGACGTGGCTTCGGCGGAGGCGGTGGCTTCGGTGGAGGCTTCCAAGGCAACGAATAATAGAAAAACAACAATAACATCATGAAATTCAGAACAAGTAACCAATCACTTATTTCATTTAAAAACACAATATGAAGAAGATTCTTTTTTCAGTATGTATGCTGTGCATGGCTGTAGTAGCTATGGCACAGGGTGACGCGTTGAAGTCAAAGATTGTGGAAGATGGTGGTCAGGGTCCGTACAAGGCCATTATGACGGAGGTGCCTGGTCTGCAGGCTCATACCGTCTTTGTTCCACAGGACTTGTCGAAGTTTGGTAAGAAGAACCCGTTGCCCGTGCTCGTATGGGGTAATGGTGCCTGCACCAACTCTCCTTGGGAACACTTTAAGTTCCTGAACGAGATTGCCAGCTATGGCTTCATCGTGGTGGCAACAGGTTATATCCCCATGGAGGAAGAGCCATATCGTGGTCCGATGTCCACCACCCAGCAGCAGATAGAGAGCATCGACTGGGTGTTTGCTCAGAATCAGGACAAGAATTCACCTTATTATAATAAGATAGACACCAAGCACATCTGCTTGTCGGGTATGTCGTGTGGTGGTCTGCAGACGCTGTTCAACTGTGCTGACCCTCGCGTAACAGCCCTGATGATTTGTAATAGTGGACTCTTCAAGCGTTCCAATGCTGCTCAGGCTGTAGGTGGTATGCCTATGCCTCCAAAGGAGAAACTGAAGGATATCCATACGCCTATTATGTATCTGTTGGGTGGTACGACCGATATCGCCTATGAGAACGGTATGGATGACTTCCACCTCATTGACCACGTGCCCGCTTGTGCTTGCAACTTCCCTGTAGGTCATGGTGGTACCTATCGCCAGCCTCATGGTGGTGAGTTCAGCGTGGTGGCACTGGCTTGGCTGCAGTGGCAGTTGAAGGGTGACCAGCAGGCTGCTAAGATGTTCCGTGGCAACGACTGCAAACTGTCGAAGCGCAAGGATTGGACTATTGAGAAGAATGCTTTATTTGACAAATAAATGAGAGGATTTATTATGATGTGCATGACCGCACTATTGGCAGGCTGTCAGTCGGCTCCTGATTTAGATGTCGAGCAGCAAGTTGACGCGCTGTATCAGAAGATGCCGCAAGAGGAGCGTATTGCCCAGTTGAAGAGTATGTATATGGAAGAACTCTTCAATGACCAGGGCCAGTTGGATACCGTAAAATGTCGTGAACTGATACCCTTTGGTATTGGCCACTTCTCGCAGTATGCCTTCCAGAAACCACGCGACCCGAATGTGGTACGCGACATGGTGGCTGCTGTGCAGCAGTGGCTGATGGAGAAAACCCCCAACGGCATTCCTGCCTTGTTCCATGAGGAGGTGCTGTCGGGTGTTAACACACAAGGTTCTACCATCTATCCCCAACAGATTGGTCAGGCATGTTCATTTAATCCTGAACTGGCAGAGTTGAAGACGCGTCAGACGGCTACCCAGATGCGTAAGATGGGTGGCATCCTGTCGCTGTCGCCGATGGTCGACGTGTGTCGTAATCCGTCATTCAACCGCTTGGAAGAGTCGTATGGTGAGGATGGTTACCTGTCAGCAGTGATGGGTACTGCCTTTGTCAAAGGCTTACAGGAGGGTGATCTGCGAAAAGGTGTTGGTGCCTGCTCGAAGCACTATCTTGGCTATGGCGGTGGTGGCGATGCCGATGAGAAGGAACTGATGGAGGAAATCCTGCTGCCTCACGAGACGATGATTCGTGTGGCAGGCAGTCTGGCTGTCATGCCTGGTTATCATGCCATGAAGGGTAATAAACAGACCTGTGTGGCTGACAGTACCATTCTGAATGATATCCTTCGTGGCTACCTTGGTTTCGATGGTATGGTGGTCAGCGATTACACTGCTATCGACCAGCTTCCAGCACCCGAGGGCTTCCCTGGTGGGGAGAAGGGTTGGGACACTATGCAGAAGGCCGCTGCTGCCATCAATGGCGGTAACGATGTTGACTTCCCCTTTGGCGCTAACTATCAGTACTTGCAGGAGGCACTCGACTCTGGTCTTGTGGCACCACAGGCTTTCGAGCGCGCTGTGAAAGACGTGCTGCGCTATAAGTTCCGTGCGGGTCTGTTCGACGAGACACCTTATTTATATAGTAAGGAGAAAATCGTCCTTGACACCCCGGAGGAGCGCAAGACGGCCTACGATATCGCTACCCAATCTGTGGTGCTGTTGCAGAATGATTCTAATCTCTTGCCTCTCACCTCTAATCCCTCATCTCAGAAGATTCTTGTCACTGGTCCTAATGCTAATTCAATGTGGGCGATGTGTGGTGACTATTCGTTCCCATCGATGACCTTCTTCTGGAAGAAGATGGAGGAGGACCTCGACCATCCGCATGTCATTACACTGTTGGAGGGTTTGCAGAACCATAAGCCCGACAGCATCGACATCGTTTATTCGCGTGGTTGCGACTGGACGGAAGAGATAGAGACGAAGTTCTCGCATGTGGGTGATAAGCGCTCGTGGGAGTATCCGCTGTTGCATCGTAAGGTAAAATCAGAGGAGACTGCCAATAAGGAAGAAGCACTGGCGATGGCTGATTCTGCTGACGTCATCATTGCTGCTATGGGTGAGAACGTGATGCTGTGTGGTGAGAACCGCGATCGTCAGGGCCTGCGACTGCCAGGAAAGCAGCAGGAGTATGTCGAGGCTCTCTTGGCTACAGGTAAACCCGTCGTGCTGGTACTGTTTGGTGGACGCGCACAGGTCATTGGCGACCTTGCCGAGCGTTGTGCTGCTGTCATTCAGGCCTGGTATCCTGGTGAAGAGGGTGGTAATGCTGTGGCAGACATCCTCTATGGTATCGTCTCTCCTTCTGCCAAGCTCTCCGTTTGCTATCCTAAGGAAGAAATCTATGAGCCAGTTTGCTATAATTATGCAAATAGTAAATTGTCGAATAGTCAAATCCAGTGGCCTTTCGGCTATGGTCTGACCTATACCACCTTCGAATATAAGCATCTGTTGATGGACCAGTCGGCACGTGTCAGCACTGATTATATCAAGGTGCAGTTCGAGGTGAAGAACACGGGTAAGGTGGCTGCTACGGAGATAGCACAGGTGTATCTGTCGCCTACTGCTGACGACCAACCGCTGAAACCTATTCAGTTGCAGGGCTTTGCCCGAGTGGAACTGGAACCCGGACAGACCAAACGGGTAGAGATGAAACTCTATACCGACCAGTTTGGCTACTACTCTCATGAGGGTCAACGCCAATGGAACGTACAGCCTGGTACCTATGCTGTCAAGGTGGGTGCTTCGTCTGCTGACATTCGTTTGGAACAAGACATCACGCTGAAGGGTGAGAAGATTACCAAGCCCTTGCGTGACCACTACTTCTCAGATGTGGAGGTTACAGACTAACCTCCCATCTATAACTTCTAACTAACTTATTATCAACACATATTCAAATCTTCAAAACAACACACAACTATGAAAAAGACGATCTTGACGATGCTGGCGCTATTGGCAATGTCCACAGTGTCAGCCCAAAAGAGTAAGGTTCCTTTTGTCTATGACGTAGAGAATACTGGTAGCAAATTTGCTGCACCCACTATGCCTGCAGCAGACCAGTTGCCCATCATTCGTGAACTGCCTAATGCCCTGGAGGGTGTGAATAAATTTAAGGACTGGTCGAAGCGTCGTAGTGATATTGGACACATGATTCAGCACTATGGTATTGGTACCAAACCTGCTGTGAAAGCCAGTCAGGTGAAAGCCCGTATGGAGGGTGATACACTTGTCGTTGACGTTACCGTTGGCCAGGAGGTGCTGACGCTGAAGTCTCATATCCGTTATCCGAAGACAGGTCAGGCTCCCTATGCGCTGATGATTGGTACTGACATGATTGCGTTACCCCGTCAGCTCTTCGATGACCGACCTATCGCCACTGCTACTTTCGTCTCGGCACAGGTCAATGATTACAAACAGTTTGGCAAGCATCATGATCGTGGTGAGCATAACTTCGATCGTCTGTATCCCAATCTCAAGGAGAATGGTGCCTATAGCATGTGGGCATGGGGTATGAGCAGACTGATTGATGGACTGCAGCAGTTAGGTCCTAAGGTTACGAAGATTGACACGAAACATATTGGTGTGACAGGTTGCTCGTATGCGGGCAAGATGGCGCTATATTGTGGTGCCTTCGACGAACGCATCGCACTGACGATTGCTCAGGAACCTGGTGGTGGAGGTGCTGCCGCTTGGCGTAAATCGCACGAATTCACACTGGCAGGTAAGAATCTGGAGGACATTGATAAGACGGACTACCATTGGTTTCTGGAGAGTCAGAAGGAGAACTTCCACGGTGACAGTGTCTATCGTCTGCCTTACGACCAGCATGAACTCTGTGCGATGGTTTGTCCACGTGCCCTCCTGCTGTTAGGCAATCCTGATTACGAATGGTTGGCCGATGGCTCGATGTTGTATTCTGCTGAGGCTGCTAAGAAGGTGTGGGAACACTTTGGCATTGGTGACCGCATGGGGTGGAGTATTGTTGGTAAGCATGGTCATTGTCGCTTGCCCGAGACGCAATACCCTGAGGTCCTTGCTTTCATCGACCGCTTCCTCTTAGGACGTGATGTGAAGACAGACGATATCAATAGGGTAGAAGACTTGACCCTCTCGACCTCATGGACAGTTCCTGCAGACTGGTTTAAGACTGATACCATCACGATTAAAGGACGCATCGAGGGCTACGATGCCGAGCAGTTCGGCTATACGTCCATGGAGTGTTACTTCGAGGATGTCTTCAACAAGGACGCCTCGACCTTTGTGCTTGAGATTGCTCCTGACGGTACGTTCTGCAAGAAGTTCAAGGCCAGCTATCCCGTTAAGCAGAATTTCCATTCCAACAACTCGAAGAATGGCTTCCACATGATTCCGTTCTTTGCCCGTCCTGGTGAGACCATCGACATCACAGTCCGTAAAGATGTTAACGGGGAATATCAATGTATCTATAATAATGGTAGCAGTCGTGATGTCCAGCATTGGCTCCGTGACTATGACTTGTTTGATAATATCACAAGGCCGCTTCATTTCTTCAAGGGCACCCTCGCTGAGGCCAACAAAAAAGCCGACGAGGTATGGAAGAACCTGACGGACTGCTTGCAGGATGAGAATCGTCGCAAGCAGTATTCACCCATGGAGATGCAGTTGGCGCAGGCCGATGCGCAAACGTGCTATGCCTATGCAGTAATGGATTACTTTATGTATCGTGAGTCCGACCTGGCAAAGCAGGAACTGCGCGATGGCAGGTACTACAGGACGATAACCGATAGCGTGGAGTGGAATGGAGTTCGCGATGAGAAGAGCTATACGGCGTTGCATCATGTAGACTTCAATAATCCCTTGATGTTCGCCAGTTGCGACTTTCCCATGCTGGTCAACCGCATCCAGTTCGCCAAGCCTGTGCGCAAACGTCAACTTGAAGATATTGTCGACGAGGATGGCAGCTATGAAAATACGGTGGCGAATGCCTTGAAGGGACTTAACAACGGCTATGCCGGACTGCGCGACCTGATGGGGACAAAGATTGACAATCTGATGGCGCAGATATGTAAGTATAAGGATATGGTCAGCGACTTCAACACTTGGCGAAACAATGAGAATGACATCCCCAACATCCTTGCTGATACCACGATGACAGAAGAAGAACGCAAACAAGGAGTGGAAGAACTCCCCATACTCAGCAAGATGTATCCGCCTTACCTCGCGACATTCACCAATCCCTATATCCACCAGAAAGCCGAGCAATACTATGCCTATAAGATGGCGCAGAAAGATGTCGCGACACCATTGCCCAACGCTCCGATGGCAGAGCTCATCCACAAGCTTACTGCCAAGTATCCTGGTAAGTTCCTGATGATAGACTTCTGGGGTATGGGCTGCGGCCCCTGTCGTTCGGCTATTCAGAGCAGCAAACAGAAACGTGCTGAGATTGCCAAGCGCAATGACATCAAACTCATCTTCATTGCTGGCGAACGCACCACAGAGGGTAGCGATGCCTATAAGAAATATGTCGCTGAGTGGCTGGCTGACGAAGAGACCGTTTGTCTCACCTATCAGGACTACGCCCGTCTGCAGGAACTCTTTGGTTTCAATGGCATTCCCCACTACGAAACCATCACCCCCGAAGGCTATCGCGTTCGCGACGACCTCCGCATCAGCAACTTCTATAACTTCGACTACGATGTACAAAGATTAAAGGAGAAACTGAAGTAATAGAAAAAAATAAGAATTCCAACTTAATGTTTCGAAGTCTTCTGCGTATTATAGTTGTATGACACGTCCAGAATTCGAACATATTGCTGCGCAGTTGCGCCAGAGAGTACTGAAAGTCGGGCTCGACTTCTTCGGCAACAAAGAGGATGCCGAAGATGCAACACAGGAGACGATGGTACAGCTCTGGCGCTACTGTGAGCATATCGATGTGGAACGCAATGTGGAGGCACTGGCTGTCAAGGTGGCCAAGAACTGTTGCGTCAGCATATATCGAAAACAGCAGCGACAAACGGACGTTGTCAATATAGACCACCAAGCAGTCAAACAACAGGAATCCAATAGCTCCCCACAAGAACAGTTAGAGGCTAAGGACACACAACGGATGCTCTCTGAGGCACTCGACCTGCTGAAGCCTCGAGAACGCCAACTCTTCGAGATGCGACAGATAGAAAGCCTCTCAGTAGAGGAAGTCTCTGAGCAGACAGGCATTCCCAAACCTTCTGTCATCGCGATGGTCTCAGCAGCACGAAAGAAAGTATTTACAGAACTAACAAGGAGGATGAAGCAATGACAAACAACGATATACAGCAACTGATAGACAAGTATCTCAATGGCGAGACTTCGCCAGCAGAGGAGCAAATACTGGCTTTGGAACTATCCCAACGTCAGGAGATGCCAGAAGAGTGGCAGGCTGTCCGTCTGATGCTAGGTGAGCTAGCGATTGGCGAAGCAGAATACGATGCCATCATCAAGCAGCGCAGTTATAAGCCATCAGCTTTTCTCATCGCCCTGCGTGTTGTACTCTCGACAGCGGCTATCTATCTTGTAGGTCTCTTCTTCTGGCTACAAACAGAGCCAACAGCTAAGATAGAGACAGCATATAATAATAAGGTGGAGAAAACTCAGCCTACACCCAATCCCTCATACTGCACAGAAGGAACACCCCGGGAAATCCTGATGTGCTATGTGGAAAGGCGAAAGGCTCAACCTCATATTTATCAACAATTAAAACAGAAGATTTATGAAAACCAATAGATTCTTTATCATCCTTGCAGCCTTAGTGCTGCTGATGACCTCATGCAGTAATCGTGACGAGCGCATGCTCACCATCATCAATGAAGATGGTACCTGCAGTCGTGAGATGTCGTTCCACCCATTCCAAGAAGACGATTCAGCATGCTTGCCCTATGACACAGCAGCAGTGGGACAGTCTGCAGAATGTTTTTTCTGACCAGAATGTACCCGAAAAGATCCTGATGCATCTCAAGCGTCATTACCAGAATGTCAACGAGATGAGCGACTCACTCACCCAAGCTGTCCGTCATCTATTCAAAGCGACAGCATCGCTCAACAAGCACTTCAAGTGGTTCTATACGGACTACACCTATAAGGAGACGCTTGCCAGCACGGAAATCAAACAGATATTCCCTATTCCCTTAGACCGTTTTGTCAGTGCCGACTCCGCATCCTATTGGTTTACGGGTGAGCCTAACCTTACTGCAGGGCTTACTGGCGCAGAACAGAAAGAGATGCTAGACGATATCGAAGCGAGAATCAGTCAGTGGTTCTGTGCCTGCACCATATCCAATATTTATGCTCATGTCTGGCAAAACTATGACGAGGTGAAGAATCCCCCTGTCAGCAAGGAGCAGTTTTGGGCCTTAAAGGATTCCGTTGTCATGTCGCCTGCCGTGCGTGACCTCAATCTGTTCGGCAATATCAGCCAGGTCAGCAACATCTTCAAGGACTTCTATCAGTCTGATGCCTATACCCCGCTGTTTAGCGACAGCACCAGATGGGAACGCCTGCTTGAAATAAAGTACGAGAATTATGAAAATCTTGTCACGATGAAACCCATGCTGGAATATGTGATGCCTGGCAAGGTGATAGACGCTGGCAAAGGTGTGGTAGAAGGCAATGTGGTTCGCTACAAGTTCTCTGGCGAACGGCTTATCCCCCACCCCTACGATGTGACTATCACCTCGCGTGTCACCAACGTCTGGGCATTTATCGTCACATTCCTCGTCATCGTCCTTGCCGTTGGTAGCTTTTTCATTCGAAAATACAAGGATAAAAACATCAAACGATAATTTTTTTCTATCTCTTGCAATGTTTCTTTCGTTTTCTGCGTATATTTAAGTAGAAACAGACAATCATGACCGAAACAGAGACACACCTGATAGAGGGGTTGTGCAAACAAACCCCCAAAGCCCAGCAGCAGATGCTCGACCAATATGGTCGTGACGTCTATGCGCAGGTGATGCGACTCATCCCTGTGCAGGAGAACGCTGAGGAGGTGTATCAGGATGTCTTCATCAAGGTCTTCCAGAACATCGGGAAGTATGATGCGGAGCGGTCGTCGCTGAGGACGTGGATATCACGAATAGCATATAACGAATCCATCAGTTTCCTCCGACATAAGGCCCTGCCCGTCATCTACTTCGAAGATAGGGGCCATGAGGCAGAGGCTCTGTCAGACGAAGAGGTGGACGAGACCTTAGGACACGCCAACCAGGAAACGGTACAGCTGATCAGGGCAGCGCTGAAACACCTGCCACCTGAGGAACGAGCGATTGTCACCATGTTCTATTATGAGGAGATGAGCCTCAAGGAGATTGCTTACGTCACAGAGTCGCTGCCCACAACAGTAGCCTCGAAGCTAAGCAGAACGAGAAAGAAACTTTGTGAAATCATAAAAATGTTACAGTCATGAACGAGGACAAACTCAAAGCTTTACTACAGCAGGACCAGAGCCTGCGTGACGCCATCCGTCAGGATGAGGCAGAGCGTCCTCAGATGCCTGCCGACCTCAACGCCAGGGTGATGCAAAAAGTCCGACCCCTCCCTGTTAAGGAGGGAGTGAAGGTCAGAAGACTCTGGCCTTGGCTGGCAGCAGCCTGTGTGGCAGGCATACTGGTAGTGTTGCTGATGCCTCCTAAAGAGACGATTGGTGAGAAGGAGATTGTCGCAAAGGTGGAAAAGAAGGTGGAGAAAAAGAAAGAAACGAAGCCAGAAACACCAACAAAGGCAGAGCCGAATGTGAAGCCTGTCACACCCGCTAAGCGTCAGAAGTTGAAAATGCGCAAGCTGGTAGCACCCTCTACTGCTCCCCAGCAGTTGATAGCACAGGAGACAACACCTACTGAGCCTATAACGGTAGAGCAAGTAGCCCAAGTCAAGACCATTGCTCAGGTCAAGACTATTGCCCAAGCCAAGACAGAGATACTGACGGAGCGCGACATTCCCATCACTCGCCCAGAGAACTACCAGTACACCCCAGAGGAAATAGCTCTTTTGAAGAAGCAGGCCGACGAAGCCTATCTGAAGTGGGTGGAACTGGAACTAGAGATAGCAAAACATAATCAAGAACAAACAGCCCAATATTAAAATATTATGAAACGAATTATCGTCATGCTGCTCATTGCTTGCAGTGCCATCACAACCATTAGCGCCGACTCATCGGCAGCCCCCAAAAAGAAGCCTGAGAGCGTCATCTTTACGCTGAACGCCATCATCCAAAAGTTTGGTCTGAACGAGGGACAGGTATATTCTGTCAATCGCAATCCTAATACAGGTATCATTGAGTCAAGTACAAAAATCGTGCCTTTCCACTGTAAGGCAAACCACATGCAAAACGATAACGTGTTGAACGCTGTGGCTATCAACTTTCCGAAGGACGAGCCCTTAGCATATCAGTTCCTGCATGTCCAGCCAGGCAGTAACGAGATGTTTTCGCTGAAGGTTATCTCCAACGATGGCACGAGTCAAAGCACGCAGCGTATTCGCACCAATAAGAACCAGGAGATGTGGCTGATGTGCTGCAAGAACCCTGAGAACCCTCAGTTGCGCGATGCTTATGCCATTGTGTGGGAGCATACTGATGAAATAGACGGTACGATCTATATGATTTCGTCGCTGCGCCCAGACATCTATACCAAGAACTTGGAGACCTCGAAGAGAACCTTCAAGATTGAGGGTCGTGTAGATGCCAACATCAAGGACTCACTATACAACATTTATATCGCTGAGTCTGCTGAAGCCCTCGAAGCCATTGGCGATGATGACTATGTGGCCTGCGTGCCTGTTGTCAACAAACGTTTCGAGTTTCAGACAGAACTTGACCGCCCTATGGTGGGACGCTTGCGCTGTATCTTCCCCAATGGTGAGCTTTGCTCCGCATGGATCAACCTCGACTTCGTACCTGGTGAGACCTATCGCATCACCGTTCACAATGGCTACTACGATGAAGATCGCGATTATGAGCGACGTGTGGGACGCAATTCTGGCAAGAGTCTGCTGAATGACCGACAGAAACGTGGGATTGACGATGTAGTACCTAAAGACCTTCCCGATAATGCAACGTACGTTGGACCTGTTAAAGTGGAAGAGACTTCGTCTTTCAAGCCTACAGAGGCTCAGAAGATGCAGTTAAAGCCTATCATGGAGCTTGCAGAGATGAAGATAGAGGAGATAAAGAGCCTCTACCAGCGGCTTGATGCGAAAAATGTCGGCTGGGCGAACAAGGGTGCCATCTTCGACAACATCACTAAGAAGAATAAGGAGTTGGACAAGCAATTCCAAGATGTCATCAAGGTCGTCAAAGGCATAAAAATGCCCAAGAACGAAGAGTCGCGGGCGTGGAGCGAACTGTATAAGGAAATTCTGGAATTCTATACCGAGCAGAACAAAGGTCTTACACGGATGTTAGGTCAGGCTCAGTTGCCCAAGTCAGCTCAGAAGACTCAGGAAACCATCAACAAACTTATCCAGAAATATTTGAACGAAATGAGTAAAACACTGCAGCAATAGCAGTCTCCCCTACACAAAAACTATGAAAAAACTATTATCAACCATCCTGCTCGCCACCATCGTTGTGGCGGGCTTTTCTCAGGATAATGCGAAGAAGAAAGAGAAGAAGACAGAGCTGTATGGCTACATCATCGACACGTTTACCAAGGCTGCCGTACCACAGGACTCACTGAAGGTCTTTGTGCTGGACACAGATTCCGTGCTGGTAGATACGGCAAGTGTCTATGGCTACCGTACCTATATGGGTTTCGATAAGACCTACTGGGAGGGTAAGGTGCCTGCTCGCCCAGGTAAGTATATTATCAAGGCTACACACACTGACTACGAGACCACCTACATGGACTACGAGGTGAAGCGCATTGGTAGAAACCGCTATTTCGAACTGCCTGTCCTTCGCATGCACCGCATCCAGCGTAGCAACTACGACAAGGATGGTGGTTCGTTGCAGGAGGTGGTGGTGAAGGCCACGAAGGTGAAGATGGTATATAAGGGTGATACAATTATCTATAATGCCGATGCCTTCAACGTCCCTGAGGGGTCCATGCTCGACGGACTCATCAAGCAGTTGCCAGGTGTGGAACTGAAGGATAATGGTGAAATCTTCGTCAATGGCAAGAAGATAGAAAACCTAACGCTGAACGGTGCCGACTTCTTTAAGGGTAAGAACAAGATGATGCTCGAAAACCTGCCATACTACACGGTGAAGAACGTGCAGGTCTATGACAAGCAGACGCCAAAGAGCAAGTTCGAGGGGCGCGACGTAGAGCAGAAGGAATATACGATGGATGTGGTGCTGAAGAAGGAGTACCGCGTTGGTGGTACGGTATATGTCGAGGGTGGTTATGGTACCGATAAACGCTATAAGGGCAAGGGCTTTGGACTGCGCTATTCAGACCATAGTCGTGCGGTGCTCTTTGGGGGTTCTAACAACCTGAACGAATATATCGACTACGACCGCGAGGGTAATGAGCGAGGACGCACAGAGGCTTCTGGCGACCGCAAGGTACATCAAGTGGGTGGACTCTGGACGCTGAACAGCGCAGAGGAGCGTGCCACAAACACCCTGGAGTATAACCTGAAGTGGGAGGAGAACCATCAGGAGAGTAATACCCAGTCGGAGAACTTTCTGTCGGGTGCCAGCACCTTCGGACAGAGTGAGAACGTGAACAACAGTCGACCGTTCTCGATGAATATACGCAACAATTTCCAACTGCAGAAACCGTTCTTTGTCTATTCGTGGCTGAACTTTGACTACTATCATAGCCATTATGACAGCGAGGGCTTCTCACTGACCGCCCGCGATGTACTGTTTGGCGATAAGATTAACCTGAGCCGTAGTCTCAGTCAGAGTCGCAACGACCGTATGTCGCTGAACTTGAACAACAACCTCGAATTCAAGATGCCGTGGGGTGATATGCTGGAGTTTGATTTCGGTGGCTATGTCAGTCGCTATTGGAATGCTCACTCTTTCTCGCAGAATCACTACACCTTTTATAATACGGGTACTATCGACCAGCGTAACCAGTTCAATGACAGCCCGTCGAAGAGTTATAGTTTTAACGGAAGCGTGGGCTACCGCATCGCGCTTACCGAGAATCTCTATCTGACGCCTTCTGTTTCTATGACCTACGACTGGAACAATAACGATCATCGCCTTTACCGTCTTGACTGGCTAGGACCAGACTGGGCCGTTGACGGACCGCATGCACTCGGCAGTTTGCCTGCCGATGATGTATTGCAGCAGGTTCTTGACCGTCCGAATTCTTCAGAGGAAGGACAGCGCGTGAATGCGCAGATGTTGCGTCTGGGAATAAATTTCAGTAAACAAATGGAGGGTCGTTACTTCTTTATCTATGGTTATTTCGCGGAGTCGTTCCGTCGTAACCACATGACCTACGAGAACGACCAGATACAAGCCGCTGTGCAGAAGAACTACAACCTGCCACAGATGTACTTTAATTTTCAGTACTCTTTCGATAACTGGCACAAGACCATCAGCGCCTATGCACAGTGCTACCATAACATGCCGGGCATCCGCCAGTTGGTGGATATCAAGTCGACGGCTAACCCACTGAACATCAGTCTGGGTAATCCTGACCTGGAACCGATGACCTATTGGACCTTGAATGCCAGCTACCGCAGTCGTAAGGATAGCACAGACCAGCAGCTGAACATCAGTATGAATGGTAATATCCAGCGCAATGCCTTTGCCAATGCCTATACTTACGATGCCACAACGGGTATCTATACCTCTTGGACGGAGAATATCAATGGCAATTGGAATCTTAGCGGAAGTATCGACTTCAGTCGTGCCTTAGGAAAGAAGAAGTTCTGGCACATCGGTGGTAACTTGGGTAGCTCCATTACGCAGAGTACCGACATGTCGGCCATTGCAGGACTCTCAAAGCCGCAGCGCAACCGTGTCACTAGTACGCGTCTGAATTTCTCGCCTAACGTGCGCTTCCAGAAGGACAAGCTGACCTTCACCCTGCTGGCGGGTGGCGCCTGGCAGCATTTTCACCGCAGCATCGCGGTCGATGGTCTTCCCGTCGACACCTACGATTTTAATTATGGTTTCAATGCCAATTACCAACTGCCGTGGCACTTTACCATTGATACCGACCTTCAGATGCACTCGCGCCGTGGTTATGCTGAGGCCGACATGAACGATAACCGCCTCTACTGGGATGCCACGCTGACGAAGTCGTGGAAACAAGGGCGCTGGGTAGCTAAGGTCAAAGGTTACGACTTACTGGGAAAGGTTTCACAATGGCAGTACTACGTCAACTCCAATGGTCGCTACGAGACGTGGACGAACAATATGCGTCGCTACGTGATGTTTTCGCTGGCTTACCGCTTCAGTCTGACGCCGAAGAAACAATGATTAAGTTTTTGGAAAGAAATTATGGGGAATTGTGAGAAATTATCCATAATAATGATTACCTTTGCAGGCGGAAAACTAACTAATTATAAATATGAAAAAACTATTATCAACCTTCCTAATGACCCTCGTTGTTATGGCGGGGCAGGCGAAAGATGTGGTGTGGAATCAGCCCACCATTGAGTATGGAAACAGTAACGGTGACGGATTCTTCAATCTCGCCCTCGACGTGACGAAGGTGGAACTGAAGGACAATGAGACCGTGGTATATATTACTGCACTGCAGCGGTCGGACTATCCTGACTTTAGCTTTCAGTTTGCTAGCGATAGTTATCTGAAAGTAGGGGAGCAGCGTTATACCATCACCTCTGCCGATGGCATAGAACTCAACAAGTTTGTACAGACGAATAAGGACTACAAGCGCGAGATGGCGTTCCACTTCCCGCCGTTGCCTAAGGACACTAAGGTATTCGACTTCATTGAGGGCGACGGCCAGGGGGCTTTCCAGATTAAGGGTATCAAGCCTGTGGAGGAGCGCTGGAAGCAACTTTTCCCTTCCTATTGGCGCGACAGCCAGGGCGACTGGAAGATAGCCTTCTTTGAGGATTGTGCCATCTATGACTGCAAGTTTTGGAGCTACAAGCAGTGTGACGTAAACCAGAAGACGGGTGAGGCCACCATCGTCATGACCAATGCCAACGACGAACTGCAGGTCACCATCGGTAAGGACAAGAAAGGTCAGCGTCAGATACAGATTGGCAACAATAAGGCTGTGTATTCGATGATTACCAGTCGTTTCCTGCCCGACTATCCCACAAAGGATACCCGCACAGGCTTTGTAGACTCTGGCTACAAGGAGGATACCATCACCGTTGTGGGATGGATCAAGGATATGCCAGAACACTACAAGCAGCTGAAGACTTTCGATTTCGGTTATAGTGACCTCTACACCGACGAACAAAAGGCTGTCTATGCCGACTTGGACGAACAGGGACGTTTCACTGTGAAGATTCCCGTCCTGAACACTACGGAGTTCTTCATGGACTGGCAACGCTGCTTTGTTCGTACCATGTTCGAGCCTGGCAAGACCTACTTCCTGCTCTACGACTTCAAAGAGGGTCGCCGTTTCTTCATGGGTGACGACTGCCGCCTGCAGAACGAACTCTTTAAATATCCGCTCGACTGGAAGACCATCAATATGTATGATGGACTGGAAACTACTGGCAAGGGAGGTGAAGAACTTTTTGAACCATACATTGCCTCGGTCGATAGTCTTATCAAGGCACAATACGCCAACATCGACGTGCTCTGTGAACAGCATCCTACGCTCTCCACTCGCTTTAACCTTTACAGAAAGGGCAATACGCTGACGCAGCAGGCACGTGCCTTTGGACAGGCCCGCTTCCGCGCCAAAGATATGCAGCTTTCTGACCATGCCCGTCGCTATGCTTACGACATGTTCTGGACGAAGATAGGGAAACCTTATACACTGCACCGCGACCTCGGCGGATTCTTGAACGACTATATTGACGATGCCGTCCGGGCACGCAATGGCGTATCCGCTTTTAGTCTTCGAGACCACTACAAGGAGTTTGCTTCTAACGACGAGGAAATGGCGGTGCTCACGCGTTGGGAGAAATGGATAGACGAAGTGACACCCATCATTGATGCTGAGCCTACCGTTGAGGCGAAGATACGCAAATCCCGTGAACTCGATTCGCTGAATGCCGGTGTGATGCAGGAGGTGAATAAGATTCTCGAAACGCCGAGATCCCAGAAGGTCATCAATGGTGGATTGCTCATCAGCAACTTGAAAAATCATTCTGTGGCGCTCGACTCACTTGGTGCTGAACCGTTTATCAAGAACATCTGGCTCGCTCGTCAGGCACTCAGTAGTATTGACCATGAGCGCACCTCGCTACTGCCCAGCGTCATGGATACCATAAAGGTAATGATTGACAACCCCACCTGCATTGCGATGATTGAAAAGCAGAACGACCATTATCTCGCTATTGAGAACCGCGAGTTCGATAAACTGGTGCTCAAGTCGTCGGATAATCTCAAGGATATCTCTGAGGGTGAGGCCTTGCTGAAGAAGATTCTTGAACCTTATAAAGGCAAGTTCGTGCTTTTGGATATCTGGGGAACATGGTGTGGTCCTTGTAAGGAGGCCCTCAGTCACTCTACCGAAGAGTATGCCCGCTTGAAGGACTACGACATCCAGTACGTCTATTTGGCAAACAGCAGTCCGCAGACGGCGTGGGAGAATGTCATCAAGGAGTATAACGTCAGCGGTCCCAACGTGGCCCACTACAACTTGCCCGGCGGACAGCAGAATGCTATCGAGCGCCACCTAAATGTTCACAGCTTCCCCACCTACAAGCTCTTCAATCGCAATGGGGAATTGCTTGATATCCATGTTGATCCCTTCCACCTCGAAGAACTGGCACGGTTGTTGCAGCAGATGAAATAAAACGATGGAAAGACAGAAAGAGATATATCAGGTGACGCTGGTGGGCGGTGTGGTCAATGTGGTGCTACTCGTCTTCAAGTTCGTGGCAGGCATCCTTGGCCATAGTGCTGCGATGGTGGCTGATGCCGTCCACTCGCTCAGCGACTTCATCACCGATATCATCGTCATTGTCTTTGTGCATATCAGTGGCAAGCCGCAGGATAAGTCGCACGACTACGGTCACGGCAAGTATGAGACGCTGGCGATGACCATCATCGGGGTGGCATTGTTGGTGGTGGCTGTTGGCATTGTCTATGGTGGCATCATGAAGATTGTTGCCTGGGCAGGTGGTGAACAGTTAGAGGCACCAGGAACGTTGGCACTATGGGCTGCTCTGCTGTCTATAGTGTTAAAGGAGGCAGTTTATCATTATTCGATGGTCAAGGCCCGTCAGTTGCAGTCGCAGGCTGTTGAGGCCAATGCGTGGCACCATCGCAGCGATGCCCTGTCGTCCGTTGGTACGGCTATCGGCATCGGTGGTGCCATCTTCCTTGGTCAGCGCTGGACGGTACTCGACCCCGTGGCTTCTATCATTGTGGGCATGTTCATTGTCAAGGTGGCTATCGAACTCCTGCGTCGTGGCATTGGTGACCTCTTGGAACAGTCGTTGCCCGATGAGGTGGAGGAGGAGATACTCCAACTGGCTGGTTCTGTCGATGGCGTGAACATGCCGCATGCCCTTCGTACCCGTCGTATTGGCAACCATTATGCCATCGAACTGCATATCCTGATGGATCCTGATATCACGCTGCGCGAGGCCCACGACAAAGCCTCGGAAGTGGAGCAGTTGTTGCGTAGTCATTATGGTCCGGAGACCCATATTGCCGTACATGTTGAGCCCCGATGATAGTTTAACCATAAAATATGATACATGAGAAAAAGTCCATGAGACAAAGCGTATGGCTGAGTCTTATGGATTTTTTGTACCTTTGCGCCCAGAAAAATAAACTAACCCAATGAGACAACTATTCATTCAACTATTCCTGATGGTGGCAGTGGGAGCAATGGCAGTTCCCATGAGCTCACCCAACGGTAAGATAACAGTGACTGTAGATGGTCACGCTTTGAAAGTATGTTATGAAAAGCAGCAGGTGCTCGACATCGCTGAGGCTGGTGTCGACGCCACCACTGCTGTTTCGCAAACACAGCGTATCAAGACCGACTACCAGATGCTGACCGGTAAGAGCAGCCACTGTACCAACGAAGCCAACGAATACCAGATTGGTACTACCGTGCTTCGTGTCTATAACGACGGTATAGCTTTTCGTACATCAACTATCCGTCCTCAACCATCTATCGCCTACCGTATTCCTGAAGGTACCCGCCGCTGGATGCAGCAGTGGTGCGACTCCTACGAAGGTTTCTTTCCACTGTCAAC
This sequence comes from uncultured Bacteroidales bacterium, assembly GCA_902772585.1. GTDB lineage: Bacteria > Bacteroidota > Bacteroidia > Bacteroidales > Bacteroidaceae > Prevotella. Next base: position 8,068 of record CACYBB010000024.1, on the reverse strand, counting down.
AACCTATAAGGTGGCTCCTGTACCATCGTATAGTGGTACGTTTAAGTCTGCCGAGGGTTGGAACAACCGTTGGGGATATCCGGCCTTGCTGGAACCCATTAATGGTACTTTTGTACTGATTTCTGAAGCGAATATTGAGCACGGACAGAGTGCGTCGTGTTTATATAATGACGGGGAACTGTTCAAGGTGGTGGAAGCAGAGCACGTCGCTGGCGAAACCAGCAATCACACAACACCTAACCACACGCCTTGGCGCGTGGCGATTATTGGTACGTTGGCTGATGTGCTGGAATCGACGTTGATTACGGATGTCAGCGAACCCTGCAAGATTGCCGATACCAGTTGGATACACCCTGGCGTGGTGTCATGGATTTACTGGGCTTACAACCACGGTTCTAACGACTATAACATCATCAAGAAATACGTAGATATGGCGGAGACACTTCGTCTGCCCTACGTGCTCATTGATGCCGAATGGGATGAGATGGATAAGGTGGCTTCTAACAATGGTAAGACCATTGAGGATGCTATCAATTATGCGAAGTCAAAGGGTGTCAAGCCGCTTATCTGGTATAACTCATCAGTAGGGTGGGTGGATGGTGCTCCTACACCGAAGTTCCGACTGAATAAACCCGAAGACCGTGAAAAGGAGTTTGCTTGGCTGGAGAAGATGGGTGTGGCAGGTGTGAAGATTGACTTCTTCTCTGGCGATAATCAGCGTAATATGGACTTCCAACTCAATTTGTTGGAGAGTGCCGCCCGTCATCACTTGCTTGTCAATTTCCACGGTGCTACCATTCCCCGTGGTTGGCAACGCACATGGCCGAACCTGATGTCAACAGAAGGTGTCTATGGTGCGGAATGGTATAACAACGTAGCGACATTTACCAATAAGGCTGCCTGTCATAATGCTACGTTGCCCTTCACCCGTAATGTCATAGGTCCGATGGACTATACCCCCTGTACTTTCAGTGACTCGCAACATCCACATATCACTACTCATGGTCATGAAATCGCCTTAACGGTGCTCTTTGAGAGTGCCTTGCAGCACTTGGCAGACCGTCCGGAAAGTTATCTTGCCCAGCCTCAGGAGGTTCAGCAGTTCCTATCCACGTTGCCTGCCGCCTGGGATGAGACCCATCTGGTGGCTGGTTATCCTGGTGAATATGTCATCATGGCTCGTCGCAGTGGTAACAAATGGTATCTGGCAGGTATCAACGGTACGGACAGCGTCAAGGAAGTAACCCTTAACTTCAAGGGGAAGGATGTAACATTGTATACTGATGAACCTGGTAAGGACCATACGTGGCATATAGAAAAACAGAAAAAACTACCAAAAAGTTTTGTTTTTCAACCTCGCGGAGGCTTTTGTTACATTTGGAAAAAATGATGAAACAAAAGAGAAAGCTACTTTAAATAAAAGTATGTAACTTTGCACTCGGTTAACATACCAACCGCTTTGTATGAAAAGATTTGTTTTAGTAGTAATATTATCATTAGTAGTTTGTTTTGTAACCGTAGAAGCTGCTGGGAAGCGTCCCAGCAGCTCTAATGGTTCTTATGTAGAGAATCCAATGCTATGGGCTGATGTGCCCGATCCCGATATCATACGCGTAGGCGATACCTATTATTTGGTGAGCACCACCATGCACCTGATGCCTGGTGCTCCAATCATGCGCTCCAAGGACCTGAAGAACTGGGAGACCATTGGTTACGTGTATGACCGTCTCACCGACTCACCCAAGTACGACCTGCAGGAAGGTACTGTCTATGGACGTGGTCAGTGGGCTACTTCTCTGAAATACCACAATGGTCGCTTTTATGTACTCTTCGCTCCCAACGAGCGTGGTGCTATGGGCGACACCTATATCTATAGTGCTGAGGACCCTGCCGGTGAGTGGATGCTGGTATCACGCATGCGTCACTTCCACGACTGTTCGTTGTTCTTCGATGACGACAACCGTGTGTATGTCATCTATGGCACCGGTGAGTTGATGGAGTTGAAGCCCGACCTCTCAGATGTCATCGAGGGTTCGCACATGCAGATTTTCCAGCGCGAGGCCGACGAAACCGGTCTGTTGGAAGGTTCTCGTGTCATTAAGCATAATGGTCGCTACTACCTGCTGATGATTTCCCACGTCTATGCACCGGGTCGTCATCGTCGTGAGGTGTGCTACCGTTCTGACAATATCCGCGGCCCGTACGAGAAGACCACCATTCTGGAGTCTGACTTCGGAGGTTTCTCCTATCTGGCACAAGGTACCATTGTTGATTCACCCGACGGTGACTGGTATGGCATCATGTTCCAGGACCGTGGTGGTGTAGGTCGTGTACTGACGCTGTCGCCTGTCCGCTGGATTGACGGCTGGCCTATGCTGGGTGACGAGATGGGACGTGTACCTGACAAGGTACGTCCTTTGGTAAGTGGTCAACCTGAGAAATCAATCATCTGCAGTGACGACTTCTCGGCTGAGAAGCTGGGATTGCACTGGCAGTGGAACCATAACCCCATAAATACAGCTTGGTCGTTGACTGAGCGCCCTGGATTCCTGCGTCTGAAGGCCAGTCGTGTTGTTCCCAACCTCTACCTCGCTCCCAATACGCTGACACAGCGTATGAAGGGACCGACGTGTAGTGCTGTTGTTGTTCTCGACCTGTCACACATGAAGGCTGGCGACCGTGCCGGTTTTGCCGCTTTCAACGATGAAACGGGTGCGCTGATGATTAAGAAAGACGGTAAGAAACTCACACTCTGTGCTGCTGAGCTCTCTGTCAAACTGTCTCAGCGCGACAAAGTCGTTGAGGACGCCACCGAGAAGATTATCGAGAGTATACCATTAACCACCAATAAGATATGGCTGCGCATTGACGGCAACTTTGTTCCACGAACTGACATTGCCACCTTCTATTACAGTCTCGATGGTGAGAACTGGCAGAAGATGGGCAACGACTACCGCATGCGCTTCGACTGGCAACGCTTCTTTATGGGTTCTAAGTATGCCCTGTTTAACTTCGCCACCCAGAAGACTGGCGGCTATGTTGACGTTGACTCCTTTACAATAAAATAACTAACTATTTAATCAACTTTTGACAACTCCACTTTGCAAATGTAAAAGTTCTGCAGAGTGGAGTGTCTTTTTTGTGTCATTATGCAACGCTTATACAAAAATGCGTGTTCCTTTTACGCTTTTCTTCACAGACTTTTTTGTACCTTTGTGCCGCAAAAAATAACATAATCAAACCATGTTCAATAATTACAAAGGATTCCATCTCGTTGATACGTATCATGCGATGCGTCACCAACGGAAATACCATCCTACCGATGGTACCAAACGCGTTATCAAGATTGCTCTGGTAGCGCTCGTCACATTATTCCTCTGGAACATCCCTACTGAGTGGTACGGTATCCAGAACCTCACCGTTGTTCAGCAGCGCGTCATCGCCATCTTTGCCTTTGCTACGCTGATGTGGATTCTTGAAATTGTCTCCTCGTGGGCTACGTCCATTGCCATCATAGTCATGATGCTGCTGTTCTGTACGGATAGTGGTATTGCGCCGATGGTCAACGAAGAGGAGGTAGGTAAGCTGCTCTCTTATAAGGGCGTAATGGCTTGCTTTGCCGACCCCGTTATCATGCTGTTTATTGGTGGTTTCGTGTTGGCTATTGCTGCCACGAAGACAGGTCTTGATGCCCAGTTGGCTAAAGTACTGCTCCGTCCTTTCGGTACGAAGAGTGAGATGGTGCTGTTGGGTTTCCTGTTGGTAACTGGTTTGTTCTCGATGTTCGTTTCCAACACCGCTACTGCTGCTATGATGCTGACGTTCCTGACACCTGTGTTCCGTCAGTTGCCCCCAGAGGGTAAGGGACGTATCGCCCTGGCTATGTCTATCCCCGTAGCCGCTAACCTCGGTGGTATGGGTACGCCTATCGGTACACCTCCTAACAATATCGCCTTGAAATACCTGAACGATCCCGAGGGTCTGAATATGGGTCTTGGCTTCGGTCAGTGGATGATGTTCATGTTCCCGCTGGTTGTCCTGTTGCTGTTCATCAGCTGGCGCCTGCTGCTGAAGTTCTTCCCATTCAGTCAGAAGACGGTAGAACTGAAGATTGACGGTAGCATGGAGAAGGGTTTCCACTCTAAGGTGGTTATCTTCACCTTCATCCTTACTGTTGCACTCTGGCTCTCTGACCGCTTCACAGGCATCAATGCCAATACGGTAGCTATGCTTCCGTTCTGTATCTTTGCCCTGACGGGTGTTATCAATAAGCGCGACCTGGAGCAAATCAACTGGAGTGTTATCTGGATGGTTGCCGGTGGCTTTGCGCTGGGTTACGGTCTGAATGCTTCTGGTCTGGCAGCCAACGCTGTTGAGAGCATTCCCTTCGGCGAGTTCTCGCCACTGCTCATCCTAATGCTGGGTGGTGCCATCTGCTATGTGCTGTCGAACTTCATTTCGAACTCTGCTACGGCAGCCCTGCTCATGCCTATCCTTGCTGTGGTCTGTGGTGCTATGGGAGACAAACTCGATCCTATCGGTGGTACGGGTACTGTCCTTATCGGTGTGGCCATTGCAGCATCTAGCGCCATGATTCTGCCAATCTCTACACCCCCGAATGCTCTGGCTTTCGCTACAGGTTATGTGAAGCAGAACGATATGGCTAAGGTAGGTATCATCATGGGTATCATCTCGATGGTCCTTGGCTTCGGCTTGGTTTACCTGATGGGTACATTGAAACTGATATAATTCTTGTAGATAAAATAGTGAGGCCACCAATAATTTTTGGTGGTCTCATAATTTTTTCCTAACTTCTCCGTTATTATTGATGATGAAGAAAGGATTGTTGGTTATTGGCTGCTGGCTATTGGCTATTGGCATGCAGGCACAGGAGTCGCAGGAGGTGTATAGCTTTCTGCGCTTGCCCGTCTCTGCCCACGTTGCTGCGTTAGGTGGCGACAATGTGACGCTGACCGACGACGATGCTACGGTCATCTTCCATAATCCTGCCCTCATCACAGGTGTCTCCGACAAGACGCTGAACGTCAACTTTATGACCTATATGGAGGGATGTACCGTTGCATCAGCATCGTTCGTCAAGGCTTATAAGGAACGGGCCTCTTGGGGTGTCAGCGGACAGTTTATGTCGTATGGTGAAATCAAGGAGACTACCGTAGCCAATCAGCAAACGGGAACTTTCTCACCGAAGGACATTGCGCTGGCAGGCTCTTTTGCCTATTTGCTCTCCGACCGCATCAGCGGTGGCATCACCGCCCGTTTTATCTCGTCAACCATCGGTAGCTATTCGTCGGCAGCTGTTGCTGTTGACCTTGGACTGAACTATCAGGACCCGGAGCGTGGCTGGTCCGTGTCTGCTGTTGCTCGCAACCTTGGTGGACAGATAAAAGCCTATGATGATGAGTTCGAACGCATTCCCCTTGACCTGCTCGTGGGTGTCAGTCGGCAGTTGCCGAACTCACCCCTCACACTGCATGCCACCTTGGCACGCCTGAACAACTGGGATCAGGCATTCATCAAGCACCTTGCCGTAGGTGCCGACATCCGTCTCGGTTCCACCATCTTTGTCTCTGGTGGTTATAACTTCCGTCGCAGCAGCGAGATGAAGATTTACGAGGGTGAGGATACGTCCAGCAGTCATGGTGCTGGCCTTTCCCTTGGTGGTGGTCTGGAACTGGAACGTTTTAAGTTGACGGTTGGCTACGCGAAATACCACGTCTCTGCCTCCTCCCTTCTCGTCAACCTTTCCTACGTGTTTTAATTATTTGCTTGGTATTTCGCTGGGGTAGTGCCAGTATATTGCTGAAATACCTGGTGGAAGTACTTGCGGTCGTTGAATCCGCAGTAGTCGGCGACGCTCTCTACTGACCAGTCGCGATGCTCGACAAGGACCCGCTGAGCCTCCTTGATGCGTAGTGTGGTGACCAGGCCAGCCAGTTTTCGGTATTCAGACTGTCTGAGCCACTCCTGCAACTGCTTCTGTGGTACCGCCATCTGTCTGGCCACGATACCCAGTGTCAGGTTGTGCTCGCGGTAGTGTCCGCTCTCAATCCACTGGTCAACAGCCTCGGTGATGGCTGGATCATGAGGACGGGTCTGTGTGATCTCGGTAGCAAACTCTTCACTCTTCACTCTTAATTCTTCACTCGCTTCTGCCTCCTCCACACGCTCCACGTCCTTACTGACACCATAGGTATAGAGGCTGATGGTAGAGTAGGAGATAGCGAAGAAGAAACCGATGGAGAATAGTACCAGCGGAGCCCCCTGCATAAAGATGACCAGGGGTACGATGAATGCCAGCAGCGTCATGGCTTTCATGCTCATTCCCATCCATCCGAACAGGTCGCGGCGCTCGCGGTCGTAGTATTCGCCTACGGCCAACTCCAACTGCTTGTACGACTTATACTGCATGGTGAAGATGAAACTCTGCATCAACACATAGAGCATTGAACTCACATATTCCGCTGTGCGTAGGGCCATCGACTCCTCTTGGAAGGGCGTGTCGTCCAGCAGCGTTACACCTATTAGTAATATAGCCGACAGGGCGCAGATGCCTGACACCCCAAGCCACTCCTTTCTGCTGACGTGTCCCTGTCGCTGCACGAAGAGGACAGCCATGCCGCAGAGCAACGATGCCGGCGTGAAGAATAGCAGGTTGCAGAGCACAGCCTGCGTGACACCCATCTCTCGGAAACCGAACGAGTGTTGCAATAGGAACTGCAGGGCTATGAGTCCTGTACCTGCCGCCATCATCCAGCGCGCTTTGGCAAAGCTGCCCTGACGGGAACGGCTAGGCACCCCCATTACCAGCATCACTGACAATACCAACATTGTCAGCATACCGCTAATCTGCATCTCTCCTACTGTAATCATCGTGCCTTGGGTTAGTTATTAGTTGCAAAGTTACATATTTTCTTCGAAATAACCACCAAAAGAGGGCATAAATGTCAGAAAAGCACGCTTTTTGGACACCTGACAGTTCTTTTTCGGACACCAAACGCTTTTTTCAGACACCCGTTTTCCCTCTTTTTCGCTATCTTTGTGACGTTAATTAATCATGATTGTTATGACGGAAGCCATCAATGAATTCCTGAAGCTCCCCTTGTGGGTTAGCATCCCCCTCTCGGCGGTTTATGTCGGACTTGTGGGATACATCTTCTATATTCTGTGGCTTTATCGCCGAGAATATGAGACGAATTAAAAAGATTGTATCAATCAACAATACAACAATTTATCGCTAAAAAACTTAACCAAGTCCTCTCTGCAGTGCTGCTAACGGCAGCACTGCTCGTGGGACAGACGACATGGGCACAGAGCCCAGCGACCATCGGCAGTATCAGTTACAACTCTACGCTTGGTGCCTACGAGATTGCCAGCGCGGACAACCTCCACGACCTTGCCGTGTATGTGAACGGCGCGGGCAGTTACAGCACCGAGGATACCTACACACCAATCGGTCGTGGCGCAAAGGCCTTCAAAGGTACTTTCGACGGTTGTGGCTATACCATCAGCGGCATCCGTATCTATAGGACCGGTCAGACAAACGAGGTTGTCGATTTTCTTGGGCTATTCGGGCAAATTAAAGGGACTGTGCGGAACGTCACGGTTTCCGATGCACGAATCACAGGCCGTCAGCTTATCGGCGGCATTTCCGGGGACAATTGGCAAGGCACCATCAGTAACTGCACTGTGACCAATACTGTCTGCATCCATTCCAGGCAAAACAACGCACACAATAACGTCGGGTAATATAAAGTAAAAACAAGGAAGAGATTAGTTCGTTCCTTCGGACAGACAGTCCGCTCCTTTCGGACTGCGAGTCCGAAGCCTTCGGACTGGGAGTTTGGATACTTCGGACTGAGTCTTAGAGTTATTTGTGATGTAGGTTGACTACTTGGAGTCTTATTGGTAATGTAGGTTGACCTTTTGACACGAAAAAACGAGGAATCGTTGACGTTTCCTGATTTGGGTTGACTGTCATTATGTCTAAACCCTAAGATTAGTTGACTCGGTTAAACATTAAAACTTATATAGGTTGACTCTTACCTCT
>CACYBB010000023.1 GCA_902772585.1 uncultured Bacteroidales bacterium | reverse complement strand
CTTAGCCTTCATGTCGTTGTTGGGCGAAATGATGTTGAGGAAATACTTGATGATGCAAAGATTGAAATAGATGCGGAGGGCATCGGTAGGCAGTGTAATATAACTGCCTGTCATGCGGTTGGGGAGCATCGGACGGATGGTTTCTGGAATGGGATTCTGTTGCTCATCGTATAAAAATAAAACGACCCGCACATTTGATCATCGTGGAGAGGCTTGGCGGGTTCTCGTGGGTGCATTTATTCTGCCTCGGCCTCTTTGATCTTTGCTAATAGTTCCTCGCGCTTCGTCTCGTTGGTGCCGTGGACGGCGTGACGGACGATGCCCTTCTTATCGACGACGATGGTGAGGGGGAAGCCCTCATAGCCAATCCATGCCATCATGTCCTTGGCCTCGACAAGGTGCGTCCATGTGAAGTGGTGCTTGTCGGTGATGCGCTTGGCGGTTTCGGCATCATGGTATGTGGCGGAGAAAAATATCACGCCAGGCAATTGCTCCTTCCACTCGGAAAGGATGGGCATCTCTGCACGGCAGGGGCCACAGCCGGAGTACCATAGGTTAATCACCATGACGTGCCCTTTCACGCTGTCGTTCGTCCATATGCGGCCGTCCATGTCCTTCTCCGAGAACTGCGGAAACGGCTCGCCCTCCTTTGGCGAATACCATGTGCCGTCGGCCTTCACGCCCGCCTGTGTCAGCGAGGTCACTGTGGCCATCATATTAAGACCGCTTAGGAACTGGTCGGCGTTGTGAACCTGTTCGCGGGGAATAGCTTTGCGAATGACGGACTTGGGCAGCGTGGCGTTGACGTTGATGACGATGACGCTGTTACCCTCCTTGTCCTTTAGTCGCGACATGGTTTTCTCACCGTCGGGCAACTGTGGCATTTCGCGGAAGAAATAACCGTTGGAAAGGAATTTTGGGATTACTGTGTCGATGCGCTCTTCCTGTGCCTGCCCTGTCATTGCGACGAGGGCGAGTAGGATGGTGATGATGGTTTTCTTGTTCATCTTCGTTTTAGTGTTTTTCTAATTACTTTGATTATTGTCCTTTGCTGATACCACCTACAACATCATTATTCTCAATCGTAGTCTCAGTTTTCTTCACGCTGGCTTTGAGCTTACCGAAACGGTAGGAAAGACTGATCTGGAACCTGCGCCCAAGGTAATCGTTCTTTCTGACTCCTGTATAATCACCCTGATTGGTGATAGACTCGTTATGGTGATACTTGTTGAAGGGCATATTGGCGTTGAGCCTTAACAGTTACGCCTTCTAATTCCTGATTCCAAGTAATAGAGTCGTTTTGCACCTTTGTGCTGTCGGTCTGTGCTAATGCAGATGACGCAACAAACAGCAATAAGAGGAATACTTTCAGATGCTTCATATTTTTATTTTTTTATTTTTTTATTTTTTTATTTTTTATTGTTTTTACTTTATGAAGCAGCACACGTCATCCCGACGGATGCTGCTTGAATCAAAATCTGAGTTCATGAACTGATTGCAAAGTTATTCCTTTCATCTGACACATACAAGGAAAAGGCGGAAAAACACGCAATAGAGGTGTTACAGTGATTTTAGGCTTAAAACACTGATAGTAAACAATGTAGAGGAATGGTTGCTTCAAAAAAAGTGTCAGATTGTAACAAATATATTATGATAATACCTTCATCAAACTTAAAAAACTTTGAATTATTCTTTAAAAATACCAATCGGTCGATTTCGTCTTGAAGATAATACTTACCTTTGTCAACAAAACAAATAGTCATGAAGAAAATAATCTGGATATTTGTAGTCATCGCTGTATTTACAGGGTGTCATGAAGCGCGTCATCCGCTGTTGAAGGAGGCTGTAGATATCGTCCATCAACACCCTGACTCAGCACGCGTAATAATCAGTAAGGTGGACACGTCATCACTCTCTGAGGCAGATAGGATGGAATACCGTCTGCTGAAGATTATGACTGATTATATCGTGCTGCACCAGGCTGAAGGTGATTCGCTCATTACGACCTGTGTGGACTACTATGACAAGTATGGTGATGCCTGGCATCGAGGCAGGGCTTACTATTACAGGGCTGGCATCAGAAGGCATTTACTTGACAGGACGTTTGACGGCATCAAGGATTATAAGATTGCCGAAACAATTGCTGAGGATGCGGATGACGAACTGCTGAAGAACATGGTGTATGAGAATCTGGCCTTTGCCAATTATAATTGTTTTACCCATCCGCTTATTCTGGAATACTCGCAGAAGTTTCTGGAGAGCAGTCTCAAATTGAACGACAGCGTCATGACGTTAAGGGCCCTCCAGATGTGCGCATCGTCTTATGCATATATGGATCAGAGTGACAGCGCTTATGCCTGTATTTTCAAGAGCATGGACTATATAGACTTGGCCGACAGCATCTTGCGGGCTGACATCTATCACAATATTGCGGCGATGTATCAAGAACAAGGTGATGACGAAAATGCCAAGAAGTATTTGAAGAAATGGAAGAATGATAAAGTAGCCAGTAGTTTTAAGGGGTATATTGTTGAGGCTAGGCTCTTGGAAGCACAAGGGCATTATGAGGAGGCTTTAGAGAGTGTGAAGAAAAGCCTATCAGAAAAAGATCCGTTGGTGCGCAATCATTCGATGGAGGTTTTATCCAAGCTCTATGAAAAGACTGGCAATATGAGTGCGGCTTTGGACATGAAACGACAAAAGGATGCATTCACCGACTCGGTTATGAAAGCCAACCACAGCCTGGAGATAGCCGACTGGCAAAAGAAGTTTGATGAAAAGCGCTGGGAGGAGAGGTCGCAGCAGAGGATAACAAAATGGGGGGGGTAATTTTTGTTTTTCTGTTGATGTTGGCCACGGGCTATTGGTGGTATTGGCGAAGAGTCAGAAGCCTGAACTTCCGACTTGACGACCATGCCAGACGAATCACAGAAAGCCAGACAGAGATAGAACGACTGCAACAGAGCGGTGAGGTCAGTGAACAAACCATTGCCGAACTGAACCGGCAGATAGAGGACAGCCGCCAGCGCATCGCCAGCAAACTGCTGACGGGTACGCAACAGTTTGTGAAACTACAGCAGAAGGAGTGCGTCGGCGACATGACGGCAGAGGAACGGCAGTGCCTGATAGACTATTTCGCCCAGTTGCGCCCGAAGCGCTGGCAGCAGTGGGAGCACACATACCATCCGCTCACACCGGCACAGTACGTCTTCCTAATCCTTCAGGACGACCTCCGCTACGATGACGACACTATCGCCCAGATCCTCGACGTGAAACCCGCCTCCCTCCGCACCACCCGCTCAAGGATCAAAGGGAGAGCGAGGTAAATTGCAATTTTCTCATTGGGATATTTGTTTTGTCGACGGGAAAGTTGTAACTTTGCAGCACTATCTAACACATCATGACTATGAACATTGGAGACAAGGCGCCTGAGATACTGGGCAAGGACGAACAGGGACGGGACATCCGTCTGAGTGATTACAAGGGACGTAAACTGGTGCTGTACTTCTATCCGAAGGACAATACCAGTGGCTGTACCGCTGAGGCTTGCAGTCTGAGAGATCACTATACAGAGCTGCAAGGTGCTGGCTACGAGGTAGTAGGCGTGAGCAAGGACTCTGCAGCTTCGCACGTCAAGTTTAAGGAAAAGCACGAATTGCCCTTCCCGCTGATTGCAGATGTCGACAAGACGCTGTTGCAGGCGATGGGCGCCTGGGGCGAGAAGGTGATGTATGGCAAGAAGACAGAGGGTACCATCCGTACAACCTTTATCATCAATGAAGAGGGCATCATCGAACAAATCTTTGCTGGCAAGCAGGTGAAGACTAAGGAGCACGCCGAACAGATTCTGCAGAAATAGTTCCTTTCTCTATATTCAACACAAAGACTAATAATAGAAGAAAGCATTTGAATAGATATTTATACCATCTTGTGGCATTCGTGGTGATTGCCATTTGGGGCTCCACATTTGTGTTCACCAAGCTGTTGCTGCTTGGTGGACTGACAGCAGCGCAGATTTTTATTCTGCGCTTCATCATTGCCTACATGCTGCTGTTAGGCTACTGCCTCATAAGAGGTATCCGTTGGGTGGCTGATTCCTGGCGTGACGAACTGCTGATGGCTGCATTGGGCGTGACGGGAGGTTCGCTCTATTTCCTGACGGAGAACTCTTCCATGAACTACACCACGACTACTAATACCAGCATTATCGTCAGCCTGTGTCCGCTCTTTGCCTCGGCCATCATAGGGCTTTTCTATAAGACTGAGCGACTGAGTCGCCTGCAGACCTTTGGTACGCTGATGGCAGCAGCAGGGGTCATTGTGGTGGTTATGAACGGACACTTTGTGCTCCATCTCTCACCACGAGGCGATTTGCTGGCCTTTGCAGCCTGTCTCTGTTGGGCACTCTACAGTTTGCTAATGATTCCTGCCAATGCACGCTACGATACAGTGTTTGTTACACGTAAGGTCTTCTTCTACGGACTATTGTCAATGATACCTTATTATATCATATATCCTGAGCTGAACCTTCATCTGGTTCTTCAGCAGCCCCAATTGTTGTGGAACCTGTTGTTCTTAGGGTGCGTAGCCTCTATGCTGTGCTTCTTAACGTGGAACTGGGTATTGAAGAAGTTAGGGGCTGTCGTAGCCACCAATTATGTGTACCTGAATCCTGTTACCACCATTATCTTTGCCTGGTCTCTCCTTGGCGAGCCGATAACGTTATGGTTCCTCCTTGGTACCATCCTTGTCCTCTTGGGCATGTTCTTAGCGGATAAAAAAAAGAAAAAAATATGAGTTATTTGTGTAGTTTTTCGTAATCATACTGCGTCTAATGGGCAAAGATTCTAAAAAACAGACGAGACAATGACGACATTAGAAAGACAGTTTGCGCAAACCGTAGCGGAACAGAAGAGCACCATCTATACCGTGTGCTACATGTTCTCGCAGGATGCCGACGAAGTGAACGACCTGTTCCAGGAGGTACTAGTCAATCTTTGGAAAGGTTTCGAAAGCTTCGAGCATCGTAGTGACATCAAGACGTGGATTTATCGCGTCGCCCTGAATACCTGTATCTCAATCGACAGGAAAAAGAAGCGACGCCAATCCGAAGTCCGGCTGACAATGGACATCAACCTTTTTGAAGACCGTGACGAGGACACTAAGCAGGTGGGCATGCTCCACAAGCGTATCTCTAAGTTGCAACCCTTCGACCGTGCGATTGTCCTGCTCTGGCTCGAGAACCTCAGTTACGAGGAAATCGGACAGATAGTTGGCATTACTGCAAAAAACGTCAGCGTCCGTCTGTTTAGAATCCGTGAACAGCTTAAGAACATTAAAGATTAAACATTAGACGTTATGAACAACGAGAATTTTGAATTAGAGAATATGCGCCAGCAGATGAGCACTCTGAAGAAGAAGCTGGACCAGCAGGAAATAGTGAATGACCGCCTTTTGCGTCGCTCGATGAAGAATACCGCCAGCAAAATCAATCGCAGATACACGATTGCCATGATTGCAGGACTCTTCATGATACCTTATAGCTATTGGGTATTTATCAAACTGTCAGGTTTCTCGGTTGCCTTCTGGCTTTTCACCTGCATCTTCATGCTGGTTTGCGTAGGAGCCACCTATTATAACAGTAGGAACATTAGCGATTCGAACCTCATGACCAATAATCTTCTGGATGTACGTCGCCGCATGGCTCGCGCCAAGAAGTTCGATGCCAACTGGCTCTTCTTCGGTGTTCCTGGCATACTCCTTTTCATGGGCTGGTTTATGTACGAGACCTATCAGGTTCAAGGAGGCGGTATAGACAACCCCTTCTTCTGGGGCGGCTGCATTGGTGGTATTATTGGAGCTATCATCGGATTTATGGTGCACTTCAAGACCCAGCGCCAGTATCAGGACATCATCGACCAGATAGAGGACCTGACAGCAGAGGAATGAGAATTTGCTGAATGGACTTATTTGCCGAGCCTGTTGACGTATTTCACGGGCTCGGCTTCTTGTTTAAGAACGTCAGCAAAGCGTTGAGGCTTGATAGTGACAGGCCCTCGCATGAACTCAGGAATGTTGTAACTCTTCAGCAACTGGCGATGATTGTCTGGATTGGCACAAGGCACTTCGAAGGGCTTGCTGCCGTGCCCATTGGCATCGATATGGGCAATGAACGGACGCGTATAGTTGCTGTCATAGCGGCGACTGCTGAATATGACCCATTTGCCATTGCTTGACCAAGAGTGGTAGCTCTCAGTATCTGCAGAGTTAATCTCCTCCATATTACGAACCTCGCCAGTCTGCAGGTCGAGCATCCAGAGGTCAGCATCGTGGTGCCAGATATGGAACACTCCGTATTTAGCGACAGTGAACATCAGGTAGCGTCCATCAGGCGAGATGCGTGGTAGTGTGGCACTCTTGTCGAGGCTGTCAGCAGCAAACACCAGCTCACGTGGCCCAAACTGCATGGTTTCTGGGTTGAAACGCTTCTTATAGAGGTTGTATTTCGCCTCTTGCGTGCGTGTGATGAACTCCTTGCCCTTATCGCTAATCGTGTCGCCATACTCAAAATGAGCACTACAGTAGTAGAGTGTCTTGCCATCAGGTGCCCAGAAGGGGAAGCACTCCATCTCGGCAGGGTCCTTTTCGATATTCGTCACCTCGTTTTTCTCCATGTCGTAGGCAATGAGGTCGCTCTCTGAGTCGAATACCTCAATCTTGTTAGGATTGACACTGTGGAATATCTGGCCCGTCATGTTCGTGCTATAAACGATAAGGGGGAGCCAGGGGTGCCATGTGGGATAGACGCCAGCCGACAGGATGGAGTCGTTCCTCATGTTTATCTTCTTGATGTTGCCATCATAGGCTATGACCGTTCCTCCCATGTTCTGACGAGCGTGGAACTGCATGCGCTCAGGGTTGTACTGCTGGTAGTTGTGGCAGTTGATGCATTGACCTTGCGCGCCTTCCGAACAGAGCAGATTATCGTAGATGATGCTCTCATCATAGTTCTCCAGACAGCGCTGGTTGATGGTCAGCTCTTCGTACGTGACATAGGATGGTGGAATGAGTCGGTAGCTGATATAAGCATCGATGCTGTCTGGCGAAACGTAGATGCTGAAAGGCTTGAAGCGTGTCCAGTTGCCGTTGTCCTCTACAAAGACCTCCACCTTGATGTCCTTACCTTTAGCTGCTTCAGCCAGTTGTCGCCAGTCATCAGCATCGGGCTGTATCTTGTCGCCACCACAGATGACTTCTTGGTCGCCAGCAGTCAGTCTGGCTACCACCTCATCTGCCTTGCCGTCTATCTGGAAGGTCAGTGGGGCCATGTTGATAGGCACTGTCACGTTGGTATAGTCAGGATAGATATTCGGCAGTTTATCCGACTCCCAATAGTTCTCAGGAATCTTGTGGCCACAGGCTGCCAACATCGTTGCTATGGTGGTCAATAAAACGAGTCTTTTCATATCAATAATAGGTAATGTTTTTCAAGAAAAAATATTCAAAATAGTATGTATTGCCGAAATACTGATACAGGCTCTGTCTGATGCTGGGGTCCTGTGTTTTGCTAAACTGCTGCAATTGGTGCATAAAGCCGTTGAAGCTCTCCTTGACGCCAGGTTGGAGCACCCACTGGTCCAGTCCCTGCTGACCTTCCATGTTGGCAAAGAGCCATGCAGCCTCCTGAAAGATGCGTGGTGGCATGTTTTCTTCACCGTTCAGCTTCACATAGTGGTCAAATCGAGGCCAGAAGAGGCTGGCGTCTCTGCTCCACATTGCTCCCAGCACGGCCTGCTCCTGGAAATAGATATCGTCGGCATCCTGCTCGGCTAGAGCAGTCATCAGCGCTTTTTCCACATAGCCCTCTACAGCATCCAACCTGTCAGTATAGTGCATCATGCGAGTGATGGGACCTGTCTCTTGATCTTGGGCCAACAGCTTCGGATCGTTAAGCAGCGTCTCCATATGGTCAGCCCAATCGCCATAGTAACTAGTCTGACGCAGTATGTCGAGGAATTTCCTTGCAGCCTGTGGCTCCTTGTTAAAGATGGCACTACGAGCCAAAGCCTTCAACTGTTCTATGTTCCAACCGTACTCCACACCTTCCTCCATGCATACACGATGGCACTCGTTCATGGCGCCATACTGATAGAGCATCATGCGACCAGCCACATTAAACATAAAGACTGGCAGTGGTGTATTGCTCTTCTTCGAACCCTTGCGGAAGTTATACATCTCGTCGCACTGACGTCCCAGTCGGCTTAGCGCCAGGTTGTGCATCATGACGATGGCTCTGGTGGGCTCCTCGTCCTGCTTTGTGCCTTCCTTGACGACGCCTTCCCAGTCAGCCTCTTCTATGCAGCGCTGCATCTTGAGTTCGTGATGGAAGTTAGCATCCTTATACCAGAAATGGTAAACGACTCCTGCCATGATGATGTAAGACGCAAAAGGTAAGATGTAAGTGGTCCATGTTGACTTCTGCTCTTTACGTTGTGCCTGATAGGTAGCAGCCATTAACAGGAAGCAGACAGCCAGCGCATAATAAGGGTAATAGTAGGCAGGATAACTGTCAACAATAGCGAAGACGGGAATGCCTACCCGATAGATGTCAATGATGTTGGTGTTGACGAAGACGAAGCGATAGTAGAGTAGGGGCACGGCAATGATGCTCAGTAGTGCTGCAATGCTCTGTATAATGCGTGAGGTTTGTGCATTAGGCAGTCGCCACGTCATCACAGCCATCAATACGATAGCAGCCAGCGCATAGACACCCATCAACGGATAGCCCACAACTGCCACTGCCACGATGAATGCTGTCCGCATCCACATCTTCTCTGGCACACTGCGGAATGCCCACAACAGGGCTGTTGCCATTGTTGTTCCGATGGTAGCCACATAGAAAAATCCTGGCAGTTTCATGAAGTACACCCAGTAGCCTAAGTCCATATTAGCCAATAGGAGGATAGCCACAGGGATTGCAGTCAGCGCCGTCCATCGGTCAGGAATGTTGAATGCCCGTTTCGTCAGCCACATCAGTAGCAGCCACCAGCCACAGAGCATGATGACGCCCACCCAAGGATAATAGAAATGCTGGGTGAACCATGCTCCCAGATAGGAGAGCATACCACCAGGCACAGCCATCATCTGCTGGAAGAACGATGACGTGGAAAGGAAAACGTTGTGCTGCTGAACCTTCCAGAGCAGGTCGGCTTCAAAGAAAAGCATGACTGAAGCAACCGCTATTAGCGTTGCCAGCCAAAGGGCTATAGGTTGTAGTTTTTTTATCATCCGTCTATCAAAAGATGTTTTCGGGTGGCAAAGGTACAAAATAATTCATAATTCATCGTGCATAATTCATAATAATTTCATAATTTTGCACCCGATTTACAACAACTAGACTTAACACATGACTTATCTAGGTGAATTGATATCTATTGGCGTAGCATTCTCGTGGACGGCTACAGCATTGCTCAGCGAGTTTGGCTCTAAGCGACTGGGCAACCTTACGCTGAACGTGTTGCGTATGATGCTGGCACTCTTGTTTTCGCTGGTGCTGTTTGTGGTGGTAACGGGTAACCTGTTACCTGCTGGTGCTTCTGTTGAGGCTGCTGGTTGGATGTTGCTGTCAGGACTGGTGGGCTATGTCATTGGCGACTTCTGCCTCTTTCAGTGCTATATTATTATAGGTTCGCGTTATGGACAGCTCTTCATGACGCTCGCCCCTTTGTCAGCAGCTCTGATGGCGTGGGTTACGCTGGGTCAGCAGATGACGCTGATGAGCATCGTGGCCATGTTGGTCACGTTGTTGGGTATTGGCATTTCTGTGTTAGGACGAGGTGAACACCATAGGGTATCGCTTAAGTTGCCCCTCAATGGAGTGCTCTATGCCATTGGTGCTGCTGTCTGTCAGGGTGTGGGCTTGGTACTTAGCAAGATAGGTATGGACCATTATGAGGTATCAGCAGCAATGCCCGACTGGCTGATTCCCTTCAGTGCCAACTTCTATCGTTGTGTGGCAGGCATCATTGGCTTTACCATATTGCTCTATTTTCGTGATGGACTGGCTCCTTTGCGAGAGGCTTTGCACGACAAGAAAGGTCTCTCTGTAGCTACAGCCACCACCATCTTTGGTCCCTTTGTGGGTGTTGGCTTCTCGCTGATGGCTGTACAATACACAGCTGCAGGCATTGCCTCCACGCTGATGGCTATGACGCCCATCATCATCCTGTTGCCTTCCTATTTGCTGTTCCACGAGAAGATTACCCTCAAAGCCGTCTTTGGTGCCATCATCTCCGTCGTTGGCGTCAGCCTCTTCTTCTTGGGGTAAAGGCTTTCTATTCAGTAGTTAACCCTCGCAAATTGCCTTCGCCATCTCGTTCAGCTCCAGGCATTGCCCCCTCTTAATGGTTATCTTCTCATTATGATGCTCCCAAGGTGCAAGTACCAGCAATTGTCCTCTGGCACAGGCATCCATTCTCATTCCCCCAGGCTTTGCCAAATCCGTAAAACCATTTTCCTGCAGGTAAATCAGCGGTAGCCCCTCCTCGAATGCAGCCCTCATGATTGCCTTCTCGCCTTTGGAAATAGCGGGCGACACTAGCACAGCCCCTTGTCGTGCAGCACAAAGGCATTCATTGGTCTTCTTTTTTAGGTCCTCCTCGCTAATGCTCCGCGAGCACTGTATCTGCAGTTTCAACGGCCTTTCCAATAAAAACCGATTACCAATAGCCGAAAAGCTGAGGCCAGCGAACGTCAGTCCCCTCTGTACTCTAAACAAATCAGGGTTCTCACGTTTCATCAGCAGTCGCCGTGGGTTATCCTTTAGGTAGTTCAGCCATCGCTCCAGCTGTCCGTCCCTCAGCAGTATCTGGTCGTTAAAGCCCTTCGCAAACAGCAGCCCGTTCTCCCTCTTCTGTTGTGCGTGTTGCTGTGCCACAGCAACAAACTCCACTGGCATCATTTCCCTAAATGCCTGGTTGCAGGCCTGCTTCACGCCCAGTAGCACCTTCCCTAACGGCTTCTCCATTCGTTCCTTCACAAACAGGATGGCGTGCAAATGGTCAGGCATCATTTGTAGTGCCACCACTTTCACCTCCCGATGATGGCTGCCTATCGTTTGCCAAATCTCTGCCACAGCCTCGCCCAATGGCGACAATGCAATACGAGGCACCTCTGGTGAAGGCTCTACAGCATCACTTCGTCCTACCACCTTGCCAAACAGTGGCCTCCGCTCTTCCGTCACCATAGTTATCATATACATCCGTCGTGCTGTATAGTCGTTATCTACACAGCGTCGTTGCATCGAGGCTTTCTTCTCGCCAGCAAATGGCTTCTGGTTTTCAAACGTTGCTCTATCCATAGCTTTGTAATGCAAAGATACAAATTATTTCAAAACTTTACTTGTTTATTCGGAAATTATTCGTATATTTGCGCTCAGATAATTCAATTAACAGAAAGTTAAACCCTTAAAACCTAGATGCCTATGGGCAAGGAATGATATAACTGATAAGGACATATAGGATGAACATCCACTTTTAGATTCTTGTTTCTGAAAATCGGCAAAATTGACAGAATGTAGCAAGAACTGAAGTAGATAGTTCACGCTTGATAGCGTGGGCGTTTACTCGTTTAAGCTACATAGGTGTTTGCCGATACCTCAGAAACGTAGACGAAGTAAATTGTCCACGTTTTCTTTTTGTGTTTAATTTCGAGAGTATTCAACTTATTTTTATAACTAAAACAATTACTATTATGAAACAGAAATTTCTTATGCTGCTGGCAGTAGTGCTGCTGAGTTGCGCAAGTGCATTCGCACAGAGTGGTAACAACAATCCCTTGAAGGGTGACGTAAATGAAGATGGCAAAGTGGATGTTGCCGACATTGCCGCTGTTATCAATATCATGAAAAATGGCGGAGGAACGACCGATGGCAAATTATATTTCTATGTAGGAACAGAAAAGCCAACATCATTGTCTCAAGCAACTATTGTTAATTCATATCCTGCTGAACAAACATATACTAATAATTCAGGAGCAAAAGCTCATATATTTGTATTAACAAATAGTGATAAGAATGTAACATTTATTGAACCTAATTTAAATGTAGTATTAGATCAAGAAAGTATTGATACATCAACAATATCTGGATATAAGATATTTACAACATCAGCAAAATGTGCAAATGGTGGAGTCACAAAAATTAGAATTACAGAAGTATCTGATAACAATTAAGTGAAATTATGAAACAAAGAATACTACAAACCATAGTTGCGCTGTTGGCAATTGTCAGTAGCGCAACGGCACAGACGCTCAGCGTCGCCTCCATTGAGGCAACGACGGGTGAGCAGGCAGAACTGGTGGTGAGTGCCAGCGGCATGAGTGGCGTGACTGCTCTGCAGTTCAACCTCGCGCTGCCACAGGGAGTTACCCTAAATGAGAATGCTATCACAAAAGGCTCTGCAGTTAGCAGTCATGAACTGAAAGTTGAGAAATTGGTCAATGGCGATCGTCTCTTTGTACTCTACAATATGGACCTTGGGCTTGTAAACAACGGTACGCTGTTAAAACTACCCATTACTGTTGGACAGCAGACAGGCAGCTTCAGTGGCAGTCTCAGTACTATCCGTACAGCAACTACAGGTGCAGTAAGCCATGAGTGTGCAAATGCAACGTTTAATATCACAGTGAAAGCTGCAGAAGAACAGTCCGTCACCATCACTGCTGACAACAAGTCGATGACCTATGGTGATAATGTGCCTACGTTGACATACACGAGTTCGGGTGCCACACTAAATGGAACTCCAAAATTGTCGACGACAGCAACTAAGACTTCGTCTGTGGGAAGCTATGCCATTAAAGTGGAAAAGGGTACAGTAACAAATACCAATGTGAATTATGTAGATGGTACGCTGACCATCACTAAGGCCGGACTTACCGTTGGTGTGAAGAATGTGACTATTACGGAGGGGGATGCAATCCCATCATTCACCTTGACCTATAGTAGTTTCCGCAATGGAGATACAGAGAATACAGCCTTTACCACAAAGCCCGTTGCAACGACAACAGCAAAAGCAACATCAAAGGCTGGCACTTATTCTATTACTGTCAGTGGTGGTGAAGCCAAGAACTACGCGTTGACATATACACAGGGTACATTGACCATCAAGGAAAAGACGACTGCTATTGAAGACGTGATGGTTGATGATAGTAAGAATGCAGCTGTTTACAGCCTTAGTGGTCAGAAACTCTCAAAACCTCAGAAGGGTATCAACGTCGTTAATGGACGCAAGGTAGTGGTGAAGTAAACTAATCTCCACTTTCTAACTCCGCCGAAAAGACAGTTAAATCATGTCTCAAGTCCGAAGCAACCTAACAGCTAGCCCGGTTGCTTCGGGCTATTAGTTAGAAGCATCCGAACTATTCTCGCAAGGCACGCGAAGTATTCTCGTTGGTCTTGAGAAGTAAGCAAACGGGCAATGAGCGATATTCAGCTGCTGATGACAGAAATCGCGAAAAGGTTCCACATTCCACCAAAGGGGTCTGAAACAACGATAAACAAAGGATTTCAAGGAGGTGGAACCTATTTTGAGGTTCCACCTAGGTCCCACCACACTCCCCCCAAGCTTTTTGTTGGTTTAGTTGCATCAGTAACTATCGTTTACAGGTGGAAGCTGGGTGGAATCTAGGTGGAACCTTTCCAGAGGTTCCACCCGTCTCAAATGCCCTGCAGATAGGCGTTAGAGGGGAAAAAGGTGGAATGTGGGATCTATTACGAATATGGGACCTTTTGAGCGATAAGCCTTCTCGCTATGAGCAACTAGGCTTCTCTCTGATAGTAATAAGGCATATCTCTATGAGAGAAACGACGTAACGCTCAGCGTGATACGACGAGTTGCTGAGAGTGATAATATTTCTTATTTTTTAGCAACAAACAGAGTAAATAATTGGAATTATTTGTAACTTTGTGCCATCGTAATAAACAAAACAGAACATCATGAAGAAAATTGCAGTAAAAATCTCAGCATTCTGCCTGCTGCTCGTTGCAGGCGTAGTAGTATCATCATGTGGTGGAGCAGGAACTCTGCTTCAGACTCTGGGTAGTGGTGGCACACTGGCCAATGCTTTCACCAGCGTTATCGGACTGGATAAGGTGACCAAGCAGGGAATGGTTGGAACATGGCACTACGACAGTCCAGGATGTGCTTTCACCAGCGAGAACCTGTTGGCAAAGGCTGGTGGTGAGGTAGCAGCCACGAAGATAGAGCAGGAGATGGCTCCTTATTTCCAGAAGACTGGTATCAATGCCCAGAACACTGTCGTTACGTTCAATGAGGACGGAAGTTTCCAGGCATCGATTGCTGGTAAGAGCTTCAGCGGAACATGGACGCTGGACGAGTCGACAGCCAAGGTGACGATGAAGGGTTTGCTGCTGTCTATCAACTGCTATGCTAAGCGTGAGTATGGTGGCATTTCGCTGCTCTTTGAGTCGAAGAAGCTGCTCAACGTGTTGCAAATCATGGCTGCCATGAGTGGTAACGATACTGTCCAGAAGGTGGGTGACCTGTCAAAGAACTATGATGGTATCCGCCTTGGTTTCGACATGAAGAAGTAACGGATAAAAAACCTTGAGACAGATGAAAAGACTCTTATTATTCATTGCAGCGATGACAGCAATGACCACACTTTCAGCTCAGCGCATGCTGGTGCTCTACTATTCAGAGACAGGAACGACAAAGACTGTCGCCCAGGAACTGCAGAAGCAGACTGGTGCTGATATGGAGAGCATAGAGTGCGTAGAACCTTACTCTGGCAATTTCCAGGAGACCATTCAGCGTGGTCAGCGTGAGATGCAGAGTGGTAATTATCCTGCACTGAAGGCGCTGAAGAAGAAGGTGGCTGATTATGACATCGTCTTCTTGGGTTACCCCATCTGGTTTGGTACCTATGCCAACCCCATCGTCTCCTTGCTGAAGGAGCAG
Source organism: uncultured Bacteroidales bacterium (assembly GCA_902772585.1). Classification (GTDB taxonomy): domain Bacteria; phylum Bacteroidota; class Bacteroidia; order Bacteroidales; family Bacteroidaceae; genus Prevotella. The sequence continues at coordinate 49,762 of CACYBB010000023.1, read as the reverse complement.
GATTTTGCTGGCAAGAAGATTGTCCCCTTCTGTACCTTCGGAAGTGGTGGACTGAACACATCGAGCGACGCACTCCGCAAGGCGCTGCCCAAGGCACAGGTGCTGGAGGGCTATGGTGTCCGTACGGCTCGTGTGGCAGCAGCCTCCAAGGAGTTGGACCGATTCCTGAAAGAGAATGGATATAAGAAGGGTAGGGTTGCGAAGTTGCCAGACTACTCAGCCCAGCAGCCTGTCACCGATCAGGAGAAGGCTATCTTCGATGCTGCTTGCTCCAGTTATCAGTTCCCCTTAGGAACACCCCAGACCGTTGGCAAGCGCACGACCCCCGATGGTACTGACTATAAGTACACTGTGAAGGGTCGTGGTATGAATGGCGAGGAGTCAACCTCTGTCATTTTCGTAACGGTAGGAAAAGCCGCTGACGCGAAGCCGGAGTTTACGCAAGTTGTGCGTTAAACTCTGGGCTCCGTCACCCGGATACACATAATAGTAAGATCGTCGTTGGGCTCTGCACCCTTGCGATGACGCTCCACTTCTGCAGCAAGAGTTTCTACCACTTGCTGTGACGACTCGAAGCGGGTGTTGCGCAGGATGCTGAGCAGACGTTCTTCACCAAACTGTTGCTGCTGTGGGTTCTCTGCTTCGTTAAGTCCGTCCGTATAGAGCAACAGTGCACGTCCTGTAATATTCTCAATCTCTTCGCCCACGTACTGCAGCCCAGGCCATAGGCCGAAGGGTGCATTAGACTCCATTTGGAGGAAGTCGCCATGCGATGGCGAACCACCAATGACAGGCGGATTATGGCCAGCATTACAGAACGACAAGTGACCTGTCTTGAGGTCAATCACTCCCAGGAAGAAGGTGACGAACATACCATTCTCGTTGTCTTCGCCAGAGAGTGCGTCGTTGATGCGCGTACAGATTTCTGCAGGTTGCATGCCCTGCTTGGCCAGCGTCTGGAAAAGGCGCGTAACCTGTGCCATAAACAAGGAAGCGGGCACTCCCTTGCCACTGACGTCGCCCAAACAGAAATACAGTTGGTCTCCGTTTAACACATAGCCATAAAGGTCGCCTCCAACCTCACGGGCAGGAGACATCCAGGCATACATATCTAGTCCCTCACGATTGGGGAAGGCGCTGGGCACCATCGACATCTGGATGTCGCGAGCAATGCGCAGTTCACTTTCTATGCGCTCCTGTTCAGCCTTGACGGTTGCCAGTCGACGAGCAGCACGCTGTCGTAACAGAATATAGGTAATGATGGCTGCTACGACGATGATTCCGATGATGAACATCAGGTACATTCGCTGGCGCTCGTTTTCCATTTTCTCGCGTTCCTGCTGGGCACGCAGTTCGTCCAACTCGAAACGCTTGTTGAGCTCGTTCAGTTGCTGACGCGTCTCTTCTTTGTTAATGGAATCCACCAGTTCGTAGTGCTCATCAAGGGCGTTGTAAGCCTCTTGCCAACGTCCAGTGCTGGACATGATGATAGCACGCTGTTTGAGCACATCCGAATAGGCATTGATATCCAGTTCCTTGGCTTCAGGCAACTGCTGGTTGTTCAGTTTTAGTGCCTCTGCATAGTCCTTACGCTCGATGGCTAATTTTGTACGATAACCCACCACCTCGTTGCGTGTTACCTTTGACCATCCGTTGATTTCGATATGCTTTACCACGGAGTCAACGTGTTGGGCAGCTTTGTCAAGTTCCTTCTTCTTCAGATAGTAATAGTAGCAGGAGTGGTGGTAATAGTATAGCCAGTTGGAGAACTGACGACGACCAATGGTTGTATCCTTGCGACAACGGTTAATATATGCCAGCCACTCGTCTAGCGTCTTGTGCATCCTCAGCGTGTCGTTCATGTTCTTCAGTTCGTTGGCGTAATACACATAGATGCTGTTCTTCAGGAAGGGTTCGGCATCATCAGGATAGCTGGCCAGTGCTCGCTCAAAACTGCGTGTTGCCTCTTCACGATTCAGCTGGTTATCGTAAACCAACGCCTTGATGAATTCAGCAACAGTCAGACCATAATTGTTGCCTCGCTGGATGGCATCGTCGTGGATTTCCTGGGCTACCTGAACAGCTTTGTTGGCCTCGCCAGAGAAATTGTATTCCTCGCCCAACAGCATCCAGGTGTCGTAGTAATCGAACCACAATTCGTTGTCGCGACAGTATTCCAACACGCTGGGCACTTTCATGACCAGTGTATCATGGATGTTGTTGTTATAGTAATAGGCCAGTCCGCCATACAACTTTCGGGCTGAGTCCACCAAGGCCTTATGCTTCGCCTTGGCAATGCTGTCAGTTTCGTCCGCAGAAGCATTCGTATTGTTTCCACTGCGCTGGCTGCACGCACTAGCAAGCATCAGTAGCAGGAGCGCTATTAGGTAGTAAGTTTTCTTCATCATTTTTTACCTCAACATCATATTCTGCTGCAAAGATACGATTTTTTTTGATTATAACAGCCATAATCAAGAAAAAAAGGACCCGAAGCTGTCACAGCGTCAGGTCCTTGGCATAATAACTCTAGTTTTTTTGTGAACTTGAAATTATCTAATGAATAGCAGCTCGCGATATTTAGGCAGTGGCCACAGAGCATCATCGACGATGAGCTCCAGTTTGTCAATCTGGTAGCGGATGGTGTCGAGGTATGGTTCTACCTTGTCATGATAGGCAATGGCCTTCTCGTGCTCATCCTCAATCTTATTGGCCTTCTTGCGAGCCTCAACGAGTTCCTCAACACCCTTTTCGATGGCGCTGGTGCGCTCGGCAATCTCCTCGATAATCTTCTTGTTACGGGCAGAGAGCTTGTCAGCGGTGTCGATGGGGAAGATGGCAGCCATATTTCCTACGTTCTTCAGCAACTCGCTTTGGTAATGGGTAGCGACAGGGATGATATGGTTCATCGACAGGTCACCCAGTACACGAGCCTCAATCTGAATCTTCTTGGTGTAGGTCTCCCACTTCACCTCGTTGCGGGCCTCCAGCTCCTTCTTGGTCATCACACCCAGGCTCTCGAACATGTCAATGCTCTCCTGGTCAAGATAACGCTCGAAGATCTTCGGGCAACTCTTCTCAACGTCGAGTCCGCGCTTCTCAGCCTCAACGACCCACTCGTCAGAGTATCCGTTGCCATCGAAGCGGATGGGCTTACAGGTCTTGATATCTTCGCGCAGCACGTCGATGATGGCGTGGAACGTTGCACTATGGCCTGTGCCTTCGAGTTTCTTCTCGAGTTCAGGAATCTTGGCGTCAACACGCTTCTTGAAGTTGACCAATGCTTCAGCAACAGCACTGTTCAGGGCTATCATGGCGCTGGCACAGTTGGCCTCAGAACCTACGGCACGGAACTCAAAGCGGTTACCCGTGAAGGCGAAGGGAGAGGTACGGTTACGGTCGGTATTATCGATGAGCAACTCAGGAATCTCAGGGATATCCATCTTCAGACCCTGCTTGCCACTCATGGCGAGGATGTCGTCCTTGTCGGCCTTCTCAATGTGGTCAAGCAACTCTGATACCTGCTTGCCAAGGAACGAACTGACGATGGCAGGGGGAGCCTCGTTGGCACCCAGACGGTGGGCGTTGGTGGCACTCATGATAGAGGCTTTCAGCAAGCCGTTGTGCTTATAGACACCCATCAGCGTCTCAACGATGAAGGTGGCGAAGCGCAGATTCTGCTCAGCAGTCTTGCCAGGAGCGTGCAACAGGACACCGTTGTCTGTGCTCAGTGACCAGTTGTTATGCTTACCGCTACCATTGATGCCAGCGAACGGCTTCTCGTGCAGCAATACGCGGAAACCATGCTTGCGCGCTACCTTCTTCATCAGCGACATCAACATCATGTTGTGGTCAACAGCAAGGTTTGTCTCCTCGAAGATAGGAGCCAACTCAAACTGGTTGGGAGCCACCTCATTGTGACGAGTCTTACAGGGAACACCAAGTTCCAAAGCCTGAATCTCAAGGTCACGCATGAAAGCAGCCACACGCTCAGGAATAGAGCCGAAGTAGTGGTCGTCCATCTGCTGGTTCTTGGCGGAGTCGTGACCCATCAGTGTGCGACCTGTCAACAGCAGGTCAGGACGGGCGGCATACAGACCTTCGTCTACCAAGAAATACTCCTGCTCCCAACCGAGGTTAGAGGTAACCTTCTTGACTGTTGGGTCGAAGTAGTGGCAGACATCCGTAGCAGCAACGTTTACTGCATGTAGGGCGCGCAGCAAAGGTGCCTTATAGTCAAGTGCCTCACCACTATAAGATATAAATACGGTAGGGATACACAGGGTATCGTCGATAATAAACACTGGTGATGTGGGATCCCATGCTGAGTAACCGCGAGCCTCGAAGGTTGAACGGATACCACCTGAAGGGAATGAAGAGGCGTCAGGCTCCTGCTGGACAAGCAGCTTACCTGTGAATTCCTCAACCATACCACCCTTACCATCGTGCTCAATGAATGAGTCGTGCTTCTCGGCAGTACCTTCTGTCAATGGCTGGAACCAGTGAGTATAGTGTGTGACACCATTCTCTACGGCCCACTGCTTCATACCAGCAGCAACGGCATCGGCAATCTGACGATCGAGTCGTGCACCATTGTCCATTACGTCAATCATTTTCTCGTACACGTCCTTCGGCAGGTACTTGTACATCTTTTCACGGTTGAAGACCTTCTTGCCAAAATACTTTGTGGGTCTGTCACTGGGTGTTTTTACGTCGAGTGGCTTCTTCTTGAAAGCCTCACCGACAACCTGAAATCTTAATGCTTCCATCATCTTTTTACTATTTTGGTTACACTTTGTTTGTTTACGGCTGCAAAATTATACAAAAAATAAAAGGAAGCGGTCTACTTCCTTTCATTTTGATTGTTAAATCTTTTATGAATTGACAAAATGTAATGTTATGTGCTATTATTTCTTTCTTTTTGTTTCCACTTTGCCACAAAACAACGTCATTTTGTTACAAACTGTCAGAATTGGCCATTGTTGTTAGTGTTTACTCCATTTTTCGATGCGGTCAAGCGCTTCGTCAGTCTTCTCGCGACTGCTGAAAGCAGTGAAGCGAACATAGCCTTCGCCTGAAGGACCGAAGCCGACACCAGGTGTGCAGACCACGTTGGCACCATAGAGTAGGGCTTCGAAGAATGGCCATGAACCCATACCGTCGGGAGTGCGCATCCAGATATAGGGTGCGTTCTCGCCACCATACACCTCGTAGCCAAGGGCACGTAAGCGTTTCAACATCCGTTGGGCATTGTCCATATAGTAGTCAATCGTTGCCTGAATCTGTTCCTTACCTTCAGGTGTATAGATGGCCTCAGCAGCTCGTTGCGAGATATAACTTGTGCCATTGAACTTCGTACACTGGCGGCGCAGCCATAATTGGTTTAATGGAATGCGCTCGCCCTCAAAAGTGGAGACACTCACATCTTTGGGCACTACAGTGTAGCCACAGCGTACACCAGTAAAACCTGCTGTCTTAGAGAAAGAGTGGAACTCAACAGCACATTTGCGAGCACCACGAATCTCGTAGATGCTACGGGGTATTTCCGGGTCGCGGATATAGGCCTGATAGGCGGCATCGTAGAGGATGAGTGCATCATTCTTCAATGCATAGTTTACCCACTTACGCAGTTCTTGTTTGCTAATTACCGTACCAGTCGGATTGTTGGGATAGCATAAGTAAATAACGTCTACTGGTCGTCCTTTGGGTAATTCGGGAATGAAACCATTCTCTGCAGTTGTTGGCAAGTAGCGAACATTGGTCCAGCGCCCGCCTTGATAGATGCCACAACGACCAATCATGACATTGGAGTCGATATAGACGGGATAGATGGGGTCGGTAACTCCAATGAAATTATCCCAATGCAACAGTTCCTGAAAGTTACCTGTGTCACTCTTTGCTCCGTCGTTAATGAAAATCTCATCGGTGCTGAGATGTACACCACGTGGCAGGAAGTCGTTCTTCAGGATGGCTTCACGCAGGAAGTCATAGCCCTGCTCAGGACCATAACCGCGAAATCCTTTAGAGGTACTCATCTCGTGGACGGCTTTGTGCATGGCCTCTACGACGGCAGGTGCCAATGGTTGTGTTACGTCGCCAATGCCCAGAGAGATAACATCGGCCTTGGGGTGCATCACTTTGAAGGCATTGACCTTCTTAGCGACATCGGCGAACAAATAGTTGTTCTGCAGATTCAGGAAATGAATGTTTACTAATGCCATATTTCTTTTCTTTATATTTCTATTTCACCTTCAAATACGAACTCGGCAGGTCCTGTCATATAGACGTGGTTGTCAGACTTGCGCCACTCAATAGTTAGCGTACCGCCATCCATCACAATGTCTGACGTGCGACCAGCTTTACCAGTGAAAGCAGCTGCAACAGCTGTGGCGCACGCACCAGTGCCACAGGCTTCGGTAATACCACTGCCACGTTCCCATACGCGTGTTCGTATCGTAGTGTGGTCAGTGTTCGTGTGGTCAGTAGCTTTTCCGCTGACAATCTGTGCAAACTCAATATTGCAACGCTGCGGAAATGCCGGATGCTTCTCCAACATCCGTCCCGTTTCACCCACTTGATCAACATTGTCCGTAAAGATGACATAATGTGGATTACCCATCGACACAAACGTACCCTTGTCCAGCACGCGATAACCCATGAATTGCGACTCGTTCTCGAAAACCGGCTCGCCCATATCCACCGTTACGCTTTCTACTTTTTTATTACTAATGTGTAGATGCAATGTCTTCACACCCGACAATGTCAGTAGGCGAATCTCGGTCTTAGTGGTGATGTTACGTTCATACAGATACTTTCCTATACAACGGGAGGCATTGCCACACATCATGGCTTCACTACCGTCTGCATTGAATATACGCATAGTGAAATCTGCCTCAGGAAGAGAAGATGCACCTATCAGAACAAGTCCGTCGGAGCCAATGCCCTTATGGCGATCACTCCACTTAATGGCGGCTTCTTGTGGATTGGGCACAGCCTGCTCTATCGTATTGATGTAGATGTAGTCGTTGCCACAGCCATGCATCTTTGTAAATCTGATTGTTTGTGCCATTGTGCTATCCTTTGATCAAGTTTTCGGGTGCAAAGGTAATACAAAAAGTTAGAAAACGAAAACAAAGCATGACTTTTTGTATAATTGAACGGTTGCTTTCTAACATTTTGCGCATTTGTATTCATCAAAACGTGTCATTTTGTTTACATACTGCAACTATATCTTGCCGTTTTGTAACAAAATGTAAGTTTTAGCATCTATCGAATAAAGGTGATGACAATAAAAACCCTCCCATCCGACGTGGAAGATGGATGGGAGGACATAGTTTACCTGGGATAAGATTACGGCTGCAGCGTGAAACCTAGAACCAGGTACGCCTTCTGTGAGCAGGGATTAGCTGCTACTTGTGCGAAGACGGGGATTGAAAACGTATCACTTATCTTAATATCCTTAGTGGCCTTCAGAGCGAGATTGGTGACAGCGAAACCGTTGGTTCCATACTGAACAGAGGCTGAGGGGACGGCACCGGCCGTAGCAGTCCATTCTATGGTAGAGAGTTTAAATGGGACAACTACTTCCATGTAACTGCTGTAGGCCCGCTTGCCGTCTTCTTTATAGTCATTGCCTGCGAAGTTTGCATATAACTGTAGTGATGCAAAACCGAAGTCATAGCCAATATTACCCTCGAAGACGTGGTTGGTGGCATGGGCATCATATTTGAAGTAACGACCATCAGGGTCAGCGCCAGCGGGCATCGCATTGAACCAATAGTCGGTCACGCCAATATTGAAACCGCCAATGGTATAAGCCAGTGTCAGGTCAAACTCCTTGGTATCGGCAGGATTTACGAGTCCATAACTTCCCCAGGCTGTCAGCGATAGTCCCTTGTAACCCACGCCCAGTGTAGGCTGGAAGGCAGTGCTACCCAAGTCCTGGCCACGCCAGATATAGCTACTTACAACGTCTGCACTAATCGTTGTCTCAATCTCATCCTGTGCAAAGGTGGTCATACTCATGACCAGACCCATTGCTAATAAAACAATCTTCTTCATAATCTTTTATTTAAATTTTTATTATCTAACTACCCCCTCCCTCACAGGGAGGGGCTGGGGGGTGAGTCTTTTAGTTATAACAAGCCTCACCATGTTCATAGATGTCGAGACCTTCTTCTTCAATACGTTTATCAACGCGCAAACCGTGAATATACTTTATGCCATAGAATAAAATGAATCCACAAACAGCTGCCCAGAGGTCGATCATGAGGATACCGAAGCATTCTGCACCGAAGAAACCCCAACCGCCACCATAGAAGGCGCCAGTCTCAGTAGCCAGCAGACCGGTCATGATGGTACCCAGGATACCGCAGACACCATGTACTGAACTTGCACCAACGGGATCGTCGATGTGCAACTTGTGGTCAATGAACTCAATGGCAAATACCAATACCGTACCACAAACCATACCGATGATTACGGCACCAATAGGAGATACGAGGTCGCAACCTGCAGTAATGCCTACGAGACCTGCCAGTACACCGTTCAGGGTCAGAGAGAGTGAAGGCTTGCCATATTTCAGCCACGTGATGAACATCGTAGCAACACCACCTGCAGCAGCAGCGAGGTTGGTGGTCAGGAACACGTGCGAGATAGCAATGCGGTTCACTTCACCACTAGCAGCCAACTGCGAACCAGGGTTGAATCCGAACCATCCCAACCAGAGGATGAAAACGCCCAGAGCAGCCATGGTCAGATTGTGACCAGGAATAGCGCGGCTCTTGCCGTCCTTGCCATACTTACCGACACGGGGACCAAGTGCCATAGCACCAATCAGAGCCAGTACACCACCTACAGAGTGAACGATGGCAGAACCAGCGAAGTCGTGGAACACGTCACCAAAAGTGGCCATCATAAAGCTGTCGGCAGCATCGTTGCAGAGCCAACCACCGCCCCAGGTCCAGTGACCCTCAACGGGGTAGATAATCAGCGAGATGACAGCACTATAAATCAAGTACATTGAGAACTTCGTGCGCTCAGCCATTGCACCACTCACGATGGTAGCGGCAGTAGCACAGAAAACGGTCTCGAAAATCAAGAAACCTTCTACGGGCAGATCGCTCTTGTAGAAACTCAGGTCACCCCAGTTGGGCATACCAATGAAACCACCAAGGGCATCGGCACCAAACATAAAGCCAAAACCAAGTAAGAAGAACAACAGTGAGCCGAACATAAAGTCGACAAAGTTCTTCATCAGGATGTTCGCCGTGTTTTTACTACGCGTAAAACCAGCCTCACACAGCGCAAAGCCCGGCTGCATCCAGAAAACCAACATGGCTGCTAATAGCATCCATACGGTATCGAGTGATAATCCTATTTCGTTCATAACTTTTTACCTTTTTACTTTTTACCCTTTTTGCTTCTCACTTTTTATCCCGTAGTACGGTGTCTCCGTGTTCACCAGTGCGAATACTCCATGTGTCGATCATTTCGCTAACGAAGATACGACCATCGCCAACCTCGCCTGTGTGTGCCACTTCAAGAATTACTTTTACCGTCGGTTCCACAAACTGGTCGCGACACACAATAGTCAGCGCCACACGCTCTATGACGTCCGTTGAGTACTGTACGCCACGGTAGATGCGCTCTTCGCGGCTCTGTCCTATGCCGTGTACGTTGTGGTACTCGAACCAGTCGATGTCCGACGAAAGTAAAGCTTCCTTTACATCCTCGAACTTCGTCTTGCGGATAATTGCTTCAATTCTTTTCATACCCTTTTACCTTATTTAATTAATACTAAACCCACTCTTTGGGTGTCATTCTGTCAATTGACAATGCAAAATTACTGCATATTGACACAAAAACAAACGAATACTTTTCGATTTGTTTGTTAAAAGTGTGCAGTTCTGACACTTTGTAAACTATCTTGGCCAAAATCCTTGCATTTTGCTAACTCTTTGTAAGGAAAAGCGAATGTTGTGTTACAAAACGTCAAAAAATGATGGTTATTTTCCTGCGTATCAACCTTGTTTTGAAGGCAAAGTGACAAAGTGTAAAGTGTTTAGCGAAGAAAAGTGCCTTGTGCTTTCCACAATGAAAGAAAAAGCGCTGTTTCAAGTGCAAAATGTAAGTTGCTTAGTGTTTTAAGTTGATAAAAGTAAGCCCCAGACTTGGTAAATGTTGCAAAATGTATTACCTTTGCGCCGATTTTTAAACAGAATGTTAGTAAAAGTAAGGATAATATGGCAAAGTGTAACACTAAAGGACTTTATCAGAGCAGTTATGAGCATGACGCTTGCGGCGTGGGTATGGTGGTAAACATCCACGGCGGAAAGAGTCATGAACTGGTGGACAATGCACTGAAGGTGCTTGAAAACATGGAACACCGTGGCGCCGAGACACGCGACAAGACCGGTGATGGTGCGGGTATCATGGTTCAGATACCCCACGAGTTTATTCTGCTTCAGGGAATCCCTGTGCCTGAAAAGGGAAAGTACGGCACAGGACTGGTATTTCTGCCTAAGGACGAGAAGGCACAGCAGGAGATTCTGAGCGTGATGATCGAGGAGATAGAGCGCGAAAGTCTGACGCTGATGCATCTGCGAGCCGTGCCTACTAATCCTGAAGTGCTTGGTGCAGCTGCCCGCGAAGTGGAGCCTGATATCAAGCAGATTTTTGTAACTGGTATATCGGACGAGGATGTGCCAGTGTTCGAACGTATATTATACAAGGTACGTAAGCGAATTGAGAATCGTATCGACAACGAGGACTTCTATATCTGCTCACTGTCGAACAAGAATATAATCTATAAGGGAATGCTGACCAGCGGACAGCTGCGCCGCTACTTCCCTGACTTGTCGAATGACTATTTTACAAGCGGACTGGCACTGGTACACTCTCGCTTTAGCACTAACACATTCCCAAAGTGGAAGTTGGCCCAGCCCTTCCGCTTGTTAGCACATAACGGTGAGATTAACACCATACGTGGTAACCGCGGCTGGATGAAGGCTCGCGAGAGCGTGCTTAACAGCGAGGCTCTTGGCGACATTAAGGACCTGCGCCCAATAGTACAGGACGGAATGAGCGACTCGGCCTCGTTGGATAACGTATTCGAGTTCCTGATGCTGAGCGGACTCTCATTGCCACAGGCGATGGCCATTCTGGTACCTGAGAGCTTTAATGACAAGAATCCTATCAGCGAGGATTTGAAAGCATTTTATGAGTATCACTCTATCCTGATGGAGCCTTGGGACGGTCCTGCTGCTCTGCTGTTTAGCGATGGTCGCTATGCTGGCGGAATGCTCGACAGAAATGGTCTGCGCCCAAGCCGTTATACCATTACAAAGAGCGGTATGATGGTGGTAGCCAGTGAGGTTGGCGTGATGGACTTCGAACCAAGCGATGTTGTATCGAAGGGCCGTCTGCAGCCAGGAAAGATTCTGCTGATTGATACTCAGGAGGGTAAGATATACTACGACGGCGAGATTAAGGAGAAGTTGGCCAAGGCCCATCCTTATCGCGAGTGGCTAAACGAGAACCGCGTACAGCTGGAGAAGTTAAAGAGCGGACGTAAGGTGGATAACGGCGTGAGCAATCTCAACGCTAAGCTGGTGACATTCGGCTTCGGACAGGAGGATATCGACAAGACTATCATCCCTATGGCCACAGCAGGACAAGAGCCTGTAGCTGCGATGGGTAACGACACACCACTAGCTGTCATCTCAGACCGTCCACAGGTGCTGTTCAACTACTTCCGTCAGCAGTTTGCACAGGTTACCAATCCTGCCATCGACCCCATCCGAGAGGAACTCGTGATGTCACTGACAGAGTATATCGGCGCCGTAGGAACCAACATTCTTACGCCCGATGCATCGAACTGTAAAATGGTACGTTTGCCGCAGCCAGTTTTAACCATGGCGATGACCTTCAGACTCTCCCCCTTACCCCTCCCTGTGAGGGAAGGGAGTGATTACACTCAAGCCGGAGAAGCGCTAAGGGCTGCTCTTGATAAGCTATGCAAGGATGCTGAGGCCTGCGTGGACGAGGGCGTGAACTACATTATATTAACAGATAAAATTGAAGATGCAGAGGTATCTACTCCCCTCACTCACAGGGAGGGGCAGGGGGAGGGTCTCTTCTACATCCCATCGCTATTGGCTGTGAGTGCCGTTCACCACTATCTGATTAGCGTAGGAAAGCGCGTACAGACAGCTCTGATCGTTGAGAGCGGCGAGATTCGCGAGGTAATGCATGCAGCCTTGCTGCTGGGCTACGGTGCTAGCGCCCTATGTCCTTATATGACGTTTGCCGTACTGGATGATCTGGTGAAGAAGCATAAGATCCAAGAGGAGTATGCTACTGCCGAGAAAAACTACATCAAGGCTGTAGACAAGGGCTTGAAGAAGATTATGTCGAAGATGGGTATCTCGACTATCCGCTCATATCGCGGTGCAAAGATTTTCGAAAGCATCGGACTGAGCGAAGACCTGCTGCATCGCTACTTCGGCACCGAGGTGAGCACAATCGGAGGTGTGGGCCTTAAGGAGATTGCCCGCGATGCCATTGCGCTGCACGCGGAATCCCTCCGCCAAACGGGGGGATGGCTTCCGCAGGGGGGCAAAAACGACACCGTTCTGCCAAATAACGGTCAATTCTCTTGGCGCAAGGATGGTATCAAGCATGCATGGAACCCAGAGACTATCGCTAAGCTGCAGTTGGCTACCCGTCAGGGCAACTACGATAAGTTTAAGGATTGGGCAAAGATTGTTGACGAGAAAGAGAACCCCATCTTTATCCGCGACTTCTTTGGATTTAAGAAGGCTGCCAAACCAACTCCTATCGACGAGGTTGAGCCCGTCGAGAGCATTGTTAAGCACTTCGTAACAGGTGCTATGTCGTTTGGCGCTTTGAGCATCGAGGCCCACGAGGCTTTGGCACTAGCCATGAACAAACTGGGTGCACGCAGTAACACTGGTGAGGGTGGTGAGGACAACGCCCGCTATCACTCAGAGGTGGATGGTGTAAGCCTGAGCTCAAAGACTAAACAGATTGCATCTGGACGTTTTGGTGTAACCGCCGAGTACTTGGTGAATGCAGAGGAGATACAGATTAAGGTGGCACAGGGTGCTAAGCCTGGTGAAGGCGGACAGTTGCCTGGTTTCAAGGTTAACGAGATTATCGCCAAGACGCGTAACGCCATCCCTGGCATCTCGTTGATTTCGCCTCCACCTCATCACGATATCTACAGCATCGAGGATCTGGCACAGCTTATCTTCGACCTGAAGAATATCAACCCCACAGCTGCCGTAAGCGTAAAGCTGGTAGCCGAGAGCGGTGTAGGAACCATTGCCGCTGGTGTGGCTAAGGCCAAGGCTGACCTGATAGTAATCAGTGGTGCCGAAGGTGGTACTGGTGCCAGCCCTGCATCAAGTATGCGCTTCGCAGGTATTAGTCCTGAAATCGGACTGGCAGAGACCCAGCAGACATTGGTGATGAACGGCTTGCGTAACCAGGTACGTCTGCAGACCGACGGACAGCTGAAGACTGCCAAGGACGTGATCATCATGGCCATGCTTGGTGCCGATGAGTTCTCGTTCGGAACTCTGCCCCTTATTGTACTGGGGTGCGTAATGATGCGTAAGTGTAATACCAATACCTGTCCTATGGGTGTGGCTACACAGAATCCAGAATTGCGTAAGCACTTCGAGGGAAGAGCAGAGTACGTGGTGAACTTCTTCACCTTCCTGGCCAAGCAAGTTCGCGAATACCTCAGCGAGATTGGTGTTCACAGTCTTAAGGAGATTATTGGTCACACAGAACTCATCGAGGTTGATACTACCAACGCTACTGATAAGCAGAAGACTATCGATTTTGCACGCCTGCTGCACAAGCCTGAGACAGACAAGGCCCTCTATTGGGATCGTGGAGCATTTACAAAGGTTAGCGGTGTGAAGGACGAGGAGATCATCAAGGCTGCACAGAAAGCAATCGACAGTCAGGAAGAGATAACACTCGACTACGCTATCAAGAATACTGATCGTGCAGTGGGTACCATGCTGAGTGGTGCGATTGCCTTGAAATACGGCGAGGAAGGACTGCCCGACGGAACCATCAAGATTAAGTTCAAGGGCTCGGCTGGCCAGAGCTTCGGCGCTTTTGCCGTGAAAGGACTGGATTTGCGCCTCGAAGGCGAGACCAACGACTACTTTGGTAAGGGTCTCTCTGGCGGTCGCATCTCTATTCTGCCTCCTGCCCGTCGTAGCGACGAGTTTAAGGCCGAGGATAACATTATCGCAGGTAACACGGGACTTTACGGTGCTACATCGGGCGAACTCTATATAAATGGTAAGGTAGGCGAGCGCTTCGGAGTGCGTAACTCGGGTGCCATCGCTGTCATCGAGGGTGCTGGCGACCACTGCTGCGAATACATGACAGGCGGACGTGTGGTAGTGCTGGGTAAGACTGGCCGTAACTTTGCTGCTGGTATGAGTGGTGGTGTGGCCTATGTTTACGACCCCGATCACACCTTCGACTACTTCTGCAATATGGATATGGTGGAGCTCTCACTAGTTGAGGACTCAGTTTCGCGCAAGGAATTGCTAGAACTCATCCGTCAACACTATCTGCACACGGGTTCAGCCCTCGCAGGTCGCATGCTCGACGACTGGCATCGTTACATCGAGGACTTCATCCAGGTAGTGCCCATCGAGTACAAACGCGTGCTCGAGGAGGAGAAGATGGCGCGCCTGCACGAGAAGATTGCCGACATCCAGCGCGACTACTGATTTATTTGACAATTGGACAATTTACAATTGGACAATTAAATAGTAAAATAGTGAAATTGTAAAATAGCAAAATATCAAGATGGGAAATCCAAAAGCATTTTTAGAGATACACCGCCAGGAGGCGGGTTACCGTCCGATTCACGATAGAATCCACGATTTTGGCGAGGTAGAGCAGACACTCAACACTCGCGAACGCAAACTGCAGGCAAGCCGCTGCATGGACTGTGGCGTACCCTTCTGCCACTGGGCCTGTCCGCTGGGCAACAAAGCACCAGAATGGAACGATGCCCTGTACAAAGGCGATTATGAACTAGCTTATCGCCTACTGAATAGCACCAATCCCTTCCCAGAGTTCACAGGTCGTATCTGTCCTGCATTGTGCGAAAAGGCCTGCGTACTGAACCGTTTTAACCACGAGCCAACCACCAACCGCGAGGACGAGTGTGCTATCACAGAGATGGCTTTCCAAGAGGGACTTATCACTCCTCGTACAGACATCCAGCGCAATGGTAAGAAGGTGGCCGTTATCGGTGCTGGTCCTGCCGGCCTTGCTGCAGCTAACGATCTTAACCTTATGGGCTATCAGGTAACTGTATTTGAGAAGAACGAAGCCGCTGGCGGATTGCTGCGATATGGTATCCCCAACTTCAAACTCAATAAGGCTGTCATCGATCGCCGCATCGCCCTGCTGGAGCAGGAGGGTATCGAGTTTAAATATGGCGAGGCTGTAGAGGTGAACGATGCGTTTGCTAAGCAGTTTGATGCTGTGGTGATTTCAACTGGTACACCAACTGCTCGCGATCTTAAGGCCCCTGGCCGCGAACTCAAGGGCGTACATTTCGCTCTCGAAATGCTGTCGCAGCAGAATCGAGTGCTAGCTGGTATGGAGTTCTCTAAGGATGAGCGCGTAACTGCCAAGGGCAAGGATGTACTCGTAATCGGTGGTGGTGATACTGGTTCCGACTGTATCGGAACAGCCCATCGTCAGGGATGTAAGAGTGTTACTCAGATCGAGATTATGCCTAAACCTGTTGAGGGCCCAGAGGATCCTCAGAACCCATGGCCCAATTGGCCTCGCACACTCAAGACAACATCTAGTCATGAGGAGGGTTGCACACGCCGTTGGAACATCAACACCCTGGAGTTCTTGGGTAAGGATGGCAAACTTACTGGCGTAAAGGTTCAGGAGATAGACTGGAAGCCAAACCCAGAAGGTGGTCGTCCCATCATGATCGAGAAGGGCAAGCCCGAAATCATCAAGGCCGAGCTGGTTCTGCTGGCTATGGGATTCCTGAAGCCTGAGCATCCTCAGTATGCTGAGAACGTATTTGTATGTGGCGATGCTGCCAACGGAGCATCACTAGTAGTTCGCGCTATTGCTAGCGGCAAACAGACTGCCGCAAAGGTAGCCGCCTTCCTTGAGCAATAAAAATCAAACGCCTCATAATAATTCCCCGATATCCGTATGGAGTTCGGGGAATTTTTTGTACCTTTGCATTTCAAACCAAGACAACGATGCAACAAAACAAGGAGCTACGAACGGCATGGGATTTTGTCGAAAGCACAGGGCGTAGCATATTTCTGACGGGCAAGGCGGGAACAGGCAAGACGACGTTTCTGAAAACCATCATGGAGCACTCGCGCAAGCGACCCATTGTGGTGGCTCCGACGGGTGTGGCGGCCATCAATGCAGGGGGCGTCACCATTCACTCATTCTTCCAGCTACCGTTTTCGCCTTACGTGCCTGGCGCGAAGGTCGAGAGCAAATTTGACTTCGGCAAGGAGAAAAGGAAAATCATCGCCTCGTCAGACCTGCTCATCATCGACGAAATATCCATGGTGCGTGCCGACCTGCTCGACGCCATCGATGCCGTGCTGCGTCGCTTCCGTGAACATGGACAGCCCTTTGGCGGTATGCAGTTGCTGATGATAGGCGACCTGGCACAACTCACCCCCGTTGTCACGCCCGAGGACGAGCGTATGCTGAAGCCCTACTACGACACGCCGTACTTCTTCGGCTCGAAGGCGTTGCAGCAAATTGACTACGTGACCATCCAGTTGAACCACGTCTATCGCCAGCAGGATGAGTCGTTCATCGCACTCCTGAACGAGATTCGCGAGGGACATCCGTCCTCGGATATGTTGGCAAAACTGAACAGCAGAGTAATTACTCCCCTCCCTCACAGGGAGGGGCAAGGGGGAGGGTCTCCTTACATTCGACTGACTACCCACAACAACCTTGCGAATTATTATAACGAGTCAGAGTTACAAAAGCTGCCTGGCCGTTCGTACCAGTATCGTGCAGAGGTTAAGGGTACGTTTCCTGAATACTCGTATCCCACGGCCGAGACGCTGGTGCTAAAAGAGGGTGCCCAGGTGATGTTCGTGAAGAACGACCCGTCAGGTGAACACCTTTATTATAATGGTCGCATCGGGCGTGTGATGGAAGCATCGGAAAATCGTCTCACCGTCTATTGCGAGGGCGACGCTAATGCTATCGATGTGGAGCCGCTGGAGTGGGAGAATATGCGCTACACGCTGAATGAGCAGACGCGCGAGATAGAGAGCGAGGTGCAGGGCACGTTCAAGCAACTGCCGCTTCGATTGGCTTGGGCCATTACCATTCACAAAAGTCAGGGCCTGACTTTCGACCGCGCCATCATCGATGCCAACCAGTCGTTTGCTCCTGGTCAGGTGTATGTTGCACTAAGCCGTTGCCGCACGCTCGAAGGTCTGGTGCTTGCCTCGCCCTTGGAACCTCGTGCCGTCATCAACGACGAGCGTGTCGACTCGTACATCGCCCAGCAGGAGAGCGAGGCCGAACGCAGCATCCAGCAATTGCCTGCGCTCAAGCAGGAGTACGAGCGCTACTTGCTGATGCAACTCTTCGACTTCCGCGCCATTCTGTTTTTGGAAGAGTCGATGGTGCGCATCTTTGCTGAGTTCTTCTACCATAGTCACGCCTCGCTGAAGCAGTTGCACGACCAGACACTTTTTGACCTGCGTCAGCGTGTTCTTGAGGTCGCAACAAAGTGGCAGCAGAAGATTCAATTGATGTCCATCGAGTCCCTGCGTGACACCGATTTCCTCGACCGTGTAAAGCGTAGTGCCGAATATTTTGCAGACCAGTTGCGCGACATCCTTACCAAGCCCATCGAACTCTCCGTTAAGGTAGAAACCAACAACAAACAAGCCTCACGCCGCCTCAACAACGCTCTACCTGACCTCAAGCAGGCGTGGCTCGCTCGCCGCTATTTACTCGTCAAGATAGCCGAGAAAGGCTACACCGTCGACAACTACCTGCATGAAAAGCAGATGTCTATGCTCGATGCCCTTGGTGAAGGTGACGTAAAATCCAAACGTGTTCGAAAACCTAGAAAGAAATGAACGCTTATCTGAATACAGAAAATATTGCTCGCAGCAAGGGTGGGGTAGAATACCATCCGCTACGTCCTTTCCTACCTGAGAATGCGAAGGTGCTGTTCTTAGGCAGTTTTCCACCACAGCGCAAGCGGTGGTGTATGGACTTCTATTACCCCAACTTCATCAACGACCATTGGCGTATCGAGGGACAGATATTCTTTGGCGACAAGAACCACTTTGTTGACCTTGAGGCCAAGCGCTTCAAAATTAACGAGATTATTGCCTTTTGCCAAGAAAAAGGTCTCGCCTTCTTTGATACCTCTACAGCCATCCGTCGCTTGCAGGACAATGCCTCCGATAAATTTCTCGAGGTTGTAGAGCCGACCGACATTCCCGCCTTGCTTTCTCAGTTGCCTTATCTTCGTGCTATTGTCACCACAGGTGAGAAAGCCACCGAAACCATCTGTGCTTCGCTCGGCATTGCAACCATCCCCAAGGTGAATACATGTGTTGAGGTTCTGAACATGAATGGTAACGCTTTGCTTCTATATAGATTGCCCAGCAGTTCCCGCGCTTACCCCTTGTCTTTCGACAAAAAGGTCGAAGCCTATCGTCAAATGTTTAACCAAATATTCTAAATTATGGCAAGCAATACCGATTTTGTACAGTACATCGCCGACCAGTGTAGCGGTGCGGGCGAGATTATAGCAAAGAAGATGTTCGGCGACTACGGCATTTACTGCAATGGAAAAATCTTCGGACTCATCTGCGACGACTGTTTCTATCTGAAGCCCACGGATGCCGTCCGGCCTCTGTTGCGCGTCGTCGACATGCGTCCGCCCTACGACGGCGCCAAGGACTACTTTTACATTGCCGACGTCGACGACCGCGACTACGTCTCGCAACTCGTCCGCGAAACCTGCAAGGTCCTGCCAGAGCCGAAGCCGAAAAGGAAACGTTAGTTTCTCATCTTTTCACGCATGTAAACTTCATAATCATATTACGTTAAAGTGTCGCAGGGCGTTGAGGATGCCGTTGTCGTCGACGGAGGTAGTGACGTAGTCGGCCTGGCGCTTGAGGTCGTCGATGGCGTTACCCATTGCGACACCGATGCCGGCCTGGAGAATCATTGAGGTGTCGTTGCCGCCGTCGCCGAAGGCTATCGTGCGACTGGGGTCGAAGCCCTCGTGGCGGGCCATTGCCAGGATGCCTTTACCCTTGTCGGCACCATTGGCGGTAATGTCGGTGAACTCCGGATGCCAGCGGCCTGAGACGCATTGCGGCATACGAGCCATCAGCAGGGGCTCGTAGTCGGCAGGGAAGAAGGGCGTCAACTGTAGGATGTCCTGCTGGAGCACGACGTCGAGCGGTGAGGCCTTGTCGAGGTTCTTCACCGCGAGCATTTGACGGAAAATGCGGTCGACGTCACCTTTGGGGTCAACGACTGCCACATCCTTACGGCCCACCACGATGAGGCTGTTGCCCCGCTCGCGGCAGTCCTCCACGCAGGTCATCACGTCGTCCTTGGGAATGGGCTGACACGTGACCATCTCGTCGCCCACATAGCATAGTGCGCCGTTGGTGGTGATGTAGCCGTCGATGAGGTGCTCAATCGCGCCAAGATTGTTGATAATCAGCGGCGGACGGCCCGTGGCGATATACACCCGCGAACCATTGGCCTTGGCCTGCGTCAGCGCGAGGATGGTCGACGCAGGAATCTCGTGCGTCTGGAAACTCACGAGCGTGCCGTCGATGTCGAAAAATAATGCGTATTTCTGTGTCATATCTTAGTTCTTTTCTGTCATGTATTTCCAATAGCGGCGCGGCATGTCCTGCAACTGCTTGCGGGGATTCATGCGTTCCTTGATGCAGATGGCCTTGAAGTAGGTGCGCCAGAGGTCCTGGAACAGCTGGTCGTTCTCGCTCAGCACGTCTGCATTGAGCTTTCCGTTCGATAAATCGAACGGCACAGTAGCCTCGTCCTCGAAGGTGACGTGTATGACGGTTTTTCCGTCATAATAGTACCCATAGTGGCGCTTCGCATCGTATATTAGCCACGGCTGGTCGTTAAACCTGTCCTGGAAATGATCTATGATGATGGGTAGCACGTTATGGTCTGGTGAGACAACGCCCAGATACGTGCCGTCCTTCGCCTTCTGGAAGCGGATAAACTGCTTCATCCTCAGTTGCTCGTGCAGCACGCGACGGGCGATATTCGTCACGGCGAGGACGTCAGCATCAGCGAAGTTCCGCGATATATCCCCCTGACGGAATACCTTACATATATATAAGAATAGCGGCGTGTTCAGCTCCCGCAGTTCCGACAACCAACTGACCGATATCAGTCGCAGGGCCTCGCGCGTCAGTTTCTTCTCTAGTCCCGCCCACACTCGTCGTGCCTTCTCTTCGTCTGACGTCACGTGATAAGTATGGTCACAAAACAACGGCAGCGCATCGCCCTCCGCCAGCAACTGCTCTGGTTGCTCCTTCAAAAGGAATGCGTCGAACACCGCTGTCAGCAGCCCGTCCATCGTTCCGTCAAACACATATACCGTCATATTGATTGCAAAATTACGATTAAATAAGCAAAAAGCAAAAGAAAAACGATCTTTTCTGCTGGGTGCGAACGTTTTTCCCAAGCTGGGAATGTTTTGTTCCCAGCCTGGGAATAAATGATTCCCAGTATGGGAACAATTGGCGCCAATAAGGCTTCATTATTAACCATTAAGCGTGCCTTATTGACAGATAACGAATGAGTATTAACGAAATCAGGTCCATCTCTCCCATCGAATAGCTGAAAACCCTTTGTATAAAGGGATTCAGGTGTTTTTCATCTCTCCCATCATCTCTCCCATATCTCTCCTTCATCACTCCCTTCACTCACCCCAAAGAATGGATTAACAATTGGAAAAAAAGTTGGAATTATTATAGGGAAAAACTTGCAGGACTGAATTTTTTTTCGTACCTTTGCCAACAGGTTGGCGAACTTACTGAGCACTCGGAAATGCTCAAATATATTTGGCATTTCGCTCGTTTAATCGTAACTTTGCATCATTGAAAAACACTTTGTGAAAAGCGCATCAATATTGCTTAAGGAAAAGGCAACAAGGACACTGAATAATCTTATTTGAAAAACATTTTTTATGGACAAAAACATGACCACTACTGGTGAGGCACTTGCTGCTTCACAGGAGGCAACGCTCGTCATCGAGCTGTTCCTCAACGAGAACTACCGCTTCCGCAGAAACGTTCTGAACGGAAAGGTAGAGTTTGCAATCCTGCCCAAGGAAACTGGGGCAGCGCTCTCTAGCGCCTCTGATGAGGCTGAATTGATTTACAGGCCGTTGACGCAGGCAGCCCTGAACAGCATCGTGATTCGTGCCAAGCGCGAACAGGTGCTCGAAAAGGGCAGTCCGAAAGCGGAGATTACGGAGTATGTGCAGTCGGAAGAGGTTCCTGAACACAATCCCGTTCAGGACTTCCTGAGTAGTCTGCCTAAATGGGACGGGCAGAACCACATTGCGCGCATCTTCGGACGCATTCCAGGCATTACGTCTGAGCAGCTGAACTACCTGACTATTTGGCTGCGCTCAGCTGTAGCCCATTGGATGCAGATGGACATGCTGCACGGCAACGAGTGTGTACCTACGCTGATTGGTGCACAGGGCTGTGGCAAGACGACCTTCGTACGCCGTTTGTTGCCTCAGCAACTGCGTCAGTACTATCTGGACCACCTGAACCTATCGAACAAGTTCGATAAGGAGATGGCGTTGACAAACAACCTCTTCGTCAATCTGGATGAGCTCGACGCCATCCGTCCCTCTCAGCAGTCATCGCTGAAGCAGACGCTGAGTGTCAGCAAGGTGAACGGACGTCCCATCTTCGGACGTGCCCAGGAGGACCGCACGCGATTTGCCTCGTTTGTAGCCACCACCAACAACCGTCATCCGCTACAGGATGCCACAGGTTCGCGTCGTTACATCTGCATTCTGATTCCTGACGGACAGATGATTGACAACACGGGCGACATAGACTATGGTCAGCTGTATGCACAGGTGATGTATGAACTGCTTGAGCAGAAAGCGCCCTATTGGTTCAACAACGATGAGGTGGCCCGTATTCAGCAACTGAACCAGGAGTTTATGGAGAAGAAGGACCTGGGTGAGATCTTTGTGGCTTGCTTCCGTCAGCCTCATGAGGGTGAAGTGGTGAAGATGATGAACTGTGGCGAGATGATTAGCCTCATGCAGAAGGACTATCCGACACTGCAGAACACCGTTGGCAACAAAGTCAGGCTTGGAAAGACCATCTCGGCCCTTGGATTCAAGCACAAGGAGCATTCCCACGTGGCTTACTACGAGGTCGTTCCATTGAAGGCTGCATGAGGGTGATGGGAGTGATGAAGGAGAGATATGGGAGAGATAAAAATAATCTCTCCCATGCCGAATTCCCTTTGTATAAAGGAATTCCCAGCGATTATGGGAGAGATGAGAGATTTTTTCGAAAATGCAAAAACTAAAATGAATATGGAAGAAAAAGAACTGAAAGCGAAAGACATTCCTTGGGGCTATGCCCGATGTTTCAACGATGCTTGCAAGCGCAAGGACACCTGTATGCACTATCTGGCCAATGTGTTGACCAACCAGCAGGACCGGTTCACAGGCATGTCAGTGTATCCTACAGCCTGGCAGCAGGACGAATGCCCTTGCTATTGCGAGAAACGACTGGTGAGAAAGGCCTGGGGATTCAACCATCTGTATGACAATGTGCCCCAATACCGTAAGGCGGAAGCCCGCTGTAGCGTGCGCTCATATTTTAGCGCAGGCATGGGTCCTTACTACCGTGTCCATCACGGCGAAAACAAGCTCTCGCCCAAGCAGCAGGATGACATCATGCAAATCCTCGCCAACTTTGGTAGTACCGAGGGCATCCATTTCGACCATTACGAAACAGACTGGGACTTCGAATGACAGATAAATACCAGTTCTTGAAATTCAAAGCGAGCCGCTAATCATCAACGGCTCGCTTTGTTCTTTTTTATAATATCGACCATTTTCTCTGCCAAAGAGCGCTTTATCGACCATTTTCTCCGATGTGGATAAAAAAAATGGTCGATATCTACTTATTAATATCGTATGCAAAAAACGAAAATGTTATATCTTTGGAGATTGTTTTTTACACAGGTGTCATCTGACTGAAGTGAACCATTAAGTTGTGTCCAACTTTCTGGGTTCACTTCACGTACCTGTCCCTGTGTCACCCGTGATCTATTTTCATCATCAGTCATTATTGTCTTCCTTTCAACTTTTGATAACCCATTTACCTTCCTTACGACCACCTTCACGCACTATAATGCCCTTCGTCTGAAGATCTGCTAAATCTCTTTGGATTGTTCGCGGTACAATGCCCGTCTTTTCCGACATCTTTTCCGACATCTTTTCCGACATTTCCTTGGCGGTAAGAGTTGGATTCTCTGCAATGAAATCTAATATAATCTTCTGACGTTCAGATAATTCTTTTACGACATCTTTTACGACATCTTTTGCGACATTGGTAGTGTCATCGTCCTTGGGTTCACGAACGACGACACTGAAAGCCGTTACAAGATTGACATTGAACTCGGCAGCAGGACTTTGATTCTCTTTCAGCAAGCCTTGCACCTCACTTACACCATGATTGAACATGTTGACGTAGTTCAGGTTCTTCATCATCTCTGCTAGAACACTATTTCGATAGTCATTCACATGAGGGAAGTTCTCAGGACGAGCCTGACCATACAGACCACCAGGATTCATGATTTCTATATGATGGTCATATTGGTATAGTCGAGTAGGCATGTTCGCCTGATAGTCACGATGCATCACAGCATTCATCATCAACTCGCGCAGTACCTTGTAGGGATAGTTCTGCACGTCCTTTTCTCTCAGAATACTGATGGGAACAGGCCGTTTGGTCACAATACCATCACGAATGAAGTTCTCTAATTGTGGCAGAATCTTGTATAGACACCCCTCAAAGCGTCGTTCGTTCAGTATTTCACCTCCATTTGTGTTGCCCTTAAAGCGAACGAATTGTATATAGGCTCCAGGCATGAAGTATCTGGGATTCTTTCCAAACATAATCAATGCTGCATACGTCGGACAGTCCCATTGCATATTGAACAGGCGAAGGGATGCTAACTGTTCATTGAGTGGACGTTTATCTGTAGCCAATGTTTCTGCATCGATGGCCTTAGGCAGATACTCTTTGATGATTGTGTCTATATCAATATCGTCTAAAGTCGCTTCACGACATGGTCTTGTGTCGTATGTTGGCAGACTTGCAGCACAACGTTCCGCAAGGATTCTCTCTTCTTCTGCGCTGGCGATGTCACGACGTGGTCCAATCCTGATGAACGTCCTGCCTCGATAGCGTACAGGCGTATCAAATGACGGAGTAACCTCTACAACCAGCACATCACCCTCATCAGTCTGTACCTTTTCCGTTGTCATAACAGGCAAAGGCAGTATGTTGCCATCGGAACGAATGCCACTGATACGTTTCATTAGCGCATCGTCAACTTTCATCCCGCTAATCTTACCATCGTCATATACGCCAATTAGAAGATATCCCTTCTTTCCAGAGCCTGGCATGTCGTTAGCAAAAGCACAGATAGCCTCTTGGAATTTATCCATGTTACCAGTAGACGTGGTTAATTCAATCCGGAACCCTTCGTCTATGGCTATAATCTTCTGTAATTCTTCTTTTGTCATATTTCGCTTGCAAAATTAATACTTTTCTATCAATAAAGTATGCAAAATCCGAAAAAGTTACACTGCAACGACTTGGAAAGTTATATACCACTATTTATC
This sequence comes from uncultured Bacteroidales bacterium, assembly GCA_902772585.1. Classification (GTDB taxonomy): domain Bacteria; phylum Bacteroidota; class Bacteroidia; order Bacteroidales; family Bacteroidaceae; genus Prevotella. The sequence goes on along the minus strand of CACYBB010000023.1, from coordinate 24,765 downwards.
ATAGCGGCAGTATTAATCATAGCGGTACTGCTCAGAAACTGGATTCACAAGAATAAATAACGTACCTGTAACTAGTGTTCCTCAGGAAGAATACTCTCTCTAACCGGAATGGGTTGTGTCAACGTACCTGTCACCCGGTTCCTGTCCCTGCTGTCTCAGCGAGTCACTTTCCCCCTGTACTTGACTCCGAACAACCGTAAAGCTACGTCCATTCGACACACGAGAACGTTCTCCACCACCATATAGCGACTTTTTTCACTTTTTCTGCATTGTATTTCAGAAATAATGTGTATATTTGCAGCGTGTTATTGAACAAATAACACAAGACATAGGCTCTTACATCACCGAATCACCACCTCGAAGATAAAACGAGCCATGAAACAAAAGCAATTAGAGCGTTGCGCCATGTGCGCAGACGTTTCTATGAAGCTTTTGAGGTTTGTGGTGAACCTTGGTGATGCGTAGAGATTGTCTGCGCATTTTCTATTTAAAACTATAAAGTATGAAAAAGGTTCTTTGTTTATCATGGTTGCTGATAGCAGGAGGAACTGCAATCGCACAAACAGATGTAGAAATGGGAGACAATTTTTCTCTCAGTGGTAAATCTATCACTTTCTTTAAAACAGAAAAAGCCAATGGAGCCAAACCTTCAGGAAAGATTTGGAATCTTCAAGGTATAAAGAATGATAGTGTTTCTGTTATTCGTTTCTGGTTGAAAGATCCTAAAACCGAAGAAACTTCAGACAGTGTGGAATGGGGAGATGGTGCCCATGTAACAATGAGAATCAGTAACAAGGGAAGTAAAATGTATATTGTTCAAGACGCAGATTCTATTTATTTGCGTGTTATGAATTTACAAGGTGATTTCTCTGCAGTTCAAATGTTTTCTTCACCTATAAAAGCCATAGCAAAAACCACTTCTTCTGACAATGCAGGATGGGTGATAACAAAACAGAAGGCTGATGAACTTAAAGGAATTGAAGCTTATACCAGTTACACATACTACCAACCTGGGGAAGGATCTTTTGTCTTTTGGGGCTTTGAAGAATATCAGTTTCGTATTATAAGTGAAAACGGGATCTTTAATTACGAATCTGGGTATAATCAGTATTCTGGTTCATATTCTGGTGAAAGCATCACAGTTGGATTGTATGATGATCAAGACACACTTATTGAGAAATTTAACATGTGGCTTGATAGAGATAAAAGCAAAGGAGGAAATTTCTTAAATACCAGAAATGCTGGCGGTATGAGTAATCCTGTAGGTCAGAAGGGAAAAGTTAAAAAGATATTCAAGCATTTGCAAGGAAATAGCGGATATGTTAGAATTGTAGCAGCACGCTATAATCATGCTGATTTTGACATCAAGATTCCACCTGTGAAAGAATAATGAGATTAGAATTATTACATAGGAATTAGAAAATATGAAAAAGTCATTATTATTTTTCATTGCTGCTTTTACATCATTAGTTGCATTTGCAGGAGTCAATCCACTTATCAATAAGAATGGAACTTATGTGCCATTTAATGAGAAAACAGACATTGTATCTGATTATGAATCGTCAGAAGAATGTCCAAAAGGTTCAATTAATTATTACCGTAGTTGTTTGGGTTATGAAAATGGTGAAGTTATAATACATTTCAATGACGCATGGGATGTCTTTGCTTTGAATGCATTTAACAATGAAGTGATCTTCATACTTCCAAAAGATACAACCAAAACTTCACTCACGCAGCAGGAAGTTTATAAATACTTGGCAGGATATAAGCCAAATGCAAGTGAGTTTGCAAGCAATCTTAAAAGTGCCGTCGAAGACAGAAGTATTAGAAAGACCTTTGTTGAGAAATCTCTTGGAGTAACTGCTGTAAATAATGTCTTAACTGATGAGACACATGGCTTTACATATACGTTTCAGAACGGTATCCTTATTAGTTACAAAAGTAGTGACGGACTTAGTGACGATGCTATTGATGTAAAGGAAAACTTTCCACAAGTATATAGCAAAATAATGAGCAATGCAAGGATTTATTATGGAGCCTCAAAATTAGCAATTACAGAATATGTCAATGGTCAATGCAAGTATTTTAGACGCATCAATGTCAGCTATCTAAGGCAAGCATATAATAGCAATATAAACTATAATTTTGCATTGCTTTATTGTATTCTTTATGAAGGCATGGAACTTGACGAGTTTACTTTCTTAGTACCAAATGCTGAGATTTCCTCAAGCCTCAATAACTATGTAATTATGTCCTGTGGAAACTATATGTTTACCTTTAAGGATAAAATACATGTCAAGAATTGAAGTGGAAAATCCAAATGAATACTAAGTCTTAGGAATATGACACTATTTATAATTGTTGTGCTAATAGGCATAGTTGCTATTATCATCAGTAGCCGTGCAAATAACAAAAAGAGCGAGCAAACTATCGAAGAACAGAAGATAGAAGAAAGACCTGCTACAGATCCAAAACCAGCCATGCCCAGTTTTGCTCAGATAATGGAAGAGGAAATGGCTAAGGACAAGCCCAAGAAGAAGCGAGAAACGTTACGCTATTTTTGCACGAGCGATAACGGCTATGGTTATATCACGGTATGGCCCAAAGACCAAATGATTCCTGATTATTTGGAATTTGATATTGCTGGCACAAATTATCGCAAGGGCTTGATGAAGTACACAGGCGAGTTTAAAGGTCGTTTGGAAGAAGAACCAACAAATGAATATGATCCTAATGCCATTAAGATTCTTGCCGAGGATGGCCACCACGTTGGTTATGTTCCAAAAGGTATGACTGACCGAGTTCGAGAGTTCATGCCATTGCCCTGTACTTGCTATTGTTATTTGCATCGTCGCCGTGAGGATGGCAAGTATATCTTCTTCGGTAGCGCCTACATTACTACTACACCACTAGAAGAATAGTAAACATAACATGGAAATTATAGATTATAAAGCCCAGTATAAAGAGGATTTGAAAGACCCCAGATGGTTAGAATTAGAAAAAAAAATCCGTAAACGTGATAAAGACAGGTGCCAAGCATGTGGGCGCAAAAAAAGTAAAGGGATGGAAATGAATGTTCACCATCTTCATTATTATCCTAATCACAAGCCTTGGGAATATGAAGAATCAGACTTAATAACTCTCTGTCGTGACTGTCATATAGATGCTCACGACCGAATAAACTTTGATTCTCTCAAAATAGGTGATTGTTTTTATCACAAGTTTTATCATGGAGTTGGATTTGTTGATGGTAAAGAAAAAAATGAAATATTAGCATCTGTTTGTTGGGCAAAAGTAGGTAATTCTGAAGGAGAATTGTATAATCCTCGCAAACTTAAATATAATGAAATAAGACCAGCTACAAAGGAAGAATTATGGGACTTTTGGGATAGAGTAGCAACTAAATACAGCGACGAGTTTATTTTCTATCATTTGAAACAGAACTTGTACAAGCTTTCATTTGAACACCCTTTATGGGATAGAATTCGAATCAGAATGAGGAATGCAACAGCAAAATTTCAAGAAAGTATTCTTTTTGTTCATGGTAAATTCGGTAAGACTTTATTAGTTTCTGATGAGGACTTTGCAGAATTCACTAATGCAAGACATGGGGCAATATCTGATTGGTCTATTCCAGATAATGTTTTTCCTGCTGCTCAGTTTAGGATTACTAAAAAGTGTGATTTGGAATCCCAAGAAGCTAAAGAGTACAAGATAATATCATTTGGAGAGCTTGACTTTGAGAAGTATAGGTCAGCTACAGATGATGAGACAAATTATTATTGTCAAATACGTGGAATATCAGCAGATGATTTGTATTCCGTATTGCCTCCTGATGTGCATTTAGAAGAGGAACAACGATTAGGTATAATAACAAAGGAGGATTTATGACGATTTTAGATTTGGTCCTAAGGTAATAATTTCGAAACTTCCCAAATGTCGTTACTTTTTTGTCCACGTTTGGGTTTCGTAGAACATGGCGACATAGCCGCGGACCTTTAGGTTGTTGCCGTCAAGCCAGATGATCTGCTCACACGGATGGCCAGCATGGTGAGGTCGTCGTTCTGCTCAGCACCATCGCGGAATAGGTCGGTGTCGGCTTTCAGAGCCTCTATGATGTCGGTGGATCACGGGGACGGTTCCACTGATCACTTCTCACAGTCCCTGCACCACAGCAGAAGATGGCAGGTGCCAGTCCCTTGCCATAACCGTCTTCAGTCATCATATTTTTTGCAAAGATAGCGATTTTCCGTGAAAACCTGCAAATTATCTCAACTATTTGTTGTACCTTTGCTGCGGAAACACAGATGGTAGTGGGATTTGTTATGATAATCAACTGTTTTAATTAATACGGGGATTAAAGAATGAAGGGGTTACTTAGAGGAATAGGATATTTCCTGTTATATATGGTATTTACCATAGCTATTCAAGTCGTATTGTCTATTGTGATCGTTCAGATTGCAGCCGGCATGGGTATCGCTGGCCAGACTCAGATAGAAGACTTCGCGAATAAGAATATCCTGGGCATGACTATAGTTTCAGGACTGCTAACCGTTTTGTTCTTATACTTATTGTTTAAGATCCCGAAGAAAGATATCAGGAAAGAATGGAAGCTGAACAGCTTTGCTTTTCGAGATCTTATAAAAGCGTGTCTGTTGTCATTTTCATTATCAAGCTTGTTTTCCCTTTTGACACTAAATGCGGACATTGAGAATTCAAGGCTGATAACTGATTCGGCACAATACTATTCGTCTATGGTGCCTTATATGGGGACAATATTTATGGTTCTTAATCTTCTTGTTATTGCGCCTGCTGCTGAAGAGGTAGCCTTAAGAGGAATCGTTTATACCCGCATCGAAAAGGAACTAAAACCTATTGTAGCAATAATTGTCAGCGCTGTTTTGTTTGGTTTGATGCATTTTATGGCTGGAGGAATCATACTTGTTGCAGGTGCAGCAATAATGGGATTGATCTTCGGATTGTTGATGTATAAATACAGATCACTGTGGCTCTGTATAATCGCTCATATATGTGCTAACTTATCCAACTTCATATATTCGAAAGAACTATTTGCTTCAAGTGGTCTGAAGATTGGTCTGGTATGTGTATTCTGTGTAACATTTTTGGCTGTTTTGATTTGGATATTCAGTGAAAAAAGGCAGCGCACAAAGGAATCACGGGGTCTGTTCTACTGATCACTTTCTCACACTCCCAGAACCACAGCAGGGTCGATGTTCAGCTGACTTTGGCGATGCGTCACCCTATTCGCGCACGATAGTTAGCTAATTCTGGTAATTTCGGATGTGCCAGTCGAAACATAAAACAAACACTTAAGTATTTCGAAAGTTTTAGTTAAGCGTTTCTCAACCATCACTTAACTGTTTCGGAAGTTTTACTTAAGTGTTCCAAAATGTGCTTGTCAAGACAAACAGATGAAGAGTAAACAATATCCGTACGAAGTCTACGTTCTTAGGAAATGATTATCGGACATCAGTCGTACTTCCCATAGTGTAGCCATACTCCACCCATACTGAATGAGTATGCTTAGAGTATGCCTAGAAGCAGCCTAGAGTATGCCTAGAGTATGCTTAGAGTATGCCTAGAGTACAATCATGGGGACTCTACTAATCATTTTTTACACTCCCAACTCCAGATGACCTCGTTCGTAAGTACTCTTGTACCTCCTTGTCTTAACTCTGATGTATTAATTCGGATATCGCAATCTACTACGAAAATGGTGTTGGATATGTTGGAACGAATCACATTCTCGTCGTGCATATAAATTCTTCGTTATTTCCAGACTGCATTGTACTTTTGCGACACCTTTTCTGAACGAAGAACACTTTCTTTTTCCGACTGATTCAAATTGCCTGTACGAGCACGAACCAGCGCTTCACGAAGTTCTTTCGCAAATTGACCCGTAATGGGCTTCCTGGGTGACTCTATTCCTAACATAATTGTATCAGTATTTATTTCTCGATGCAAAGATACGAACTATTCTCGTAATATCCAAATTTTTCTTTAAAAAGATATATGGAAAGCGAAAGCAGAAGGTCTTTTTTTTACTTTTTTGTCCAGGTCTGGGTTTCGTAGAACATGGCGACATAGCCGCGGACCTTTAGGTTGTTGCCGTTGAGTCAGAGGGGGTATCGTCCTTGAAGTCGAAGGAGAGTTGTTGTTCGGCGGCAGCACGCTTTTGTTGCGCCTTACTGATGAGCAGGGGACGCAGTCGCTCTGGGCGCAGTTCGTTGATGCCGATGATGGGCTGCGAGAATTGCGAGGTAAGTTCGTGGCAGGTAATGAAGTACTTCGCCTTCTTCATCACCACACCCATCTTCTTCAAATCGAATGATGTGAGGCGATTGAAGCGACGTGAGTTGACGATGAGCCAGGCAGACTTGGTGCCGAGACCTGGCACGCGCAGAAGCTGCTCGTAATCGGCGGTATTGATGTCCACAGGAAAGTATTCTGGGTGGCGCAGCGCCCACGCCAGCTTCGGGTCCACCTCGAGGTCGAGATTCGCGTGCTGTTCATCAACGATTTCGTCGACCTTAAAATGGTAGAAACGCAACAGCCAGTCGGCCTGATAGAGGCGGTTCTCGCGCACCAATGGTGGTTGTTTCAGTACGGGCAGTCGTGGGTCGTAGGTGTTCACACTCACATACCCCGAATAATACACGCGTCGCATCGTGGGTTGTCCATAGAGCATCGACGACATCGTGAGGATATCCTTGTCTGTCTCCTTCGTGGCTCCCACAATCATCTGGGTGGATTGTCCTGCTGGCACAAAGCGTGGCGCATAGCGGTATTTCTTGCGGTCCTCCTTGTTTTCCAGCACGCCCTGCTGGATGAGCTTCATGGGTTGAAACACGCTCTTGTGGTCCTTCTCAGGTGCCAGCAGTTTCAGCGACTCTTCCTTGGGAATCTCGATGTTCACGCTCATGCGGTCGGCATAGCGGCCGGCCTCGTTGAGCAGTTCCTGCGAACAGCCTGGGATGCTCTTCAGGTGGATATAACCATTGAAGCGATGCACCGTCCTGAGGTTGCGTGCAATGGCGGCGAGCCGCTCCATCGTATAGTCAGGATTGCGCACGACGCCACTCGACAGAAAGAGCCCCTCGATATAGTTTCTGCGATAGAACTCCATCGTGATTTCCTCGAGTTCACTGACGGAGAGCGTTGCTCGCTTGATGTCGTTCGAGCGACGATTGATGCAGTAGGCACAGTCGTACATGCAATAGTTGGTCAGCATCACCTTCAATAGCGAGATGCAGCGCCCATCATCAGCAAATGAATGGCAGATGCCCACGCCACCCACCGTCGAACCCACCATGCCTTGCTTACCTTTGCGCACAGTGCCACTCGACGAGCACGACACGTCGTACTTCGCCGACTCTGCGAGTATCCGCAGCTTTTCCATTGTCTGTTCTGTCAGCATATCGGGTGCAAAGATAAGACGAGGCTGTCTCAAAAGTCGGTACGCCTTCAATTATTTAACATTCTTTATAACTCAAACATTCCCCAAATATACATACCTGATGCCCTCTTCCTCAGCTATCTGCTTGGCTGCTTTCAGCGTTGCAATGGGCGTGGGAGGCGTGTCCTGCATCTTGTAGCGAGGAAAAAAACGGCTGAAATGCAAGGGAGCCTCAGCGAGACCGTTGCCTGCGAGCCAACGACACATCTGACGAATCATATCCATATCATCGTTGCCTTCGGCGACCTCCGTCACGACTCGGCCATCTGAGCAAGCTCGATGGCCCTCGCTGCTCCGGACGTTAACGCCAGGGATGACGAGATTGGTGATTTCCACCCACACGCCAGCCCGTTTCATGGCGAGGATGGTGTCGAGGACGGGCTGCAGATGGCCACCGCTTACCTTCATATAGATATCGTCGCTGAAGGACTTGAGGTCGACGTTGGCGGCATCGAGGTGGGGTAGGAGGTCGGCCAGCGGTTCCTGACAGACGTAGCCTGCCGTAACGAGGATATTCCAAAGGCCTGCTTCGTGGGCCAGTCGGGCACAATCGATGGTATACTCGAGGTATGTCAACGGTTCGGTATAGGTATAGGCGATGCCAGGGCATTGGTGCTTCAGGCATAGCGCGACGATGTCCTCAGGCGACAACTCGTAATGATTGACATCAGTGGGCGACACCTGCGAAATATCGTGGTTCTGGCAGTTCAGGCAGCGAAAGTTACAACCCGTACAGGCCAGCGACAGACATGTCGTACCAGGATGGAAATGATAAAGCGGTTTCTTCTCTATGGGGTCAATGGCCAACGAACACGGCTGGCCGTACACCTCACTGACAAGCACGCCATTCTGATTTCTCCTACTGCGACATACGCCCGTCTTGCCCTCGGCAATACGGCAGTGGTGCGGACAGAGCGTACACTCCACCCGTCCGTCATCCAAACGATTATAATACCTGCATTCCATCATCCGTGTAATCCGAGCAATCTGTGTTCGTTAAAAAACAATTGCTTCATAAATGTAGAGTTCGGCATCCTTCCAGCCGTCCCAGCCCAATCCGGCCTTGTCCTGCGAACAATGTCCCACCAATTCTTCTTTGGTCCAGTTTACCTCGTCGGCCACCTGTGGCAAGAACGTGCCGCTACGATAACCTTTCTTGATATAGATGCCGTGACGATGCAGTTCAAACTCGTCCAGACTCTGGATGCGACGCATGGGCGTAAGCACGGAAATCTCAATATCGAGGTCGTCGAGTTCGTCGCGAGTGACTGGCATAAACCGCGGATCCTCAAAGGCTGCCGTCCGTGCCATCTCTGCCACTATCTCGTGCAACGGATAGTCCTCGCCAAAATGTCCGATGCAGCCCCGCAAATGTCCGTGCTTATGCAGCGAGACGAAGGCACCGCACTTCTTGTTGAGCATAGGATATTTTTGCAGCGGACTTTCACGGACTGACACGGATTTGCCGTTTAATGAGTCCTTGATGCTCTGCAAAGCGATGTCCTTTAGAATCTTCTTATCTTCTGCGGATAAAGCGAAGTCCGTATTCGCCTGTGTTTGTCCGCTGCTATTTTGTCCGTTGCGTAGGATGGCAAACGAGTGATACCCCACCACGCGGCTATGGTCGTGATTGTCGATGTCGCCCGAGTTCTGGTACATGAGGTGCTTCACCTCGTATTGGTTGTCGAGCATCAGCATCAGCGTGATGATGGCGAATTCGCCACAGGCACTCGTATGCAGATTGCGTTTACCACTTCGCGCATTAGCGTTGATGGTCGCAATAAACTTCTCCACGTCGCCGCTTTCTACAGCCTTGCCAGTCTTGGCATCCGCCTCACAGGCATCCTCATAAGACGGATAGTGCGAGAAGTCGCTGCTAATCACAAAGAGATTCTCGTCGTTAAAGTACGGCTTCAGTACATGAGAGAGCCGCTTCAGCTTATCGTAATCATTCGTCGAAATAACAATCGGTACAATGGGCGGCACTTCCTTAAACCTCCTCTGCAAAAACGGCAGTTGTACTTCTAGACAATGCTCCCTATCATGCGCCTCCGGCCTATAAATAAAATCCGTGTAATCTGTGGTTAGTTTAATCGCCGTTTCGTGGTCCACTTTTACTTTGCCTAACGGCGTGGCATAATAGTCTGCCTCCGTGTTCACAGACGCCCCGTCGAGCCATTCGTGGTGACTCGGTCCTAACAGGAAAATCCGCTTGTACTGCTTCTTCGCGTCAATCGCCATATACGCTGACGCCGCCACATTGCCTGAGAAATAATACCCTGCATGAGGTACTATCAGTGCTGCCACATGATTGTATTTCGCGTCGTCCTTATGCAGCGCCAAGAAGCTGTCCACTTCCTCACTCAGTTCTCTGGCATCGCCCGTATAAAAGCGGTTCGCCTGTGTCGCAGGTCTTACCGAAGGAGCTAACGTCTGTTTCATTTCTTTGTTTATAGCTGTTTCTGCATGAATGGCAATGTCTTGGCTTGTTCGAGCATCATATTGGCCAACATACCATTGGCATCTGATTTGCCGTTGATGATGTCGTAAACAGACGTCAGACCCTCGAGTCCACCATTATGTTTCAGTACGTAAACCAGACACAGGTACTGCAGAGCGGCACTTGACGAGAGTATGTCGAGGTCGGTGAGGGCCAATTGCGAGAGTGCCAGTTGGTGGGCATCATCGCTATTATCATCGATAAAGCGTTGTACGTCGCCAAGTGTCTCCAGTCCGAATGATTCAAGCAGTTTCAGATAGGGCATCATAGAGACGGGATAGATTTCGGCCTGATTGACAGCAGCGATACGTCCGTTAAGACGATCAAAAGGACGCAAGTCGAGATAGCTGCGGAAAGAATCAGCAGATAATGGAACGTCGTCGAGTTGTCCGTTCTTCACCAATGATTGAATCTGTCGGCGATAGTCGGTGAGAACAATGCGCAGACGGCTGAACTCGTCGTCGATGAGTTCCAGCATACCTGCCAGTCGACTGAACTGTCGCCTATACTCGCTGGGTATCATGACGTCACCTTTATAACCCGTGTCGTGCTCAATAGTCGACCACACATGTTGCAAGGCTGTACGCATCTGAAGTTCGAATCGCGGACTTCCTGTCTTTAGTCGGCAGATGTAATGTAGCGAGTTATAGCCAAAGGCATTCAGTTGGTGCTTGCGCTTGTCTACACTCTCCTGCCAGTCTATGTTGAAGATACGCTTTGCGATGGCTGCAACCTTGTCAACCTCGTCGGTATAGAAGGTAATGACGCGCAGTCCCACCAGGTCGGTAACATCATCTATGGTCTTGTACTTTGAACCCTTCATTTCCAGCTTACCTGCCAGTGACTTCTCGCTTTTCACTCTGTACTCAATGGCTGTGACGTAGATGCCCTGTTCACGCAGTGTGGTACGCAAAAGGTCATAAGCCTCCTTCGCAAGCTTTTCCAACGACGGACGTAGCTTGTGATATTGCTCCATCAGTGCCTCGCCATGTGGGTCCAGATTAATTCCTTTCCCCATCCGTACGACTATTTAAATGAATTCAAAGATGTTAATAAATCCTGTTAGTGCAAATACAGCACGGACATTGTCGGAGATGCCTCTGATATAGACGTGACCACCCTTTTCTTGACTATTCTGCAGAAGGGCCAGGAAGATGCGCAGTCCTGCTGATGAGATGTATTCCAGTTCTGTGCAGTCAAGAATAATGTCCTTTTCATTGCAATCGTAGAGCACGTTCATTGCTGTTTCAGTTTCAGGAGCTGCAGCCGTATCGAGGCGTCCTTTCAGAAAGGCAACCATTTTGCCGTCTTGTTCTTGGATAATTGTTTCCATGTCGTTATTTGTTTTAATTATTTGATGATTATTCTTGTTTCTTGAGGTATTGGATGGCCATCATTGTCAGGTCGTCGCTCTGTTCGGCATCACCCACAAACTGGTGGACAGCATCAGTCATTCGTTCGATGAGTTGTTGGGGTTCCTGCTGTTGTTGTGCCAGAGCCTGATAGGCAACATCGTTAACTCGCTCCATTTGGAACTGCTCATGCCTTGCATCCTCCGCTTCGGTTAGTCCGTCGGTGAAGAGTAAGATGGTGGTGCCAGTGAAAATATGTGCCTCCTGCAATGAATATTTCCAACTTGGCATGAAACCTACGGGGATGTTTGAGTCACAGGGTAGTTCGCCGACACCAGCACCTACCAGCAGTGGAGCATCGTGACCAGCATTGCAGTAGTGCAGACGACCAGTGGGCAGGTCGAGCACACCCACGAAGAGTGTGACAAACATGTGTGTCTTGTTCATGTCGGCCATCGTCTTGTTCATGATGGTGACAATACGGTCAGGCATTGACTCATGGACAGATACCGTGCGGAATATGGAGCGTGTGACAGCCATGAAGAGGGAGGCTGGCACACCTTTTCCGCTGACGTCACCGATACAGAAGAAGAGCTTCTCATCGCGGAAGTAGAAGTCGAAGAGGTCTCCTCCAACCGCCTTGGCTGGTGTCAGCGAAGCATAGAGTTGTACGTCATCGCGCTCAGCCTTGGTGGGGAATTTTACTGGTAGCATACCCATCTGGATGTTGCTGGCAATACGGAGGTCACTCTCTATAGAAGCCTTTTGGGTTGTTGTCTTCTTCAGTTCATCAATGTATTTCACCAGCGACTGCTGCATATTGCCAAACGATTGGCTCAGTTGACCAATCTCGTCGATACGCTTGAAGTCCGGCAGCTGAGTATCGAACTGTCCTGAGGCTATGGTCTCTGCCTCATTGGCCAGACGACGCAGGGGTTTCAGCTCGCTGGTGATGATGCGGATGAAGAAATAGAGCATGAGCAAAAGCCCTACTAAGAAGATAGCCCAGACACTATAGCGTAATCGGTCGAAACCGCTGAAGATGTCTTTTTCAGGACAGACGATAGCCATTGAGCATCCCGTCTTACCAAGAGGTTTGTAAAACACATAGCAGCTCTCACCTTCCACATTCATCTGCTTCAGTCCCTCTTCTCCACGCTGCATGGCACGTCCCAAGGCCGTCAGAGCAGTGTCTGGCTGTTCGAGGGTCTGGGTAAATATAGTCTGTCGTGTAATATTGGTGGAGTCAGGATGTACAAAGTAGGTGCCGCCACGTCCTATCATAATACTGTAGGAGTTGGGGTAGGGCTTGACAGCCGAAATGGTCTGTGAGAGCCAGTTCAGCGAGAGACTGGTATTGATGACACCTATTAGTTGCCCTTTCCAGTTCTTGATGGCCTGACAGTAGCTGGTCACCATTTCGCTCGTATTCGTGGCAGCATCAAGGTCCATGTAGGGTTCTGTCCAAGAGGGTTCGTCCAGCAGCTTAACCATGAGGTACCAGTCCATGTAGAAATACTGGTAGTTGTCACTACCGCCCTGTATAGTACGGATGCTGTCGCCCATGTATTTGGAGTAGGCTGAGAAGTAGCGGCCCTTGTCCTTGAAGTAGTTGGGTTCGAAGGCAATGGAACAGTTATAGAAGTCGGGGTTGTTGAGCAGCATGCCTCTACTATAGACAAACATAGAGTCGGCCTTGTCCGGATGTCGCTGCACCAGCCAGTTAGTCATGTTACTTGCTACCTCTACGCGGTTCATGATGCGATCTACACGTAGTGAGGTATTTTTCAGTATTTGTGTCGCTTTGCTGATAGCTTCCTGACGTACTGCCTCACGAGCTTCGTAGAACAAGAAACCTAAGGCAACGTTAAAGATGATGGTAGCAAAAAACACCACCCACAGGCTGACCTTAATGGAAAGTCTACGACGGATATAATTCTTTATTCCACTCATTGTCAGTACACTTTTTATTTACCCATTAACTCCTCGTAAGTCACTTCATGGTCTAACATCTTGTTTTCAAGCATTAGACGGTTGGCCTGACGCACCATATCGGGGCGCAGGCGGAATTCGCGTTTCTTCGATTCACGGTCTATCTGGAGGCGCAGTATCTCTTTCAGCATCAGTCGTTGCATGATGCGGTTGGTGGCAATGTGGTCCTTGGTCACATACTCCATCACAATGTCTAAAGCCTCCTCAGGATGCTGTGCTGCCCATTCCCATCCTTTTCTGCTGGCTTGAGCAAAGCGACGGGCTTGGTCTTTATGCTCCTCATAATAGTTGCGTCTCATATAGACCCCATCTTCCTGAACATTATAGCCATGGTCGCTGAATCGATAAAGGTTCTTGTCTGTTATCTCAATGCCAGCCTGCAACAATTGGTAATACTCATTGTAGCTCATAGCCAGCATAGCATCGAGGGCGCCAGTAATAAACAGATTGACGTTCTGCGCAAAGCGTATCCACTGATAGTTCAGGTGTTCTTTGTTGCTCATGCAGATGGCCAGTTCTCCGAAGCCTACGCTCCAAATGCCAACCTTGGCACCCTTCTGCTTGATAGGCTCTTTACCACGCGCAGAGACGATGACCATTGCATTGTTCATGGATGTCTGCAAAATGTTTACCAATGGAGTGCCATCATTCATGAGCTCTATCGCCTGACAAAGTTGTAACGTTGTTGCCTGACACTGATTGTGGGACAATCTGCTCATAGAAGAATTTGTGGATGTCGGGTGCTCAATGCGCACCTTCACACCAGCCTCACGATAGAAACCTTTAGCCTCGGCCACATAGTACCCAGCAAACTGTGCTTGCGCTGTCCACTGTGGCGTAAACACGAGGGTCTCCTCTTGACTGGCTGTTGCCTTTGTCTCCGTTTTCTGCTTCTGTGCCTGTGCTGTTATTGCCATTAAGAGGCATAACAATATGTATAATGATGTCTGTTTCACCATATAAGATATTCGTGTCGTAATAATCGTGTTTGGTTTTATCGTTATTTATTTCGTTGCAAAGATACAACAATTTTTTCGTAAAACGACAAATATGCCATTTATTATGTGCAAAAACCAACGATTTTTGTATCGACACGAACAAGTGCTAGGGCGAATAAGAGTGCTAGAATGGCCTATCGCCTCCGAAGCCTCCTCCGAATCCACCTCCAGAAGCACCTCCGCCACCAGGACCACCAAAGCCTCCAGGTCCTTCGCCCCAACCTCTGCGTCTGCCACGTCCTTCACCACGTCCTCCGTTACTATTGCCAAAGAGGTTCAGACGATAGCTGACGTGCAGCATAGCATAGCTGTTGATGGCGTTAATCTCACGATCGCTCCAGCCATTGGCATTGACTGTTCGTGAGTAGTTGGTCTGCTTTTGCAGGATGTCATACCATTGCAGCATAACGGTAAGCACCTTACCTCGCAGGAAGCTGTGCGACAGTTGCGCATTCCATAGCAGTTCGTTGGTGTTGGCACTTGCATCGTTATAACCACGCTTGCTATACATATTTATATCGGTAGAGAGGTTCGAACCCCAAGGGAACGTAATCTTCGTATTGCCACCATAGGAGAAGTTCCACGTAGTCAGGTTGTTGGAGGACTGCAGACGATTCTCTGTGTGCGCATAGGTGGTGCGCCCGTTAAGTGAGAAGCTGAACCACTTGGTGCGGAAGTTTAGCGAGAGGGTAGGATTCACGTTGTAGGTGTGTGTCACATTACGGTCGGCCTGAGCCGTCTGGTTTAGATTGACATAGTTGATGCGGTGTGCATAGTTGGCATTGATGGAACCCGTTATGTCCCAGCGGTTTAGCGTGTCTAGCCCGATGGTGAAGCTCATGCCGAAGTTAGCGTTCCAGTTGCCGTTGATGTTCTCTGGTCGTGTGGTGCGTCCACCCGTTTTCTCGTCATAGGTCACAATGTTACCGATGCTGTTGCTTGTCACCTGCCATCCTGCATTGGCATTGAAACTCCAGTGACGTATGTTCTTTGGAATCTCGAAGCCGTCTGCATCGACGATGGTTTGGGGGCGTCGCATCATTTGGAAGTTAACGCGCAGGTTGCTGGTGAAGGCTGGTTTCAGTCCGGCATTACCCACGTTGATGTTTAGTGGGTTAGTGTCGTCATAGATTTCCAGCAGTTGTGTGATGCTGGGTTGCTGTGTCTGTCCGCGGAAGTCCACCTGCAGATTGGTCTGCTGGTTAAAGCGGTAGCGCATGTTCAGTGTGGGTGTGAAGTTGGTCACTGAGCGTATGGTATCTACGGGCTGTCCGAGATATTGCTGGATGAAATGTGAACGCTGGGGTAGGATGGAGATGCCCACGTTCATGTTCATCTTGTTGCGGACATAGCGCAACTGTACGTCGATGGTGTGACTATACTCTGTGCGCTCGGAGTAGCGACTCAGTCGAGGACTGAGATAGCTTTCGTAAGGATTGTCCAGATAGCCGAACAGACTTCCCCACTCGCGATAGTCCTGTAGTACGTCGTTGAATTCATATTCCGTGTATTCAGGGAAGTCGTAGGTCTTGGGGTCACTCTTCTGGTGGTTATAGCTATAGCGGTAGTTCAGTTGCAGGAACATTCCTTGTTGTCCGAATCCGCGTCCTCCTCTGTTACGTCCTCCTCCGAAGGGACCACCACCTCTCTGTCGGGAGCCTGTAGGGCGCTCAGTGTTGGCTGGGCTCTCTTTAGACTGGAAGGTCAGCAGTGGCTCTGTATATGTAATGCCAAAAGAGTAGCTCAGGTTGTCATTGCCCGATTCTGTGTAGCGATTGGTCTGGTAGGTGGAATCTTCGTCCGAATATCTCTTCTTTTGCTGATAGAGGTGTACGCCCGTAAGGTTCGCATTCTTGTTGTTGCCATCGCTATATCTGAAGTTGGTGCTCAGGGCCATATTGCGTCCTTTGTTTCCAAAACGACGAAATATTTGCAGTTGCGAGTTGATGTTCTTGCTGTCACTATATCCTAGCGATTTGTTCTTCCTACTATTGACGATGAGCTGCTGACCGTCCTCAGTGGTAACCTGTCGCAGTTCCTCCAGTGGTGAAGCGTAGTATTTGAAGGGATCGTCGTTGAACGATGCCGAAGTAGAGAAACTCCTGTTGTCGCTGGTAGAGAAGCTGATGTCTGGGCGCCAGGAGAGTGTCGTCTTCGGATTGATGGTCCATTGCAGGTTCATATTGCCTGTCCAGTTGTTGTTGCGTGAGTAGCTCTGGCTGACGCTGTTCGAGAAAGCGCCACCCGTTCTTCTGACGAAACTCTCCGAAGCGGTCTTGTTCCAGTTGTCCACATCACCATGATTCCACGTCACGCGTCCGCTAAGCTTTAGCTTGTCCTGCTTCTCGTAACTGACATCCAGTGCTGCTGTCTTCGTCTCACGCTGTCCGTTGTTGTTGCCTCGTCCACGACCTCCTCGGCCAGAGAAGTTACGGTCGTTCACGTTGTTGGCGTTGCCCATAAACGTGTAGCGCATGGCTCCAAAGGGTTTCATGGCTGTCAGTCGGATGCCATAGCGTCCCTCTGTGCCGTAGCCGACATCCGGATTGGCCTGCAGACCACGACGGGCACTGCGCTTGGTGACAAACTCCAGCACAAAGTCGTCGTTGCCATCGTCAATACCCGTCATCTTCGACAGGTCGCTCTTCTCGTCGTAAGCCTTCACTTGATCAATGACGTACGAGGGTAGGTTCTTCATCACGGCATCATTGTTGCCCGTCATAAAGTCGCGACCATCCAGTTTGAAGCGTTTTACGTCCTTACCATTGATGCTGATTTTTCCGTCATCGTCAACCTTTGCGCCTGGTAGTGCCTCGACCAGTGCTTCTATCACTGCTCCCTCCGGCACCTGATAGGCATCGGCATTATATACTACCGTATCGTTCTTGATGACCATCTTGGGCACATTCCTCGTCACCACCACTTCTTTTAGCTGTCCGCCAGTCAGTGTGGTGTCTTTTGGTGATGTGCTCTTTGTCGTTTGGGCCGATAAGCTGAGTGTTGTAAAAATGCAGCTAATAAATAATAAAGAGGTACGAATAGTCTTCATCTGGTTCTGTTTCTATTCTCTTTGACGTAAAGCCCCATAAAAAGTTTAATAGCAACTCGTCGTTTCTCGAACAGTAACTCGTCGTTTCTCGATGAGTAACTCGTCGTAACTCTCTTAGAGAGATGCCTAGTTGCGCCAATCCCCTTGTCATCTTGGAAAAAGATAACATCATTTCTTCTCAAATCCTTTGCTCAATTCAGATAAAAATATTACTTTTGCAGTATGAACTTAGAAGACCCTATTAGTAAGATTTTAACCTGATACAATAATGAGATTATTACCATTGATAATAGCCGTTCTGCTGGTGACCACAGCGTCGGCACAAGAACATTTGCAGAAGAAGGCATTGGCATCGGATGCCAAAAAGACCTTTACGGTCGTCAAGGAGATTCCTATCACCAGCGTAAAGAACCAGCATCGTAGCGGTACATGTTGGGCTTACGCCACATTGGGATATTTCGAGAGCGAGATACTCCGTAAGACGGGGAAGACCTATGACCTCTGTGAGATGTTCGTCGTTAACAAGGACTATATGGACAACGTCACGCACTATGTCCGCATGCATGGCTACAGCCAGATTTCGGAGGGTGGCTCGTGCGATGACGTGCTGGAGGTGATACGTCAGCATGGTATCTGTCCAGAAGAGGCGATGCCTGCACCAGGCTCGCTCGTGGGAGACTCGCTGGCTAACTTCAAGGTGTTCTTCCCTGAGTTGGAGCGTATGGTGAGTAGCATCGTCAAGAAGGGTGCGAAGGAGCCCATGCAGCATTGGAAAGACAGCGTACAGACCATTATCGAGAAATATATAGGTCGCTGTCCGGAAACATTTGTCTATCAAGGAAAAACGTACACGCCGAAGTCGTTTGCTGCAAGTCTTGGCCTCGACCTTGACGACTATGTCAGTCTGACCAGCTATACGCATCATCCGTTTAACCAGTGGTTTGTCATTGAGGCACCTTACAAATGGCGTTTGAAGCCCAGTTACAACATTCCCATTGAGCAGTTGATGGAAGTGCTCGATAGTGCTTTGGACGCTGGCTATACGGTGGCCTGGGGTGGTGATGTAACAGGTAATTTCACTCGCACAGGTCTGGCGATGCTGCCTGACAGCATCACGCCTAACCAACAGCTGCGACAGGAGCAATGGGACGACTGGCGGATGACCTACGACCACGTAATGGTCATCTACGGTAAGGCCGTTGACGAACAGGGTAAGCCGTACTACATGGTGAAAAACTCATGGGGAAAGAGTGGACAGTATAAGGGTATCTGGTATATGTCGCGTGACTATATCATGCTGAATACTACCTATTTGTTCCTCAATCGTCATGCTGTGTCATTTTTATAAATAGCATAACCAACAACACAACTAACATGAAACGAATTATTACTTTGGCTGTCTGCGGACTTCTTGCTGTAGGCAGTTTCGGACAACAGCAATTGGGACAGCGACCAAGGGTGCAGTCGCCTGTGGTGAATGCCGATGGTACGGTGACGTTCAATTTCTTCGACCCTTCGGCACAATCGGTCAGTGTCTTTGGCGACTTCAACGAGATTAGTGGTCAGAAACTGGATATGACCAAACAGGACAATGGGGTGTGGACAGTGACGACGAGTCCGTTGGCGCCAGAACTCTATTCCTATAGCCTGACAGTCGATGGACAGCGCTTCATAGACCCTGCTAACAGTTATGTCAATCGCGATATTTCGACGCTTAGCAACATCTTTATTGTGTCGAAAACGGACAGTGACAAAGGACATCTTTATGCTGTAAATAACGTGCCTCACGGCACTTTGTCGCGTGTCTGGTACGACAGTCCGACATTGGGTCAACAGCGTCGTATGACCATCTATCTGCCACCAACTTATGATGGCAAGAAACGTTTCCCCGTGATGTATCTGCTGCATGGTCATGGTGGTGACGAAACGGCTTGGGGTGATCTGGGACGTACGTCGCAGATTATGGACAATCTGATTGCGGAAGGCAAATGTGTACCTATGATTGTCGTCATGCCTAATGGCAACCCAACGTGCAATGCTGCGCCAGGTTGGTGGCATGAGGGTATGTACACCCCCGATGGCAATGCCTTCAACCAGCGTGGTGCTAAGTCGACGATGGAAGAGAGTTTTATGGATATCGTCAACTACATAGATAGCCATTACAAGACCATCAAGAAGCGTGAAGCACGTGCAGTGACAGGACTCTCGATGGGTGGTGGCCACACCTTCGGTATCTCGCGTCTCTATCCACAGGTGTTCGACTACTATGGCCTGCAGTCGGCAGCCTGTCGCATGCCTCGTGAACTGATGCCCAACACGCCAAATTCTAAACTCAATGAGGACTTTGACGGACAGATGGCACGCCTCTTTGCCTCCAAACCTAAACTCTTCTGGATAGCTATTGGCAAGGATGACTTCCTGATGCAGATGAATACTGACCTGCGTCACTATCTTGACGACCATCACTATCCCTATGAATATTACGAGAACGATGGTGGTCATATCTGGCGCAACTGGCGTATCTACTTAACCATGTTTGCCCAGAAGATCTTCAAATAGCAACAACAAAAAAAGGGAACCATTTCGGTTCCCTTTCTTGTTGTTATTCAACGACTTATGCGTCAATGTTTGCGTAGGTGGCGTTCTTCTCTATGAACTGACGACGAGGTTCTACGTCGTCACCCATCAGCATTGAGAAGATCTCGTCAGCCTCAGCAGCATTCTCAATAGTTACCTGCTTCAAAAGGCGGTTCTCAGGATTCATGGTGGTTTCCCAAAGTTGCTCTGGGTTCATCTCACCAAGACCTTTGTAGCGCTGTGTGTGCAGGGCTGTAGCGTTCTCATCGCCAGCGACATACTTGTCGATGAAAGCCTGACGCTGCTGCTCGGTATAGCAGTACTCAGAGAATTTCTTGAAGGTACATTTATAAAGAGGTGGGGTAGCGATGTAGAGGTGTCCCTCCTGAATGACCTTTGGCATGAAGCGATAGAAGAGTGTCATGATGAGCGTGTCGATGTGAGAACCATCGACGTCGGCATCGGTCATGATGATAATCTTGTCGTAACGCAGCTTGTCGATATTGGCCTCTTTCGAATCTTCACCATCCACACCAAAGCGAACACCAATAGACTGGATGATGTTCATCACAGACTCGGCCTCGAAGACGCGGTGCCACTGAACCTTCTCAACGTTCAGAATCTTACCACGCAAGGGCAGGATAGCCTGGAAATGACGATCACGACCCTGTTTGGCAGAACCACCAGCGGAGTCACCCTCGACGAGGAAGATCTCACAGACCTTGGGGTCTTTCTCTGAACAGTCAGCCAATTTACCAGGCAGACCACCACCCGTCATCGGGTTCTTGCGCTGAACGCTCTCGCGAGCCTTGCGGGCAGCGATACGTGCTGTAGCAGCCAGAATCACCTTCTCGCAGATGGTGTGTGCCTCCTTGGGGTTCTCCTCCAGGAAGTTGGTCATGGCCTCGCCTACGGCCTTCTGCACAGCTCCATTGACCTCGCTATTACCCAACTTGGTCTTGGTCTGACCCTCGAACTGAGGCTCAGCCACCTTCACGGAGATAATAGCAGTCAGACCCTCGCGGAAGTCATCCTGAGCCACCTCAATCTTAGCCTTTTCTATCTGCTTGCGCAACTGGTCGTCCTCGTCGGCATACTTCTTCAGCGTACGAGCCAAAGCAATGCGGAAACCAGTCAGGTGGGTACCACCCTCGATGGTATTGATATTGTTCACGTATGAGTGAATGTTCTCGCTGTAGTCGCTATTGTAGAGCAGAGCGACCTCGATGGGCACACCGTCTTTTTCAGTCTTTAGGCAGATAGGTTCGCCAATAATAGAGGTACGATGACGATCCACGTAACGCACGAATTCCTTCAGACCCTCCTTGGCATGGAACACCTCCGGCTGCTTCAGATTGCCTTCCTCATCAGGACGCAAATCAGTCAGCGTGATGGTGATACCTGCATTCAGATAAGCCAACTCGCGCATACGACGGGCAATAATGTCGTACTTATACTCCGTCGTAGTGAAAATCGTTGGATCTGGCCAGAACTGCTGGCGTGTACCCGTCTGATCGGTATCGCCAACAATCTTGACGTCGTAGAGGGGCTTACCCTTCTCGTACTCCTGCTGATAGATATGTCCATTGCGGAACACCTGCGACATCATGTGCGTCGAGAGGGCGTTCACACAGCTCACACCCACACCATGCAGACCACCAGACACCTTATACGAACCCTTGTCGAACTTACCACCAGCGTGCAGCACAGTCATAACAACCTCGAGGGCCGACTTGTGCATCTTCTCGTGTTCATCGACAGGGATACCACGTCCGTTATCCTGTACGGTAATAGAGCCGTCTTCATTGATGGTTACCTCGATGTGCGTGCAGTAGCCTGCCATAGCCTCGTCGATAGAGTTGTCGACGGTTTCGTTTACGAGGTGGTGGAGACCCTTTTCACTGATGTCTCCGATATACATAGCTGGGCGTTTACGCACAGCCTCCAGTCCTTCGAGCACCTGAATATTGCTCGCGGAATAATTCTGTTCTTGATTCAGTTGTTCTTCTGTCATTGTGCTATTTTTGCAATTTGGATGCAAAGATACAAAAAAAACATGAGATAAACGAATGTTTATCTGCTAAAAAACTACAAAAAACGTCACTTCATGACAACAAAAAAGCCACAAACTCGAAAGTTTGCGACTTTTTATGCTTTTCAGTCTTGTCAGATGCTTACAGCTGGCTGATGTGATTGCACAGACTTGACTTGATGTTGGCAGCCTTGTTCTTGTGGATGATGTTGTTCTTAGCCAACTTATCCAGCATCTTCTGTACGGTGGGGTACAGCTTTGTAGCCTCGTCCTTATCGGTCATAGCGCGCAGCTTGCGAACTGCATTGCGCATGGTCTTGGCATAATAGTGGTTGTGTTCTGCCTTTTTCTTGTCCTGACGAATTCTCTTCAGGCTTGACTTGTGATTTGCCATTTTGTTTTTTGTTGTTAAATTGTTAATAAAGCTTGTGGGTCTTGCACCTCTATTGGGCTGCCCTGGGCGGACTCCTTTCGAAGCCCTCTGACACCGTGTCCCACTTGGCTGTGCAGATGCCAGATTTAGTAGTCCCTAGGAGAGTCGAACTCCTCTTTAGAGAATGAAAATCTCTCGTCCTAACCGATAGACGAAGGGACCCCTTTCGCTCAAAAGCGGCTGCAAAGGTAGCACATTTTTCTTAAATAGACAAATTTTCTTTAAGAAAAATGCAATAATTGCGTATTTTTGTGTAATTTTGGGGCGATGTTAGTAAAAACAAAGGCAATAGTACTACATTCTTTCAAGTATGGAGAGTCCAGAATGATAGTGGATATGTTTACCGAAGAAGTTGGTAGACAGTCTTTTATCATTTCTATACCCAAAACCTCCAAGGGACGCATGAAGAAGCAATATTTCCAGCCGATGACACTCTTGGAAGTGGAATGTGACGTGCGCCAGAATGTACAACTGCAGAAACTGAAGGATGCCCATCTGCACACAGCCTACACCTCTATACCGTTTTCACCTGAAAAACTGGCATTGTCGCTTTTCATCGCTGAGTTCCTGTATCACGCTCTACGTTCTGAACAGCAGGAAAAGTTGCTCTTTGCCTATATTTGTGACTCCATGCAGTGGCTCGATGCGGTGGAAATTGGTTTTGCCAACTTCCACCTTACCTTCTTAATGCGCATGAGCCGTTTCTTAGGTTTCTATCCTAATCTTGACGATTATGTAGATGGTTGCGTATTCGACTTGCGAACAGCCACCTTCTCATTACAAGTCCCTACCCATCGTGATTTCCTTGATAGCAAGGACTCGCAATTGATTCACACCTTGATGCGAATGGACTTCCCCACGATGCACCTGTTCCAGTTGTCACACCACAATCGTAATCGCATTACGGAGGTGTTGTTGCACTACTATCGTCTGCACATCCCCCAATTCCCAGAACTCAAGAGTCTCAGCGTGCTCCAGGAGTTGTGGACATAGCAGCGACTACCTCTTTACAACTTCACCAGCCTCAGGATTCTTGTACCAGTCTAGGGCTTTTGTACGATCACTTGCCCAGGTGTTGAAGTCTGGATAGGCCTTGTTGATACGTGTACGTTCGGTAGGCCATTGCCACTTGCCAGGGATGACGATGCCGTGAGGGTCGGTACCTGCCGTAGAGACGTGGAGCATGTAGTAGTCGTGCTCATAGGCTCCCTGCATCTCTTTTCTGACCTTGGCACCGAGTACGAAGGAACACGTCTGGAAGTCGAAGCCTGCAGGTTTCTTAACGGTGGCCTTGAAGGGTTCAACGGTGCGGGTACTGTTACCCGTGTTGACCATCTCACCCGAGCTGGCGCGCATCAGCTTATGCAGTTCATTGGCATCCTGTGAATGATCACCCTCTGCAAAGACAGGCTGGTAATCACTTATCGTCTTACCATTCTTATTTTCGAAGCCCAGCCACAAGTCGCGCGTAGCACCCAGTGCCACGATGGTTATCTCGAGCATGGTGGGGTCGTCGGCCTTCTCGTTGACCTCGATGACGCAGTCGTTCATGTCGTAGTCGCAGCGGTCGTCACCCTCCATGGTATTGTCTTCCCAGGCATACGTCCACACCTGCGGTATGGCGGGCTCAGGCTCGACGGGGACAACAGTAGCCTTCTCAACGCGGTCCTGTCCGTAGGGCATCCAGTAGAGACGGTCGTTATAGTCCCAGTCGTCGCCATCCTCGCAGGCCACAAAGACATAGCCGTTGAGCATGAACACCTTGACACGCTGTTTGTCAGCATCGTCGACAGGATTCATGCCACGTGCCAGGTGGAAGTCGAGGATGTCGCCGCCCATGAACTCCGTGATGTTCTTGTTGCCGTCGCGTGCATACAGGTAGTGACCTGTCAAGGCATACGAGTTCTTCACTTCCTGCTTGGGGATGTCCTTGTCCTGGTAGTTGTCTACGATGAGGTAGCGCTGCATATTGTCAGTTTGTCCCTCAGGGTACCAGTAGTACCAGATATTGTCCTCGTCGCTGCCATTGCCGTCGATGAGGTGCAGGGAGAGGCTATAGGTGCCATAAGGGTTGCGACGCACCTGCACCGTATTGAGGAATTCGGAAGGGCCAATCAGCGAGCTGTTGTCATGACCCTCGGGAAGAATCTTACGCACCGCATTGCGGAAGCTATAGAAGTCTTTGATGGTCTCCTCAATATAGTCGGGCGGGTTGATGACGAAATCAGTGCCGAAAGCATCAGCAGCGCGGTGCAAGGCAGGAGCCTTAGCCTGTTCGGAAACGTCGGCAAACGACAGCGATGTGTCCTCGCCAGGGGTGAAAGGTCGTGCGATGCACTGTCCGTCCTTGGTGAT
>CACYBB010000022.1 GCA_902772585.1 uncultured Bacteroidales bacterium | reverse complement strand
TTGTGTTGTTGTTTGTTTGGTTTTTGTGTTGTTTTTTGCCGTTTTGAGCGTTTAGGCTTTTCTCTTCGAGTGATTAGACTTAACTCTGCAGGCGATAAGGCTTTTCTCTCTCAGCGATCAGACTTCCCTCATTTCGACAATGCAAAGGTACTAAAGAGAAAAGACATAAACAAATAATTTGTGTAAAGAAAATGGAAAAGATTCACAACTACATTTGAATGAGTCATATTGGATTCAGAAGTTTTTAAAATGCGTGGTAGGTATATAGCTGACAGGTTGATTATAGATTTTATAATTATTATAATAATTATAAAATTAAATATTATTATATATAATATTATCTTATACTTACTTCCCGCTTGTTTGTCGAGTTCTGGTGGGTATCAAAATAAAAACTGAAATCTGACATCTGAAATCGAAGTGACTTTTCTTCTTTTTTTTCTTTGCCGTTTCCAATATATTTTGTATCTTTGCATTCAGATTCACTAACCGAAGGATATGAACGCAAGCACACCCTCTATAGATGACCTTCTGCTGAGCGAAGAAGACATCAAGCTGAGATACATCACGCCAGCGATAACCAACAAGGGTTGGTCGTTGACGGATATTTCTATGGAGGCTCAGGTGAAACTTACTGATGGTAAGATCAATCTGAGGGGAAATCTTGTGGCGCGTGGCAAGGCTAAGTTTGCCGACTACATGCTCTACTACAATCGTGCCACCCCCATTGCTATTGTCGAAGCCAAGGATGCCAACCACTCCGTGAGTCACGGCATGCAGCAGGCCAAGGAGTATGCCGAGATGATGGACATCCCCTTTGCCTATAGTTCCAATGGTTTTGGATTCCAGGAATACGACTTCCTGACAGGCACGGAGCGTACTATCCCCATGACCGCTTTCCCCACTAAGGACGAGTTGTATGCCCGTTTCCTGCATGAGAGCAACGATGGCGCAGGCATTACCGCCAAGGAGTTGACAGTCATCAACCAACCCTACTGCAGTGGTCAGGACATTTTCCCACCACGCTATTACCAGCGCAATGCCGTAAATCGTACTGTCAATGCGGTGGCAAAGGGGCAGAAACGTATGTTGCTGGTGATGGCCACAGGTACGGGTAAGACCTATACCGCCTTCCAGATAGTCTATCGCCTCTTGAAAACAGGACTGGTGAAGAAGGTGCTCTACCTGGCTGACCGCAACGTGTTGGTGGACCAGTCCATTGAGCAAGACTTCAAGCCCCTGACCAATACCATTCACAAGGTTAGTTATCAGAAAGACAAGGAACAGCCCGACACCGCCCACGAGGTGTACTTCGCCCTCTACCAACAGCTCATCGGACAAGAGGGTGCCCAGAATTACAAGGAGCTCTTCAAGCCCGAATTCTTCGACCTCGTCATCGTCGACGAGTGCCATCGAGGCAGTGCCAAGGACGATAGCAACTGGCGCGAGATACTGGAGTACTTCAAGGATGCCATCCAATTAGGTATGACTGCTACGCCCAAGGAGACCCGCTACCAGTCGAACATCACCTACTTTGGCGAACCTCTCTATAAGTACAGTCTGAAAGAAGGCATCGAGGATGGTTTCCTGGCACCCTACAAGGTTATCAACATCACCACGAATATCGGCGAGAGATGGCGCCCCACAAGAGGACAGCGCGATATCTTTGGCAACCTTATCGAAGATAGGGAATACAATAATACCGACTACGACTACAACATCATACTGGAAGACCGTATCCGCGAGGTGGCGCACGAAATCACCAACTACTTGATGAGTACCGACCCCATGGCGAAGACCATTGTGTTCTGTGCAGACGAGGACCATGCCGAGCGTATGCGCATAGCCTTGACCAACGAGAATGCAGCGATGTGTCGCAAGTATCCTGACTACGTGGTACGCATCACAGGTAGCGATGCCTATGGACAATCCAAGCTCGACTATTTCATCTCCGTGGCTTCCAAGACACCTGTCATTGCCACTACCAGCAAACTGCTCTCTACGGGTGTGGACTGCAAGATGGTGAAGCTCATCGTCCTCGACCAGCGCATCAACTCCATGACGGAGTTCAAGCAGATAGTAGGTCGTGGCACGCGCATCCGCGAGAAGGATGGCAAGACCCACTTCACCATCATGGACTTCCGTAACATCACCCGTCTCTTCGCCGACCCCGACTGGGATGGCCCTATTGAGGTTGACAAGGGTTATATTCCCGACAGGCCAAAGCCCGAAAAGCACTTTGGGGATGTTGACCCTACTGGCGATAGTGGCGATGTGGGTTTCGCCCATGACGACATTCCCATTGTCGACAAGGACGGCTGTACTGTTGAGATTATCCGCAAGACCGTTTCCGTCTATGACTCCAATGGTAAGTTGCTCCGCACGGAGAGCATTACCGACTATACGAAGAAGACCGTCATGGATACCTATGCCAGTCTGGACAACTTCATTCTGTGTTGGAACGAGGCTGGGCGCAAGACCCAGATTACGGAGTTGTTGCGCGACTTCGGTATCGACCTGCAGGCGCTGAAGGAAGATCAGGGAATGACTGATGTCGATGACTTCGACTTCATCTGTCATGTGGCCTATGGTCAGAAGCCCCTGACCAGAAAGGAGCGTGCAGAGAACGTAAAGAAGCGCGACATCTTCCACAAGTATGGTCCCGAAGCCCAGAAGGTGCTTAACGCCCTGTTGGACAAATACATGAACGAAGGAATCAGTCAGCTAGAGAATCGCAAGGTGCTCACCCTCGACCCCTTCCGTCAGATGGGTTCACCCGCCAGCATTGCCAAGTTGTTTGGTGGCAATCAGCAGTACTTCGATGCCGTTCACGAACTGGAACAAGAAATCTATAGCATAGGATAAATAGAAAATTATCAAATAGTAAATTGTCAAATAGTAAATAGTCAAATAGTAAATTGTCAAATAGTCAAATATAATGGCTTTAACCAACTTTGTAAAGAACATCCGCAACATCATGCGCAACGATGCTGGTATCAATGGCGATGCCCAGCGAATAGAACAAATAGCATGGATGTTGTTCCTGAAAGTATACGACGAGAAAGAAAACGACTGGGAGTTCAACGAAGACAACTACAAGTCTTTTATTCCAGAAGATTGCCGTTGGCGCAACTGGGCGAAGGACGATGGTACAGGCGAGGCAATGACTGCCGACAAGTTGCTAGACTTCGTGAACAATACCTTGTTCCCCACCTTGAAGGAACTGGAGGTAACCCCCGACACCCCCATGCGAAGCGCCATAGTGCGTGCTACATTCCAGGATGCCAACCAGTATATGAAGGATGGCGTGTTGTTGCGTCAGGTCATCAACGTGATTGATGGACTCGACCTGAGCAGCTATGAGGAGAGTCACGCCTTTGGCGAGATTTACGAGACTATCCTTAAGGAGATGCAGAGTGCAGGCTCTGCAGGCGAGTTCTACACCCCTCGTGCCTTGACAGACTTCATGGCAGAAATCATCAATCCCAAGGTAGGTGAACGTGTGGCCGACTTTGCCTGTGGCACGGGCGGTTTCCTGACCTCATGGCTTAAGGCCCTTGACAAGAAGGTGCAGACCGCCGAGGATCGTGAGCAATATGCCCAGTCTATCTATGGCATCGAGAAGAAGCAGTTCCCATATATGCTTTGCGTAACCAACATGCTTCTGCATGATATCGATTCGCCACGTGTGTATCATGGCAACTCGCTCACCAAGGATGTGCTGAACTATACCGACGATGATAAGTTCGACGTAATCCTGATGAATCCACCATACGGCGGTAACGAGAAGAACGACGTGAAGCGCCACTTCCCCAGCGACCTCGCTTCGAGCGAAACGGCCGACCTGTTTATGGTGGTGATAGAGTATCGATTGAAGCAGAACGGCCGAGCTGCCGTTATCCTGCCCGATGGATTCCTGTTTGGAGCCGACAATGCCAAACTGGCCATCAAGGAGAAGCTTCTGCGCGAGTTTAATCTGCACACCATCATCCGATTGCCAGGTAGCATCTTTGCCCCTTACACGTCGATAGCCACAAACATCTTGTTTTTCGACAACGTGAAGGCTGAAGGTGCCAAGGAAGGATTCTCAACCCGCGATACCTGGTTCTATCGTATGGACATGCCCGAGGGCTACAAGCACTTCTCTAAGACCAAGCCCATGCTGGTAGACCATTGTCGCCCGATGATGGAGTGGTGGAACAACCGCGCGGAAATCGTAGACGCCGAGAGTGGCGACGAAAAGTCGCGCCGATTCACGGCCCAGGAGTTGATGGACCTAGGTCTTAACTTCGACCAGTGCAAGTTCCCTAAGGAAGAAGAAGAGGTGCTCCGCCCCGAAGAACTGCTCAAGCAGTATCACGAAAAGCGCACCGCTCTCGATGCCAAGATCGACCAGACGCTCACTGAAATCCAGCAGATGTTGGGAATAGAAATTAATTAAGGAAACCGATTATGAACGATATAGAGAAGAATGATCAAATTGTCGCGCAGCCTGCGACACAATCTCTGATACAGGATTTGCGTCAGATTATTGAGCAGGCACGTGGTCGTGTAGCTGCCACTGCCAATTACGAACTCACCATGATGTATTGGCATATTGGTGAGCGCATCAACCGCGAAGTGCTTGATAATCAGCGCGCTGAATATGGAAAACAAATTGTCGCGACAGTGTCACGACAATTACAAATCGAACTGCTGCAACTCGACAATGCGGGCATTAAAGTGGCTCAATATCTTACAGAGCTACCTCCACGCCATGTGCTGATGCAACAGATTCAGAAATCTATTGAGGCTGCTAAAGCCCGTTTTGCAAACATTGTAGACAAAGACGAGGACGAAGCATGAACGCACAACAGTTAAAGAACGCCATACTGCAAGAGGCCATTGAGGGCCGCTTGGTACCTCAGGACCCCAACGACGAGCCCGCATCAGCCCTCCTTGCCCGCATCCGCAAAGAAAAAGAACAACTGGTTAAGGCTGGCAAACTCAAGAAGAAAGACCTCGAAGTAAAACCTATCTCCGAGGACGAAATACCCTTTGAGATTCCTGAGAGTTGGGAGTGGGTGAGATTAATAAATATTGGTATTGCTGAAACAGGTACGACACCATCAAAATCTCATCCAGAATATTTTGGAACGTTTATCCCGTTTTTAGGACCTGCCAATATGTTAAATGGGCAAATAATAAGTGAAACGCAAGGTCTTTCGAAAATTGGAGCAAATTATGGAAGGATTGTTCCTAAGGGTTCAATTCTTCAAGTATGTATAGGTGGGTCTATTGGTAAATGTGCGATTGTTGATAAACCTGTTACGTTTAACCAACAAATTAATTCCATCACTCCATTGGTGTGCGCGATAGAATTCATATATTATGTATTGCAATCAGATTATTTCCTACTCGCAATAAAGGAAAAATCTACAGGAACAGCAACTCCAATCATCAATAGAGGTAATTGGGAACAATTAGCAATACCCCTTCCTCCTCTTGCCGAACAATATCGCATTGTTGCAAAGATAGAAGAACTTTTGCCAAAGGTGGAGGAATACGGCAAGGCTCAGGATGCACTTAATAAATTGAATGCAGAACTTCCAGAACGCTTTAAGAAAAGCATTCTGCAAGAAGCCATAGAAGGCCGTCTCGTTCCCCAAGACCCCAACGACGAACCCGCCAGCGTCCTCCTAGCCAAAATCCGCAAGGAAAAAGAGCAACTAGTAAAAGAAGGCAAACTCAAAAAGAAAGACCTCATTGAAACACCCATCTCCGAGGAAGAAATCCCCTTTGAAATCCCCGAAAGCTGGGAGTGGTGTAGGGTCAAGCAACTATATGAAACTACATCTGGTGGTACACCCGAAAAGGGACATCCAGAATATTATGGTGGCAAAATACCTTGGGTAAAGGTGGGAGATTTGACAAAAAAGAATATTGATAAAACAGATGAATGTATATCTGAAGAGGGATTAAATCACTCTTCTGCAAAACTGTTCCCCAAGGGTACTATACTTGTTGCTATGTATTGTAATGATGCAATCGGGAAATCTTCTATTGTTGAGTTGCCAATGACTACGAATCAGGCTATTTGCGGTTTGTTTCCAAATCCATCTGTTTTTACTGATTACATATATTATGCAATTCAAGCAAATAGAATGGAACTGCAAGAAAAAGCTGCAGGTGGAGCACAAAAAAATATCAATCAAAAGATTGTGAATGATATGCTTATTCCTCTTCCTCCTCTTGCTGAGCAACATCGCATTGTAGAGAAGCTAGAGCAAGTGCTTGGCGAGATTGATAAACTAAAGAAGTAGTGTATGGCTGAGTTGGCACTGATCATAGGTAATGGTTTTGATTTGGACATGGGTCTCCCATCTAGGTACTCTGACTTTGCTGATAGCCCAGAATTCCATGACTTGGCGCGTAGAATGCATAATATGTATTTCGAAGAGGAACGTGAGAATTCATTGGTGTTGCAAATCCAAAAGGCTTCATACAATTCAAACTGGTTTGATATAGAAGAAGAGATACATAAGTATGTGGTAAATCATCAAGGTTTTGATGAAAACATGATTAGAATGGTACGCTCCGAGTTCGAGCATCTAAAGAAGGCTTTGGCAAATTATCTAAAGCGCATAACCAATAATTATACCGCTGATAAGAATAAATTAAGCACATATTTCTATTATCGCCTGAAAGAATGCCCTTTAACCGCAACGGAGATTTACTTCAACTATACTAGTCCACAACAATACCTAAAAATGCCACTCCAACTAGAAATATTTAATGGAGGTCAGCATTGGTTTACCTATGTACATGGTAGTCTCAGGGAAAACGATATCGTATTGGGATGCGATTTGCAAGCAGGCGAACAAGTGAATAGACAACTGTCATTCATGTATAAATACAACCAACTCAAGAAAGCAAACCATATTGCAAGGAATATTCTGGAAGCAAAAGAGATTATCTTCTTTGGACACTCTATCAACGAAATGGACTTCTGTTATTTCCGCGAGTTCTTCAAAGTGGCAAGTGCTGCCCCTAATCCCATCAGACATTTGACGATTATCACTTACGACGAGAACTCTGAGCGTGACATTAAGGATAACATCCGAAATCAAGGCATCTCAGTATCTGACCTATACAGCAATCTATGGACTTTTGATTTCATTCATACAAAGAACTTCTATGAAAAAGACGAATCGGAAGTGCAGAAATGGGATGAAATGATGAAAAGATTGTTGACGAAAGATAGACAAGGAATATAATTGGTGTTCCTATATGTCAGGTGATGACAGTCCTGACATCTCCACATCATTATTCTTAAAAGATATTAAAGTTTAGTAGGGTGTCTCGACTTTTGGGACACCCTCTGTTGTATATTTGTACCCGATTTCTGATTAACTACAATTACTAATCGAAAAAAAGGTATAAAGATATGAACGAAGAAGAACTGAAAGAGATTCTGAGAAAACTGAGAGAGCAAGGATGGAACCCACTTCTGTGTGACACGCCAGTGCCACTCTACGACACGGCGGTGAGATGTGGACAACCTACAGAAGCGTATGGGGAGTGTCCAGACAAGATTATGCTGCCTAAGGACCTGTTGTCGATGCAACTGGAGTTTACGATATGGGTAAAGGGTGACTCGATGAAGGATGCGGGCATCTGTCAGGGAGACATGGTGAAGGTGGTATGTGATGATTGTCCACAGGACGGCGACATCGTGTTGGCATCGATAGATGGTGAGTCGACCATCAAGACGTATTGTGAGGACGAGGAGGGCTTCCCCTGGCTGGTGCCTCAGAACAGTAACTACACGCCTATACCGCTGAAGGATAAGATGAACGTGAGAATCGTGGGGCGCATCAGTGAGATTATCAAAAATGCGCCACGTATGAGCTATCGCGACTGTCAGAGGATGATTAAGAAGGCGAAGATGGCGATGGCTGAGACGCACGAGATTCCTCAGCAGCGAGTGTCGTGGGCAATCAGAGAGATAGCCCCAATGGTTAAGATAGCGCGCCAATGGTATGCTGTGCACAGGGCAATGGCTGACCTTAACGTGGTGAAGGATGGCGACTATGAGAAGTTTTGCAACATGGTGAAGGTGGAAGTGCCACAACACAGTCACCTGCCCAAAAGTGATGAGTTGCAACGTTTGGCAATGCTCAGTTTCACGAAGCCTGTCAGGTATTGGAATGCAGAGAATGCTCCTGTGAAGGGGAAGCGATTCAACGACTACCTGATGATAGCCAACAGGACAACAGAGTTGCTGAAGGGTGGCTAAAAAACTCTCAGAAAACTCTCAAAAACTCTACATGATTTTGGCTCTTTGGGGCAAAAACTCTCAGAAAACTGTTAAACTCTACGCAAAACTCTCAGAAACTCTACAGCGACGGAAGATTTCTTCTGTCGCTCTTTTTTTGTCCCTAACTTTGCATCGTCAATCAGCAGTCAAGTGGCTCGATAAACCCACAAAGATGCTGGTTCGCACACGAACATTATTTATCAACAAAAAAACAAAAGAGTTATGGCAATAAGAAAACAACAACAGCTGGAGCAGGTGCGTAATGCCCGAGGCACTTGGATTAACAAGGGGTGCATGAGTTGTCAGCACAAGAAGTACCAGGAAGGTATCCGTTATTGCAAACTGACAGGAGAGGCGGTGGAGGCTCGCTCGATATGTCCTGAATGGGAGATGAGCGACGGCATGAAGAATGCGGGACTGGCTAATGGGGGCGTAGTGCGCCAGCGAGGCACGAAAGAGATTTTGTTCTAAGAAACAAATTATAGTAATTTTTTTATTCAACATTTTTAAAAACAAAACAGTATGGAAAAAACAATTTTCATTCAAGAGGTTGGCGCATACTCTGAGCGCCAGTATCAGAGACAGGACGGCACGATGGAGTACTTTAAGAGCCGTGGTGTGACGATGAAACATGGTGGTGACATCTTCTACGGTGAGATGACGGGAGAACTGGCATCGAAGAACCGCGACACCCAGTACGACCCCAACAAACTGTACGTGGTGAAGGGCTTCTGGAAGCACCGCACGTGGCAGGACAAGAACGGTGAGGAACGCCATGAGAATATGTATTACATAACTGATATCCAGGCATTGTAAAAAGAGAATAATCGAGTCGAAGGTGACGAGTGGAGGAAGTCTCTAGAGTGAAATATGGCCAATTCCGACACAAAGCCTTCACTCACAAACTATCGACAAGATTATGAAAAAGTTTATTTTTATTGAGAATTTTCTGGCCGTTGTTGCTGGACTGTTGAGAGGTGAATCGTTCGAGGGTAGACTGTATATTGACCAGCAGACCCATGTATTAACCCTGAAGCTATGGAACCGTAAGGTGCCGAAGAATGTCAGTTACCGCAAGGTGAGAGACACAGACTATGGTACCCTGTGGAAGTCGGACAAGCACCTGTTGTGGCGCGAGAAGTATCCGCTGAGTATGGGTATAGGCCATATGCTGACGGCTATGGAGAGAGACAAGGACCAGGCTAAGCAAACCTTGGTGGATGAGTATATTCTGGATAATGCCTAACACTTTAATCATCTTTGAATATGTCAAGAATAGATTTAGGAGACAACATAAGGAAGCCTAAGACCGTGCCCGCCACGGTCGAAGGTTTCTATGAGAGAGTGGACAAGGCGGGCAGGATTTGTAGTGAACTGACTGACATTCTGGAGCAACATCGTCGGGGCGAACTGACGAAGGAGGAATACAAGACTATGAAGGCTGAACTGAAACTGGGTGATGCTTTCTACACACCGCATGCACACTTTGTGAAAGGTTACAAAAGCAACGAGGGTGTGCCTGTGGACTCTGGTAAGGCCGTCGTCGATCTGGACAGTTGCCCGAACTTTGTGGAACTCTATGCCCGTCGCCTGATGGGACGCGAGCGTGAATTGGGTATCAACATGGTGAACCGTTCGGTAAGTGGTACGGGTGGTCATGTACTATTCGACATTCCAGAAGGCTTAGACCGCCAGCAGGCACAGGTGTGGCTCAGTCATGAGATGGGCGATGTCGAGTATGACAAGGCCGTACACGAAGCGGAGCGAGCCGTCTATCTGCCCTGTCGGGAGTATATCCTGTATATTGATGAAGAACTGATGTTCAGTGATGAGTTGCATCCGGCCATCCTTAAGGAAGAGGAAATACGAAAATACAGAACTACTGAGCAACGAAACACTGGTAAGGTGAACGCAAATGGCTCGGATAATCTCCATGTATCACTTGTAGAGGCCGACGAGCGCACGAGACTGATATTCCATGAGTGTATGAAAGAAGAGGGTCTGACGGATGATGACTTCGTCAACGAGGGTGGCCGTCATAACACGGTGAAACTGGTGCTGAGCCACTGCAATCAACTGCTGACACAGGCAGAGACGTTGGGTGTACTGAAAGAACTGATGCCCGATAATTGGCAAGACGAAAATATTCAGACGCTAGTTGCTGACTTCTACGCAAAGTATCTCGATAGGAACAAGCCTCTTTCTATGGTACAGAAACGCATCTTCAAGGAGAGCAAAAGAAGGTTTACGGCTACGCACCAAGGAGAGAATAGCCAGGGGCTTGCAAACGCCATATCAGGAGGGAGTCATCAAAATGCCCTGTCGAGAATGTTTGCTAGCAACGAACCACCCGTCATGCCCTCAAACCTGCCTCGGCTAGTGAAGGCGGTGACGAAGAATACTCCCAGTCTGTATCAGGCTACGGTGGCTCAGGCGATGTTCCCTGCACTAGCAACGTATCCCAAGCACCTTTCGTTCAAGTATGTAGACAATCAGGTGCGAGAACTGCGTATCAACTGTCTGATTATTGCAGGAACAGGTATGGGTAAAGATATCTGTACAAAGCAACCTCTGACGCATATCATTGCCGACATCAAACGGCGTGACGAGATGAATCGTGAGCGCCTGAAGAAGTTTAACGAGGAGTATAACAATAAGGCCAACAACAAACAAAAGCCCCAACGACCTGCTGACCTCGTGATACAGACCATCAAGTCGGATATTACCAAGGCAGCATTGGTGCAACGCATGGAGGATGCTCAGGGTGCTCCGCTCTACGTCCGTCTGAACGAGTTGGAGCAATGGGACAAGGTTGAGGGTGCGACAGGTCGCAACAACCAGTTTACCGTCATGAAGCAAAATGACGATGAGGAGAACGACTTCGGTAGTGATCGCGCTTCAACGCAGAGCGTTATGGGGTCGGGTAGTCTGCATCTGAATTGGAATGCGAATACCACCGTGCCAAAGGCTTTGAAGTACTTTAGGCACGTGGTGACGGACGGACCAATTTCACGACTCTGTCTGGCTACTATTCCTGATTGCGAGATTGGTTCCGACATACCGGTGTTTGGTGACTATGACGAGGTGTACGACGAGTCACTGAAGCCCTATATTGACAACCTGAAGGAGGCTACGGGGGTAAATGTCTGTCAACAGGCCATGAAACTGGCTAGTAGACTGAAAGCGGAATGTGCCGATTTTGCCCGTCTGTCGCAAGATACGGTATTCGACAACCTGTCACACCGTGCCCTCGTACACGCATTTCGTAAGGCCTGTCTGCTCTATGCGGCCAATGGTATGAAGTGGGAGAAAAGTATTGAGGATTTCTGTCGATGGAGCCTATTCTATGACCTCTATCTGAAGATGAAGTTTTGGGGTGATAGTATTCGTTCGGCAGATAGTGATGTACAGATATCAAAGCGTGGCCCCGAGAGTCTGCTGGACTCGTTGCCAACTCAATTTACGCTGGACGATGCGAAGCGTGTCAGACAACAAAAAGGTTTAGACGCTGAGCGAGCACGTAAGATGATATCGACATGGCAAAGTCGTGACTATGTGATTCAGATGTCAGATTTCAGTTTTAAAAAACTGACTTCTGAAGAGAGAGAAGAAATGAAAAAACAGAAAAACAAGAAATCGTAATTATGTTACCAAGAGGAATTAGAAACAATAATCCACTGAATATCCGACGTTCGAAGGATCAGTGGCAGGGATTGAAACGAGAGCAGACAGACCCGTCTTTCTGCCAGTTTGAGAACTTAGTGTATGGGTGGCGAGCAGCATTTAAGCTGCTCACCCGTACCTACTACCATACGTATAGGCTGTACACCATCAGGGCCATCGTGAACAAGTGGGCGCCACCCAACGAGAACAATTCGAAGGCGTATGTGGAGAACGTCAGCAGGCTGACAGGTATTCATCCAGACGAGCCATTGGGTATTCCTTCGGAGAGCCCAGCCCGCTGGATAGCCCTCGGTGCTGCGATGGCCATTCAAGAGAACGGTATCACCAGCATCGACTGGTTCGCCATGTTGCGAGGGTGGGAGATGGCAAGAAAATTATCATAGATAAAACAATAAAGAACGCATATTCTCGTTAATAATGACAGAACAAATCAAAAATATGTATCAGACAATGAAAAGAATCTTGTTGATGGCAGCGATAGCGTTGCCGATGATGGCCTGTGCACAGGCCTACCAGTCGCAGGTGTGGAACCCTGACAATGGGGACGGGACGTACACCAACCCAGTGATCAATGCGGACTACTCAGACCCTGACGTCTGTGTGGGAGCGTCGGGCGAGGACTACTACCTGACGGCATCGTCGTTCCAGTGTACCCCCGGACTGCCCATCCTGCACTCCAGGGACCTGGTGAACTGGGAGATAGTGGGCTATGCGCTGAAGAACCTCTACGAGGGTGACGAAAAGTTGTTGGAGCACTTCTCTACGCCTCAGCACGGCAATGGCGTCTGGGCACCCAGCATCCGCTTTCACGAAGGTCAGTACTACATCTACTGGGGTGACCCTGACCACGGTGTGTATATGGTGAAGACGAAGAACGGCGACCCTGCCGGCGAGTGGGAACAGCCCGTATGCGTCATCAAGGGACAGGGATACATAGACACTACACCGCTATGGGACGAGGACGGCCGTTGCTATCTGGTGAACGGATGGGCGAACAGTCGTGCGAAGTATGCCTCGGTACTGACAGTTCGCGAGATGAGTGCCGACGGTACGAAGCCCATCGGACAACCCGTCATCGTGTTTGACGGCAACGGTACGGAGAACCGTACCTGCGAGGGTCCGAAGTTCTATAAGCGCGACGGCTGGTACTGGATTATGTGTCCGGCAGGTGGCGTTCCCGAGGGTTTCCAGTTGGCGATGCGCTCAAGGTCGCCATACGGTCCATACGAGCACAAAATCGTGTTGCAGCAGGGCAGGACGAACATCAATGGCCCTCACCAGGGTGCTTGGGTACATACGAAATATGGCGAGGACTGGTTTCTGCACTTCCAGGACAAGGAGGCCTACGGACGTGTGGTACATCTGAACCCTGTGGACTGGAGCACTGGCTGGCCTATTATGGGAAAGAACGGGGAACCGGTCACCACTTTCCAGAAGCCAAAAGCTTCGAGCACAGTGGTGGTGAATCCGGTAGAGAGTGATGAGTTTAATACTACTACGATAGGCAAGCAGTGGCAGTGGCAGGCCAACTACGACGAGAAGTTCGGCGTACCCACCGCCTTCGGCACCATGCGTATCTTTACACACAAGATGGAAGAAGGAAGAGGGAAGATGGAAGAAGGAAGAGGGAAGATGGAAGAGGCGCCCTCAGCCCTCAGCCATCAGCCATCAAACCTTTTCGGGGTGCCCAACATGCTGTTGCAGAAGACACCTGCTGACGAGTTTATGGCTACCACGAAGGTGCGCTTTACGTCGAAGGCTGACGGACAGATGGCAGGAATCATCATGATGGGACTGGACTACTCGGCACTGGTCGTGAAGCGTGTGGGCAAGGAGTTCCAACTGTTGCGACTGACCTGCAAGCAGGCCGACAAGGGCAAAGCACAGGAAGAGGAACTCATTGCCACGCTGAAGCCCACCGCTGAGGACAAGATAGACTACAAGCCAGGCATCCACGAGGATATCTACCTGCTGTTGCGCGTCACCCTGCCCGACAAGGACAAACTGAAGAACAAAGGAGGCTATGAAGGCAAGCCGCAGGTGACCTTCGCCTACAGCATGGACGGCAAGACGTTCCGTCAGGCTGGCGCTCCCTTCCAGATGCGCCAAGGCAAGTGGATTGGTGCCAAATTCGGCTATGTCTGCGTAGAGGACAATGCCAAGGCTGATCGCGGTTGGCTGGATGTGGACTGGATGAGAGTCACGAAATAAGCGCAAAAAACAGGAAAATATGGCAGGAAATTTGGCGGTATCTTATATTTTTAGTAATTTTACCGCCAAATTTCTTGTAGTATATATTCCAAGACGAACTGATGATTAAATTGAATCTGAAAAAGAAGATGAAATCCATGTGGAGGGGAATCACGATTATTATCGTGGCTGCCGTCCTACTTGAGGTTCTCAGTATTGGTACCTATGTCTATATCAAGCATGCCGTGGGATGGCGGACAGCGGAGTGGACGAAGGAGAACCTGAGGGAGTTGGAACGCATCAACGACCTGAAGGCAAGAACAGAGTCGGCTGTCATGGCTACAGTGACTACGGTGGAGGAGAATCTGGCAGACCGTGATGAGCTGTTTAGAATATGTGCCAAACTGGTGGACCGCAATCAGCATATTGTGGGAAGTTGTGTGGCGTTGCGACCAGGTTTCTGCGCGAAGAAAGACTCTACGTTTGCGGCTTTCGCTTACCAGCGAAGCGACAAGCAGCCTGTTGTTACCAAGCAACTCATCTACGACTATGTGGACGCTGAGTGGTATGCGCGTGCGTTGCAGAAAGACACGATATGGTGGAGTCAGCCGTATAACGACACGGGTGGCTCGGACATGCTAATCTATACTTTCTCGGCTCCGCTACATAATGCGAAGCATCAGTGTATCGGTGTGCTGACGGGCGACATTGACTATCGGGAAATGGTGTATCAGCGCGCTGAGGAAGATACTGCGTTCGGACGCTTGTTGGGATGGGTTCTTCTGTCGCAACTGATTAGTATCGGCCTGATTGTGTTTATTGTCTGGCGCTCTACCAAGAGCATCTGGAAACTGAATAAGGTGGAAATGGTACAGGACGTGATGACCCGCGAGTTGCAGATAGCCAGCAATATACAGACATCGATGCTTCCCATTACGCCCGATGAGGAGAATACCAACCACGAGGTGGAGATTAAGGTGAAACTGCTCAGTGCCAATGATATCAGTGCCGACTTCTACGATTACCTCTACATCGGTCACTCGCTGGTGTTCTGTCTTGGCGACGTGCCAGGCTCGAATGTGCGAGCATCGCTGGTCATGGCCATCACACGTAGTGTGTTCCGTACGGCCGCTATTTCCACCAATGAGAAAGACGGCGTGCCCTCGGCAGTATCCATCATCAAGGCCATGAACCACTCGCTCCACTCGTTCAACGACAGTGAGATGTTCACAACGATGTTTGTGGGTGTGCTGAATCTCAGTAATGCCAAGCTTACCTACTGTAATGCAGGACACCCATGGCCTGTGTTGCTGTCGCCCAATGGTAACCTGCGCCCGTTTGAGTTGAAACCCAACGTGCCAGTAGGTGTTCTGGAGGACTATGACTACGAGGAGTTGCATGCCACGCTCCAAAAGGGCTCCACACTCTTCCTCTATACCGATGGACTCTACGAGACGGAGAACTACCGCCATGAGACATTCGGCATGAAACGCATGATGGCACGACTCACCAAGTCGGCAGAAGCCAATGAGCCGCCACAGAAGATCATAGACCGCATGACGAGTGCCGTCGAGAACTTCCGCGGCAACGCCAAGCGTATTGACGATGCCGTGATGGTAGCCATTAGGACTATATAATCAAGGGATTCGGTATTTATGCACTCAGGCTGACGCTCTCGATGCGGAGCTTGACCATACCGGCAGGAACACGGACAACAACCGTGTCGCCTGCCTTTTTGTTGAGCAGTGCCTGGGCGATGGGTGACTTGATGGAAATCTTGCCTTCGCGGAGGTTGGCCTCGTGGGGACTGACAATGGTGTAGGTCATGCGACTGCCAGTGGTCTCGTTGGTCATCTCGACACGGCTGAGCAGTCCGACGCTGTCGGTAGAGAGGTGGGAGGTGTCGAGGACACGGGCATTCTCGAGGACGCGCTGCATGAAACGGATGCGACTGAGCAGGCGACCTTGTTCGCGCTTGGCAGCATGGTACTCGAAATTCTCGCTGAGGTCACCCTTGTCGCGGGCCTCGGCAATGGCATCCCTGACCTGTGGCAGTTCAACACTCTCTAACTGACGTAGTTCGGCAACGAGCTTGTCGTAGCCCTCCTGTGACATATATTCCATAAAGTTACTTTCTTGCAAATTTTTTGCAAAGGTACTAAAAAATTAAGAATTAAGAATTGAGAATTAAGAATTATTTTATACCTTTGCACGATTAAACAATGAAAAGTAATATGAAGAGAATCATCATGCTGATGGCGATAGTCGCCTGCCTGTGGACGGTGATGCCCATAGCGTATGGACAGACTACCCAGCAGGATACGACAAAAGTGGTGACTGCCGACACGCTGAAGGCTGACACACTGGTTGCAGACTCGGCAATGGCACTGATAGATGCCGAGTTGGGAGGACCTGACGAGGAGGCACTGCAGGGCGGTGGTCTGCACAAGTTGCTGAAACGGAAATTCATAGAGGGCTCGGCAGGGTTTATGTCGCTGGTAGCCCTGGCACTGGTGCTGGGTCTGGCATTCTGCATAGAGCGCATCGTCTATCTGACGCTGTCGGAGGTGAACACGAAGAAGCTGCTGGCTGACGTGGACGCACGGCTGGAGCAGGACGACGTGGAGGGTGCCAAGGACTTGTGTCGTAACACGCGCGGACCTGTGGCGAGCATCTGCTATCAGGCACTGTTGCACATCCGTGAGAAGGTGGACGACATAGACCGTCAGCTGACGAACTATGGTACGGTACAGATTTCGAATATGGAGAAAGGCTGTTCGTGGATACGCCTGTTTATCGCCATTGCCCCGTCGCTGGGATTCCTGGGCACGGTGATTGGTATGGTGATGGCCTTTGACAATATCGAGGTGGCTGGTAATATCAGTCCGACGATTGTTGCCAAGGGTATGAAGGTAGCGCTGATTACCACCATCTTCGGTATCATCGTAGCTATCATCCTGCAGTTCTTCTATAGTTATATCCTCTCGAAGATAGACCGTCTGACCACACAGATGGAAGAAGGTGCTATCACACTGATGGATGCTGTTGTCAAATATAAAGCGCGTAACAATGGCTGAGGCAGGTAGTTTTTTGATGGCAGAGGTGATGTTGTGGCTGATGTATATCGCCATGGGTGTTGCCGTCATCGTGACGGTAGTGTCAACGGTGCGCTCGTTCTGGTTGAGCAATAAGAAGTAAGAGGTAAGAAGTAAGATGTTCCGTTGGAAGCAGAAACGCAGGGAGTTCCCTGAACTGAATACCACATCGACAGCAGACATCTCGTTCATGCTGTTGGTATTCTTCTTGGTGACCTCGTCGATGGATACGGACCACGGGCTGGGACGTAAGCTGTCGCCTGTGGATGACCAGCATCTGGAACAGCGCGACATCAATCGTTCGAATGTCCTGCAGATTGCCATCGACGACAACGATGTGGTGACCTGTGACGGACAAGAGGTGACACCCGACGCCTTGCGCCAGCAGGTGGAATCGTTCCTGGCTTCGCGACAGACGGACAACTACACGATTGCAGTGGAGACAGGGCGTAAGACCAGTTATAACGCCTATTTCGAGATGCAGAACAGCATTGTGGCGGCGTACAGGAAACTGGACATCAAACCCATGCGAATCATGGAGGGAATTACGAATTCCGAGAGAAGAGAATGAGTAGATTCAAACGACAGAGACAACGCACAGTGCCCGCATTGAATGTGGCATCGCTACCTGACTTGATATTCACGGTACTCTTCTTCTTTATGATTGTCACCCACATGCGCGACGTTGACCCGAAGGTGCAGTACACCGTGCCGCAGGGCACCGAACTGGCTAAGGAGGTGAACAAGAGCGGACTGGTATATATCTTCATTGGCAAACCCGTTGATGCCCAAGGACGTGTCATCGCTGACGAGCCACGTATCCAGATGGGTGACCGCTATGTCACCGTTGACGAGATAGGTGCGGAGATAGAAAAGGAGCGCAACCGCATGTCAGAAGACGATCGCCAGCGACTGACGGTGAGTATCCGTGCCGACAGGGATACGGAGATGGGACTCATCAACGATGTGAAACAGGCGCTGCGCAAGGCTGGCGCACTGAACATCAACTATTCGGCAACGAAGGAGGAGAAGAAAAAAGAAGCGAACCGTTAACGGGTTCGCTCGTAATCTACAAAAGTATAGTTGTAGTCGTGTCGCTCATCCTTTGGATGGGCTTCTTTGTTGACGACCTGCCAGTCGCTATAGTCAGGGAAGAAGGCATCAGCCTGAGCGGGTGTGTCATCAACCTCGGTGAGACAGAGACGGTCCGCCTTGCTGATGGCCTGCTCATAGACACGGGCGCCACCTATTATATATATGTCCTCGTCGGGCTGGCAACTCTGCAGGGCAGCGTCAAGGGTGGGGAAGACCTCACAACCTGGCAACTCCTTGACGGTTGTTGAAAGCACCACGTTGCGACGATTGGGCAGTGCACCCTTGGGGAGTGACTCAAAGGTGTTGCGACCCATGATGATGGTATGTCCTGTGGTCAGCGCCTTGAAACGCTTCAGGTCGTTGGGCAACCAGTAGATGAGCTTGTTCTCGAAGCCGATGGCACGGTTCTTGGCCACGGCGGCAATGATACTGATAGTCATCGGGTAGCCTCCTTGAAACGTTCAAACAACCACTCCTTCTGTTCAGCGATGGTCATGTGGGAGTTGTCCAACAGGATGGCATCGTCGGCCTGACGCAGGGGTGACACCTCACGATGGGAGTCGATGTAGTCGCGCTCCTGCACATTCTTCAGGATATCTTCATAGTCGGCCTCCATACCCTTACCTTTCAGCTCGTCGTAGCGACGCTGGGCACGTACCTCGGCACTGGCGGTAACGAAGATTTTCAGTTCGGCATCGGGGAAGACGACGGTACCGATGTCGCGACCATCCATCACTACGCCTTTGTCCTTACCCATCTGTTGCTGTTGGGCAACCATGGCCTCACGGACAAAGCCCAGCGTGGCGATAGGACTGACGTGACTGCTGACCTCCATGGTGCGGATATCGTTCTCTACCAGTTCGCCGTTGAGGTAGGTGTCGGGACGACCTGTCTCAGCATTAAACTGGAAGGAAATCTGGATGTTCGGCATCTGTTGGCGCAGGGCTTCCTCGTTGATGCCGTCGGCAGTGAACAGCCCGTGACGCAGGGCATAGAGGGTGACACAACGGTACATAGCACCTGTGTCGACATATACGTAGCCCACTGTACGGGCCAGGTCTTTGGCCATCGTGCTCTTGCCGCACGAAGAGTGGCCGTCAATAGCAATCGTTATCTTTTTCATAATAATGCCTAATTTTCAATTCTCAATTCTCAATTATTCACACGCTCACTTCCGCCTTGATATGTGGCCAAGGGTCGTAGCCTACGAGTTCGAAGTCCTCAAAGTGGAAATCGAAGATGCTCTTCACGTCGGGGTTGATCTTCATAGTGGGTAGCGGACGCGGCTCACGGGTGAGCTGCAGCTTCGCCTGTTCCAGATGGTTCAGGTAGAGGTGCGTGTCGCCTGTGGTGTGGATGAAGTCGCCCACCTCCATGTCGCAGACCTGTGCCATCATCTGTAGCAACAGCGCATACGAGGCGATGTTGAAAGGTACACCCAGGAACGTGTCGGCACTGCGCTGGTAGAGTTGCAGCGACAAGCGGCGACGGCCATCGGGCAGGGGAGCGGTATAGAACTGGAAGATGGTATGACAAGGGGGCAATGCCATCTTGTTAACCTCTGCAACATTCCATGCCGAGACAATCATACGACGAGAGTCGGGATTGTTCTTCAACTGGTCCACCACGTATTGTATCTGGTCGATGA
The DNA here is from genome assembly GCA_902772585.1 of uncultured Bacteroidales bacterium. Classification (GTDB taxonomy): domain Bacteria; phylum Bacteroidota; class Bacteroidia; order Bacteroidales; family Bacteroidaceae; genus Prevotella. The sequence continues at coordinate 16,793 of CACYBB010000022.1, read as the reverse complement.
CGCCACCATTGTAGTCAGGCCATGCACGCCACTGGTGACCATAGACGGGTCCCAGTTCACCATTCTCGTCGGCCCACTCGTTCCAGATGCGTACGCCGTGTTCCTGCAGGTATTTTACATTCGTGTCACCATTGAGGAACCACAACAGTTCATAGATGATACTCTTCAGGTGCAGTTTCTTGGTCGTCAGCAGGGGAAAGCCGTCGGCCATGTTGTAGCGTGACTGGGTTCCGAAGATGCTGATGGTACCTGTTCCTGTGCGGTCACCCTTCTGGGTGCCCTCAGTCAGTATTCGATTCAGTATGTCTAAGTATTGCTTCATAGTCTTGTGGAATATGTGTAGTCTTTATTTTCCATTCTTTGGGATAGAGGTTGTTGGCTCGTGTGCCGATGTTTTTCACCAGTCCTAACGGGTGTCCTTGGAAACAGACGGTGACGAGTCCGCGAGGGGTGTCCTCCGGCAATACCAGTGCCTCGTGGCGCAGGTAGGCGATGGCCTGCTGGTAGGAGAGATTAAGAGACTCACCCCCAGCCCCTCCCTGTGAGGGAGGGGGGTATAAAGTGTTGAGGGTGGATTCTTCCTTCCCCTTATGCCCCTTGGGAGTCTTTTTACTCCCCTCCTTCACAGGGAGGGGATGGGGGAGAGTCTCCTCCTTTTTCCTTAGCACGCACATAAACAGTCCTTCACTGCGGGTGATGCCAGGGATGAAACGATAGACGGGTTCGTGGAAACCATCGAGCAGGGAAGCCGTGATGTTCCATTCGGGTTTGATGTCGACGGGTACCACCTCCATGTCATCGTATTGCTCCAGGAAGTAACGGATGTTCTCCTCGTTCTCCTTGGTATTAAAGGTGCAGGTACTGTATATCAGCACTCCGCCAGGGTTCAGGCATGCCCAGGCATCGTCGACAATCTCACGCTGCAACTGCCAGCACTTCTCAACGTTCTGTGGACTCCATTCGCTGATGGTGGCAGGGTCCTTGCGGAACATACCCTCGCCAGAGCAAGGAACATCGCAGAGGATGAGGTCGAACTTCATCTTCGACTTACGGTAATCCTTGGGGTAGTTGTTGGTGACGATATGGTTCTCGTAGCCCCACTTCGTTACGTTCTCCAGCAGGATATTGGCACGATTACGGATGGGTTCGTTGCTGTACAGCACGCAATCCTCAGGCAGAGCACTGCGCAGCAAGGTCGACTTACCACCAGGAGCAGCACAGAGGTCGAGACTCACCCCCAACCCCTTCTCCCACCTAAAGGTAGGAGTGTGGCACGCAATCCTGTGAGGGAGGGGAGAAGATAGAGGTTGTTCTTGAGTGTAATTACTCCCCTCCATTTCAGGGAGGGGCTGGAGGAGGGTCTTCAGTACTTCATCCAAGAACATCGAGGCGGCTTCCTGCACGTAGTAGCAGCCGGCATGGAGTAGGGGATCCATGGTGAAGTTCGGACGCTTCTGAAGATAGTAACCATTCCTGCACCAGGGTACAGGTGTTCCATCATCTATCTGCCATTTGCCCTCTGCCATCTTCCTTGGGTTCACTCGTATGCTGACAGGAGGCTCCTCTTCGAACGACTGTAGGTAGCGTTCGAAGCGTTCCTCGCCCATCAGTTGGCGCGTTATTTCCGTAAAAGCGGCAGGTAATTGTGTCATTTGCTTGCAAAGTTACAATTTTTTTTCCTATCTTTGCAACTAAATTAGGAATTATTACGTCTAAAGGGTAAAAACATAAACAAAGAAAGGTATGAAAAGAATCGTTTTTGCCATCATGGCAGTTGTCTTGTTGACATCATGTAAGTTTGATGTTACGAAGACTGTCACAGTAAAATCAACTGTTGAGGAGCCCCGTTTCCTGAAGGGCTTTGAACGTATCCAGTTGATGGGTTCGATGAATGTAAAGTATGCCCAGGCCGACTCATTCTCTGTCCGAGTGCATGCTCCCCAGGATGTTATCAAGAAGATAGAGACAACGGTAGAGGGTAATACGCTGAAGGTGAGTACAAAGCGTGGCACCAGCATTATTCATATTGGCAGTGTCGATAGCGATGATGTCATCGTGTATGTCACCTCGCCCGACTTCCTGGGCGTCAGCCTGATGGGTTCTGGTGATTTCATGTGCACTCGTCCGTTGGATACTGATACCCTCGACATAGACTTGAAGGGTTCTGGCGATATCTATTTCAAGGATATCATCTGCGACCGCGTTAACGTATCGGTTGTAGGTTCTGGCGATGTGTCAGTGAACAATGTTAAGACGCAGCAGGCCAAGTTGAGTGTGATAGGCTCTGGCGATATCGAGATGGCTTTTGACAATAGTGGCGAGGTAGATGCTCAGGTCAAGGGCTCTGGCGATATTGAGTTGAAAGGTACCGTCAGGAAGATGAATAAACGCAGATTTGGCTCTGGCGATATAGATACTGAGGAACTAATTGTGAGATAAATAATAGTTATGTGTAATATTAAAACAACTACGAATATGAAACACTTACTGATCACTTTGACAATGTTGTTGGTGCTGGGCCTGACCACAGAGGCTATTGCCCAGAAGCACCGTCACACCCCCCAGCCCCAGCAGACGGAGTTGGTAGATTCAACGAGTACGAATGGGGTAGAGGCTTTCTCTGATACCACGTCAACAGCATCGACACCGACTGCTGCCGACAATTTCCCCTTCGATGATGACGACGACTATACAAGGACGAGTCTTGACAACCTCTTCGACCATATCGGTTTGATGCAGACGGGTATTGCTGGTATGTTCTTCGTGCTGTTGGTGTTGTTCATCATCTTTGTGCTGTCGCCCCTATTGATCATCATTGCCGTGTTCTATTTTATCAATAAGAACCGCAAGGACAAGATGCGTCTGGCGCAGATGGCGATGCAGCAGGGACAGCCCATCCCCGACCAGTTGCTCAAAGAACAGTTGGCGACTGACGACGAGGAATATAAGAGCGGTATCCGCCAGTGCTTTGTGGGTGTTGGTCTGATGATTTTCCTCTGGTTTGCTGCTGGTGCTGTCGGCTTCGGCATAGGTGCCCTGGTGTTCTCTATCGGTTTGGGCAAGGTGATTGTTGCCAGAATGACAGATAAGAAACAAGAAAACAAAGAGGTATTTTAAATAACAACATAATTCTGAGAATATGACAAAGAAACTATATCGCAGTAACGACCGCATGTTAGGCGGCGTCTGCGCAGGAATAGCCGAATATCTGGATTTCGATCCGGTGGCAGTGCGTCTGGCATACGCCTTTCTCACCCTCTGCACCTGCTTCTCGGGTGTGCTGTTCTACATTGTGTGCTGGATTGTAATGCCTGAGAAGGGACTGTTAGAAAATAGATAGGACAGTGGCACTGCTCAGCGACATAGTACTTGTAACGCAGGTGGCGGTATCTGGCAATCGACGGGCTTTCGACGAGCTCGTACGCCGATATCAGTCACCTGTCCGCAGGTTTTTCCTGAGTCAGACCATGGGCGATGAACAGCTGAGTGACGACTTGGCACAAGACACGTTCATCAAGGCCTATACCAATATCACGTCCTTCCGAGGCCTCGCCTCCTTTAAGACGTGGATGATGCGCATAGCGTATAATGTGTGGTACGACTATACGCGCAAAAAGAAGACCCACCCCCAACCCCTCCCTGAGATGGAGGGGAGTAATCGCACTCAGGAGCAGTATCTATCTACTCCCCTCTCTGACAGGGAGGGGCCGGAGGTGGGTCTGGACCTCTACGCTGCCTTGGCACTCCTAAAACCTGATGAACGCACGTGCATCACCCTGCAACTCATTGATGGCTATGATATTGCAGGCATTGCGAAGATTACGCAGATGAAGGAGGGTACCGTTAAGTCGCACCTCTCCCGTGGGAAAGATAAATTAGCAAACTATTTAAGACAGAATGGATATGACCGAAGATAATGATATTTTGTTGAAGCAGTTCTTCCAGGAAGCTTCTCAACAACAGATTGCCGACAATGGTTTTACGGAACGGGTCATGCAACACCTGCCCCAGCACTCCCTGTTGGCCGCACATCGCAGGTTGCTTACTCGTCTGTGGACAGCGTCCTGCATTGTTGTGTTCGCCATATTGTTTGTGCTGTTCGATGGTTGGAACTTGCTGGCCGTACAGTTCGAGGTCATGGTGCGTACGATGGCTGTCCAGACCATCAGCGTCAATCTGCTGATGGTAGCAACGATCCTCTTCGGCTTACTCTTTGTAGGTGTCGGAGAGGCTATTTCTTCGGAAACAGTCCGTAGGTAGTACGCAGCACGATGAACTCCGTGCGACGGTTCAGTTGGTTACAGGTCTCTTGCTGTTCCTCGTCGAGCTTCTTGATAAACTCTTCCGTCAAGACATCACCTTCCTTAAGGAACGGATATTTCTCCGTCAACTTACGACGGATGGTCTTGGGTTTCTCCTTACCATAGCCAACGGGTTTCAGTCGATCTTCAGAAATACCATGTGCAGTAAGGTATTCCACCACCGCTTCGGCACGTCGTTGTGCCAGTCCCTTGTTATATTCCGCAGAACCTTTATAGTCGCAATGGGCCGACAGTTCGATGGTCACATTGGCATTCTCGTTGAGTAGTGTTACCAACTTGTCAAGAGCTGCTGTTGACTCTGGTCGCAAGGTGGCCTTGTCGAAGTCGTAGAAGATGTTCTCGATGAGTACTGGAGCCGTGATGCTGGCCAATGGGAACTGCAATACATATTCTTCAGACTCAGTGACGGGCTCTACGCGCAGTCGCTCCTGGTGGTTCAGGAAACCCTTGCAGGTTCCTAAGAAGACGTAGTCAACACCAGGCTTGATGGGTTGTGTAAACGAACCGTCGCCCTTCACACTGAGCTTCATATTCGTACCATCGTTGCCCACCATATAGACCAGTGCCTGTGGCAACTCGTAGCCGTCCTGTTCGTACACCCACCCTTTGACGGTCTGTACAATCTCTGGGTTGTAGAAGGAGTAGATATGATCCCATCCCTTGCCGTCACCGCGGTTGCTGGAGAAGAAACCTTGATTGAGCAGTCCCTCAAAGGTCATACCGAAGTCGTCACCCTGTGAGTTCAATGGATAGCCTGGGTGCTGAACCTTTCCATCTTCAACATAGTAGATATCCAAGCCACCCATACCCTCATGTCCATTGCTGGAGAAATAGAGGTCACCATTGGGTCGGAAGGTGGGAAAGAGTTCGTCGCCAGAGGTGTTGATGGGTTCACCGAGGTTTTCTGCCCCTCCCAGTCCATTGTCCGTCAAGCGAATGCGCCAGATGTCATAACCCCCCATACCACCAGCCATATTGCTGGCAAAATAGAGCCATTCGCCATCGGGTGATACTGCAGGATGGGCATAGGCAGACAAGGTGTCGCGGGTGATGGTCAGTTCTGTGGCCTTGCTCCATGCTGCATCTGAACGTTTGCTGGTCATGATGGTGGCATAGCGCGGATAGGATACGTCGGCACGACATTGCGTCAGGTACATCGTCTTTCCGTCAGGCGAGAAACAGCACGCTCCCTCGTCGTCATCAGTATTTAACTCGGAGTCGATGACCTCTGGCCGTTGCCACTTGCCTTTGTCGTCTTTCTGTGAGTAGAAGATATCGGCATTCTTTGTTCCTGTGATGCCGCTGAGTTCGTCACCCTTAGCCTGATTGCGGGTAGAGGTGAAGAACAACTGGTCGTTCTCTTCGCCAGCAAACATGGGCGAATAGTCAGCACGACGCGAGTCGAAGAGATGTTCGCGCTTGACGGTATATGCAGAGCCTTCCTTCTTCCACTGGGGTGCCTTTTGTGCAGACCGAATGCCCGTCTGGGCCAACTTCTCGTAACTCTGTGATTCTGTAGTTCCGTCATTAGTCATAGAGTCTAGAAAGGTCTGAAAGGCTTTCTCTGCCTCTTTGTAGTTGCCGTTCTTCATGTGTTGCTGTCCCAGATACAGGTAGGTCAGCGAGTCGGTCTGCTTGTAGCGGATGGCATTGTTGTAGGCAGCAATGGCTTTCTGTGTATAGTTGATTTTCCGGTAACACTCCGCCATCTTCAACGCTACCTTTCCACGTTGTGTACGTTCTTTGGCAGGCGTCTGTGAGTATGCTTTCTTGTATTGTGTGCTAGCATCATAGTACTCTCCGAGGGCATAGAATCGGTCACCCTTCTTCATAGCCATCTCAGCGCCACACCCCGTCAGGAGTATGGCCATTACTGCTACACCTATAATGAAAAAGAACTTACGCATACCTTCATATAACGTAAGTTCTTCCCATTTTATTGTTTGGAGCACAAAAGGTCGCCCCTTTTGTGCCCTGAAATCACTATTCCAGTGGAATCTCTGGGTGCTGTACGGCCAGTTCCTTGCCTTCTTGCGAGAGGTAGAACATATAGAGGATGACATCCTTGTCGCCTCGGTTCTCGCCGTGGTGGATGGTGTTTACCATCTCTACAACGGCTTCGCCTTCATGTACCACCTTCTCCTTGCCATCCTGTCCGATGATGGTCAGTTCACCCTGCACCAGTATGCCATAGTTCATAACGGGGTGGTGGTGCCAGCCCAACTTCTTTCCTGCGGGGAACACATATTTTACGGCTACCAGTTCGGGACGTCCCTGCAAATAGTCGGGCAGTTCCACACCGTCCCAGCTCTTGTCGGTGCGAATCAGTTCGGTACTTACCACCTTTTTGGCAGAATCGGCCACCTGCACCTCTGTATTGTTCTCTTGAGCCTGCTGAACCTGCTTCTCTTTGCAGGAGGTCATTATACTTGCGCCGCAGATGAGGGTAGCGGCAAGCACCCAATTCAGAATCTTTTTCATCGTAGTAGTGAACTTATTTTTAATTGTTATTTACTATCTTTTTCTGCTTCTGTGACGAAACATGCCACCAGTCCGTAGGTGATGGTGGGACGTATCCAGATTTCTGTCAACATATAGTTCGTGTATTCGTCGATGGGTTCCAGATAGATGTCGATGTTATAAAGCGTGGCAATAATGATGTCGACAACGCAGATGGCCCACAGGTTACGCTTGGTATAGCTTTGCCAGTTCTTTCTCGCATAGAAGAAGGTAAGCATGCAGAGCAGTAGTACCGACAGTGTGAAGCAGGCCAGATGTAAACCATAATAGGCCAAGGGTGGTGCAAAGAGAATGTCGCGCAACAGTACCGTCATGCCCACTGAGATGGAACACCAATAGTTAAACCGTTGGGTATCAATTCGGTTGAAGAAATACTTTCCAATCATCACCAGACAGAAAATGTAAAACAGGTTGAGCACCAGTTCTGGCCAAGCCTCCTTTATACCGAAATGACCAACACCATAAAGCATAATTCCTACCGAGACCATTCCTGCTATGGCAGTTAAGGCAATGTCGAAGATCTTGGCATTCTTTTTGAATCTTGTATTCATCATAAGTACTTTATTCTTTGTTTTCTACAGGCTCTCCAGCATGTTGGCAGGCGAGTTGAATCTGATGACGATAGACCATATAGGCTATCAGGAAATAAACGAATACCTGAATCCAGAGAATCTGATACTCTGTCAGGACATCGCCAATAGAACCACCCATGGTGTTCAGACGGATATAAGCACGCACACCAAAGGTGGAGGGGAACAGCCAAGAGATGCCCTGCCAGAAACCTGGAATGGCAGACTGTGGCCACGAGGCACCACTGAGGAACAGGAGCGGTATGGACACGAAGACCATGAGCAACATGACATTCTCACGATAGCGCACCAGACAACTGACAGTAATGCCGAAGAAGATGCAGGCCAGCGTGTAGGGCAGCATCAGCATCAAGAGGTTATACCACTGGGCAAGATGCGGGAAGTTGAAGAGGCGGGGCACGACGACGGTCAGCCATGTTCCCATAACGGCATAAATCATGAAATAGACCATCGACTTTCCTATCACGATACGGAACGTACCATGATAGTGCTGCTGGATAGGTACGAGGTCGTGGAAGCGGTTGTTCTCGCGGGCGGTACCTGCTGCCATTCCTATACCCAGCACCAGTGTCTGCTGGAGGATAAGCATCAGTACGGCAGGCAGCACGGCAGAGCCATAGCCTCCTGCAGGGTTGTATAATGCTACATCGTCACACTTCAGGGGTGCGGCTTGTATTTGGTCTTCGCGCTTGGTATAGTGACCAGCCAACTTCACCTGAATCTCCGTATTCATCCGTTGCGACACAGCTAGCGCCGTCTGGTAGGCTGCCTTATAGGTCATCATCAGACTCATGTCGCAATAGACGCTGACCACCGACTGCTGCATACGCATAAGGTTGCTTTCGAAGTCGGCAGGGATGCGGTAGATGGCCTTCACAATCTGACGACCTACCAGCATCTGAGCCTCATCAATGTCGGAGGCGTAGTATTTGATTTGCACATCGGGCGAGGCGTCACACATGCGGATGAACTGACGACTCATGGCTGAATGACTGTCATCAACCACCACCACGGGGACCTCGCGTACCGTCTCATTATTATATATCCAGGAGTAGAGCAGGGGGTATATCAGTGGTACGATGACGAAGAAGATGAGCACACCCTCGTCCTTCAGCACCAGCATCAGTTCTTCGCGCCAAATCTGACAAGCATCACGTATGCCGTCTGCAATCGTATGTAGTATTCCCTCCTGCTTCATGGTATATATACGTAGGTTAACATGGCATGTTTAATCTTTCCTGCCACCATGATGGGCAACAGGATAAAGGCGATGAGTGCTGCAATGTGGAACCATGCATCCAGGATGGGGTAGTTGTTGAGGACACCTATCTGATAGAGCATGAAATAATGACGCAAGGGGAACAACCACGCCATAGCCTGCAAGGGACCGTCCATACCAATCAGCGGAAAAGCGGAACCTGCCATGGAGATGCTGAGCACCGCCCACAGTGAACTGATACTCATTGACATGCGTAGCGAAGGCATCAGTCCGAAGGCAAAGAGTCCGAAGCCCTGGGCAGCAAGTACCATCAGCACATTCAGCATGACGATTCTTACTACGCCACCCGGATGCGGGAAGCCCATAACGCCAAAGACATAGAACGAATAGAAGAAGGTGATGCTGAGCCACACCAACGTATGGGGTAGGAACTTGCCGATGATCGACACCCAGATATGCGGTTCGCCCATTTCTACAAACTGCTTGCTGCGGTTGAACTTCAACTCGGTACCGATGGCATAGGTGGTGATGAGGAAGATGAATAGCATAATGATACCCGGCACCATGACTGTTGTCAGGTAGGCATTATAGTCTGTCGTCGGATTACCGATTTGGTGCAGGTCGATAGCGATGGGTTGCATCAGCGTCTTAATCTGCTGGTCGGTAAGTCCCTTGGCACGCATGGTGGCCATGCCTAGTGCCGCCGAACCCAAGCTGGCAACAGTCTTCATGTCGCGATACACCAAGGAACCAGACACGATGGTCGTCATCGTATAGTAGAATGAAATCTTAGGCTGACGACTGGCAAGGAGCTTTGCGGTAGTTCCTTCAGGGATATACAGGAATCCGTATATTTTATTGTTTTCGATGGCTTCGCGGGCCTCGGCAGGTGTGGTGTAATAGGCCACCACCTCACAGCTCTGGAAACCATCCAACTTGCGAATCAGTGCACGTGTGGTCGATGTGTTGTCCAAGTCGACGACACCCACAGGCATCTCCTGGGGCTGACCTTGCTCCAGCAGACTGGTGAAGAAGAAGATGACAGCCAGCGGGAATGCCACCATGCAGAAAACATAGATGGGATTGCGAAGGAATATCTTACACTCCCTCACCGACAACTGGTAAATCTGTCTCAACATCTTCATTTACTTGATGACCAGACTCATGCCAGGACGCAAACCTTCCATCGGCTCAACAGGATGAGCCTTCACCTCGAAAGTCTTCAGATCGTACTGGCCATTGGCCTTGGTAGCCTTCCAGACTGCATACGAGCCCTGGTCTTTCATATAGTACACCTTCATCTGGATGTTCTTATTGAAAGCAGGAACAAAGGCAGAGAATGTTTTGCCTATCTCCAGACCGTTGAGCTGGTCCTCACGGATATTGAACGTACCCCAAAGGTCCTTCATCACGGCAATGGTCATAATGGGTGAACCTGTACCAACCAGTTCGCCCTGCTTGGGATAGATGTCCATGACCTCTCCCTCTGCCTGGGCAATCTGTACCGTCTCGTGGATATAGGAGTTAACCTCCTGGACAGCACCCTTGGCACGACCCACCTGGGCAGCCGCTGCGAGTTTGTCCTCACGACGGGCACCATTGACAGCCATGTCATACTGGCTCTGGGCAGCCTTCATCTGGGCCTCCATAGCCTTATACTGGGCATACACCTCGTCACGCTTCTGTTCGCTGACGACACCCTCGTCGAAGAGACGCTGGATGCGCTGGTACGATTTCTCAGCAATCTCCACGCCGGCCTTTGCCTGTTGCAAGACATTATAGGCACCACGAATCTGTTCCTCACGGGCTCCGTTCTGGGCTTTCAACTCAAGGGCAGAAGCAGCCTCCTCGGCACTGCGGGCCTGTTCCATCTTGGCACGCACCTCTGGGGCATCAAGGATGGCCAGTGTGTCACCAACCTTAACGAAGTCGCCTTCTTTGACACGTATCTCCAGGATACGACCAGGCACCTTGCTTGACACACGATACTCGCTGACCTCTACCTGTCCCTGAATGACCTCAGCATCACGTGAGAAAGCAAAGAAGCCGATGACTCCCACGATGATGACTACTGAAGCGAAACCGATGATGGCCAGCAGTATGTTGTTGTGTTGTGTTTTAGCACTCATCTTTATATTTATATTTGACTATTTACAATTTACTATTTATTAGCGAAGCGTACCCAGTGACTTCTGCAGGTTCACACGACTCAACTGGACGTCAATCTCAGCATCAATACGCTGCGACTGGGCCTGCAGCCAGGCTGTCTGCGCCTCCATGACGGTAGTCGACGAGATGACACCCTCCTGGAATCCCAGGTTGGCAGTACGCAGATTCTCGTCAGCACGCTGCTGACTGGCCTGCGCCATCTCCAGTCGTTTGTAAGCCTCGTTGACACGGAAATTGCTTTGGTTGACCTGCAGTTCCATCTTCTCACGAGCCTCTTCCAGTTCCAGGGTGGCAATGGTGGTAGCGCCTTTGGCAGCACGCACTTTATAAGCTACATCGCCCCAGTTCCAGATGGGCACACGCAACATGACGGCAACATTCCAAGCGCCACCGAATTTCCGCTGGAAACCATTGTACAGGTTGGGGTTCGTCGTTGTATAGCCACCCACCAGTAACACCTGTGGCAGGTTACCTGCCTTCAGGACATTGGTAGCCTGATGACCGATATCGACCATATTCTGAAGCATCTTCAACTCAGGACGGAACTCCAGGAAGTCACTCTTACGGATGTCAGTTGCGGGAGCGAGAGCAGTAACCTCTTCCTTCTCCTCGTCCACCAGCGTGACCTGTTCATCGACAGGTAGTCCGCAGAGCTGGCACAACAGCATCTTCGACAGTGTCAGTCCGTCGTTGACCTTCATGACAGCCATCTCAGCCTCGTTGACCTTCACGCTGACGCTCAGACCTTCGGAACGGGTGGCAACACCTTCACGAATCATCTTCTGTACGTCACCGTCCAATTTCTTGACGAGGTCCAGGTATCCCTCTGCCAACTTCTGTTTATGGTGTAGCGACACCACCTGCCAGTAGGCTTGGTCTATCTGATAGAGCGTTTCTTGGCGACGTGTCTCAGCAGAATTAGCGGCAAGTTCCTCGCCCAGGTCTGCCATCTTGTTCATGGCGATGATGGCACCACCCATAAAGATGGGCTGTGTGAGGAAGATGGAACCAGCGAACATATGCCGCGTATCGGTATGGAACGCATCGATAATACCCTCTCCCAATTGGTTCAGGGGACTTGCTATGCCGTTCATCATTGCCTGCACTCCTGCCGTACCACCAAACAGCGTGCTCAGCACGGGCATAGCCGTAGCCAATCCCGACTGCAGATGGTTGACGCTGTTAGTACCCAGGTTTGACAAAGCATCCTTAGTCTCGTCGCTGAGGAGTGAGATTTCCTTGCTGGTATAGACGTAGCCACCAACAGCAGAGACATGAGGCAGATACTTCGTGCGTGCCGACTTGCGGATGTTCTTAGCCATCTCCTGCTTGACACGCTGCACACTCATCTGCTTGTTGTTGCGTAGCGCCATAGCCCTACAACTGTCAAGGCTCAGAACGCGCTGAGCCATGACAGGATGTATGCCAAAAGCCAATAGCCAGAAGCTAATAGCTAGAAATCGATTCATATGTTATTTCTCAAACGTAAAGTTTCTGGAACCAATCATATTGCCATCGGCAAAGATGCTGACGTTATACGAACCTCCAGCAAGGGTCTCATTGATAGGCCACATGGCTGTTACTGAAGTCTCCTCACCGCTATAGTCGATGGAGCGCTTCATGGTGTAAGCCAACTGTCGGTCCTCATAAGAGAAAGAGCCACCGCCATTGAGTACTTCACCCATCGGCGTTGTGACACGGATGAAAATCTCACGGGTACCATTGGCTGCCGTGACGTTACGGGCAATATTGAAAGAGACGAGTAGGGTACGAGCCTTCTTCATATGCTTATTGTCCTTATTTTTCTTGTTCAGCGGTGTCAGCGTGATGTTTGTAGCATTCAACTGAGAGGCAATAGCTACCTTCTCTGACAGCGTCATGTTGCTGGAAGCCAGTGCCTGGTTCTGCTGGTTGGTCAACTCCAACTCTGAACGTACACGATTGTTCTCGTCCATCAACTCTGCATTCAACTGGTTCAGCGAGTCAATCTGGAGCACATAGCTGCGCAGTACGGCACGAACGGTTGCCAACTCCTTCTTCAGACGGGTAATCTCAGCGGCATCGTCAGCCTTGGTCTTACGCAATTCCTCCAGCAACTGCTTGGTGCGTTCCTGCTCACGAGTCAGCTGATTGATGATAGAGTCGTTGTTGATACGTGTCTTCATCTCACTGTACTGGTCGGCAAACTGCTGGTATTCGTTCTCCATTTCCTGCTTCTCCAGAACAGCCAGTTCCTGCATGTCCTTATTGACCTGCTTTTCCTGACTGAGACTGTAACCAAGATAAGCAATTCCTGCAACTAATAATACGATGACAGCCACTAAGGGGCCTACAATTTTCTTGTTATTCATAACTAATAATCATAATTTGTTTTCGAAAACATGGTGCAAAGTTAAACTTTTTCCACGAAATACCAAAGAAAACTTGGTAGTTTTGAATTTATTTACTATATTTGCAACATTATTAACGCAAAGGAGAGCATCATGATGGGCAAAAACAGTTGGCTATACAGGGCTTTCGCTTTCTACAGGGACGGTTTCCGACAGATGACGTTAGGGCGTACCCTGTGGGCTATCATCCTGATTAAGCTGTTCGTTATCTTTGTAATCTTGAAGATCTTCTTTTTCCCCAACTACATCAGCACCCATGCTGACGAAGGAAAGGAATCAGAGTTCGTTGCTACCGAAGTATTGAAACGATAAATCATCAATCCTAAAACAATAATGCTATGAATGACTTCTTATTAACCATTAGCGGCCACTCCATTGATTGGGCTAGGGCACAGTTCGCACTGACAGCCATCTATCACTGGCTCTTCGTGCCCCTGACGCTGGGTCTGGCCGTTGTGATGGGTATCGTCGAAACCTGTTGGTATCGCACAAGAGATACCTTCTGGCGCGACGCTGCCCAGTTCTGGCAACGCCTCTTCGGCATCAACTTCGCCATGGGTGTTGCTACGGGTATCATTCTGGAGTTTGAGTTTGGCACCAACTGGTCCAACTACTCCTGGTTCGTTGGCGACATCTTCGGAGCACCATTGGCTGTCGAGGGTATCGTGGCTTTCTTCATGGAGTCCACCTTTGTGGCAGTGATGTACTTTGGCTGGAAGAAGGTCTCGCCGGGCTTCCATCTGGCGGCGACGTGGCTGACAGGTCTTGGCGCTACCATCTCGGCATGGTGGATTCTTGTGGCGAATGCCTGGATGCAGTATCCTGTGGGCTGTGCCTTCAATCCTGATACTATGCGTAACGAGATGATCAGCTTCCTTGATGTAGCACTGTCACCGTTTGCCATCGACAAGTTCTGCCATACGGTTATCTCTGCCTGGATTATCGGTGCCATCTTCGTTGTGGCTGTCTCGTGCTGGTATCTGATGAAGAATCGTGAGGTGCGACTGGCCAAGGAGAGCATCAAGATTGCTGCCATCGTGGGACTCATCGCCTCACTAGGTGCAGGCATGACGGGGCATAAGTCAGCACAGAGCGTTGCCGAGGTACAACCCATGAAGCTTGCTGCCATGGAGGCTTTACATGATGGCGGCTATGACCGTGGACTGACCATCGTGCCGGGTATTGAGGTGCCTTATGCATTGAGTTTCATGGCCACCAATGACTTCCATGGCTTTGTTCCAGGCATCAACGACATTATGAATGGCTACAAAAGATCCGATGGTACCGAGGAACCCAGCATCGAAGAGAAAATCGTCCGTGGCCGTATGGCTATCGAGGCATTGGCTGCCTATCGTAAGTCAAAGACAGAAGGCGCTGCCGAGTCTGTTCTCGCTGCCCAGTTGAATACACTCAACGAGAACATGCCCTACTTCGGCTATGGCTATGTGAAGGACAAGAACGACATCGTACCACCCATCTGGGTCAACTTCTGGGCCTTCCGCATCATGGTGGGCGCAGGTTGTCTGTTCATCCTCTATTTCCTGTTGCTGGCAATCCTGTCCTTTAAGATACCTTATCTTTCCGTCATCACACGTCGCCTGTTGGCTACCGTCGGACTCTTGCCAGAGACCAAGGCCGACTGCCACGACATCGTAGGACTGCCCGCATGGCATTACTGGCTCGCCATCATCCTCGTCCCGTTGGCATACATTGCCTCAGAGAGTGGCTGGCTAGTCGCTGAGTTCGGACGTCAGCCGTGGACCATTCAGGATATGTTGCCCACATGGGTGGGTGTCAGCGACATCGAAAGTTTCTCGGTAGCCCTGACGTTCTTCCTCTTCCTGTTCCTCTTCACCCTGATGCTCTGCGTGGAAATCAATATTATGCTTAAACAAATCAAGAAAGGGCCACAATCATGACATACGATTTCTTACAACACTACTGGTGCTTCCTGGTATCACTCTTGGGAGCGCTGCTGGTCTTCCTGCTGTTCGTACAGGGTGCAAACTCGATGGTACGTTCCCTGGGATATAACGAGGAGGGGCGCCGACTCATCATCAACTCCACAGGTCGTAAGTGGGAACTGACGTTCACCACGCTGGTCACCTTCGGAGGAGCGTTCTTCGCCTCCTTCCCGCTATTCTATTCCACCAGTTTTGGCGGAGCCTACTGGCTATGGATGGCCATTCTGTTTACGTTTGTCTTGCAGGCCGTTAGCTATGAGTTCCAGAACAAGTTGGGCAACATCCTTGGTGCCAAGACCTTCCAGTGGTTCCTCATCATCAATGGCCTTGTAGGTCCGTTACTCTTGGGCGGTGCCGTGGCCACCTTCTTCGAGGGCTCTAACTTCATCGTAGAGAAAGACAACTTGATAGACGCTGAGTCGTTTACTCCCATCATCTCGCATTGGGCCAACGCCTCACACGGCCTCGACGCCCTGCTGAACCCGTGGGTGCTGGTCTTCGGACTGGCGGTGATGTTCCTGGCTCGTGTGCTGGGTACCTTATATATTATAAATAATGTGAACGACGAGGATATCCGCAGTCGAGCCAGCGTGCGCCTCCTTGGTGCCGCCATCCCGTTCCTCATCCTCTTCGTCGCCTATCTGGTACACCTGCTATTGAAGGATGGTTATGCCTACAACGACGAGGGCCTCATCTTCATGGAGCCCTACAAGTACCTCCATAACTTCATCGATATGTGGTACTTGACCATCCCCTTCCTCGTAGGTGTCATCATGGTACTCTATGCCATCGGCAAGGCCATCGTCTCCAAGGACTACATCCAGGGCATCTGGCCAGCAGGCATCGGTGTGGTACTTGTGGTGTTACCCCTGCTGCTCATGTCGGCATGGAACCACACTGCCTACTATCCCTCTACTGCTGACCTGCAGTCGTCGCTGACCCTTGCCAACTCTTGCAGCAGCGAGTTTACCCTGCGCACCATGTTCTACGTCAGTCTGCTCATCCCCTTCGTGCTGGCCTACATCGCCTATGCCTGGTATGCTCTCGACAAGAAGAAGCTCGACAAGGAGGAGATTGCCGACGGCCACGCATATTGATCAACAAAGCGCATCAAAAAAAAATCAATGGTAGGCTCCTACATCAGGAGCCTACCATTGTTATGTCATTTATCCTCTATCTTCTCCTGTCTCATCAGCTTCGGGATTGACAGCAGATTGCCGCCAATGCGTCGTGCAACATACAGGCTGTTGCCGGACGCGGTAAAATAACATATCGTCATAATCTATATTATTTGGGATTATTCGTTCTTGATGGAAGCCATCGACGAGCTGCGCCGTGCAGGACTGCGCCCCACGGGTATCTATATCCATAATGGCATGAAATAGGCCAATCGCCAATAGTGAAACAGGTGGCTGTTACTGTTCCTCTTCACGCATCCAGGCGCTGACACTCTTGTCCATGCGTCGCTTGAAGGCGGTGCTAAAGGTGCTGTAACTGTGGTAGCCGCTCTCTTGCGCCAACTGCTGGGCGACAATGGGCTTCTGTGCAGCGGCAAGTTCACGGTAGCGGGCTATGAAGTAATCGACGCGAAGGTCGTGGATGTATTCATAGTAACTTGT
>CACYBB010000021.1 GCA_902772585.1 uncultured Bacteroidales bacterium | reverse complement strand
GGCTTGCAGCACCGACGACGACAACAACAATGATGGCTATACGGTGGACGAGATCAGTGAGGCCCCTGTATGGCAGGTAGACTGGAACAACGACCAGGAGCGTCCTAACTGGACGGAACCGAACGCATCAGCCTTTGAACACTGGACCATCATGATGGTACAGGTAGAGGAGGCCTTGGCACCCTATGTCTCTGAGGGTGACCTGATGGCGATGTTCATCAACGACGAGTTGCGCGGACTGGCTAGTCCTGCCGTCAGCGTGGGTGGTGACGAGTCTATCAGCAACCAGTTCCTGATGAAGGCTTACGGCAACGAGTCGGGCTCTGAGATGCTGAATGTATCTCTGCGCTACTACTGCCAGAAGCTGAAGCACATGTTTACGCTGTCTGACAAGGTCAGCATGAACTCGGATGAGAGCACTGGCATTGACGAGGACTATATTCTTCCGTTCACCCTCGGTTCTGCCAAGTTCCCGGTGACGAAGACGGTGGATGTGGATCCCCTGCTGTCGAAGATCAGTGTCAAGCCTGCCAAGGGTGACATCGTAGGTGCCTTCGTGGGTGAAGAGTGCCGTGGCACGGTGGTCATCCCCGCAACAGGTAAGACACCGCTGGTCATCTACGGACGTAGTGCTGAGGAGTCGGTGACGCTGAAGTACTATGATGCCGCTAAAGGCCAGTTGTACACTATCCCTGATGCCGTGACAATGTAATGTCGTAATGTCGTAATAACGTTATAACGTTATAACGTAATAACGTAATAACGAAACATCGAAACAACGAAATAACGTCAATGATGAAAACAATGATGAACTGGATGCTGGCCGCCATCCTTGTCTGCAGCACTAGCCTGCTGACGGCGTGCAGCACCAGTGATGATGACAAGGCACCGGACACGACGCCGCTGACGGAGTGGCAGGCAGGAAAGACGGTCAGCGCTGAAGCGGTGAAAGCCTACGGCGGCATTGACAAGTGCTTCGCTGCAGAGCCTATTCCCGACAGGGTGTGGCAGCGCATGCAGGGCAAGACCTATAAGGAGAATCCCTATATAGGTCGTGACGACCTGCGCCACGTCCGTGCCCTGCACTGGGACTACGACGACCAGATGCACATCGGCGAGATGGTGTGCAACAAGCAGATTGCCGACGTCGTGGCGCGCATCCTGCGCCAGCTCTTCGATGCGAAGTATCCCATCCAGCGTATGCTGCTGCCAGACGTCTATGATGCTGATGATGAGACGCAGATGCGCGATAATAACTCGTCGTGCTTCTGCTTCCGAACTATCGCTGGCAGCGCCAACCTGTCGAAGCACGCCCGTGGACTGGCCATCGACATCAATACGCTCTATAACCCGTATTTCAAGGTGCGTGAGGATGGCTCCCTGTTCATCCAGCCCGCCACGGCAGGGGCGTATTGTGAGCGCACCATGGACTTCCCCTACAAGATAGACCATGACGACCTCTGCTTCAAACTATTTACCGAGGCAGGATTTGACTGGGGTGGCGACTGGATAACGCGCAAGGACTATCAGCACTTTGAGATCATAGAATAATAAGAACAGCTAATAAAGGAGTAAGGCATTTGCCTTACTCCTTTATCATCATATTCAAACAAGTATCTTGATTACTTGCACAGACGAACCTCGTGGATGCGGGGAGTCTGCTTGCCAGACTCTGCAGCGAGGGTGAGTGTGATGGCTTCCTTCTGCAAGGTTGCAGGGAGGGTGATGACGGCAAGACCCTGGCCATCGAGGCGGACGGCGTCGAGCACTGTGCCATCAATGCTGACGACGACACGCTCATAGGCAGCAAAGCCCTGCAGACGCAATGTCTTGGCACCCTGAGCCTTCAGCTGGTAAGAGAAGGAACCACGAGCGGTACGCCAGTGCATGCCTTCATCGTAGCCGTTCCAAGCATTGTCAGCCTTGAAGAAGTGGTCGCTCTCCGACTGCTGTTCGCCACAGAATACCTTATCGACGGTGTTGGCTTCCATCTCCATCTTTGCTTTCTCGGCAGCAGCCAGCTCCTGTTGCTTGGCAGCCCATTCTGACTGAGAGTAGAGTGGGAAGTAAATCTGGTAGCGGCATTCGTAGAGTTGATAGAAAGGAACCAACTGGATACCCTCATAGGCAGGAGTCGTCAGTCCAGTCAAAGAGAATGTCAGCGGCTTGCCCTCCACGGCTTTCAGGTGTGACAGCACGTCATCGGGAGTGCCGATGATGGCAGGCATCTGAGCCTGCGGAATCTTCGGACCGTTGGCGATGTGTCCGCCACGACTGTCGTCAGCGAAGAGTCCGTCCTGACGGTCGGTACCTGTCTTGGCAGCCAGTACGATAGGACCATAGAGGAACGAGTACTGCGGCTTGCCATCGGGGGTGGTCATAGCAGTCAGGTGCATGGGCATATCCATACGAATCTGGTCGCCATCCTTCCATGAGCGGTCAATGACAAGGTAGCCGTCGGCAGCTATCTTGTAGTCAACGGGAGAGCCATTGACAGCCAGCTGCACGGAGCCTGCCCATGCTGGCTTGCGAAGCTTCACGGCAAACTTGCGTGCCTTCCTCAGTTGCAGGGTGATGGTGGTGGCGGCTTCCTGTGGGAAACGGTTCTCCTGTTTTACGGTCATGCCGTCCCAGGTGAGGGTAGAGGGGATGAAGAGATTGACGATGAGGTCGTTGCCCTCGTGGGCATAGATCATCTCACCATAGCGAGCAGGATTCTCCAGACCTGTACCCACGCAGCACCACATAGAGGTCTGTGGCTGTGAATAGACGCGGTAGTGACCACTACGCATCGGCGTGAAATAGACGAAACCACCCTGCACGGGATTCAGTATCGAGAGGATGTGGTTGTAGAGGGCACGCTCGTAGTAGTCCATATAGTTCTTGTCTGCTGAGGTCTGGTAGAGCATCTTCGTGAGTCGCAGCATGTTATAGGTGTTACAACTCTCAGGACCTTGCTCTGAGGCCAGCAGTCCGCTGAAATCATTCGTGGGGTTGAAGTGTTCGCGCATGGAGTTGCCGCCAATGCTGACACTACGCTGTCCGATGACCACGTCCCAGAAGAACTTAGAAGCGTGATTCCAGTCGTCCAGTCCCTCCACATCGGCAATACGCTTGTAGCCGATGACTTTAGGAATCTGGGTGTTGGCATGCTTACCCGTCAGGTTGTCTTCGCTCTTCAGCAGTGGCTGGAGCATCTGCTGGTCGCTGAACTGATGAGCCAGGCGCAGGTATTTCTTATCGCCCGTGATGGCATAGACATCGGCAAAGGTCTCGTTCAGTCCACCCTGTTCGCTGATGAGCATCTTCTGAATCTGGTCGTCGCTCAGCTGGCTCACCTCCTTAATCATCCAGTCGGTCAGCTTGATAAGCATCCCCTTGGCCTCTTGGCGACCAGCGATGAGATATGCATCGCGCAGACCTGCATAGATCTTATGAATATTGTATAAAGGTACCCAGCGGTTGTTCAGTCCGAAGGAGTTGGCGCGGATATCGCCCTTAGCGATCTGTCCCCATATCTCGTTGGGATTGGGAACACCACCCAGATAACCGTCCCAACGTTCGTCCTGACAACGCTTTAACTCGCTGAGCACGTAGTCCAGACGGGCGTTGATTTCCTGATTGTCTGTGGCTGCAGCCATGTAACTCAGTGCCGACACGTAGTGACCACCGATGTGTCCGTCCAGGCCGGTATTCTCCCAGTTGGTGTAGTTCTCGGCCTTGGGAGTCAGACCGGCACCTTTCAAGTAGGGCGCTAAAAGTCGGTCAGCATCCAGGCTAAGGAGGTAACAGATGTCTGCCTGCTGGTTTTTCAGAAACTGGCTGTCGCCCAGTCTGACACTACTGATAGGGAAAGTTTCGATACGTGTTGTAGGCGCTGCACTGGCTGTCAGCGTGATAGCCGTAAGGCTGATGAGGAATAGTCGCTTCATAGATTTTTCTGTTAGTTTGGTGCAAAAGTACGAAATAATTATGAATTACAAATTACGAATTACGATTTTTTTTCGTACCTTTGCACCACAATTAAGCAACGATGAACACAATTTTTATAGTTTTACCGATTCTCGTCCTATTGATGTTCGACTTAGGACTGACACTGCGCCCTGCCGATTTCCGGTTGTTAGCTGAGCGCCCTAAGGCTGTTTTGGTAGGTTTGGTGGGCCAGATTCTGCTGTTGCCCTTGATAGGTTTAGCTATAGGCTATGGCTTCCAGTTGGAAGCAGTATTCTTCCTGGGTGTCATGCTCATAGCGTGCAGTCCTGGTGGCAGTTCCAGCAACGTGTTTTCTATGCTGGCGGGTGGCGATGTAGCACTGTCTGTGTCGCTGACCATGCTGAGTAGCATCATCACGTTGTTCACAGGTCCGCTGGTGATGAGCTATGCCACTGGTCTGGTTGGTGAGAACCAGTCGATAACCCTGCCCGTAGGCAACCTGTTGGTGCAGAACATCGTGCTGATGCTGGTGCCCATCCTCATCGGACTGTCCTTGGCAATGTGGCGTGAGCAGTTGGCTCACAAGATGCATGGTGTGCTGAAGAAGCTGGCATTCCCCGCCCTGATATTGCTGGCCTCCGTCTTCTTTGTACAGAATCGCGAGACCATTGTCAGCGAGTTTCCCCAGTTAGGACTGGCGATGACCGTCCTTATTCTGCTGGCTATGGGTGGTGGTGTCATCTTGTCGTGGATGATGCGCCTCAGTGGTCGTGAGCAGCGCACTATTATCATAGAAATAGGTATGCAGAATGCGGCCCAGGCCATTTCTATCGCCAGCAGTCCGTTTGTCTTTGCCAACGACGTGATGGCCATTCCTGCTATCGTCTATGCACTGATGATGAATGTCATCCTGCTGACGTATGTGGGCATCATCAAAGCCTATCGCCCTCGCTAATCAGTCGTAAGAGGAGATTATTTAGTTAATATTCCTTAAATCGAAGGGTTTCTAAGCGTAAATAGCTCAAACATTTGCTATATTTGCACTAGAAAGCCATATGCTGATGTTGACTAAGAAAATCTCCCAAACGCTTTCGCTTAGACTCAGCCTGATAGTGGCCTGCGTGGTAGCGTTGCTGCTCTTAGTGTCTTTGGTGGTCATGTTCCAATTCTCACGCCAGACACTAAGAGAGAAGTCTCTGCATAATGCTGAGGAAACGCTGGATGCTACGGTACAGGATATTGACAATGTCCTGCTTAGTGTGGAACAGTCGGCAGGAAACGTCTATTGGCAGGTAATGGCTCACCTTAACAGACCTGACAGCATGCTCTCCTACAGTCGTCGACTGGTAGAGTGTAACCCTTATATTGTAGGCTGTGCTATCGTCTTCAAACCTTATTACTATCCAGGCCGTGAGTTGTTTATGGCCTACATTCACCGCAAGGGCCATAGTACGACAACCAATGCTTCTTCGGAACTGGTTGTCCAGGAGACGTTTGTCAACCGTCCCTATACCCTGCAGGTGTGGTACACCGAGCCGATGACATTGGGACATGCCTGCTGGACAGACCCGCTGAAAAACGAAGATACCGAGGATGAGGCTTTGGCTACTTTCTGTCTGCCCCTCTTCGATCGTAGCGGAAAGCCTATAGGCGTTGTGGCTGTTGATGTTGCCATCGAACTGCTCTCACAGATAGTCCTTGCTGCCAAGCCTTCGCCTAATGGGTACAGCACGCTGTTGGCCAGCAATGGTTCCTACATCGTCCATCCTGATAAGGAGAAGTTGACCAAGCAGAATGTCTTCTCTCAGTTTGTGAACGAGAATACCGACCCCTCTATGCTAAGGGTCGTCAAGGCCATGATGAATGGTGAAAGCGGTCAGCAGCACATCATCATGAATGACGAGGAGTGGTATGTGGTCTATAAACCCTTCATGCGCTCTGCTGTGGTGGGACGAACAACGGATTACCTTGGTTGGAGTGTCGCTGTGGTCTATCCAGAGGAGGACATCTTTGGCGACTATAATCGACTGCTCTACTTGGTGCTTGCCATTGCTTTCCTGGGACTGGTGTTCGTTGTTGGCTTAAGCAGTCTGTTTGTGCATCGCCAATTGTTGCCACTAGACATGCTGACGAAGGCTGCTCAGCAGATTAGTCAGGGCCACTATGACATGACCATCCCCGATACGGCGCGTGCTGATGAGATAGGTCAGTTGCAGGAGGATTTCCAGCAGATGCAACACTCATTGGCTATCCGAATTGCTGAGTTAGAAGACTTGAACAGCCAACTCACGGAGCGTGGTAAGGAATTGCAGCAAGCTAACCATCAGGCACAAGAGGCCGACCGTATGAAGACGGCCTTCCTACACCAGATGACCAACAAGATGCTGGAGCCCTCGGAAACCCTCAACAGTCATGTGGCCACGCTCTGCAGCAACTATCATACTATCAGCCCTGACGATGCGAGCCATGAGATTGAGATTATCCGCAAACAGGGTAACACCATTATTGATCTGGTGGATGATATGATTCAGTCTGCTGATAATGAAACAGGAAAGGAGGACGCCCATGAATAGCATCCGACGACAACTCGCAGCAAAGCTTAGTATCGGCATCACGATGGTGGCTGCCTTTATCTTTGTGGCGGCATTAGGTATCCTGTTTCTCTATTCGCGCCACCTCATCAAGGGGGAGTCAGAGCAATATGCTGAGCGAGTGCTGCATACCACCGTTCAACGCATGATGACAAAGCTGTACCTGATGGAGAATGCTGTCAAGAGCAACAGCTGGCTGCTGGAGGAGAATTTCCCTCCTGATTCCTTGCAGTCTATCTGCCAGCGCATTGTCGCTATGAACCGTACCGTCAAGACTTGTCGTGTCGCGACATCTCCCGATGAAATCGCGCAGATTTCTCCTGGATATACTGTCAATATCGTGGAGGGTGACACCATTTTTACATATTCTAAGGCGCTTAATCTTAATGGCGGTCCCATTGAGGGTGTCGTTATCGCCACGCTCTCCTATGAGCAACTGTCTTCGGTCATCAATGCAGCAGAGCGACCGTCTGCCAACTCTTACTTCTTGCTGATGGACAAGGAGCAGCGTCTTGATTTTGACAATGCTCATGTCTTCTATAACGCATTGCCGGGTACTGACTGGAACCTCGTCTTGGTATGTCCTGACAATGAACTCATGGAGAATTACCACCAGTTGCGCAATCTTGCCTATGTGCTTTTCGTTGTTGGGCTCTTGCTCATCTTGCTGATTTGTTATCTGATGACAAGGCGGACCATCAAACCCCTTCACCAACTTTTGAAACTCAGCAAGAAGATTGTTGCAGGACATTATGAAGAGACGATACCGCGTTCCAATCGTCAGGATGCCATCGGACGCCTACAGAACAGCTTTGCTGTCATGCGGCAATCGCTCTATGAACATGTGAACAGCATCCGTGAGACTGGTGAGGAAGCCAAGAAACATAATCAGGAATTGGCGCGTGCCATGGCACTTGCCAAGTACGCTGTCCAGAAGAAGGCTCTGTTCATCCAGAATGTCTCTCACCAGATTCGTACACCATTGAACATTGTCATGGGTTTTGCCGATGTGCTTGGTGACAGTCTTGAAGCCAAACATTCAGGAGAAGTGCAACGACAGTTGCAGGATGCTGAATTGGCTGACATCACCAATACGATGACTCATAATGCCATCCACCTGAACCGTATGGTGCAGATGCTTTCCGACAGTTCTGAATTGGCCATTACGCATGGTCTCTTCTCTCCTAAGAGTGATTTTATATCGTGTAATACCGTCGCTCAGGAGTGCATTGACTATACTCGTGAGCGTTTCCCGAAGGTGACCATTCATTTCACTACCGACCTGTCAGACAGTACCAATATCCTGACTAACCACCTCTTCCTCATGCGTACACTTCGTGAGTTGCTCTTCAATGCTGCGAAATACTCCGATGGACAACATATTACGCTACGCATCACAGAGACCAGCTCTACCATTCAATTCATTGTGGAAGATGTGGGGCCTGGTGTTCCTCCCGAATTGCAGCATCTGCTCTTCAAACCGTTTGTTAAGGTTGATGACCTCTCTGAGGGTCTTGGATTGGGACTTCCTTTGTCAAAGCGTCATGCCCTCAATCTGGGTGGTGACCTGCTCTATGATGCTGATTACCATGATGGTAGTCGCTTTATCTTGGAGATTCCTAAATAATCGGCAGGGAGATACCATTTATCTTCTGGTAGACGTCGAGGGCATAGACATCGGTCATACCGGAGATGTAGTCGATAACAGCCATGAGACGAACCTCCAAGTCGGGGTCGTCAATGTGATATTGGCTGGACACGCGACCAATGAGTTGCTGTGAGTAGTAGCGGTCAGGATGCATGACGGCCTCTACCATCTGCTGCATCAGTGTCTCCATAATCTTGTAACCTGACAGTTCTACGTCGAGCACAGGACGGCTACGATAGATTTTCTGTACGGAAACTTCGGCACAACGACGATAGGCTTCGCGCTGTAAGGGACTGATATGGTCGATGAGGCTGCCAGTGAAGGTACCGTTCAATATTTCGTCTTCATGTGCTACGAAAGTGTTGACGCACTCATTCTCTAATTTACCGATGACACAGGCACGAAGATAGACAATCTGCTCATTTTTATCGGTGAGTTGTTCGCTCTCGATACGTTGCAGGATGTGTTGCTGCGTCTCGGCGTCGAAGAAATCGAGCATGAGGCGTGAAGCTTGTTCAAAGGTAATAATCTTCAGTTTATGGGCATCCTCTAAATCCATTATCTCATAGCAGATGTCGTCGGCAGCCTCAACGAGATAGACCAGCGGATGGCGCACATAACGAAGTGGCTCACCAGGTTTTGAGATACAGAAAATCCCCATTTCATCGGCAATGCGCTGGTAGGTGGCCTGCTCGCTTTGGAAGAATCCGAATTTGCCCTTCTTGCTGGCTGCTGACGAGGCATAGGGATATTTCACGATGCTGGCAATGGTGGAGTAGGTCATGACAAAACCACCAGGACGGCGACCCTTAAACTGGTGCGTCAACAGTCGGAAGGCATTGGCATTACCCTCAAAATGGGTGATGTCGTCCCAGAAGGCGGGTGATACCTGCTCTTGCAGTTCCTTGCCAGGGCCCTCAGTAAAGAACGTCTGGATGGCTTTCTCTCCAGAATGACCAAACGGTGGATTGCCCAAGTCATGAGCCAAACAGGCTGTAGAAACAATCTGGCCAATCTCTTCAAACAGTGTGCCGCGCAGTTCGGGACGACGCTCGGTGATGGTACGCTGAGCGACGTCGTTACCCAGTGACATGCCTACGCTGGCCACCTCTAGCGAGTGGGTCAGTCGGTTGTGTACAAAGACGCTACCCGGCAAAGGGAATACCTGTGTCTTGTTCTGCAGGCGGCGGAACGGTGCCGAGAAGATGAGTCGGTCGTAATCGCGTTTGAACTCTGAACGGTCGTCGTGACGCTCTGTGTGGCGCTGTTCTTGTCCGAGTCGCTTGTTTGATATGAGTTGTTTCCAGTCCATATATTTCATTTCTTAATTTGGATGACATCATCACAGAGTTGGCTGACGGCAGGGCGGTGGGTGATGAAGATCATGGTCTTGTCATGACAATAGTCGAAGAGACGGCTGAAGAGTTCTCGCTCGGTTTGTTCGTCGAGAGAAGAGCTGATTTCGTCGAGAAGAAGAATGCCACCAGGACGTAACAGACCACGAGCGATGGCGATGCGCTGTGCCTGACCTTCACTGAGACCGATACCACGTTCGCCCAACTGGGTGTCGATGCCTTGGGGTAGGTTATAGACGAAATCCGCCATAGCGACATGGAGTACCTGACGTAGTTCTTCATCAGTAGCCTCTGGACGGGCCAGTTGTAGGTTGTAACGGACAGTACCACTCATGAGCGTATTGCCTTGGGGCACAAAGACGAAGTGCTTCCGTGTGTGCTCGTCAACGGGCTGGGACTGTCGGTTGCTACCAGAAACAGTGATTTCACCGGCATTAGGTTTGATAAATGCCAGCATCAGTCGGAAGAGGGTGGTCTTGCCGATGCCTGTCGCTCCCATGATGGCTGTCTTGCTGCCTGGAGGAAAGTTGTGAGAGAAATGGGTAAGCACCTCTTGGTCACCAGAAGCATAGGTGAAGCAGACATCATGAACCATGATACCTATAGGGCCTGTTAGCTGTTCGTGGTCACCGCTATCTGTCTGTTCAGACGTCGTCGTCAACTCTTCCAGGCGGTCGATACTCGCCATAGCATAGAAGAACTGAGGCATCATGTTCAGCATATTTAATATGGGGTGCTGAATCTGTCCTACCAACTGGAGGAACGATGTCATGACACCAAAGGTGATAACGCCAGCGCGTAGTTGCAGTCCACCCCAGATGAAAGCCATAAGATAGCCCAGACTGAAAGTAAAAGCCAAGAGCAGTCGGGATACGACCGTGAAACGCGTACGACGGAGTACACGTCCCATCAATTGGTCTTGCATATCGCTGAGACGTCCTGTTACCCACTGTTCGCTACCCAACGAGCGCAGGACGGCATTGTGTTCCATACCTTCCTGTACCTGCATCTGGATGGTGCTCTCCTGTTGACGGATGTCGAGCGTCATGTTACGCAACCGATGGGCGAAGAGTTTGCCGAAAGCTACCACAAACGGTGTGATGAGTAGCAGTGCGAGTGCCAGTCTGCTATCCATGGAGTACATCAGCAGGAAGGCTCCAACGAGTTGTACTCCTGTAACGGTAAACTGAGGCAGCAGAGAGGTAGTGACATCGGCAACGGTGTCTATATCCTTGGAAAGTCGTGAGGTGACATCACCGGAATGTAGCTGATCTTCGTACATCTGACGACGAAACAGGCTACTGAACACCCGCAGTCGGATGCTGTTCGACTGATAGGTGTTGGCTTTGGTGGCCATATAGTAGTAGAACTGGCGCAGCAGGATACCCGTAACAACCAAAGCGATGAGCAGTATTACCATCGTAATAACATCCTGGTCACTGCCTGTGCGGATGGTAACATCGATAAACTGCTTGCTGAACCATATCATAATCAGGCCCAGCATCACTTGTGTGATGCCTACCACGATGCGAATCAGGGTGTTCCACCTGATGCCCGCCATGTTGCGTATGATCCAGACGACGTACTTCAAGGAATTACGAATTATGAATTACGAATTCTCAATGATTCCCAGTTCCTGCCATTGCTGGACCATCTTTGTTACGTCATCGTGAGCTTGTTGGGCATCGACTTCGTATTCCTCGCAGAGGGCTTCTGCCAGACGGTCGATAGTAAAATCTCCCATCTCACCGGCTTTTTTCCATATCCATGCAGCGGTTTCGTTGAGACTGATAAGCTTGCCAAAATCAATGGTACCTAAGCCTTCACCTACAATGACGTGCTCGCCACAGACGGTACGCAGCACAAATCCTTCTTTCTGTTTCATATTCTATTTCTTTTCGATATTTCGGTATTACGGTATAACGTTATTACGACATTACGACACTATTCTTAGCCAAGTCCGACGATAGATAGCCAGTATCCAGCGACGAATAGGTAGCAAGCGCCACCATAGACGACTGGCCTTGATGCGCCATGAGGCATAGAGATGGTGGTGTTTCCCTTGCGGTGTGACGACGTTGATAGCCAGTGCTGCTACGTCGCTGAGCAGGCAGTGCTCTACACCCGCAATGTTGCCGTCGCCCATCAGTGTTACTTTATCACCATCTATCTGAATAATACGATGTACCACGTAACGACAGCCCTCCACCCATGCCAGCACGACGTGGCCGACCTGCAGATTATCAGGTTTGACGAGGTCAACGCTCTCCTTACCACCGATGATGAATGGCAGCATGCTGTAGCCTTTCACGGGAAAGGTGACGCGTAACCCTTCGTTGACCAGCTTGATGGCACTCTGGATGATCTCGTTATCGGATACGTTGTTCATGCTTTACGTATTGTCTTGGAACAGATTTCTGCGGCTTCTTGGTCGGGCAGGCATTCCAGATGCCATACATTAACCTCGCTTGCCATCATATCCTCCGTCTCGTGCAGGCCTTCAGCAACCTGCTTGTCCCAACGCTTGCCAGAGATAGATGGTACAAGTGCGGCGTAGGCCGATAATGGTCTCAATCGTTGTATTTGATTATAAGGTGCTTGACTGAGTTGGACAACAGCCCCCAAAGGATAGCATACGTTGCGATAACAAGGGGTCTTTCCACTCCAAGGAGATCCAAAAACGTAGAATCCATCGGGCATGCGACGCACTACGGGGTTGTCATCATTGATTAGTTGGGTACCACTAATATGCTTCAGCCACAAACTGGAATGAGTACTTTTGCCCGTACCACTCTTGCCCAGGAACATATAGCCGTATCCGGCACAACTAACCACGGAAGAGTGGAAGAGGGCAGTCTGGAGGTTGGCTGTTGACAGGGCATACATAACCATCAAAGCATTGTTGATGCCAAATAATGGTTCATCGACGAGCAAGACGTCAGCATGCTTATAATGTTTGTCCGTGACCATACGGGCAGCACAGCGTCCCCACAGTTGAAACTCGAAATAAGGTTGTCCATGGAGATGACCTGCCAGTATCTGTGAACCGTCATCGTCCTGATTCATCTCTGTGGTAAGGTCGTCAGTCTGTGGGAAATCATCTTTGTTGACGATACGTAAGGAGAAGACCACGTGAGCGTCTTCATTGACAGAAAATGGAGCGTATTGCCCCATTTCATCGAGAAGAGTATTGCCTTCTGGTATATCGACAGAGAAGGTGTGTTCAGCGACCTTATAGTAATGCTTCATTCTCAGCTGTTCTTGTATTTATAGATGATTTTGTTAGCACCTGAGGTGAGTTCCAACTCGTCACGATGCTCCTGAATAAAGGAGTCTATATGACGCTTGCGCTTCTCTTCGAAAATCTCGTCAATAGCAATCAGGATACCAGTCTCCTCAACATCGCCAAAACCATAGTTGATAGCTGTGCCAAACAACTTCATCGTTGGTGATAGACCCATATACGCATTGACGAGTGGTGGAATATTGTAGCCCAACTTGCGAATCTCACCATTCAGAATCTTATAGTCTTCCTTGAAATCGTTACCGCAGAAAAGTGCTGCCAGCTCAGTGGGGTCTGTCTCTAATTCCAATGGTTTCATCGGGATGATAAGGTTTTCTTTGTCATCAAAATGCTTCTTAAGGAAATAGAGAATCATATCGCGTCCTTTGCGGATGTAGCTGGGGTACATGGTCATCTTGCCAAAATAGTATTTTACGTTGGGCTTGATAACCGTAAGTGCTCCAAGTCCATCCCACAGATTATCTAGTGCAAAAAGGCTTTTGGCACCCATTCGTGAACTCTGATAGGGAAGAGAGACAAAAGAGCGCCCAAGTTCGATGGTCCAAGGAGCATAATCCTTGATAAACTTCTCTGAAAAATGGAACATGTGGCTGGTTGCCAATATCGGTTGCCCCTTTTTGTCGTATTGCCAGTCGGTTCCAGCCAGATAACGGTAGCCTCCAATTATCTCCTCTTCTTCTGGGTTCCATACAATAAGCTGTTTGTAGCAGTTCTCGCAAGTGTCGAATTCGTCGATGTCGACTTCCTTGCCGGTACCGCCGCCAGCTTCACGGAACGCTATTTCGCGTAGTCGGCCAATCTCCTGCATTACATTGGGGGCATTGTGTGCCGTAATGACGTAGATTTTGTTGTTGCTCTTGTTGGTCATGCGCAACTGTTTGTCAGGAGTGAGTTCACTCTTGAGTATCTCCTTGGGGATGGGCTGGATAATTGGTTCTTCCATGTGTGTGATGAGGTTATGGGGTTTTATAGGTTATAGACGATATCTTGTACATATTGTGCCCATTCCATCGGGCTTTTACTCTTATCGAAAGTCTGCCAGGGAATGGGTTTGCCAATGGCGATGCGGAAGGTTTTGCCGACGTTCTTGTACATCTCATCGACCAAAAACAACATGGCCAGATTGAATGGCAGGAAACGGTCGGAGAAATTGGCCAGGCGATAGAAGAAACTGGAGTTTTGCCCAC
The DNA here is from genome assembly GCA_902772585.1 of uncultured Bacteroidales bacterium. Classification (GTDB taxonomy): domain Bacteria; phylum Bacteroidota; class Bacteroidia; order Bacteroidales; family Bacteroidaceae; genus Prevotella. The sequence goes on along the minus strand of CACYBB010000021.1, from coordinate 28,389 downwards.
TGAAATGGATGGGAATAACGTCGCGTTGGTACTCCACACTCTTCGAGATGAAAGTTTTCTTCCATGCAATGTCGCGAATGACACCATTATGACGGCGGGAGCAAAGTCCAGCAGGGAACATCAGCATGTGATTGTCGCTCTGGAATCCCGTTTCTACCATAGCAGGGAAATTGCGACTGGCTTTGCCGGTCTTGTTGATGGGAATGCACAGCGGTGCCAGTCCAGGCAGGTACATCAGCAGGTCGTTGACCAGATAACGAAAGCGCGAGTCGTAGTGGCGTCCGATAAGAGCACCAAGTGCTACACCGTCCTCGCCACCCAGCGGATGATTGGAGACAAAGGTGTAGAAACGTCCGTCGGCAGGGTCGGGTAGGTTCTCTTTGCCTTCCACCTCAAGCGTCATCTGCAAATACTCTACACAAGCTTCTAGCCAGGGTGTACCAACCTTGTCGCGAGATTCCCAAAGAAAAGCATTCACCTCCTCTTGGTGTGCAATGCGTTTCAGCCACGACACCAACGGACGGGGAATCCATTTTGCCTTGGCTCCCATCTTGTTTTTCAGGATACTGTCAATGTCGATAGTCTTCTCTGTAATCTGTCCCATTTCTCTCTGTTAGTACTAACGGCATGCAAATATACGGAAAAATGTTCTAATAATAGCACTTTTAAAGAAAATTTGCGCAAATAAGGAATCTTTTGCATCTTTTCACTCAAAAAAGTGGGGAAATGTGGGGGAATGTGGAGGAAAATGTATACCTTTGCAACCGAAACTAGTTTTTTATATAAGTACGCATGCGATTTTTAGGTAATATAGAAGCCAAAATGGACGCCAAAGGCCGCGCCTTCCTGCCCGCAGTATTTAGGAAAATGCTGCTGTCTGATGGCAATGGTACTGTTAATGCAGACCACAGTCTGCGTTTGGTGTTGCGCAAGGATGTCTTCCAGCCTTGCCTGGTGCTTTATCCCGAAAGCGTATGGAATGAGCAGATGGATGCCTTGCGCCAGCGTTTGAACCGTTGGAACAAGCAACATCAGCAGGTTTTTCGCCAGTTTGTCAGTGAAGTTGAGGTGGTAACACTCGACGGCAATGGTCGCTTTTTGGTGCCTAAGCGCTATCTTCGCATGGCCGACATCGAACAAGATGTGAAGTTTGTGGGCATGGGTGACACCATAGAAATATGGAGCTGTCAGCAGGCAGAGGCGAATCAGATGGGTCCAGAGGAATTCGGTGAGACTTTGGAGGAGTTGATGGGCGAGGAGAACTCGGAGATAAAAGAATAATATATAATAGTTGTTCATTGGACATTGATGGCTACGACTGCGGAAACATACCACATTCCTGTTCTCTTGAAAGAGAGCGTTGACGGATTGGATATCCAGTCCGACGGCGTTTATGTGGATGTAACCTTCGGTGGTGGTGGCCATTCCAAGGAAATACTCTCACGATTGGGTGCCAACGGTCATCTGTATAGCTTTGACCAAGATGCCGATGCTGAGAAAAATATCGTTGACGATGATAGATTCACCTTTGTACGCAGTAACTTTAGATATATAGAGAACTGGATGCAGTACTATGGGGTTGAACATATTGACGGATTGCTGGCCGATTTGGGTGTGTCCAGTCATCATTTCGATGATGAGACCCGCGGATTCTCTTTCCGCTTCGATGCTCTATTGGATATGCGTATGAACAACCGTGCCGGTAAGACTGCTGCTGAGATCCTGAACGACTATAGCGAAGAGCAGTTGGCAGACGTTTTCTATCTCTATGGAGAACTGAAAGACGCTCGCCGTATTGCTAAAACCATCGTGAAAGTCCGTCAACAGGGACGCATAGAGACGACGGGTCAGTTGCTAAATGCACTTGGCGTAGATGTTGACAATGCGAATGGCCAGTGGAAAAAAGACATGGCAAAGATCTATCAGGCATTGCGCATTGAGGTGAACCACGAGATGGATGCCTTGCGTGAGATGCTGAAGGGTGCTACCCACTTGCTGAGAAAGGGTGGGCGACTGAGTGTCATCACTTATCATTCGTTGGAAGATCGCATTGTGAAAAACGTGATGAAATCAGGTAATGCGGAGGGTAAGGTGGAGCAGGATTTTTTTGGACGCTTTCAATCACCCTTTAAGCCTACAACCAACAAGGTGATAGTACCCAGTGAACAAGAACAGACGGAGAATCCGCGCAGTCGTAGTGCCAAGCTCCGCATAGCAGAAAGAATTTAATAGAAAGATATGGCTGACGAACAGATACAAGAAGAGCTCATCCAAGAAGAAAGCGCACCGATGACGACCGACGAAAAGGGTCAGGGTGAAAGCGATCTGAAGGAGACGCTGAAGAAGATTAAGGAAACGGTGAGTGAAGAGGACCCTAAACCCTCGTCACAACTGAATCTGCGTACCATCCTCGGTGGCGATTTGCTGACTTCGGAGATGGTGCGTTCGCAGATCTGGCTGTTCGTGCTGATTGTAGCCTTCTCAACGGTCTATGTTGCCTTCCGCTATCAGTGTCAGCAGGATATGCTGACCATTGACAAGATGGAGCAGCAATTGAAAGATGCTAAATTCAGGGCATTGAGCTCGTCAAGTCGCTTGACGGAGAAGTGCCGTGAGAGCCATGTGTTAGAGATATTGAAACAGAATAATGATTCGTTGCTTCATCAAGCCGATCAGCCACCCTATATTATTGAAGTACCAGAATGAGCAAGTTTGACAATGATAAAGTGATGCCGCGCTATATGGCTATTGCCTTAGTGCTGACACTTGTAGGAATTGCTGTTATCGGCAAGGCCTTCTATATCATGACTGCCAAGAAACAGTACTGGACGGAGGTTGCTGGTCGTTTGAAGCGAGACAGTGTCGTTGTAAAGCCTAACCGTGGTAATATTCTTAGCAGTGATGGTCAGTTGATGGCCAGCTCTATTCCGGAATACAAGATCTTTATGGACTTCCAGGCTTCTGCCTTTGAGGATGACTCGCTATGGTTGGATAAGGTGGATTCTGTCTGCGAGGGTCTTCACCGTATTTTCCCCACGCGTACGGCCGAGGAGTTTAAGGCTAACTTAGAGGAAGGTCGTCACAAAATGGTGTACGACAGGAAGACGGGACAGCAGAAGATGGGCGCTCGTTGGTGGAATATCTGGCCGAAGCGCATCGACTATAATACCTATATGGAGGTTAAGGCACTGCCTTTCTTCAACATGTCGAAGAACAAGAGTGGCTTTACCGAGGAGATTTACAACTCCCGCAACCGCCCCTTTGGTTCGCTGGCCAAGCGTACCATTGGTGGCTTGTTCGGTGCCAAGGATTCTGCTTATTATGGTTTGGAGATGTCGTACGACTCCATTCTGCGTGGTACACCAGGCATCACGGGTCGTCGCAAGATACTTAATAAGTATATGAATATCCCTGTCATGTTGCCTATTGATGGTGCAGATATCGTCACAACCATCGATGTCAATATGCAGGATATCGCTGAACGTGCGTTGATAGACGAACTGAAGTTGGTCAACGGTGAGATGGGTGTTGCTATCCTGATGGAAGTGAAAACGGGTGATGTGAAGGCCATCGTCAACATGATGCGTATGGGCGATAGTCCCGAAAACTACCAGTATGCCGAGGCGGTGAACAGTGCCATCAGCTATCGCTGTGAGCCAGGTTCCGTATTCAAGGTGGCTTCCTTCTTGGTGGCTCTCGACGACGCAGTAGTTGATACCAGCTATGTCATCCATACAGGTAGTGGTGTGCAGGAGATGCATGGTCGTTGGATGAAAGACCATAACTGGCGTCGTGGTGGCTATGGTGACATCAATGTTGCACGTACATTGGAGGTTAGCTCGAATATCGGTGTCAGTCATGTCATCGATAAGTTCTATGGCAAGAATCCTGAGCGCTACGTCAAGGGACTTTACCGTGTAGGTATCCATGAAGATCTGAAATTGCCGTTGGTGGGTTATCTGCCTCCTCGCATTCGTATGCCACAAAAGAACAAGCGTGGTCAGTATGAAAACTGGAGCAAGACGGCCTTGCCTTGGATGTCCATTGGTTACGAGACACAGATTGCACCTATCAATACGGTGACATTTTATAACGCTATTGCCAACAATGGTAAGATGATGCGTCCGCGATTTGTCAGGAAGATTGTCAAGAATGGTGAGACGGTTGCTGAGTTCGAACCAGAAGTCATCAAGGAACGTATTGCCAAGCCCCAGGCCATCAAGACCATGCAGACCATTCTGGAGCATGTTGTCAGCCAGGGTCTGGGACGCAAGGCAGGTTCACCATTGTTTAAGGTGGCAGGTAAGACAGGTACGGCACAGGTTGCTGACCAGCATGGTAGCTACCATTCGGGCGTCACCCGTTACTGGTTGTCCTTCTCTGGATACTTCCCTGCCGATGATCCTCTTTATACCTGTATCGTATGTATCAAGAAGACGGGTCTGCCGGCATCAGGTGGTGGTATGAGTGGTGTCGTCTTCCACCATATCTCAGAGGGTGTCATGGCACGTCACTTGAAAATGCGCGTTGACGATGCCCATGATGAACGTTCTATCGTTATTCCTGACGTCAAGAATGGTAATATTGCTGCAGCCAGTCAGGTTCTCGACGGCTTAGGTGTCAAGACCAATAACCATTGGAGTGGCAGCTACTCACATGGCAATCCTATCTGGGGTAATGCAGAGCGCCGTCGTGATGGTGTGGCACTGTCGAAAATCAAGATGAGTGACACTGCCATTCCTGATGTGACAGGTATGGGTGCCAAAGATGCAGTATATCTGTTGGAAACATATGGCCTTCGCGTCAAGTTGCAAGGACGAGGCAAGGTTAAACGCCAAAGTCTGCCTGCGGGAAGTGCTATTACGAAGAATAGTGAGTGTTTGTTGACATTAGAATAAAATACTATATAATATAATAAGGTATATGAGATTAAGTGAACTGCTGAAGTACGTCAAACCAATTGCCATTGTCGGTAATGCGGAAGTAGACATCACGGGTGTGAATATCGATTCACGTAAGATTGAGAAGGGACATCTCTTTGTGGCCATCAAAGGAACACAGACAGATGGTCATCGTTTCATTCCCAAAGCCATCGAACTGGGTGCTGTGGCTGTGTTGTGCGAGGATCTGCCCGACGCAGATGCTCTCGGGAGTGGTATCACTTATGTCCAGGTGACTTCTACGGAAGCTGCCGTGGGACCCGTCGCTACCGTCTTCTATGGTGAACCATCACATCAGCTGAAACTTGTAGGTGTTACAGGTACCAATGGTAAGACAACAATTGCCACCTTATTATATAATATGTTCCGCAAGTTCGGACACAAATGTGGTCTGCTCTCTACGGTGTGTAACTACATAGAGGGTGAGGCTATTCCTGCCGACCATACCACCCCAGATCCTATTGAACTGAACAAACTGTTGCACCAGATGGTGCTGGCAGGCTGTGAATATGCTTTTATGGAGTGCTCCAGTCATGCCATCGCCCAGCAGCGCATTGGTGGTTTACAGTTTGCCGGTGGTTTGTTTACCAATCTTACCCGCGATCATCTTGACTACCATAAGACCTTTGAGAACTATCGTGATGCCAAGAAGGCTTTCTTTGATGGACTGTCAAAAGACGCTTTCGCCATCACCAATGCCGATGACAAAAACGGTAGCGTGATGGTACAGAACTGCAAGGCACAGGTAAAGACCTATTCCGTGCAACGCATGGCTGACTTCCGTGCCCGTATCATCGAGTGCCATTTCGAGGGTATGTATCTGGATATCAACGGTCAAGAAGTTGGTGTACAGTTCATTGGTAAGTTCAACGTGTCGAACCTGCTGGCTGTTTATGGTGCTGCTATTATGTTGGGTAAGAAACCAGAAGACATCCTCGTCGTACTTAGCACGTTGAAGAGTGTTGCAGGACGTCTGGAGCCTATTCGCTCGGAGGAAGGTGTAACAGCCATTGTCGACTATGCTCATACCCCTGATGCTTTGGAGAATGTACTCAATGCTATTCATGAAGTGATGGAAGGTAAGCAGGGAAAGATTATTACCGTCTGTGGTGCTGGTGGTAACCGTGACAAAGGCAAGCGTCCGCTGATGGCCCAAGAGGCTGTTAAGCAGAGCGACCGTGTCATCATCACTTCTGATAATCCCCGTTTCGAGGAACCTCAGGACATCATCAACGACATGCTTGCTGGTCTCGATCAGAAACAGATGAAGAAGGTGGTGAGCATCGTTGATCGCAAAGAAGCCATTCGTACAGCCTCTATGATGGCAGAGAAAGGGGATGTCATCCTCATTGCCGGTAAAGGTCATGAGGACTATCAGGAGATTAAGGGTGTGAAGCACCACTTTGATGACCGTGAAGTAGTTCGTGAGATCTTTGGTCTTTCGTAATAACGAGATAACGTTATACCGTAATAACGAAAAAAGAGAAAGAATATGCTATACTACATCTTCAGATTCCTTGAACAGTTCAACATACCGGGTGCGCACATCTGGTCGTATATTTCATTCCGTGCGTTATTGGCGCTTATTCTGTCGTTGGTGATTTCTGCATGGTTTGGTGAGTACTTCATCAAGTGGATGAAGCGTCGCAACATCTCCGAGACGGCTCGCGACCCAAGCATCGACCCATTCGGTGTGGAGAAGAAAGGTGTTCCGACCATGGGTGGTATCATTATCATCGTATCCATCTTGGTGCCAGTTATCCTGCTGGGACGTATGCGTAATATCTACCTGTTGCTGATGATTGTTACGACCGTATGGCTGGGCTTTCTCGGATTTATGGATGACTATATCAAGATTTTCCGCAAGAATAAGGAGGGTCTGAAGGGACGTTATAAGATTGTTGGTCAGTTGTCGATAGGTTTCATTGTTGGACTGACGTTATGGCTAAGCCCCGATGCTGTGGTTCGTGAGAATGTTACTGTAGCCCAGCAGAACCAGGAGATGGTCATCAAGCACCAGCCAGAGGCAGTGAAGTCGCTGAAGACAACCATCCCGTTCATCAAGAACCACAACCTGAACTATTCTGATGTGATGTCGTTCTGTGGAAAGTATAAGGTTGCTGCAGGCTGGGTACTGTTTGTCTTTATGACCATTCTGGTTGTGACAGCAGTGTCGAATGGTGCTAACCTCAATGATGGTATGGACGGTATGTGTGCCGGTAATTCTGCCATTGTGGGTGTGGCATTGGCTATCTTTGCTTATGTGTCGTCACATATTGTCTATGCAGCGTATTTCGATATTATGTATATCCCACAGTCGCAGGAGTTGGTAGTATTCTTGGCCGCCTTCATCGGTGCTATGATTGGTTTCCTGTGGTATAACGCCTATCCCGCACAGGTCTTCATGGGCGATACGGGCTCGTTGGCCATTGGTGGTATCATTGGCGTCTGTGCTGTTATCATCCATAAAGAGTTGATGCTTCCGTTGTTGTGTGGCATCTTCTTTATAGAGAGCCTGAGTGTCATCATCCAGACCCAGTGGTTTAAGATTCAGAAGAGAAAGGGCAAGCGTGTGCGCGTGTTCCGTGCAACCCCTATCCACGATACATTCCGTCGTCTTGACTCACAACTCGATGCTACCAGCACCTATATCCTTAAGGGCTGGCCCCGTCGCCCGTTCCATGAGTCTAAGATAACCATCCGTTTCTGGATTGTAACGATTATATTGGCAGCATTAACGATTATAACACTGAAAGTAAGATGAGCAAGATAGTAATATTAGGAGCAGGTGAGAGCGGCGCAGGAGCTGCCGTACTGGCTAAGAAGCAGGGTTTCGAGGTGTTCGTCAGCGACATGTCGAAAATCACCGATAAGTATAAGAAGATGCTTGACGACCATCAGATAGCATGGGAGGAAGGCCAACACACTGAGGAGAAGATTCTCAGTGCTGACGAGATTATTAAGAGTCCTGGTATTCCCGATACGGCTCCTATGATTGTAAAGATTAAGGAGCGTGGCATCGGCATCATCAGTGAGATAGAGTTTGCCGGTCGCTATACCGACTCGAAGATGATATGTATCACTGGTTCTAACGGAAAGACCACCACCACCAGTCTCATCTATCATATTTTCAAGAATGCAGGCTATGACGTAGGTCTCGCAGGAAATATCGGTAACTCACTGGCTTTACAGGTGGCTGAGGATCCCCATGCCTACTATGTCATTGAGCTGAGCTCCTTCCAACTAGACAATATGTACGATTTCCGTGCCAATATTGCCATCTTGCTGAATATCACACCAGACCATCTGGATCGTTATGATTTCAAGATGCAGAACTATGTTGATGCAAAGATGCGTATCATCCAGAATCAGACACCGCAGGATGCCTTCATCTACTGGAACGACGACCCCATCATCAAGAAGGAGTTGGAAAAGTACGATATCAAGGCCATCCAGTATCCGTTCTCAGAGCTGAAGGAGAAGGGTTCTATCGGTTATATTGAGGCTGGTCAATATACCATTGAACAGCCAGAGCCGTTCAATATGGAACAGGAGGCCCTAAGTCTTACAGGTAAGCATAATATCTACAACTCGCTGGCAGCAGGTATTGCTACCAATATCGCTGGCATCAAGAAAGATGTCATCCGTCAGTCGCTCAGCGACTTCCCTGGTGTAGAGCATCGTCTTGAGAAGGTGTGCACCGTACGTGGTGTGCAGTATGTCAACGACTCAAAGGCTACCAACGTTGATGCCTGCTGGTATGCGTTGGAGTCTATGAAGACCAAGACCATCCTGATTATTGGTGGTAAGGACAAGGGTAACGACTATGACCCCATCAAGCCACTTGTCAAGGAGAAGTGTGCTGGTCTGGTGTACCTCGGCGCAGATAATCAGAAGTTACACGACAACTTCGATGCATTAGGCATCCCAGTGCGCGATACTCACTCTATGAAGGAGTGCGTACAGGCCTGCTATGAGATGGCAGAACCGGGTATGACCGTATTGCTATCACCCTGTTGTGCGTCGTTCGACCTCTTTAAGAACATGGAGGACCGTGGTGAACAATTCAAGGAATTGGCAAGGAATCTATGAATAAGAAAATAGGCAATATCTTCAAAGGAGACAAGGTTGTCTGGATGATCTTCTTCTTCCTTTGTATGGTGAGTATCGTTGAGGTGTTCTCAGCATCCAGCGGACTTACCTATAAGAGCCAGAACTATATTGGCCCTATCATCTATCATGCCGGTACAATCATGGTAGGTGTGCTGGTAGCCATCATCACCTTGAATATCCCTTGCCGCTATTTCAAACTCATGACACCCTTCCTGATGCTCATCTCGGCAGTCACCTTGCTATGGGTACTGCTGGCGGGTACTAAGGTGGGCGATGCTGGTCGTTGGATTAGTTTGTTTGGCTTCACCTTCCAGCCGTCAGAGATAGCCAAGGGTACTATCGTGTTGGCTGTGGCACAGGTGCTGGCAGCCATGCAGCGTGATGATGGTGCCGACAAGAACACCTTCAAATGGATTATGCGCATCACGATACCGGCTTGTTTCCTGATAGGCCTGGAGAACTTGTCAACAGCCGCCATGCTTTTTGCCGTGGTTTATCTGATGATGTTCATTGGTTTGGTGCCTATCCGACAGTTGGCGAAATTGGCCGCTATCATTATTGTCTTTGTCGTCTTTGCACTCTCTATGGTGATGCTCGTGGGTCACGACACCAGTGCTGAGGAAGAACAGTTGGCACAGACAGAACAAGTTACGGATCAACAGCCAAAGAAAAAGAATGCTATCGAGAAGATGTTCCACCGTGCAGACACGTGGAAGAGTCGTATCATGAAGTTTGGTAAACCCAAGCCTTCTCCCCAGGAGTATGATCTTGACAAGGATGCACAAGTGGCTCATGCAAATATTGCTATCGTGTCGAGCGGCGTTATCGGTAAGGGTCCTGGCAAGAGTACAGAGCGTGACTTCTTGTCGCAGGCCTTCTCTGACTTCATCTACGCCATCATTATCGAGGAACTTGGTATTGTCGGCGCCTTTGTGGTCATGTGTCTGTATATCTTCCTACTCTACCGTTGTGCACGTATTGCCAGCAAGTGCGAGAATAACTTCCCGGCATTCCTTGCCATGGGCTTGGGATTATTGCTGGTCATTCAGGCCACGTTCAATATGATGGTTGCTGTTGGCTTGGCACCTGTTACCGGTCAGCCTTTGCCACTCATCTCTAAGGGAGGTACATCGACCATTATTAACTGTGCCTATATCGGTGCGATACTGAGTGTCAGCCGCTCTGCAAAACAAAAATTGGATAAAGAAGAAAATAAAGCTATATGAGTAACGAGTTAAGAGTCATTATCAGTGGTGGCGGTACGGGTGGTCACATTTTTCCAGCCGTGTCTATTGCCAATGCTATCAAGGCCTTGCGCCCTGATGCCAAGATTCTGTTTGTCGGTGCACAAGGTCGTATGGAGATGCAGCGTGTGCCGGCTGCCGGCTATGATATTGAGGGCCTGCCTATTCGCGGTTTCCTGCGTCCGTTGTGGAAGTTGGGTAACATCGGAGTGGCCATCGACTATCTGCGTAGTAAACATATGGCCAAGAAACTGCTCCGTCAGTTTCAGCCGCAGGTTGCAGTAGGTGTAGGAGGCTATGCTAGCAGTGCAGCATTGGGTGCTGCCAATGCCTTGGGTATTCCCACTCTGCTACAGGAGCAGAATAGCTATGCTGGTCTGGCTAATAAGACCCTTGCCAAGCATGCCGCTAAGATTTGTGTGGCTTACGAGGGTATGGAGCGTTTCTTCCCCGCTGAGAAGATCATGCTGACAGGTAATCCAGTTCGTCAGCAGTTACTCGATACCGCTGTTACTCATGAGGAGGCAGTAAAGACCTTTGGCTTTGACCCTCAGAAGAAGACGATTCTGTTGGTGGGTGGCAGCCTGGGTGCTCGTACTATCAATGAGAGCGTACTGCAGCATCTTGATCTTATTCGTCAGAATCCTGATGTGCAGTTTATCTGGCAGACAGGTAAATACTATAGTGCAGAGATAGCTGAACGTCTGAAAGATATCAAGCCTGACAACCTCGTTGTTACTGACTTCATTGCAGATATGGGTGCTGCCTATAAGGCTGCTGACCTCGTTATCAGTCGTGCCGGAGCGGGAAGCATCAGTGAGTTCTGTTTGTTGGGTGTACCTGTTATTCTGGTACCTTCCCCCAACGTTGCAGAGGATCATCAGACAAAGAATGCAATGGCTCTTGTCAACAAGCAGGCAGCTCTTTATGTCAAGGATCGTGAGGCCGACAAACTGTTGTTGCCGATGGCTGTTGATACCGTCAAGGACGTAGAAAAGTTGAAGAGTCTGAGTGAGAACATCCTGAAGATGGCATTGCCCGACTCAGCAGACATCATCGCAAAAGAAGTTATAAAACTGGCTGAAAAAGCCCACTAACCCCATTAGACCCATTAAACCCATTATGGAACTGAAAGATATCAAAGCAGTATATTTCGTAGGAGCCGGTGGCATCGGCATGAGTGCCATTGCCCGTTATTTCATCAAGCGTGGTCTGGTGGTTGCCGGCTACGATAAGACACCCAGCACGCTGACCCGCCAACTGGAGAAGGAAGGCATGCTCATCCATTACGAGGAGAATGTCAACGAGATTCCTCATACCTGTCGTAAGAAAGAGAATTGTCTCGTCATCTATACACCAGCAATTCCTGCCGACCATCAAGAACTCGTGTACTTCCGTGAGAATGGTTTCGAGATACAGAAGCGTGCACAGGTGTTAGGTACGTTGACCCGTCAACACAAGGGCTTGTGTGTTGCAGGTACCCACGGCAAGACTACAACCTCGACGATGTGTGCCCATATCATGCACCAAAGTCATCTGGACTGTAACGCCTTTCTCGGTGGTATCTCCAAGAACTATGGAACGAATTATATCCTCTCTGACTCAGACTATGTAGTTATTGAGGCTGACGAGTTCGACCGTTCGTTCCATTGGTTGTCACCCTATATGACGGTTATCACATCGACAGACCCCGACCATCTGGATATCTATGGTACCAAGGAGGCTTATCTGGAGAGTTTCCGTCACTATACGGAACTGATTCAACCCGAAGGTGCATTGATTATCCATCGTGGCTTGGAAATGCAGGAGAACCTGCCCGCAGGTGTACGTCGCTATGACTATGCCTTGACCGAGGGCGATTTCCATGCAGAGAATATCCGCATTGAGAATGGCGAGATTACCTTTGACTTCATCTCACCCATTGAGTCGGTGAAGAATATCGAACTGGGACAGCCTGTACCCATCAATATTGAGAATGGCATCGCTGCCATGGCGATGGCTCAGTTGGCAGGATGCACTGCTGAGGAGCTCCGCATAGGTCTGATGACCTATAGTGGTGTGGAGCGTCGCTTTGACTTTAAGATTAAGACCGACAAACTGGTCTTCCTGAGTGACTATGCCCACCATCCTAAGGAGATTCTGCAGAGTGCACGCAGCATCCGTGAGTTGTATAAGAACCGTAAGATTACGGCCATCTTCCAGCCACATCTGTATACACGTACTCGCGACTTCTATCATGATTTCGCTGATGCGTTGAGTTTGCTCGATGAGGTTATCCTCACCGAAATTTATCCCGCCCGTGAGTTACCCATTGAGGGTGTTACGTCGGCGCTCATCTATGACAACTTGCGTCCAGGTATCGAGAAGCAGATGATTAACAAGGATGAGGTGCTGACATTCGTCAAGGAGCACTCGTTCGACGTGCTTATCGTCTTGGGAGCTGGCGATCTGGATAACCAGGTACCTGAGATGGCAAGAATATTAAAAGAAAAGGCCTATCTATAATTGCTTGAATAGTGACTATCAACTGGAAACAATCAGCTATTGTCTTGGCAGACATCGCACTGGCGGTCTACCTTGTACTGGCCATCACGGCATTTAATTGTCCTGATGAGTCAGACAACGTGTGTCGTGAGGTTAATATTCATATCGAAGATGGTTCCGTCAAGGGTTTTCTGGACCAGGAGGAGATAAAAAACTTGCTCCAGCGTTCACGATGCTATCCTGTCGGTGACCAGATGAATCAAGTTGATGTGCGTAACATCGAGGAACAGCTCCAGAAGAATCCTTTCGTCAAGAATGCCCAGTGTTACAAGACGCAGACAGGCCATATCAATATCTCTATTGACCAACGTCTGCCTGTTATGCGTGTCAAGGCTGACAATGGTGATGACTACTATGTCGATGAGCATGGTAACATCATGCCGAACACACACTTTGCCAGCGACTTGGTGATAGCCACAGGAGCCATTCATCAGAAATACGCCCAAAAGGTTCTGAAAGATATCGGCTGCTATCTGTTGAACTCTCCGCTGTGGGGTAATCAGGTAGAGCAGCTTAATGTGTTGGCCGACGGTTCTATTGAGATGGTGCCACGTGTTGGTGACCATATCGTCTATCTCGGCAGTCCCTCTAACCTTGAACGTAAGCTGGCGCGTCTGGAGAAATTCTATAAATATGGACTCTCCAAGGCTGGCTGGAACAAGTACTCCTATATCAATATTGAGTTTGACAATCAGATTATTTGCAAAAAAAGATAATATCTAAAATACGTAAGAGATGCCAAAGGAATTCATCGTAGCTATCGAGCTGGGGTCATCAAAGATGACCGGTATCGCGGGTAAGAAGAACCTCGACGGCAGCATTCAGGTGCTGGCCAGTGTCAAGGAGGATTCTTCGTCGTTTATCCGCAAGGGTGTGGTTTACAACATCGACAAGACCGCCCAGTGTCTGACGAATATCGTCAGCCGTCTGGAAAAGCAATTGAAGACGACCATCACACAGGTTTATGTGGGTGTTGCTGGTCAGTCTATCCGCTCTATTCACAACGTCATCGCCAAAGACATTACCGACGATAGCGTTGTTACGCAAGACATGGTTATTGAATTGATGGATGCTAACCGCAACATCAATTACCCAGATCAGGAAATCCTCGATGCTGCCGTACAGGAGTACAAGGTCGATGCCCAGTATCAGCTCGATCCCGTTGGTATTCAGTGCTCGCATATCGAAGGCAATTTCCTGAACATCCTGCAGCGTAAGACCTTCTACAAGAATCTTAACAAGTGTTTTGAGAATGCAGAGATCAATGTCGCTGAGATGTACCTCGCTCCTTTGGCACTCGCTGACAGCGTGCTGACAGAGGCAGAGCGCCGCTCTGGTTGTGCCTTGGTAGACTTAGGTGCCGACACCACAACAGTCAGTGTCTATTTCAAGAACATCCTGCGTCATCTGGCAGTCATTCCTCTTGGTTTCAACAACATCGTGAAGGATATTGCCTCACTCCAGATGGAGGAACGTGTTGCTGAACAGATGATGATTAAGTATGGTTGTGCCTATACCGAGAATAACGAGATAGACAACAATATGAAGTATTCTATCGATCAGGATCGTCAGGTAGAGTGCCGTAAATTCATCGAGATTGTTGAAGGTCGTCTGGAGGAGATTATCGCCAACGTGTGGTGCCAGGTTCCTGAAGATTACTGCGACAAGCTTCTCGGTGGTATCATCCTCACTGGTGGTGGTTCGAATATGAAGGAAATCGAGAAAGCCTTCCAGAACTATACGCATATTGACAAGATTCGTATCGCCAAGTTTGTGACACAGACCATTACCTCACAGATTCCTGAGGTGACAGCTCATGACGGACGCATGAACACCGTTCTGGGTCTGTTGGCTAAGGGCGATATCAATTGTGCTGGTGGTGAGTACGATCCCAACGGCGATCTCTTTGCTGCTCAGCGCCAGTCTCCTGCTGATACCCTCGAACAACGCCGTGCCCGTCAGGCCACAGAGACGCCTGCCGGTGTGGTACGCACTGCTGAGGAGATTCGTCGTGCGGAAGAAGAGGCTCGTCTCAAGAAGGAAGAGGAGGAGCGTATTGCCCGTGAGGAGGCTGAGCGTATCGCTCGCGAAGAGGCTGAGGAGCGTCGCCGCAACAGTCCGCTGAGCAAGTTCGGACGCTGGCTGAAGAAGGCTGCTACCGAAATTGTGAAGGAAGAAGAATAACACTTCGAAACTTCGAAATATCGTAATAACGTAATATCGTAATAACGAAAAAAAGAAAAAGTATGGACAACAACATATTGCTCGACTTCGGTGAACCCGAAAAGGAGAACAGCATCATCAAGGTGATTGGTGTTGGTGGCGGTGGCGGTAATGCCGTCAACCACATGTATCGCGAAGGTATTCACGATGTGACTTTCGTGCTTTGTAATACTGATAATCAGGCGCTGAACGATTCACCAGTTCCCGTGCATCTGCAATTGGGTAAGGAGGGCCTTGGTGCCGGTAACCGTCCTGAGCGTGCTCGTGCTGCCGCTGAGGAGAGTCTGGAGGACATCAAGGGTCTCTTCACTGATGGAACCCGTATGGCGTTTATCACTGCCGGTATGGGTGGTGGTACTGGTACTGGTGCTGCCCCCGTCATTGCCCGTGTCTCTAAGGAGATGGGTATCCTGACTGTAGGTATCGTAACGATTCCCTTCCGTTTTGAGGGTGACCGTAAGATTGACCAGGCACTGGATGGCGTTGAGGAGATGCAGAAGCATGTCGATGCCCTGTTGGTTATCAACAACGAGCGTCTGCGCGAGATCTATCCTGAACTGACAGTTCTTGATGCCTTTGGTAAGGCTGATGATACGCTGAGCGTTGCAGCCAAGTCTATCGCTGAGATTATCACCGTTCATGGTCTCATCAACCTCGACTTCAATGATGTGAAGACCGTATTGAAGGACGGTGGCGTTGCCATCATGTCAACTGGTTACGGTGAGGGCGAAGGCCGTGTGCGCAAGGCTATCGAAGATGCTCTGAATTCTCCGCTGCTCAATGAGAACGATGTCTTCAACTCCAAGAAGATTCTCCTTTCCATCTCTTTCTCTGGCGGTAAGGATGGTAAGGAGTCGCTGATGATGGAGGAGATGAACGATGTCAATGACTTCATGGGTAAGTTTGGCAACGACTTCGAGATTAAGTGGGGCTTGGCTACCGACCCCGAACTGGGTAAGAAGGTGAAAGTCACCATTCTTGCTACCGGCTTCGGTATTGATAGCGTCGATGGCATGTCAAGCCACCGCCAGCGTCATAACACTCAGGAGGAGGCAACACGCATTGCCGCTGAGCAGGAGAAGGAAGCTCAGCGCCAGGATCGCCGCAACCGTTTCTATGGTGGTGATGGCTCCAGCAAGCGCTACAAGCGTCGTCCGCATATCTTCCTGTTCCGTCCAGAGGATCTGGATAACGACGATGTGATCTCTGCCGTAGAGCAGACTCCTACCTACAAGCGTACCCGCGAGATACTCGATAGCATCTATCAGCAGGCCAGTGGCGAGGAACCTCAGCAGAAGCAAGAGGCACAGCCAGAACCTATTCAGGGTACGATTAAGTTTGCATAATATCATGTGACTGCGTGGAGACGATAAATGCGTTTTTCTCACTGGTCAGTGGCTTTCTGTGGGGATGGCCGATGATTATCCTGCTGTTAGGAACCCATGTGTTCCTGACTGTCAGGTTGCGCTTCCCACAAAGAAAGCTGTTCACAGGCATTCGCCTGTCAGTGAAGAAAGACCCAGGGGCAGCAGGCGACGTCAGCCAGTTTGGTGCGTTGGCTACTGCACTGGCCGCTACCATTGGTACGGGTAATATCGTCGGTGTAGCAACAGCCGTAGCGCTGGGAGGTCCTGGTGCCGTGTTATGGTGCTGGTTGACAGGCATCTTCGGCATGTCGACGAAATACGCAGAAGGACTGCTGGCTGTGAAATACCGCGTCAAGGCAGACAACGGACAGATGTATGGTGGTCCGATGTATGCCTTGGAGCGTGGTCTGCACATGAAGTGGCTAGCCATCCTCTTTGCCGTCTTTACGGCATTGGCATCCTTTGGCATTGGCTGTACCGTTCAAGCCAACAGCATTGCTTTACTGGCTCACGAAACCTTTGGCATCGAAACGTGGGTCATCGGTATTGTGGTCTGTTTGCTGACGGCGGCAGTTATTCTTGGTGGTGTCAAGGCCATAGCCCGTGTATGTACTGTCCTTGTGCCTTTCATGGCCGTGCTCTATGTGTTGGGCTGTATCGTCATCCTCAGCATCAATCACGACTATGTATGGCCGGCTGTACAGCTTATCATCGATGCGGCTTTCAATCCCTCCGCTGCTGGTGGTGGCTTTGTGGGAGCAACGGTCATGATGGCAGCCCGCTATGGTATTGCCCGTGGCCTTTTCTCCAATGAGAGCGGTATGGGTTCGGCACCCATCGTTGCGGCAGCAGCACAGACGCGTAATCCTGTCCGTCAGGCGTTGGTCAGCAGTACGGGTACGTTCTGGGACACGGTCATCATCTGTGCCTTGACAGGACTCGTACTCGTCAGTAGTATCCTTGCCTATCCGGATATCACCTATGCTGATGGTGCTGCCCTGACGAAGGTCGCCTTTTCAAAGATTCCCTATGTCGGTGCTCCCTTGCTGACCTTTGGCATCCTGACTTTTGCCTTCAGCACCATTCTGGGCTGGAGCTACTATGGTGAGAGTGCCGTTAACTACATCGAAGGTCATCGTATCAACCGCTTTTATCGCATCCTCTATATCGTTGCTTTGTTCTTTGGCAGTATCATCAATCTGGATATCATCTGGAACATAGCCGACTGCATGAATGCACTGATGGCTATCCCTAACCTCATCGCACTCCTGCTGTTGAGCGGTGTGGCTGCACATGAGACGAAGAAATACTTGTGGAGTAACCATCTGGATGATGAGATGCCCGAAGAACAAACATAATATAATAAACTAATAAGAAACCATGCTTAAAAACCTGTTTAAGAGACTCTGGAAGAAGTCGGACAACCCCTATCCTAAATCGTTCTCCGATCGGTTGACACGCCGCGTCATACTCCGTATGCTGATATTTATGGGCATACCTATGCTAATATTGTTTGCGGTTGGTTATCTTCTATTCGGTGTCTTTTTTATTTCCTTATTTGAGCAATTTACAAATGGAAAATATGAAGAGGTGCGTCGTGTGACGTCGGAAGTCATGGTGGCTGCCAATAATACCGTTCCTTTCGTTGAAGAGAACCTAGACAATCCTGATAAACTGTTCAATATCATGGAGCGCATGGTTCGTACGAATGAGTGCGTCCGCAGTTGTGGTATCAGCTTCGTAGATAACTATTATCCACAGAAAGGTCATTGGTTCTGTCCCTACGCCGTACGTCGTGACAGTAATATCGTTGAGATGATGAGTGTTGGCGACAAACAGCATGATTATCTCCATGCCGACTGGTTCGTTGAGGCCATCCAAGCAGACTCTGCCTACTGGTCGAAGCCTTTCTTCGAGGGCATGGACAAAGAGACCCCATTAGTATCCTACATAGTGCCTATCCGCAATCGGCAACAGCATGTCGTCGCGATATTGGGCGTCGATTTATCGCTTGATAGGCTCAGTAGCTCGTTATCGACATTTATCGATGTTTCTGAAAAGGACGTCGCAGATGACCAGAAATCGTCTAAAAAGAAGAAGCTCTGGTATTCTTTTGTCGTTGACTCTACGGGGACCTACTTGGCACATCCAGACAAGAGTCGTGTCATCAATAAAAAGTTCCAAGACGATGTCACCAATGATCCTGATAATGTCTGTGCTGATATTATCCAATATAGGGAAAATGACTTTAGTGGTGAGATGGAGATCGAACTGGAAAATAACGAAGTATGGATTGATTATCGACCAGTAGAAGGCACTCCTTGGACAGTTAGTATGGTGATTCGACAATTATTCGTAGAAATCATTTCCTATATATTTGTCGGTATTGGTCTTTTCTTTATTATAATTAGTATGGTGGTAGTTCTCATTACTACTGACCGAGCTATCAAGAAAGCCTCTCTGCCCATCAGATTATTGGCCTTGTCTGCCAACGATGTGGCAAAAGGTAACTTCAAGTCTGCGCTGCCACAACTAAAGAGCCGTGATGAGATACATCAGTTGCGCGACTCCTTTGAAAAGATGGAGCATTCGCTGTCTGAATATACAGAGCAACTGAAGACCACCACTGCCGAAAAAGCAGTTATCGAGAGTGAACTGAACATTGCCCACTCCATCCAGATGTCGATGCTACCCAAGACCTTCCCGCCATATCCTGAGCGCGACGACGTCGATATCTACGGACAGCTGACGCCAGCTAAGGCCGTTGGTGGCGACCTCTTCGACTTCTTCATTCGCGATGAGAAACTGTATTTCTGCATTGGCGATGTCAGTGGTAAGGGTGTTCCTGCCTCTATGTTCATGGCTGTGGCACGTTCACTGTTCCATAATGTCTCAGGCCATATCATGGAACCGCATATCATCGCCAAGGCACTCAACGAGTCAATGTGCGATGGCAATGACATGAATATGTTCGTGACGATGTTTATAGGTGTCCTCGACCTGCAGACAGGTCATCTGACCTACTGCAATGCTGGCCACGATTCTCCGTTGCTGATAGGGCAGGGTGTAGGTGTATTGCCTTGCGAGTCCAACCTTCCTATTGGTCTCATGGATTGGGAATTCGTTCCGCAGGAAACCACCATCGCTCCAGGAACCACCATCTTCCTATATACTGATGGTCTCAACGAGGCGGAGAATCTTCACCATCAGCAGTTTGGTGAAGAACAGATTCTGCAGTTGGCTGAAGAGCAGTTAGCCAAAGGCGAGTGTGAGCCCATGCCACTCATTCAGCGCATGACGGCTGCCGTCCACTTCTTTGCCGGTGAGGCTGAACAGAGCGACGACCTCACGATGCTGGCCATACAATACAAAAAAGAGGGGACTTCAATTTGAAGCCCCCATCTTTTTCTATTTTAACCGTTAACTAATAACCGTTAACCCTTAATCGTTAATCAGGTTCTCACCCGTCATATCCTTAGGCTGCTCCAGTCCCATGATGTGCAGGATTGAAGGAGCAACGTCGGCCAGACGACCGTCCTTCACTGTGGCGCTGTTGTTGTTCGTCACATAGATGAAAGGTACGGGGTTCAGTGAGTGAGCAGTGTTAGGCGTACCGTCGGGGTTGATGGCATTGTCAGCATTACCGTGGTCGGCAATGATGATAGCCTCATAGTCATTCTTCTTAGCAGCCTCGATAACAGCCTCTACGCAGTGGTCAACAGCCCATACGGCCTTGGCAATAGCGTTATAGACACCTGTATGGCCCACCATATCACCATTGGCGAAGTTCACCACGATGAAATCGTACTTGTTTTCATTGATGGCAGCCACCAACTTGTCCTTTACCTCGTAAGCACTCATCTCAGGCTTCAGGTCGTAGGTGGCAACCTTCGGGCTGGGCACCAGGATACGATCCTCGCCCTCGTAGGGGGCCTCGCGACCACCGTTGAAGAAGAAGGTCACGTGTGCATATTTCTCCGTCTCAGCGGTGTGCAACTGCTTCTTGCCCTGTTGGCTGAGGTATTCGCCCAGCGTATTCTCCACGTTCTCTTTGGGGAACAGGATGTTGACACCCGTAAACGATGCGTCATACGGTGTCATGCAGTAGTACTGCAGACCAGGAATAGTCTTCATACCCTCTGCCTCCATATCCTGCTGAGTCAGCACGATGGTCAACTCCTTGGCACGGTCGTTACGGAAGTTGATGAAGATGATGACGTCACCCTCTTCAATGCAGCCGTTAACAGCACTGTTGTGAATGGGCTTGATGAACTCGTCAGTAACACCTTCGTCATATGACTCCTGCATGGCCTGAACCATATCGGCACTCTGCTTACCCTCGCCTTTTACCAGCAGGTTGTAAGCCTCACGAACGCGCTCCCAGCGCTTGTCACGGTCCATAGCGTAGAAACGGCCAACGATAGAGGCAATAGCAGCGTCATTGTCAGCACACACCTTGGTGACCTGCTCAATGAAGCCCTTACCGCTCTTGGGGTCGGTGTCACGACCGTCCATGAAGCAGTGTACCATTGTCTGGTTCTTCAGACCATAGTGCTTGCCTACCTCGATGAGTTTGAACAGATGATCCAGGCTTGAGTGTACACCACCGTCAGAGCACAGACCCATCAGGTGCAGTTTCTTACCATTTTCCTTGGCATACGTGTAGGCAGCCTTTACCTGTGGGTTCTCCACAATGCTACCGTCCTTGCAGGCACGGTTGATCTTCACCAGGTCCTGATAGACGATGCGTCCAGCACCGATGTTCAGGTGACCTACCTCTGAGTTACCCATCTGTCCGTCGGGCAGACCAACGTCCTCACCACTGGCCTGCAGCTGTGAGTGTGCACTGACGGCTGTCAGATAGTCCAGATACGGTGTTGGCGTATTGTAGATAACGTCGCCTTTTCCTTGTTTACCGATTCCCCATCCATCGAGAATCATGAGTAATGCTTTCTTTCCCATAATTTTTCTAATTAACCTTATATATTATCAATTATCAATTTTCAATTCTCAATTAGGCCGTAGGCCGTCACAGCACCATCAAGCACATCATTGTCAGGTCATCGTTCGGGTCTGCACCGTTACGATGCTTCACGATTTCTTCATCCAGATGGTCTATCAGTTCCTTGCAACTATTGAAGTGGCGATGGTTCAGGATGTCCAGCAGACGCTCGTCACCGAACTGCTCCTTCTGCAGGTTCTCTGCCTCGTTCAGACCGTCGGTATATACCAGCAGCATCTTGTTGCGGATGTTGTCCACGTGCTCACCAACATACTCTAGGTCCGGCCACAGTCCAATCGGTGCGTTCGTCTCCATACCCTCCATAAAGTGGTCGTCGCCGTCAACACCCAGCACTGGCGGGTTATGACCGGCATTACAATAGTCCATCCTACCACTATTCAGGTCAACCAGACCGATGAACATCGTGATGAACATACCCTGATCATTACTCTCCGTCAGTACGGCATTCATACGTGTAACTATCTCGGCGGGCATCATGTGCTGTGTCGCCAGGATGCGGAACAGGCGGGTAGCCTGTGCCATGAACAGTGACGCAGGAACACCCTTGCCGCTGACGTCACCCACGCAAACATACAACTCGTCATCCATCAGCACATAGCCGTAGAGGTCACCACCAACCTCACGGGCAGGTGTCATCGAGGCATACATATCCAGACCCTCGCGGGTGGGGAAGGTGTTGGGCACCATCGACATCTGAATGTTTCGGGCAATACGCAACTCACTCTCAATGCGCTCCTTAGCCTGTGTTGTCTGCTCCAGCTGGTCATAGGCTGACTGCAGTTTCTCGTGGGCATCTTCCAGTTTCTCGTGTGCTACGCGCAGACGGTGGGCCGACTTACGCTTATGCCAGGTATAGAACAGCAGGAAGATGATGATGAGTAGCAGTGTCAACAGTCCGGCAACCATCTGTATCTGCGACATCTTTGCCTGCTGTTGTACGATTTCTGCCTCTTTCTCGTTGGTATGGTAGATAGTAGCCAACTCTGCCGAGGCACTTAACTTCTGACTGGTGATGGCCGAGTCAAGGATGTCTAAGATGCGCATACCCATGGCGCGTGCCGAGTCGCGACGGCTGGCCTTGTCATTGGCATGGTATTTAGGCAGCATATACAACTGGATGACATCTAGTGTGGGCTCCAGGCCCTGCTCCTGCATAGCCTTGTCTAAATAGCGATAGTTGTCGGCAGCCTCTTTATAGCGCTGGGCGGAAACAAGGTATCCGTTACCATGCACCCGACCCACACCTGTCTGTGAAAAGGCGGTTGTCTGGAAACGCTTATAGGCCTCGTACGCCTCTTTGTTCTTTCCTAATCCCTGCAGGGCTGTGGCACGCATAATTTCAATGCGTCCTTGGTATTCGTCGAAATACTGCTTACGGGCATCCTTCATCTTTCGATAGTCGTTAAGCAGCGTTTCCGTACGGTCTATCCAGTAGATGGATTCCTCGTAACGACGGGTATTGATATAGGCCAGACTAGTATATACCGTACCGAGTACCGACTCTTGGTAGCCACGACTCGTCGTGTCTGTCTCGCAACGCTTGGCATACTTGTCACGTGCCTTCAGGAAACTCTCCTTGGCTTCCTTCTCCTGTCCTAGATTCAACTGGCATACGCCCATGTTGTTGTAAAGGATGGCATAGTCCACGTCTGAACCAATGCCAGTCTTTGCCATGCGGTCAATAGCAGGAATGGCTATCTGCAATGCTCCGTCATAGTCGCCACGTACTACCAACAACTCCGTCAGACGACGTACCACCTTGTTATAGACCAGTTGGTCGAAGTCTGTCTTTACCTCATAGTCCAGCGCGTTACGGAAACAAACCTCTGCCGTGCGGTATTGGTTCTGATGATAATAGTAAGAGCCACGCCAGCGATAGGCATCCAGTTTGTTGATGTCACCCGTAGCTTCACAACTATCTACCAATGCCAACATACGGTCATACTGCATCACTGCACCAGCTGCAAAAATCAAACTGTCAGCATGACCAGCCTTCAGTTCTGCCTGCTGTGTTTTATTACACGAAAATAGTGCCGTGATTATTAGCGTAATAACCACGACAGCAGTCATCGACCGCAGTCCTTTCATCATTTCATTCTCCATTAACGCTGCAAAGGTACGAATAAGCGAGCACAATACAAAACAAAAATGGATTTTTTTGTTTTTATTGTCGAACGAAAGTACTTTCGACGAGGCAAACACAGCCATCGTAAACGTGACTCTCACAATATCCAAAATGGCTGATAGGACATGGCGATATCACGACACTGCTCTATACGGTGGCAGGAGAGCTGCTAATACCTATAATAGGTGCGGTCATGCTGAGGGTGTCCTGGTGGGAGGAAATCTCTGCAGCTATGCATCCATTATAGGTTCGAAATTTCAAATTGTTCCTGAGCAGGATGTTATCCTCTTTATCGAAGAGTTGGAAGAGTCTCTGCATACCATAGACAGACTGTTCTATGCGTTGCGCCTGCAGGAGAATTTTGAAAGGGTGAAAGGTATTATCTTTGGTACGTTCAGTTCTGTGAAATATGACCTGCAGTATGGTAGCGTGGAGCAGATGCTAATAGGTCATCTCTACGACTTGGACATACCTGTCTGCTGTGGTTTTTCTGTGGGTAGCAACAGTTGTCTGCCACTTTTGGAAGGCGCACCGTGCTCCTTAGACGTCACGCCGGACGGTGCCCTGCTCTCGTTCGATGTCGAAGGTGACAAGCAACTCTATGAAATAAAGAAAGAACCGTCGCAAATTATGAACTAACAGCTTTCTAATGCTGTCTTGGTAAAAACCCCTAAATGGCAACATTTTTGTGTTTTTCTTTGAAAAAATTTTGCACTGTGACCAACTTTTCGTATCTTTGGCGTCGAAATGCGAGTGGTACTGTTTATAGTCCTCCTGCAGATGTTATCGACGTCGGTGCGGGCACAGCTTTCAAGTTCGTTGCTTGAACGCTATAATATGTCGTGCCTGGACTTGACGAAAGGATTGCCCCACGACCACGTTAACCATCTCTTTGTAGACAGCCAGGGTTTTGTCTGGGTATCGAGCTTTGGCGGTGGTGCGGTGCGCTACGACGGTTATACGTTTCGAGCACCCAGTCAGGGCGATAGCAGGGCGTGTCTGGGTTTTGCCGAAGACCGTCATCAGCGTCTGTGGATAGCGTATGATGAGGGTACGGTGGTCCTGGACCTGCGGACGATGCGCAGGGTAGTGCCTGCCTTTGGCAGGGGGACTATCAGAGGCAGACTTGGACGGGGTACCGTGAAGGTGTATTGCGACTCGAAGGGTGCACTGTGGCAGGTTGCGCGTGACAGCATCTACCGTTATGAGTTTGATGATCGTGGCGATGTGTCGGCCATCAGCCGTTGCAAATATGTGGGTAACACGCCCGATATTGCCATTCGTGACATTGAGAATACAGGCAGTGTGTGGGTTTCTACGTCGCTGGGACTGTCGAGGTTGACGGTGGTGGGCGATAGGCTGGAGTTTACGCCCATACATACCACGCTGCGCTCGTTGCAAGGATTGTTTGTCACCGATCTACTGCGTCAGGGCAGTTCGGTATGGATAGCCACCAACCAGGGCCTTTATTGCTATGGTCTGTATGACAGTACGCTACGCACCTTCCGTCATACCGAGGACGAGCACTCGCTGGCACATGACCATGCCACGTCGCTGGCGCTGACCTCTGACGGCAACCTGCTGGTGGGCACACTGAGGGGTATCTGTCTGTTTGATGCCAGTCGTTCGAACTTCTCGTGCTGGAACTCCTCTACGGCGGGTTATCCGTTGCCCAGCAATTTCATCCGTTGCCTGCTGAACTATCAGGGACAGTTGTGGGTGGGTACCGAAACTGCGGGTATTGTGAGACTATTTCCGAAACCCCTGTTATTGCGTAACTATGTGCACCAGCGAGACAATGCGCTGTCGTTGCCGGCTAATCCTGTGAATGCGATGTATGCCGGTGCAGACGGTGTGCTGTGGGTTGGAAACGTGGAGGGCGGACTGAGTCGTCGGATGCCTGACGGTAGTTTTGTCCACTGGACGACAGCCAATTCTGCGCTGTCGCATAACTCCGTATCGGTGCTGGAACCCGACAAGTACGGGCACTTGTGGATTGGTACGTGGGGAGGCGGAATCAATATAATAACCAATAACCAGTATCCAATCCCCAATAACCATGCCCCAATAACGATCCACCGCCTTGTCTTGCTTGCTGACATCCAGCGGCAGACCGAATATATCGGGGCGCTGGCGTACGACAAATACAATGATGCGCTATGGATTGGTTCGAACGATGGCGTCTTCCTTTACGACCTGAAGACGGGAACGATAGAGGATCCGTTCCCCGACAATCGGAATATCCGAGGATGCATCGGTGCCTGCATAGACCGCAACGGCCATCTGTGGATGGGCTGCCTGACGGGCGTCTGCGACATTGACCTGAGCTCCAGTCGAGTTGGGAAGGGGAACTTTAAATACCGCCATCTGCGCTATAAGTTGGACAAGCCCGATACGCAGGTGATAGACAAGATAACCTGTATTCTGGAGGCTAAGGACGGCACGCTGTGGCTGGGCAGTGACGGCTACGGACTGTACCACCGCGTGGTTGGGAAGGATGGCAAGGAACGTTTTGAGGTGCTGACCACTGATGACGGACTGGCGAATAATGCCGTCAAGGGTGTTGTCGAGGACAATCAGGAGCGCCTATGGATTACCACGAATAACGGGTTGTCGGTGTATGACCCGCGCCAGCACACCTTTATCAATTATGGTGAGCACGATGGTCTGCTATGTCAGCGTTTCTACTGGAATTCTGCGGAGAAGGGTGCTGACGGCACCATCTGGCTGGGTAGCATGAAGGGACTGACGGAGGTGCGTGGTGAGAATGTGGATGCCAACTATCCTGCACACTTGTCGTTTACGCATTTGGTGGTGGACAATCAGGAGATTACGTCGTCGAACAATTCCATTCTGGACTGCGATATCTCGTTTGCGAAGAAGATAAGGCTGCATGAGTCGAACAAGTCATTTGCGCTGAGCTTCTCTACGCTGAGTTATGCCAGCCAAGCACGGAATTATGTCTGCAGACTGCGCGGTTTTGAGGACGAATGGACAGCCCTGAAACCTGGCGAACACGCTGTGCGCTATACCAGTTTGAAGCCAGGTACCTATCATTTCGAGGTGAAAAGCAATACGGAGGCAGGTCTGGAGGCTGATCCTATCAGCATAGAGGTGGAGATAACGCCCTACTTTTGGAAGAGTTGGTGGTTCATGCTGTTGTGCGTGGTTGTACTGACAGTGGCTTTTCTGTATTTCTATCGACTACGTGTGGCAGTCCTTCGCCGTCAGGAAGCTGAGAAGTTGCTGATACCAATTAAGAAAGTCCTTGAGGAATCGGATGCCCCCGAGGCTCTGCAAACGCGTATCCAGAATATCCTGACCCACCAGGAGCGCATGAAGGAGAGTCGGCAGCGTAGTGTGGAAACTGACAAGCAGCAGACGAAACCTGCCAAGAGTTTCATGGAGCGCGCTACCGACATTCTGGAGCATCACTACATGGACAGTCAGTTTGATGTCACTGAGTTTGCCGATGCCATTGGTATGAGCAAGAGTCTGCTGGCCAAACGCATTAAGGAAGAGACCGGTCAGAGTACGAGTCAGTTTATCCGTAACTACCGCCTTAGCATTGCCCGAGACCTGATACAGGAAAACTATGCCAACCGTAATATTATGGAAATTGCCTATAAGGTTGGTTTCAACGACCCTAAATACTTCACCCGCTGCTTTACGCAACTATACGGTACAGCGCCCAGTACGTATAAAGAAAGTCATTAAGTAGAGAAAATATAAGGTGGACGGTTTTGTCCACCTTTATTATTATTTTGTCCACCTTGATTTATATCAAGAGCCGTATATTTGCACCGAAAATTCAATTACATAACAAATTAACATAACCTAAAAACGTTACACATGAGAAAGAAAATGTTATTCTCGATGATGTTCATGGCAGGTATTGCTGGAGGTCTTGTTACCTTCCCTTCTCAGGCTATGGCATCAGTGACACAATCGAAGACCATCAAAGTGAGTGGTCAGGTTGTGGATCAAGACGGACAGCCACTCATTGGTGCTACCGTCAAGGTAAAGAACGCGAAACTTGGTGTTGTTACTGATTTTGACGGTAACTTTACCATCGATGTCGCTTCTGACGGCGTTCTTGTCTTTAGCTACGTTGGCTACAAGGATCGCGAAATTGCCGTACGTGGGCGCGCAAACCTTGAAACTATTCAACTGGCAGACGACACCAACATGTTGGAGCAGGTGGTAGTCGTGGGTGGCAGACCTGACAGGTTCTGTATCTATCGTGAATGCCGAAGAACTGAAGCGTGTCTCTAACTCCAACATTTCTTCAATGCTGGAAGGTAAGGTCGCTGGCGTACAGATTACTTCCGACGGTCAGCCTGGTGCAGACCCGACGGTGCGCATTCGTGGTGTCGGATCATTCGGTAGCACCGCACCGCTTTATGTGGTCGACGGTGTACCCGTAGGAACCACCATCCGCGACTTCTCACCAAACGATATTGAGACCATCCAGGTGCTGAAGGATGCTTCTGCAGGTGCCATCTACGGTTCTCGTGCTGCTAACGGTGTGATCATTATTACAACCAAGAGCGGTAAGAAAGACCAGCCTCTGAAGGTGGATTATAAGGGTTACTTCGGTATTGACAAGGTGTCCAGCGACGTCTATGACGTGATGAATGCCAGTCAGTACAGTCAGTATCTGGGTCAGGCATGTGCCAACTCAAACACTGCTCTGGCAGGTGGCTACAGCCTGAATCCTACCACAGGCCGCTATCAGTTCCAGGACAACACCGATACCGACTGGTTCAGCGAGGTCTTCAAGACCGGTACTCGTCAGAACCACAACATC
>CACYBB010000020.1 GCA_902772585.1 uncultured Bacteroidales bacterium | reverse complement strand
GGACAATTTGACAATTTCACAATTGGACAATTGCCGCCGCGAGAAATAGTCAAATGGTGAAATAGTAAAATAGTCAAATATGTTGGATTTTACAGAAGACCAGATACAGCGCTATTCGCGGCATATCCTATTACAGGATGTCGGTGTGGAGGGACAAGAAAAAATAATGAACGCGCGTGTGCTTGTAGTGGGTGCTGGTGGACTGGGTGCTCCCGTGTCGCTCTACCTTGCTGCAGCAGGTATCGGGACCATCGGTATCGTCGATGCCGATGTCGTCGATTTAAGCAATCTCCAGCGTCAGGTGATTCACTTCACCAAGGACGTGGGCGTGCCTAAGGTAAAGAGTGCCGAAGAGAAGATCAAAGCCATCAACCCTGACGTGAAGGTAGAGACTTATTACAAATTCCTCGACTCATCAAACGCGCTCGATATCATCAAGGAGTACGACTTCATCGTCGATGGTACCGACAACTTCCCTGTGAAGTTTCTCATCAACGACGCTTGTGTGATGGCGGGCAAGCCTTTCTCGCATGGAGGCATTCTGCGCTTCAACGGCCAGACGTTTACCCATCTGCCTGGCACAGCCTGCTACCGTTGTATGTTCAAGGAACCGCCTCCTGCCGGAGCCGTGCCTACCTGTTCGCAGGCAGGCGTATTAGGCGCCATCGCTGGTATGCTAGGCACCATCCAGGCCGCAGAGACCCTGAAGTATTTCACGGGCATTGGCGAATTGCTGACAAATCGTCTACTTACCTTCGATGCCAAGACCATGCAGTTCCGTACTGTTCCTGTGAAGCATCGTGACTCGTGTGCCATCTGCGGCAGTAACCCCACCATCGATCACCTAATAGATTATGAACAGGCCGCTTGCGACCTCAAAAACCACTAAGTGATGAAGATACCACAGAATGTTATAGATGAATTGATCAGCCAGGCCCGGCAGGACGCACCGAATGAGACGTGCGGTTACCTGCTGGGCATAACCTCGGAGGAAGGCGATGTGGTGACGGGGAACTATTGGATGGAGAATATTGATCACTCGCCAGAGCACTTTTCCTTCGCACCGAAGGATCAATTCGCTGCATTGAAGTACGCTCGTCAGAATGGCTTGAAGATTCTCGCCAACTGGCATAGTCATCCTGCCTCGCCCTCGCGACCTTCGCAAGAAGACCTCCGTCTAGCCAACGACCCCACCATCCGTTACGCCATCCTCTCTCTCCACGAGGGGGTTCATCTCAACTCCTTCAAAATTCTGAATGGTGAAGTGGTGGATAAAGAGATACATCTTTAATCAAGACATGTTATGGACACAAGAACTATAGAGATACTCGAACGTAATGTCCGTCAGCTGTCGCGCCAGACGGAACAGGAAACACGTATGATGCCACAGACGGAAGCCTCACTCCCCTCTGTGGAACAGGTGAAGAAAATCATCAACCTGGTAAAGAGCATCATCTTTCCTGATTACTTCAACAAGCGGCAGTGCCATGAGACCATCCGCTCTTACAACATTGGTGTTCACATGGAGGAACTGCTTCAGACACTCGCAAGACAAATATCATACGGTCTTCAGTTTGGCAAGAAAAGCGAGGTCATCACAACGAGGCAGCAGGTACAGGATAAGGCCAGGGACTTGGCATTGCAACTGATTGATGCGCTGCCTGAAATCAAGCGATTGCTCTATACCGACGTACAAGCCATGTTCGACAACGACCCTGCTGCCATCAACTATGGCGAGATTATCTTCAGCTACCCTGTGACGAAAGCCATGATCCACTATCGTATCGCCCACAAGCTACACGACCTGCTCGTGCCCGTCATTCCACGTATCATCACAGAGCTAGCTCACTCAGAGACAGGTATAGACATCCATCCCGGAGCGCAGATAGGTGAATACTTTGCCATTGATCATGGTACAGGTGTTGTTATTGGCGAGACCTGTATCATCGGCAGTCACGTGACGCTCTATCAAGGTGTGACGCTGGGTTCCAAGAGCTTTAAGAAAGACGCTGATGGCAACATGCTCAACATCCCCCGTCATCCCATCATCGAGGACAACGTCACCATCTACAGCAATGCCAGCATCCTGGGCCGTATCACCATCGGCCACGACTCTGTGATTGGCGGCAACATCTGGGTGACGCACGATGTGGCTCCCAACTCCCGCATCCAGCAGTCGAAGGCAGTAGAAAGGCATTTCGAAGGAGGTTTAGGTATCTGAAGGAAGATGACGGTCAGACATATACAGCCACACGACCAGCTACAGTTGGCTAATATCATCCGCTCCGTATTTGAGGAATATGGTGCTCCGCTGGTCAATACCGTTTATGATGACCCTCGGACGGAGCATGTCTTCGATACGTTGGCAGGGAAGAATGCCGGGTATTGGATCATCGCCGACAAGGGGATTGTTCTAGGAGGCTGTGGCTACTATCCGACTGAGGGGCTGCCGGAAGGATATGCCGAACTGGTGAAGTTTTATCTGTCACCTGCTGCCCGTGGTTTCGGCTACGGCTCAAAGCTATTCCTGCAAGCAATCGAAGGGGCTCGCAAGGCTGGCTATAGTCATCTGTATATCGAGTCGTTTCCGCAGTTCTCCGATGCAGTGTCCATGTATGAGCGCCACGGTTTCCGGCATATTCCTCAACGTCTTGGCGACTCAGGGCATACCGCAACCACCATATTTATGGTCAAGGATTTACACCTCATAAAGATAGTGCAATATCAGCCCAAATACAAACAGGATTTCATCCGTCTGAACCGTGAGTGGATCGAGCGTTTTGCTCGCATCGAACCATCCGATGAGAAGACGTTTGCTCATGTTGACGATATTGTTGCTAACGGAGGACAGATATTCCTGGCCATCGATGAAGAGAATGAGGTCGTGGGATGCTGTGCGCTCGTCAGCCATCCTGAGAAGCAATGCCATGAATTGGCCAAGATGGCCGTCACTCCCAAAGCACAGGGCAGGGGCATCGGCAGGATGCTGGGTGAATCGCTTGTAGATTATGCCCGTAAGCATGGTGTCCGTCGCATCTATCTTGAAGGGAACACCCGACTGGAGGCATCCATTGCCCTCTATCGCAAGCTTGGATTCCATGAAATTCCCCTTCAAGGTAATGCCTATGAACGCTGCGACATACTTATGCTGTTCGATTTGGATTTATAGTTTATTGGGAATAATAGCGTGGCATAATAGTGGAGCATACCACGTATATGTCTGCAATTTCCCATAAATGTGGTATTGCAGCGAAGGGAAAAAGTGCGTAACTTTGCACCGTGAAACTTTTACCATTGTATTTGTTTAGAGAGTAATGAATTTGAAAGAACGCGAGAGAGAATCGGAAAAGCGGGTTTACGCTTACGACCAGCAAGGCAGTAATGCCGAAAGAGGCGCTCAGGTGCTCGGTGGAGAGTTCTGGTATATATAAAGCGCAGTTCCACAACCAGAGGAAGGCAGTCTGCAAGCAGCAGAGCTGCCTTCAATTATTTCAGTTATTTTCTGCACTCTAATGGACTTTTCACTGATAATCAAGTCTATTTCCGTTTTTTATTAGTACCTTTGCACGCAAATTCAGATAGACGATGGCAATAAATGATGCAATATTCAGACGTTCAGAACTGCTTTTGGGTAACGAAGTAATGGAACGGATAGCACAGAAGCGGGTAATCATATTTGGTGTGGGTGGTGTCGGGTCGTGGTGCGCTGAGAGCCTGGTGCGCAGCGGCATCAGTCGGTTGACGATTGTGGACTCAGACCGTGTGTGCATTACCAATATCAACCGACAGTTGATGGCTACTACCAAGACCGTGGGGCAGGTGAAGGTGGAAGCCCTGAAAGAACGTCTGCTCACCATTAATCCGTCAGCAGAAATTACAGCCTTGCAGAAAATCTTCACACAGGAAACCGCGGGGGAGTTTGACCTCGACAGCTACGACTATATTATCGATGCCATTGACTCGCTGAAGGACAAAGCGCTGCTCATCATGATGGCAACCCAAATCTCCTCTTCCAAGTTCTTTTCATCGATGGGCGCAGCACTGAAGATGGATCCCACGCGCATACGAATAGCGGAGTTCTGGAAGGTTCAGGGCGATCCATTGGCGCGTGCACTCCGCAAGAAATTCAAGTCGACGAACCAGTTTCCCAAGCGCAAGTTCTTGTGTGTCTATAGTGACGAACTGTTGACCAACCGCGGTCATAATGCCACCTGCGGCACAGAACGGTGTATGTGTCCCAAGGCCAAACTGGGACCTGGTGACCCCTCGCTGCTGAACCATGAATGGTGCTCGTCGAAGGCTCAGATCAACGGTACGATGGCCCACATCACCGCCATTTTCGGTTTCATGCTGGCAGGGCTGGTGTTAGAGGATATTAACGCCAATTGTTGAGTAAGGCCGTACCATGAGTTAGGTATATTTATCGCCTTTTCTCGCGTCATCGTGTGGATTCTGCTGAGAAAGTTGTACCTTTGCACACAAAAATAGAAGATTAGGCTTATGAATTTTGTATTTATATCGCCCCATTTCCCGCATACGTACTGGCAGTTCTGTCAGCGGCTCAACCAGAACGGCGTGAGGGTGCTGGCCATTGCCGACGTACACTACGACTTGTTGCAGCCAGAGCTGAAGGAGTCGCTGACGGAGTACTACCGCGTGGACTCGTTGGAGAACTACGACGAAACGTCGTGACGGGCATACAGGCCGACCGCATCCGCAGCATCAAGGAGAAGTCGGAGATGAAGAAGCACTATCTGGAGGGCGGCATACCGACGGCGC
Source organism: uncultured Bacteroidales bacterium (assembly GCA_902772585.1). Taxonomy (GTDB): domain Bacteria; phylum Bacteroidota; class Bacteroidia; order Bacteroidales; family Bacteroidaceae; genus Prevotella. Next base: position 91,005 of record CACYBB010000020.1, on the reverse strand, counting down.
GTCAGACGCTGGCTTCGGCAGGACGCGAGGCCGTGGCTGCATTTGCCGCCGAGGTGGGCTATCCCATCATCGCCAAGCCCGACGTGGGTGTGGGTGCCAGCGGTACTTACAAGATCAGCAACGAGGCGGAGCTGGCTGACTTCTATGCCAAGGAACCGCATGCCAACCAGTACGTGGTCGAAGAGTTCATTACGGGCGAGATATGCTCAGGGCGAGCCGCTGTTCGAGTCGATGACCGTCTGGCCGCCGTCCATCATGGACATCGTGAACCTGAAGCTCGACCTGTCGTACTACGTCGATAAGGAGACGCCTGAGCCGTTGCGCCAGTTAGGCCGTCGTACAGTGAAGGCCTTCGGCGTGGTGAGCCGCTTCGTACATCTGGAGTTCTTCCGTCTCGACAGCGACCGTCCGGGTCTTGGCAACATCGGCGACTTTGTGGCCTTGGAAGTAAACATGCGTCCGGCAGGAGGCTATACGCCCGACATGATCAATTACGCACATTCGACTGATGTCTATAAGGTATGGGCCGACATGGTTGCCTTCGACGAGCTGCGCACCGAGGAGGGCAAACCCTATTACTGCGCCTTCGCCAGTCGCCGCGACATCTACCGCTACCGCCACAGCCACAACGAGGTGAAGAATCGCTACAGCGGACAGCTGATGATGTGCGAGCGCATGCCCGAACTGTTCTCGGCTGCCATGGGACAGCAGATGTACACCGTCCGTCTCAACACGATGGACGAGGTGCAGGAGTTTATTAATTATGTACATTCAAAACAATGAATATCAATTACGTGAAGAAATACAGCAACGCTCTCGGGCGTGACATGGAATACAAGACCTACGGCACTGAGGGACATCCCGTGCTGGTCTTCCCGTCACAGGACGGACGTTTTTACGACTATCAGGACTTTGACATGGTGGGCGTGCTCTCCGGCTTCATCGACCGCGGACTTATCCGGCTTATCTGTGTTGACAGCATCGACCGCGAGACGTGGAGCGACTTGCAGGGCGACCATCACCGCCGCATAGCACTCCATGAACAGTGGTTCCATTATATTGTGGACGAACTGATACCAGATGTGCGCCGCCATCCCGACGAGACTTTTATCGTCACGGGCTGTAGTATGGGCGGTTTTCACGCCGGAAACTTCTTCTTCCGCCGCCCCGACCTCTTCGACACGCTGCTGGCACTGAGCGGACTCTACTATGCGGGCTATTTCTTCCCCAACTACAACGATCCGCTTATCTACGACAACTCGCCCTACGATTTCCTGCGCTCGATGCCCGCCGACCATCCCTATTGGGACCTGTACCGTCACCGCCGCATCGTGATGTGCGTGGGCCAGGGTGCCTGGGAGGACGAACTGCTCGACAGCACCCGTCAGATGGATGCCCTGTTGAAGGAGAAGAACGTCCCCGCCTGGATCGACTATTGGGGCCACGACGTTGCCCACGACTGGGCCTGGTGGCGCAAGCAGGTGGTCTATTTCATGCAGCACATCCTGACCGACGCGGGAATAGAGTATGTAATTTAAACAAGATAAAATATGAAAGCTATCAGTACAACAAAGGCACCGGCTGCCATCGGGCCGTACAGTCAGGCCATTAAAGTAGGGAATCTCGTATATACCTCTGGTCAGATTCCCATTGACCCCGCCACAGGCAGTTTTGTAGAAGGAGGCATCAAGGAGCAGACCCGCCAGTCGCTGACCAATATCAAGGCCATTCTTGCGGAAGTGGGCCTTAGCATGAGTAACGTGGTAAAAACCACCGTATTCTTGGCTGACATGAATGACTTTGCCGACATGAATGCCGTCTATGCCGAATTTTTCTCGGAGCCTTATCCTGCACGCTCTGCTGTTGCCGTCAAGACATTGCCCAAGGGTGCATTAGTAGAGATAGAAGTGGTGGCAGAAGTCATTTAGGTTTTTATTGGTGGGTAAGAGATTCTTCAGCTGGGTTATAGCCACACTACTGATTGCTTCGGGGACTTACGGACAAGTCGCCGAAAGCACGGATAGTGTCTGGCGCTCAGAGCAGTTGCAGGAGGTCAGTGTATCGGTTCACGGACATAGACACATCAAGATGAGTGGACTTGGTAATACTGACTATATCGGTAGCGGAGAGCTATTACGAGCAGCGTGCTGTAACCTCGGAGAGAGTTTTACTACCAATCCCTCAGTAGATGTGAACTATGCCGATGCCGCAACGGGAGCACAACAGATTAAGCTTCTGGGATTGAGCGGCACCTATGTGCAGATGCTCACAGAAAACATCCCTAACTATCGTGGCGCAGCAGCTCCTTATTCATTGGGATATATCCCTGGTCCGTGGATGCAGAGCATACAGGTGTCAAAGGGAGCCTCATCAGTGAAAAACGGCTACGAATCGATAACAGGACAAATCAATGTGGAGTTTAAGAAACCACAGCTTACTCCTTTTGTCGACGCCAACCTCTTTTATAATACCAAAAACAAGGTGGAGGCTAATCTGGGAGCGAATCTTGAACTCTCCAACCGCTGGAGTATGGCATTCTTAGGCCACTATGAGATACTTGACAAGGCACATGATGAGAACGATGATGGTTTTGCTGATATGCCGAAGGTGAGACAGGGTTCGTTGATGAACCGCTGGGCATATATGGGCGACAACTATATCTTCCAAGCGGCCATCAAGGGATTGAAAGAGCATCGCGAGAGCGGACAGATTAGTTCTCACCACTCCTCTCTTACCACTCACCCCTATACTATCGACATTACCAACGAGCGCTATGAGGCCTTCGCCAAGAATGCCTTTATTTTCGACCCAGAGCATGGTTCGAACATCGCGCTAATCCTCTCTGGTTCGCTACACCATGAGAATGCGCTCTATGGTCACCAGCAATATAACACCGACCAGCGCAACGGCTATGCCTCGCTGATGTTTGAGACAGACTTCAATGAGCATCATAGTCTGTCTACAGGCGTGAGCCTCAACCACGACCAGTTTGATTTCGACGAGACCACGCCAGGTGTCTATGCCCAATATACATATAAAATAGGTGAGAAGTTCACGCTGATGGGTGGCTTGCGATGGGACAACAGTAATATCTATGGATCGTTCATCACGCCTCGCATGCATCTGAAATACTCACCCTTTGGTGATGTGCTCACCCTGCGTGGCTCTATCGGAAAGGGATATCGTACGAACCATGTGATGGCAGAGTATAACTACATGCTAGCCAGCAGCAGACAGATGATTATCGATAGCGACCTTGACCAAGAGGAGGCTTGGAATTATGGTCTGAGTGTCGCTTTGAACATCCCCATTGGCGATAAGAGACTGGAATTAAATGCTGAGTATTATTACACCTCCTTCCTGCATCAGTTGCTCATTGATATGGATAGTGATCCGCATGCCATCCATTTCACCAACCTCAAAGGCGACAGCTATTCAAACACGTGGCAGGTGGAAGTCACCTATCCGCTATTCGAGGACTTCTCGCTCACAGCCACCTATCGTCGTACCAACGTGAAAGCAACCTACGGCGGTGTGCTGCGTGAAAAACCACTTACCAACAAATACAAGGGACTCATCACGGCTCAGTATAAGCCTGGATTAGGAAAGTGGCAGTTTGATGTTACCCTGCAACTGAACGGAGGCGGTCGACTGCCAGATGCCTATACAACGGCCAATGGCCAGCCATCGTGGGACAATCATTATAATGGTTATGAACAACTGAATGCGCAAGTGACACGATTCTTCCGCAACTGGAGCATCTATGCTGGCGGTGAGAACATCACGGCTCGTCAACAGAAAAAACCTATTATTGACGCTAGCAACCCTTGGGGCCCGAATTTCGATGCAACGATGGTGTGGGGACCCATGCATGGAGCTATCTATTATTTTGGAATCAGATTAAACTGGATAAAGATATGAGAACAAAAGCACTTTTATTGGCCTTAGCATTCACAAGTGTTTGCATGGCCAAAGACATAAAGACGGTGATGCTGACCACCAACCCTGAGATGCATTGCAACAACTGCGAGAAGAAAATCAAAGAGAACATCCGTTTTGAGAAAGGCATTAAGAGTATCAAAACTAATCTCAAGGACAAGACCGTTACCATTGAATATGACGCCGACAAGACTACTATCGACAACATCATCAAAGGCTTCAAGAAAATTAAGTATGAGGCCAAGGAGGTGAAGAGCTCTCCCCAAAAGGTGGATGCTCAGACTGGTACCATTCCTGTTTCAAACAAAAAATAAGGACTATTTTGCCGTCGCATCCTGAACAACGAGACCTGCCAACATAAAGCCAAAGATGGCGGTGATGTGGGCAAGGGTACCGTTGATTTGGGCTTTCGATGAACACCATTCATGGTTCAGGAGACTGGGGTCGCCTGGACCATTTTTTGCTTTCGGACACATGCACTGCTCTGTGCCACAGGTAGCGTTATGTCCCATATTCTTCAGCAGTTCGTCGCTATATACACACTGGAACTTCCGTTTGGGAAACAGCTTCTCTTTCTTAAACTTGTTACGAAGGGCACGAGCCAGCGGGTCGCCTTTCACTTTCCAGAACTCCGTAATCTGAATACGTGTAGGATCTAGTTTCAGAGCAGCACCCATCGACGAAAAGAACTTCGCTTTCGTCTGACAAGCCAACAGAATAAGTGCTGCCTTGTCTTTCAATGAGTCGATGGCATCGATGATGTAGTCGTAGTCCTCCAAATGAAACTCTCCAGCTGTTTCCTCTGTAAAAATCTTCTGCAGGGCCGTAATGTCTGCAGAAGGATTGATGGTCAGCAGACGCTCCTTCAGTGCATCCACCTTCACCAGCCCCACTGTCTTCGTTGTTGCCATCAGTTGGCGGTTGATATTCGTGATGCACACACGATCTGAGTCGACAATTGTCAACTGTCGGATACCACTACGCACCAGACTCTCAGCACACCATGAGCCTACACCGCCTACGCCAAAGATAATGACTCGCTTCTGGGCGATACGCTCCATCGCCTCGTTGCCTAACAGCAACTCACTCCTACGAAATATTGCATCTTGTATTGCCATCGTCTATTCTAATTTGGGTGCAAAGGTAGTATTTTTATAGCGAAAAACGGCATAAAATAGTGAAATACCATGCATGCGGTATACGGAATGACATATCAAGGGGATTGTGGGGGTGTAAAAACCGCCGTACCTTTGCACCCAGAAACAAAAAAATAAGGATAAGAAGGTATGAAGAGTTTTCAGACAACACGCATAACAGCATTCACTTTAGCCATTGTTTTCCATGTAGTGGCGTCGGCTACACCTATTATAGGAAAGGTAACCGACGCCGGCACAGGCGAAGCAATTATTGGTGCTACAGTATATGATTCACGCACACACCTGGGTGTGACAACGGATGCTGAAGGTAACTTCAGTATTGATGTGGCTGCATTCCCCTCAGAACTGAAAATAAGTTATATCGGATATGAACAGCAGAGTATCCAAGTAAAAGGAGATGATGACGATATTGTCGTAGCGCTGAAAGAGGAAAGCCACAAACTCGACGAAGTCGTGGTTGTGGGCTATGGCACACAGAAGCGTACCCAGCTGACGGGTAGCGTGACAACCATCAGTAAGGATGTCCTTAACAACAATGTGTTTCCAACTGCCGATGCCCTATTAGCCGGTTCTGTTGCTGGCGTACAAGTCACGACTTCCGGTCAGCCAGGTAGTGGCTCATCAATTCGTATTCGCGGAGGCAACTCCATCAGTGCAAACAATGAACCACTCTATGTCATTGATGGTCTCTTATATTATAAGGAGAGTGGTACCCTCAGCACGGGTGAGCGTGGCACGGGCATCAGTGGTGGCATCAGTCCATTGAGTCTTATCAACCCTAACGACATTGAGTCTATAGAGGTATTGAAGGATGTCTCCGCCACCGCCATCTATGGTTCACGCGGTGCCAATGGCGTTATCATCGTCACCACCAAAAAGGGTAAGCGCGACCAGACAAATATCAAATACCAGTACCAGCTGACCTATGCCACTCCGTCAAAAAAGCTCAGCGTGCTGAATGCTACAGAGTGGGCCCGCTATCAGAAGCAGTATTTCTATAACAAGGGAGGCTATACCGACGAGCAAATCGATGCACTGGGTGCAGGTACTGACTGGCAGGATGCTGTGCTGCGTTCAACAGTCAGCCATTCACACAATCTGACCATCAGCGGCGGCGACGAAAAAACCAGATTCCTGTTGGGTGCTAACATCATTGATCAAAAGGGCATCGTACTGAACACTGGCTTCAATCGTACGGCACTGCGTCTGAATGCAGACCGTAGATTGACGGACAAACTCACTGTAGAGGCTGCACTGAATGTCAGTCGTAACAAGCAAGATGGCCTGACCACAACCACTGGTGTCTCGTTCAATTCCTCTCCTTATCAGGGCGGAATCACCAACTCTTTGACCTATGCCTTGCTCATGCCCCCAGTAGTGCCCATCTACAAGGCCGATGGTTCATACAACTATACCAATCCCTATGAATATGCCTATTTCGCCATGGGAGATATTGCGGCAAACCCCGTATCAGACTTGGAAAACAGTGTGGCACAGTCTATCGATGACGATATCATTGGTAATGCCAGTCTGACCTACGAATTTGCTGACGGACTGGTTGGTAAGGCCTGCTTAGGTTTCGACCTTGACAACCTGACACAGAACTATTTTGCACCTCACTATACAGCGTTAGGTCTTGCCAACAGCGGTACGGGTAGCATTGCCAAACGTCGCCTGGAAACCTGGCAGACGGAGTTTACACTCAACTACCGACACAACTTCAGAAGAAAGCACCAGTTGGATGCGCTGGTAGGCTATACCTATCAGACTACCAATCGTACTTTCCTGACAGGCTCATCAAGTAAGTACACCGACGAGAGCCTGAAGCAGAACAACCTATCAGGAGGTAGTCTATTTGCAGCCCCTCTCTCTGGTGAGAGCTCGTCAAACCTGCACTCACTCATCGGACGTATCAACTACACGTTGCTTGACAGGTATAATGCTACCGCTACCTTCCGTGCCGACCGTTCTTCACGCTTCTCACAGAACCATAACTGGGGCCTGTTCCCCTCACTCGGTCTTTCATGGAATGTCAACCGTGAGCGTTTTCTGGCAAGCCAGAAATGGCTGAGCAACCTGAAGCTCCGTGCTTCTATAGGTACTGTAGGTAATCAGGAGATTGGCGACTACCAATACTCGACAGCCTATACTACCAGCACCACAGGAGGTAATGTACACTACACCAAGTCGAATGCTGCCAACAGCAATCTGAAGTGGGAGACCACCGTGTCGGGTAATATCGGTATAGACGCTTCGTTCTTGCAAGACCGCATAGGCATTACGGTGGAGTACTACCAGAAGAAGACCCTAGACCTATTGCTGAACGTGCCTGTTGATGTGGCCAAATATGGTGTCTCCTCACAACTCCAGAATGTTGGTAACGTAGAGAACAAAGGCTTCGAGATTTCAGTAGATCTTACGCCTGTCAGAAACAAGCACCTCCTTTGGAATATCCAGGCGAACCTGGGCTATAATAAGAATGAGGTGACAAGTCTTGGTGACTATGATGAACTGAACGTCAACAGCTATACCATCCTACGCAAAGGAGAAGCAGTAGGTTCCTTCTATGGTCTCGTGTTCGACGGTGTGGTACAGGCCGACGAGGACATATCGAAACTGCCTACACAAAACGGCAGCCGTCCAAAGGTAGGACAGGAGAAGTTCCGCGACATCAACGGCGACGGAAAAGTAAACGAGTTCGATCGTGTCATCTTGGGACACTCACATCCAGACATTAACTACGGACTATCGTCGAGCCTGAAGTTTGGACGTTTAGATGCCTTCATACAGTTTCAGGGAACGGCAAACGGCCAAATCTACAACTCGTTGCGCCGCACGCTGGAAAGTCCCACCGACTGCTACAACGTCTCATCCGTCATCCTCGACAGTTGGACGGCAGAGAATCCCAGCAACATCTATCCGGCAGTTACCGACGTGCGTCCATACAGCTATATCGACAGCCGCTTCATAGAAGACGCCAACTATTTCAAGCTGAAGACACTGACAGTGGGCTATACCATTCCTGTACGTTTTGTGAAAGCGGACCTTCACTTGACGGCTACAGCTACGAACCTCTTCACCATTACCAACTATAAGGGTTATGAACCAGAGATACAAAGTGGTGTGGATATGGGCGACTACCCTGCCTCACGCAGTTTTACGCTTGGTGTAGAGTTGACTTTCTGACAGAAACAATAAACCATTTTCAATAGTAGTATTAACAAAAAAAGAAAGAAGTATGAAAAAGATTAGTAAGACTTTAGTAAGTGCCATTCTGGCATTATCGATTTCAGGTGTAACAACATCCTGCAGCAGTGACAACAACGACGAGTCGAACACCATTCAGACGCCAGCAGGCTCTGGCATTGGCAGACAATGCTCTGTTCGAGTATTATCATAAGGCCTTCGGACTGTCTTTCATCGTAGAGACCTTCACATCGAAGACCCACTCTTTTGAGGGACCGGAGAGTGCTGACGGACCATTGATCAGCCGTCACGAGCTGACTCCTACGAATGTCTATTTCGTCAACCGTTGGTACAACAAGAACTCTGCCGTTTCTAATGCCAACGATGCTATTGAGAAGATTACCGCAGCAACAGGTGTCAGTGAACAAACCAAGAAGGAAGCCATTGCCCGTGCCAAACTGGCTCGTGCCCTGGGTTATCACGTGCTCGTCAGACTGTGGGGTGAAGTACCTCTCTATACATCAACCAATGGCGATACAAAGACCCGTGCCAGCATCGATGCGATCTACACACAGATTGTGAAAGACCTGGAAGAGGCTGCCGAAGGACTGCCCACATCGGCTTCACTGCCCTCTGTTCCCACAAAGGCTGCCGTCTATGGTCTGCTTTCACGCGTCTATCTGGACTGGGGTAGCAACCCGCTGACCTATGACCAGATCAATGCCATCAAGGACCAGACAACCGACCCTGCTCCTTCTTACACTCCAGCAAGACTTGAAAAGGCTGTAGAGTATGCTAACAAGGTGACAGGCTACAAACTGAACAGCAGTTTTGCCAGCATCTGGGGTAAGGATAATGAGGCCACCAAGGACGAGAAGATTCTGACCTTCGTACACGACGGTGATGCTGTAGGTACGGGTAACCATCAGGTACACTGCTCATGGACCTTCGGTTTCAATGTAGAACAGGAGAACCACCTCTCACCCGCTCAGGACTCCTTCCTTGCTGCTTGGGACAAGGCCGACAAGCGTCGTGATGTCAGCTACATTGATGAGCTCTACGACGCATCAGGTGATAGCATTGCCCAGTTCAAGGCCCCTGTTACCCTGCCCCGCTATGGTAAGTTTGTAGATCGTGGCTCTGAGGGTCCTGGCGAGTGCTACAAGCTGAACGACCTAGACCGTGTTGAACTGCGCTATGCTGAGGTGTTGCTCAACAAGGCAGAGGCATTGGTACTTCTTGGCCGAGCTGACGAGGCTAAGGATGCCATCAACCAGATTCGTCAGCGCGCCTATGGCGACAACACTCACAACCTCGCCACTGTAACACTCGACGATGTAAAGCGTGAGTGGGGACTGGAGTTCGTCTACGAGCAGAAAGAGTGGTTCAACCTTGCACGTTGGAAGGATGTCATCAAAGACCTCGAGAGCGTCAAGAACAATGAGTACTTTGATGAGAGCTATGCTACCGCTGGCAACATTGGCAGAAATGGTAAGGTGGTCAACGAGTTCTTTGCCAAGACCTACAAGCACCTGCATGCCAAGTATGACAATCGTCAGGCTAAGTACTATCGCTTCCCCATTCCTGTTGGTAAGAGTGGCGAGAGCCTGGGCATCACTCCCCAGAACCCTGGATATTAAACCAATACATTCACCTAAGAAACGGAGGACTGACAGTTGTCAGTCCTCTTTTCTATTATCAAATACCCTATTTGTGGTATGCAAATGCCGCATCATTGGGATTGTGAGAATACGGATTTCACCGTAACTTTGCACTCAGAAAAGAAACATGTATAACTTTATTAAAAAAGGTAAGGATTATGAAGAAAGTAAAAGGATTGTTTTTAATTTTATACGTTGTAGCCCTGACAGCTTGCAACAGTAACGACGATGGCGTACAGGCAGGTATTGAAATTCCTGGTATTACCATTACCGACGATGCAGACTGCTGCTCTGCCGAGGAGGCACTGAATACCTACAATTTCCTCCAGACTGTCCAGCTTGTTCCAGAGCTTACGACGGAAATCGATGGCAAGTACAACGTCTATGTCTATACCAAGACGGGAGGTTTCCACACGGGGTATAATGACATATACTTTGTCTCCACCAAGAAGGAGACGGGTAACTATATCAAGGATCTGACAGTGACCAGCAACTCACCACTGATGTATATGTCCAAGATGAACATGTATCACAGCACTCCTGTCTCTGATAAGTCGAGGATTGTCAACTACGACTACCTTGCTGTCAAGCGCGTCTGGGTGTCGTTCCTGATGAACACCAGTGAGAACGGCTCATGGACATACTCCTACGAGGTTGATGTGCTGGGCAAGACGGGAGGTATGGAGAAGAAAGACATCGTGGTCAGTGCGCTGCCAGACGGACAGGTATGGCTGAAGTCGTTCAAGGTTGGTGACGACACGTTCTTCCTCTCGCTGGTAAATCCCACGGACTGGAAGACGGGCACGAACAATATCAAAGCCTACGTGTCAAAGAAGAGCAACCCCATCACTACACCTTATGCGTTGGCTACAGAGACATTTACGGTGGACATCGACCCACGCATGCCTGACATGGGCAACCACACGTCACCCAATAATACGCCACTCATAAAACAGGAGGACGGCAGCTATCAAGGTACTATCAATCTGACGATGACGGGACTCTGGCGCATTCACCTGAAGGTGAAAGACAGTGAAGGCAATGTAGTTGCTGGGGGTGAAGAAGGAAGTACGTTATTCTGGGATGTAACAATATGATTATAGAAACTATTTTGCTATCATTCATAATATTGTCGGACACGACCGCCACCGAGCCACAGCATTTGGACGAGGTGGTGGTCGTTTCTAAAGGACAAGGCGGACGACGTTCAGTAAAGGGACAGGTGGCCAGTATCGATGAACACTTGAAGGAACTGAAGAACGTCAGTCTGGTGCGTCGTGGCTCGTATGCCTGGGAACCTGTGGTGAACAACATGGCGATGGAACGCGTGTCAACCACCATCGACGGCATGAAGATATTCTATGCCTGCACGGACAAGATGGACCCTGTGACGAGCTATGTGGAGAGTAGCAACCTGCAGAGCATCCTGCTGAACTCAGGATTGAACGGCAATCCGCAGGCTACTGGCAACATTGGTGGTTCGTTGGACCTGAAACTGCGCAAGGCGGGGTTCTTATATCATCCTGAATGGAAGCTAGGGGCTGATGCTGGTTACGAGAGTAATGGCCATCTGCAGGTGTATGGTGGCGAGGCGTCGTATTCCTCCAAGTCGTTCTACACCAATGGCGGCGTCTTCTACCGTCATGCCGACAACTACAAGGAAGGCGGTGGCAGAGAAGTTTCTTTCTCACAGTTCCAGAAGATCAACGCCTACGATAACTTCGGTTTCCGTCTTTCCCCACAAGATGCCATCGAGGGCACCTTCATCTTCGACCGTGCCACCAATGTGGGCTACCCTGCCCTAAACATGGATGTGGCAAAGGCCGAGGCTTTCATCACCTCTTTGTCATACAAGCGACTGTGGGAAGAGCGACTGGTGCAGTCGTGGGAGACGAAGGTGTATTACAACCATATCACCCACGTGATGGACGACACCACGCGCCCTGATGTTCAGATTCACATGGACATGCCTGGCAAGAGTTGGACGACGGGATTGTACAGTCTAGTACGAGCTAACAAGGGTGCCCATGAACTGACGGTCAACTACGACCTCTACTACAATCGTCTGTTTGCCGACATGACGATGTATCCTGGCGGTGCAGCACCGATGTATATGGTGACGTGGCCCGACGTAGGGACGCTGAATACGGGTGTGGCGCTCAGTGACCGCATCCGACTAGGCTCTGCTCATACACTGAACATATCAGCAAAAGTGGCGTGGCAACAGCAGCGACTGAACAACGAAGAGGGCTATCATGCGCTGAGCGTCTTCTTCCCTGGCATGCAGCAGCAGTATCACCAGACGACAGGCCGCATCGCTGCCAACTACCAACTCTCCATTCACAACTCTCAACTGAGTGTTGGAGCTGGCTGGGGCAGTCGTGCACCCACGGTGACGGAGGCCTACGGTTACTATCTGAACAACACCTACGACCAGTACGACTACATTGGTAACCCACGCTTGAAGAATGAGAGTGCGATAGAGGTAAATGCTGGCTATCAGGTTTCAGGTTCCAAGTTTCAGGTTTCAGGTGACGTCAACGCTTTCTTCTTCTCCAACTACATCATCGGACAGTTCGAGGACCGTCTCAGTGCGATGACCGTTGGTGCTGAGGGCGTCAAGGTGTATGGCAACATCTCACATGCCACGATAGCCAATTTCTCGCTGACTACGCAATGGAAGATACAGCCCTGGCTGACGTGGAACACACGATTGGGATATGCCTTGGGACAAGACGATGAGGGTGAGTCGCTCCCCATGATTTCGCCCTTCTCATACACCACGAGTGTGGGTGTCCACTTCGGCCGTTTCCAAGGCAAGGCTGAGGTGCAGGGCAACGCCAGACAAACGAGATACGGCAAGAAGTATGGCGAGACGGAGACGCCCGCATGGACCATCGTGAACCTCTCGGCAAATTATCAATTCACAATTCTCAATTCTCAATTAGCTATGCGCTTGGGCATCGAGAACCTCTTCGACAAACGTTACACCACCTATGCAGACTGGTGCGATACGACGAAGTAATGAATTTCGTGGCAACGGTCTATACGCGACTGTTCCAACTGCTGGCCGTACCAACCATCGTGTTGGCGGTCATCACCACCTTCGCCACCTTTGGTTCGAAAGGTTCAGGGCGCATCTTTGGTCATACGCTGACCTACACGCTGCTCACTACCTTCGCTGCTGCCGCTGTGGGTGCTGTGCTGTATGTGTTGATAGCTCCAGGCAATCTGCCCGTCGAGACTATCAACAACGGTACTCAGGCCTCAGACATTAGCCCTCAGACATCATACATCGAACATATCATCAGTGTCATTCCCAACAACATTGTCAAACCTTTCTTTGATGGCAATGTGCTATCACTACTCCTGCTGGCCTTTGCTGTCGGTATAGGATTGTCGAAACTGCCGGAGTCGGAGAACAAAGCGGTGGTGGTAAAATTCCTGGTGGGTTTGCAAGAACTGCTCTTCCTGTTAATTCATTGGCTCATTTGGACCCTGCCCCTTGGCATCGTAGCCTTTGCGGCTCAGTTGTCGGCTCAGGTAACGGCAGGTGTGGTGGCTGACAGCATTGGCAAATATGTACTCGTGGTCTTAGGTGGCAATGTCATCCAGTTCTTCGTTGTCCTGCCCCTGTTCTTATTGATACGCGGCCTCAACCCCATTCACGTACTGAGTCGCATGATGCCTGCCGTACTCATGGCGCTATTTACCAAGAGCAGTGCCGCTACGCTACCTGTCACGATGGACACTGCCGAGCGTCGTTTGGGCATCCATAAGAACATCTCACGCTTCGTACTGCCCATCTGTACCACCATCAATATGAACGGCTGTGCCGCCTTTATCCTCGTCACTTCACTCTTCGTGATGCAGAATGGTGGAACGATTCTTACGTGGGACACCATCCTGCTGTGGATACTCGTCTCCGTCGTCTCGGCTGTCGGCAATGCCGGCGTGCCCATGGGCTGCTATTTCCTCACCCTCTCGCTTATGTCGGGCATCGGTGCACCTGTCGCCATTCTTGGCATCATCCTGCCCATCTACACCATCATCGACATGGTTGAAACAGCAGAAAACGTATGGTCCGACTCCTGTGTGTCGGCCATGGTTGACAAGGATTTGCAGTGAATACAACTATTGCTCGAAAGAGAAAATATATTGCATTTTATTTTGTTCTTTCCTCGCTTAATCGTAACTTTGCAGGCGAAATGACAAGTATTCACAAAACAAATATCCTGCTGGCACTCGTAGCACTGGCCTTGGCTGTGCTGTGCGTGCTGAGCATCATGACATAAATGGACAACAGACTGAAACGACTTGTAATACGTATCAGCAGAGGACGCCTCTCGTTCTCTGTGGCCGACGGTAGCGATGTAGAATTCGAAGACTATGCACTGAACAGCAGTATCTCGATGGCTGCCAATCTGCGTGAGGCACTGCGCACGCTGCCCTTGCTGGAGGACAGTTTTGAACGTGTCCTCGTGATGGTTGACACCCCCACGCTGATGGTGCCTACCAATGAGTTCAATGAGGCAGAGAGCGATACGCTTTACCACCATGCTTTCACCGACATGAATCAGCAACAGGTGATGTATACCGTGCTGCCCGACCTGAATGCCGTCGTGCTCTTCTCCGTGCAGAAAGACCTGCGCGGCGTCATCGACAACACCTTCGACGATGTACGCTATACAGCGGCTGTTGCTCCTGTCTGGCGCCACCTGCACCAGCGCAGCTATACCGGTCAGCACCAGAAACTCTACGCCTATTTCCACGATCGTCGTATGGAGGTCTTCAGCTTCGGACAGAACCGCTTTAAGTTCTGCAACAGCTTTGCCGTCAACAATCCCAACGATGCACTCTACTACCTGTTGGCGGTCTGGAAACAGCTGACGATGGAGGCAGTACATGACGAACTGCACCTTGTGGGCGACATCCCTGAGCGTGACCAACTGTTGGAGGAGGCCCAGCGTTTTGTGAAGCGCGTCTTCTATATCAATCCTTCTGGAGAGTTCAACCGTGCTCCCGTCAGTCAGATCAAGGGCATGCCGTACGACCTGATGACCTTATATATCAAAGGCCGATGAGAATCATTACAGGAAAATATAAGGGTCGTCATTTCGACATACCCCGCACCTTCAAGGCCCGTCCTACGACGGACTTTGCCAAGGAGAACATCTTCAATGTGCTGGTGCAGTACATCGACTTCGAGGGTGCTCAGGCTCTCGACCTCTTCTCTGGTACAGGTAGCATCTCCCTGGAACTCCTGTCGCGTGGCTGTGGCCAGGTGGTCAGCGTAGAACTGGACCGTGACCACCACCGCTTCATCCAAGAATGTGTCAAAAAGCTTGGGGCTACCAACATTATCCCCATCCGCGGCGATGTATTCCGTTTCCTTAAGAGTTGCAAGCAGCAGTATGACTTCATCTTTGCCGACCCGCCCTACGCCCTGAAGGAACTCCCCCAGCTTCCCGACCTCATCCTCGAGAAACAACTCTTAACCCCTGATGGTCTCTTCGTCCTTGAACACGGCAAAGACTACGACTTCTCTCAGCATCCCCACTTCGTGGAACACCGCAGTTACGGCAGTGTCAACTTCTCGTTGTTTAAAGTAGTGGTGACACCAGGCGAGTAAGTGATTCCAGCAGTCGTGCCCCGAAGCGAGGATGGTTTCGTCGGGGTACCTCACTCAGTTCCACGCTCTGCTTCTGGTCGTCCAGGAATACCTTCTTCATTCTCAGTGCCATTCCTTCGTCATAGACAAAGGCGTTGACCTCGAAGTTATTCTCAAAGGAGCGGATATCGAGGTTCGTAGAACCACATGTCGATAGCGTATCATCCGTGACCATCGTCTTCGCATGCATGAAGCCGGCCTGATAGAGATAGACCTTGGCACCCGCTTCGTGCAACTCACGAAGGTACGAGCGTGATGCCCAGTCGATGAAGAATGCCTCTGGGTTCATCGGACAGATGATGCGCACATCCACACCGCCCACTGCTGCTGTCTTCAGGGCAAAGAGCACGGGTTCGTTGGGCAGGAAGTAAGGTGTCTCAATATAGACATAGCGCCGTGCTGCCAGAATGGTGCGCACGAAGCCCTGCATAATCTCCGGATAGTGCGCTGTCGGTCCACTGGTTACCACCTGCACCACACAATTATTGACCACGTTCCGCTCGTCATGCTCTCTGGGCGGATAATATTGTCGGTCTGTAATCAGTGTGCGATCTACGAAGTACCAGTCCACGAGGAATGCTCGTTGCAAGGCATATACAGCACCTCCCGTCAGTCGCCACATGGTGTCGCGCCACGGCTGTCGTCCAGTACCCTTCACATAGCGCAGGGCTACATTCATGCCTCCTACATAACCTATCCGTCCGTCAATGACAATGATTTTACGGTGGTCACGGTAGTTCGCCTTCGACGTGAACGAAGGGAAGCGTACGGGCAGGAATGGTGCCACCTCCACGCCAGCGTCACGCAGCCGCTCAAAAAAGCGGTGGTCAACCTTCCAACACCCCACATCATCGTATATCAGACGCACCTCCACGCCCTGACGAGCCTTTTCCATCAGTGCATCGGCTATCATTCTGCCCAATGCGTCATCCTCCATGATATACAGGTCTAGGTGGATATGGTGCTGAGCCTCAGCGATATCCTTCAGCAGTTCGGGGAAGAAAGCATAGCCGTCAGTGATGATATCTATCTGATTGTCCTTGAAGGGCAGTGACATGCTCTGGTTGATAAACAGGTCCACCAGCTGGCGCTGCCTGTCGGGTACGCGGAAATCCTCCTGTTCCACGAAGTTCAGCATGGAACGCTTGGTCAACTGGTCCAGCGAACGCTGGCTGACCAGTCGTTCCCTGCGGTGGTTGATGCCGAAGAAGAGGTAGAAGATGATGCCGACGACAGGTATGAAGAAGATGACCAGTGCCCACGCCATCGTCTTGGCGGGTTGCCGGTTATCCATGATGACGTGAATGATCGCTACTGCTATCACTATCCACGCCAGCGCTACACCTATTATATATAATAATCCTTCCACCCTTCAATTCGTAATTCTCAATTCGTAATTATACAATGACGTCCGAGCCTCGTTCCTTCGCCAGTGCGTTGCGTAGTTCCTGTGTCTGCTTGTAGTCTTCCATCAGCATTTTCAGTTCCGTCATGTTTGTACCCATTGCCTTCAACTTCTGTTGCAGTTCCTTCAGGTGACCGTTGACGATGTCCAGACGGAAGTCGAGAATCAGGTGTTGTACACGCTGGCGTAATGATGCCTCGCTGTTCTTCATCTCGAAACTCTTGCTCAGCTGGTGGTTGTCGATGCCCAGCGTGGTGGCCAACTGACTGATGGCAGGGTCGGGGTGTTGCATGAAGTAGTTCAGCGCCTTGAACCCTGGTTCTGCCGAGTGCTCCACAGCCTCCTGCAGGACGGTGTTATACAGTGCATTGCCAAACGTCAGTCCGTCGCTCGACAGGTCGTAGTCCACATACTGTGCCACATTCAGGTCCACCGTACCGCCGTCATCCGTCTCCAGTCCCTCGAAGATAATCTCCTCGCCATGACGAATCACGTTCTGGATAATCAGTCGCTCCACCTCCGAAGCCTGTTCCTGCTGACTGTGCAGGCCGAAATTGTCGATGGCAGCGGCAGGCTGAGGCTGTCGCTGTTGCTCGCGCTCCTCTATCTTACGCTGTTCCTCCCTGTCGCCAGCAATGAACTTGTTGGTCTGGGTTATCAGCGTGCGCTCGTTGACCTCCAAACGACGCGAACACTCGGTGATATAGGTGGCACGCACGATAGGGTCAGGAATGACACTCACCGAACGCACGATGTTGTTGATAGCCTCCGCACGCTTGATGGGGTCGGTAACGTTCTTCAACAACAGGTCGGTCTTAAACTGGATGAAGTCCGTCTGGTGCTGCTGGATATACTCTTTGAACTCCTGAGCGGTATGCTTGCGGGCAAACGAGTCGGGGTCGTCGCCATCGGGCAACAGCAGCACCTTCACATTCATACCTTCCTGCAACAACATGTCCGTACCACGCATGGCGGCATGGATACCTGCCTCATCACCGTCGTAGAGCAGCACGATGTTCGGGGTAAAGCGGTGCAATAGGCGTATTTGATAGTTGCTCAGCGCCGTGCCACTGTTGGCTACGACATTCTCCAAGCCGCACTGGTGCATGGCGATGACGTCGGTATAGCCCTCCACCATATATACGCAGTCTTCCTTGACGATGGCTTTCTTCGCCTGATAGATGCCATAGAGCTCGCGTTCCTTATGATAGATTTCGGAGTCGGGCGAGTTGACGTATTTCTGTTGCACGCCCTTCGTGGCGGCATCCAGCTTTCGACCACCGAAGGCCACCACCTTACCACTGACGTTTAGCCACGGGAAGATGGCACGACCTGCAAAGCGGTCATAAACACCTTTTTCATTTTCAATACACAAGCCCGTCTTCAGCAGGAACTCTTCTTTATATCCTTTGCGCTTCGCCTCGTTGGCCAGGGCGTCACGCTTGTTGAGGGCAAAGCCCAGCTGGAAACGTTCGATGATATCGTCGCGGATGCCACGACTGCGGAAGTACTGCTTGCCAATGGCCATACCATCTACATTGTTCTTCAGGATGTTATGGAAATACTGGCACGCCCACTCGTTGACCACAAACATCGACTCGCGCTCGCTCTGCTCACGCTTCTCGTCGTCGCTGAGCTCGCGCTCCTGAATCTCGATATTGTATTTCTTCGCCAACCAGCGCAGGGCCTCTGGATAGGTTATCTGCTCGTGCTTCATCAGGAAGTTCACGGCATTGCCACCCTCGCCACACGAGAAACACTTGCATATCTGGCGTGCCGGCGACACCATGAACGACGGCGTCTTGTCGTCGTGGAACGGGCACAGGCCCTTGTAGTTAACACCCGACTTGCGGAGGTTAACGAACTCGCCTACGACATCCACGATGTTCACGGCGTCCATAATCTTATCTACTGTCGCTCTATCAATCATTGCGATTGCAAAGTTACAAAATAATTACGAATTACTAATTACGAATTACGATTTTTTTCGTACCTTTGCACCTCGTATGATAGTTTGTATTGCAGAGAAACCCAGTGTGGCGAAGGATATTGCCCGTATTATCGGGGCAACAGCCAGCCGCGACGGATATATGGAAGGTAACGGCTACCAGGTGACGTGGACGTTCGGTCACCTGTGTGAGTTGAAGATGCCAGAGGACTATACGCCCATGTGGAAGGCGTGGAGTCTGACGGCCCTACCGATGATTCCCCCACGCTTCGGCATCCGCCTGAAGGAAGACGAAGGCATCAAGAAACAGTTTGCCGTCATTGAACGACTGATGCAGGCCGCTGAAGGCATCATCAACTGTGGTGACGCCGGTCAGGAGGGTGAACTCATCCAGCGCTGGGTGATGCAGAAGGCGGGTGCCAAGTGTCCCGTGCAGCGCCTGTGGATTTCCAGTATGACGGATGAGGCTATCCGTGAGGGCTTTGCCACGCTGAAAGACCAGAACCAGTACCAGTCACTCTATATGGCGGGCCTCAGCCGTGCCGTCGGCGACTGGCTGTTAGGCATCAACTGCACGCGCCTCTACACTATCAAGTACGGGCAGAACCGTCAGGTACTGTCTATAGGTCGTGTCCAGACGCCTACGCTGGCTTTGATTGTCAATCGTCAGAAAGAGATTGATAACTTCAAGCCCGAACCTTACTGGGTACTCGCCACCGTCTATCGCGACACCACGTTTACTGCTACTAAGGGTAAGTTTACGTCGAAGGAAGAGGGTGAGCAGGCCTTTAAGACCATCGAGGGCAAGCCGTTCACCATCACGCAGGTCGAGAAGAAGAATGGCAAAGAGACACCGCCCTCGCTCTATGACCTCACCTCTCTGCAGGTAGATTGCAACAAAAAGTTCGGTTTCTCTGCAGAGACCACGCTGAACATCATCCAGCAGCTCTACGAGCAGAAGTTGACCACCTATCCGCGTGTCGATACCACTTTCCTGCCCGACGATGTCTATGCCAAGTGTCCACAGACTATGAACGGTCTGTTCCAGGTGAAGCATGCCGGTATGGCACCCTATGCCGACCTCGTGCGTCCCTTGGGTGGCAAGCCCCTGCCGAAATCGAAGAAAGTCTTCGACTCGTCGAAGGTCACCGACCACCACGCTATCATCCCCACCGGTATGATTCCATCGGCACTCACCGACATGCAGCGTAAGGTCTTCGACCTCGTGGCTCGTCGCTTCATCGCCGCCTTCTATCCCGACTGTAAGTATGCGCAGACCACGGTGCTCGGCGAAGTTCGTTCTATTGCGACTGAGTCGCAACCTACAGAACAAGCCATCGAGTTCAAGGTCACGGGCCGTACCATCCTCGATCCAGGCTGGCGCACGGTATATGCCAAGGATGTGCAGACAGATGACGACGAGAAGAAACCCGAAGAGGAAGAAGAGCGTACCCTCCCTGCCTTCGAGAAGGGGGAGAGCGGTCCTCACCAGCCTACGCTGACGGAGAAGATGACCACGCCACCACCTTATTATACCGAGGCCACCCTGCTACGCGCTATGGAGACTGCCGGCAAACTGGTGGAAGACGAGGAACTGCGCCGTGCCATGAAGGAGAACGGCATTGGCCGCCCCTCTACGCGTGCCGCCATCATCGAGACGCTCTTCAAGCGCCGTTACATCCGCAAGGAGCGTAAGCGCCTGGTGGCAACACCCACTGGTATCGAACTCATCGACCTCATCCGCGAAGACCTCTTGAAGAGTTGCGAGCTCACAGGTATCTGGGAGAAGAAGCTACGCGATATCGAGGCACAGAAGTACGACGCCCAGCAGTTTATCTCCGAATTGAAGGACCAGGTCACCACCATTGTCCACGATGTCATCAGCGACCCCACGAACCGCCGTGTCACCGTCCTGCCTGAAGAAGCAGAGAAAAAGAAGAAATCTAAGAAAGAATCCTAATTTCCCCGATTTCAACAGGGATATTAGGTTCCTGTCTGATTGCTGATGGCCCGAAGCAACCGGACCGGCAGTTCGGACGGACCTAACTGGCAGTTAGAAGCAACCGAACTGATTTTTTGGCGGATCCTCATTTGTCGTTGGAGCTACCTACCTATATAATAGGTAGCTCTGACCGACAAACAAAAATCTTTCCGCGGCTTCAACGAGAAATAGTCATCCAGCAGAAACAAAAACGGATTTCACGACTGTGAAATCCGTTTCTCTATGATAATGCGGCATCTGGACAGGTTATTGTACTGTCCAGATGTCGTTGGTTTCGAGGAGTTCGGTGAAGTTGTGGTACTTCTTCTGACCACTGACCTCTGCCAATTGGGCATGAACAGCATCGTTGTAGGTGGGAGCATCCACGTCGCGGATGACACCGAGAGCGATGGGGAAACCGTCACCGTTACCCATCAGGGCGAGTTTCAACTGCAGGGTGTTGTCCTCGCAGTGGGCATCGTGAACGAGAACATCGTCGAGGGTGTAGCCATCCTTACCAATCTCTACAACCTTCAGACCGAAGCCTTCCTGGACGAGACCGAACTCGTTGTTCTCACCGAAGACGAGCTTCTCGCCATGACGTACGTAGATGGCGTTCTTCTTACGGCCTTCCTTGTTATAGACGGCCTCGTGACAGCCATCATTGAAGATGACGCAGTTCTGCAGCACCTCAGTGACAGAGGCACCCTTGTGCTCGTAAGCTGCCTTCAGTACCTCGACAGTACCCTGTGCATCGGTAGCCACACAACGAGCGAAGAAATGACCGCGGGCACCGAAGCAGAGCTCGGCGGGACGGAACGGATCCTCGACGGTACCGTAAGGGCTCGACTTAGACACGAAGCCACGGGGTGAGGTGGGGGAGTACTGACCCTTCGTCAGACCGTAGATGCGGTTGTTGAGGAGAATCATGTTCAGGTCGATGTTACGACGGTTGGCATGGATGAAGTGGTTACCACCGATAGCCAGTCCGTCACCGTCACCTGATACCTGCCATACAGTGAGGTCAGGGTTAGCAACCTTGGCACCGGTAGCGATGGCAGCGGCACGACCATGAATGGTGTTCATGCCATAGGTGGCCATGTAGTGAGGCAGACGGCTGGAACAGCCGATACCGCTGATGACTGCTACGTTCTCAGGGGCTACGCCAATCTCGGCCATAGCCTTATGGAGTGAAGCCAGGAAGAAGTGGTCGCCGCAACCAGGGCACCAACGAGGCTGGCCTTTCTTAAAATCTTGTGCTGTATATTCCATATCTACTTTACTTCTTTAAAATATCCTCGAATGCGTTGACTAACTCTTCTACGATAAACGGCTGACCTTTGACCTGATTGAACTGGTAGGGGACGAAGCCATCGACCTTCATGCGCAGGTAGGCAGCCAACTGACCCATGTTCTGTTCGGCAACAACCACCTTATTATATTTAGAGAGGACAGCGGCAGCATTCTTGGGCAGCGGGTTCAGGAACTTGAACTGAGCCTGGGCAACCTTGTGGCCTTTAGCGCGGAGCTCGTCCATGGCAGAGTGGAGGTGGCCGTAGGTAGAACCGAAGCCTACGATGAGCAGGTCGGCATCGGCGACGTCGCCCTCTACTTCGAGGTCGGGAACCTGAATGTTGTCAATCTTCTGCTGGCGCAGGCGCGTCATCAGGTCGTGGTTCTCAGGATTCGTCGAGATGGCACCAGTGTTAGAGTCCTTCTCCAGTCCACCGAGGATATGTGCGAAACCCTCGCGACCAGGTACAGCCCAGTAGCGGGTACCGTTCTCGGCACGCATATAGGGTGTCCACTTACCCTTCAGCTCCTCAGGAACATAAGGAGGATTGATGGCGTCGAGCTTTGCCATCTCAGGCAGTTTGAAGGCACCAGAACCATTGGCGACGTAAGCATCGGTGAGCAGGATGACAGGTGTCATGTGCTCCAAAGCGATCTTGGCAGCCTGATAGACAGCGTCGAAGCAGTCGGTAGGACTCAGCGCTGCGATGACGGGCATCGGACTCTCACCGTTACGTCCGAAGAGTGCCTGCAGCAGGTCGGTCTGTTCTGACTTAGTAGGCAGACCAGTAGCAGGACCACCACGCTGTACATCGATGACAACCAGTGGCAACTCCATGATGACGGCGAGGTTCATCACCTCTGACTTCAGGCAGATGCCAGGACCAGAGGTTGAGGTGACACCCAGTGCACCAGAGAAAGAGGCTCCCAGTGCTGAGGCTGCACCGCTGATCTCGTCCTCACACTGTACGGTGATGACACCGCACGACTTGTGCTTTGACAACTCGTGAAGGATATCGGTGGCAGGAGTGATGGGGTAGCTGCCCAAGTAGAGACGCAGGCCAGCCTTCTCGGCAGCGGCAATGAGTCCGTAGGCAGTAGCCTTGTTACCGGTGATGTCCATATAGCGACCCGGCTCCTTGTACTTTGACTCCACGCGATAGACGTTGGTAGCCGAGGAGTGGGTGTTGTGACCATAGTCGTAACCAGCCTGGATGACCTTGATGTTTGCCTCTGCAATAGCGGGCTTCTTGGCGAACTTGTCGCGCAGGAAGTTAGCAACGAGGTTCAGGTCGCGGTCGAAGAGCCAGCAGACCAGTCCCAGTGCAAACATGTTGCGGCACTTCATCATAGCCTTGTTATCCATGCCAGAGTCTGCCAGACAGTCTTTCACCATCGTGGTCAACGGGCACTGGATGACACGATCGGGATCGATGTTCATCTCGCCGAGGTAGTCCTCGGTCTGGAACTGTGCCTTCTCCAGGTCCTTTGGACCAAAGGAGTCAGTGTCGATGATGATGGTTGCACCCGCCTTGGCATAGCGATACTGTGTCTTCAGCGCAGCAGCATTCATGGCCACCAGCACGTCGCACTTGTCACCGGGGGTATAGACCTTGCCGGCACCGATGTGTACCTGAAAACCAGAGACACCAGTCAGCGAACCTTGCGGGGCGCGGATGTCTGCGGGATAGTCTGGGAATGTTGAAATACCGTTACCTACCGTAGCCGAGACGGTAGAAAAAATGTTACCGGCCAACTGCATACCGTCGCCGGAGTCTCCTGAAAAACGCACGACCACCTGATCGAGCTCTTTCACTTCTAATTGTTCAGCCATTGTTATATAATTAGGAATATTAAAGTCTCTATAAAAACGAGTGCAAAGGTCGCAAATATAAATGGAATATCCAAATAAATTGCAATAAAAATGCAATTATTGGCCGTTTTATTGCCAATAACTGCATTTTTATACACGAATATACCCGCTAAGCGTATGTGTTAATATTCGAATGAGGAGCCACCGAGGAACTCGCGGAGGAGTGATGTCGGTGGAATCTGGTCTTCGGGGATGGGTTTTATATAACGCAGGAACTTCAGCAGACGATACGCTTCCGCATACTCATCGCAGTTTTCAGGTACCTGCTCCAACAGCGGTTCAGCCTGTTGCTTGATGACAGCCAACTCGAAGAGCATGGCGCTGTTGAAGACGGCATCGGCGTTCTCCTGATAAGGGAAGATCCAGCGGTTCTCACCCTTGCGGACACTCGCCCAACGGCGGATGCTGCCTAAGGCGTTGACACCACGGTATTTGTGGTCGCGGATGATGCGGCGCAGCAGGCGGTTGTCTGTCGTGGGGATGTAGTTGTGGTTGTCGAGCAGAATGGTGGTCAGTGCCGAGGCATAGACACGGAAGATCTGTTCGTTGGGAATCTGGGCCGTCAGTTCGGGGTTCAGTGCATGGATGCCCTCTAGGATGAGCACCTCGTTGCCTTTCAGTCTCAGCTTCTTACCACTCTTCTCGCTCTTGCCGAGTTGGAAATTATAACGGGGCAGTTCTATCTCCTCGCCACGGAACAAGGCATTCATCTGTTCGTTGAGCAGCGGGATGTTCAAGGCATGCAGATGCTCGAAGTCGTAGTCGCCACTCTCGTCGCGTGGTGTCTGGTCGCGGTCTAGGAAGTAGTCGTCTAGCGAGATGCCGACAGGATAGATGCCGTTAACTGCCAACTGGATGCTCAGTCGCTTACAGGTTGTCGTCTTACCACTGCTTGACGGTCCGGCAATGAGCACCATCTTTACGTGTTTCCTGCTGGCTATCTCGTCGGCAATCTGTGCTATCTTCTTCTCTTGCAGGGCTTCGCTGAGTTGGATGAGTCGGTTGGCATGTCCGTCATCAATGGCCTTGTTCAGGTCGCCCACGGTGCGCATACCTAAGATGTCCTGCCAACGGTGGTGCTCCTTGAAAATCTCAAACATCTTGTCCTGGCGGATGAACGCTCCCAGTTTGGAGGGGTCGTCGCGTGAGGGAAGGCGTAGCAGGATGCCATCGAAATAGTACTCCAGTCCGAACAGGTAAATCTGCTTTGTATTGGTCAGCAGAGTTCCGTAATAGTAGTCCTTGTAGCCATCCAGATCGTAATAGGTGGTATATAGACGGCCGCTGTTCTCTAGCAGTTTGACTTTCGACATGCTGCCTCCCTTGCGGAACATCTCGATGGCTTCCTCAGTTGTCGATTCGAAACGGTGAATGGGCAACTTGGCATCAATCAGTTGCTGCATGCGCTGACGCAGGTCGTTGACATCATCAGGGGTTACTGTGCGTCCTAACTTCAGGTTGACGTAGTAACCGTTGCTGATGGGTATGTCGATGACCACCATGCAGTCCTTCCATAACTCGTGGGCGGCTTTGCACAAGACAAAGAAGAGCGTACGCGTGTAGGCACGGATGCCGCTGGCAGAATGCATGTCCAAGAACTCGATATCCTTGGGTTTATACACTCTGTAGTGCATTCCTTCTACCTTGTTGTTCACCTTGGCACTTACTGGCCCATACTCCATTTCAAGCCCTAACTGAGAAAAAATTTCAGAAAGATTGCTTCCAATGCGAATATTTACAGATTTTTTATTATTTTTGCAACGGATTTTGATTTGTTGTTCCATAAGCATAAAGTTTTGGACGCTACAAATGTACAAAAAATAGTTGAAGAGACAAACAATTTAATAAAAATATTTATGTCAATCTGGGTAATTTTTACGCTTCTGGGCTCTTTGGCACTCTTGATGTACGGTATGAAGTCAATGAGTGAGGCCCTTCAGAAGATGGCGGGTCCGCAATTGCGACACGTCCTTGGTGCTATGACTACCAATCGTTTTACCGGCATGCTGACCGGTATGCTTGTGACCGCGAGTGTTCAGTCATCTACTGCTACCACCGTGATGACGGTGTCGTTTGTTAATGCTGGACTGCTCACGCTGGCACAGGCTATCTCTGTGATTATGGGCGCGAATATCGGTACCACGTTGACGGCGTGGATTATGTCGGCAGGTATGTCGTTTAACATCGGTGACTTGGCCTATCCGGCCTTCCTGGTGGGTATTATCCTTATCTATCAGAAGAAGCATCGCTACATTGGTGACTTCCTCTTTGGATTGGCATTCCTGATTTTTGCGTTGGCAACCTTGCGCGTGACGGGACAGAACATGCATTTGGGTGAGAACCAGGCAGTATTGGACTTCTTTGCCTCGTTTGACCCCAACTCCTTCCTGACCACCCTTATCTTCCTGTTCTTGGGTGGTGTGCTGACGTTCTGCGTACAGTCGTCGGCAGCGGTCATGGCTATCACCATGATACTCTGTTCGAGTGGTGCCCTGCCTATTTATCAGGGTATTGCTCTGGTGATGGGTGAAAATATCGGTACTACCGTCACTTCTAATCTGGCTGCTATGTCGGCCAATACGCAGGCTCGTCGTGCGGCTCTGGCTCACATGTTCTTCAATGTCTTTGGCGTGATATGGATACTATTCGTCTTCCGTCCATTCATTGATATGGTCTGTGGATGGGTAGGCTATGATGTCAACATGACTGTAGAGATGGCCGGTGCTCATGCCTTTATGATGAATGCCGCCAAACTAAGTTTCGTGCTGGCAGCGTTCCATACCAGTTTTAACGTGGTGAATACGTTTATCCTGATATGGTTCATTCCGCAGATAGAGAAGTTCGTTTGCTGGGTCATCAAGCCTAAGAAGGTGGACGAGGAGGAGGACTTCCGTCTGCACTTCATTACTGCCGGCTTCATGAAAACCCCAGAGTTGTCGGTCTTGGAAGCACAGAAGGAAATCCAGCAGTTCTCCAACCGTATGCAGCGTATGTTCGGCATGGTCAGGGAGTTGCTGACGCTTTCGTCAAGTTCCAGTAACAAGAAAGACAGCAAGGCTGGCGAATTTAATAAGTTGTACACGCGCATTGAGAAGTATGAGGGCATCTCGGACAATATGGAATTGGAGATTGCCAACTACCTGAACAACGTCAGTGATGCCCATCTGTCTGACGATACCAAGGCGAAGATTCGCGCTATGCTCCGTGAGGTGTCTGAGTTGGAGTCTATCGGTGATGCATGCTTCAATATGGCACGTACGATTTCCCGTAAGTACAACGGCAAGCAGGACCACTTCGTCGACAAGCAGTATGACCATCTGCATCAGATGATGGAGCTCACCGACCAGTCATTGTCGCAGATGAACCGTTTGATGGGTGGTAGAAAGGAGTCGTTCGACGTGAACCGCACGTTCAATATCGAGAACGAAATCAATAACTACCGCAACCAGTTGAAGTCGCAGAATATCAACGACGTCAACAACCGCGAATACACCTATGCCGTGGGTACCATCTACATGGATCTCATCAACGAGTGCGAGAAACTGGGTGACTATGTTGTGAATGTTGTGGAGGCTCGTATGGGTTTGCGTCAAAAAGATATCTAAAAATTGTATGGATTAAATATTTTTAGTAATTTTGCAGCGAAATATAACTATCAAACATAACAATTACAATTCTATGAGAAAAAGGATTCTGTTTTTGATGGCTTTGATGTTGACTTCAACATTGGCCGTCATGGCCCAAATCACAACCTCTGCCTTGGCAGGTAAGGTGTCAATTCAGGATACCAAAGAAGAGGTTATTGGTGCCACAGTGCAGGTAGTTCACGAACCTTCTGGTACGCGCTACACTGCAGTGACTAACATTGATGGACGTTTCAGTATTCAGGGTATGCGTACGGGCGGTCCTTACACTGTAACAGTGAGTTACATTGGTTTCCAGACCAAGGTGTTCAAGGGTATTACCTTGCAGTTGGCTGAGACCTACAACCTCCCTGTTTGGATTTCGGAGAATGCTAACGAACTGACAGAAGTGGTTATCAGTGGTAAGGCTTCTAAGTTTGCCGCTGAGAAGACCGGTGCATCGACGAACATTAACAATCAGATGATTACTAACATGCCTACTGTTAGCCGTAGCATCACTGATTACACTCGTCTGTCACCTTATGGCGGTAATGGCATGAGCTTTGCCGGTGCCGACGGTCGTACTGCCAACTTCACCGTTGACGGTGCAAACTTCAACAACAACTTCGGTTTGAGTCCTAATCTGCCTGGTGGTGGTAATCCCATCTCTATTGATGCCATCGAGGAAATGCAGATTGTTGTATCACCTTACGACGTTCGTCAGACCAACTTTATCGGTGGTGGTGTGAACGCTATCACTAAGTCTGGTACCAATACCTTCAAAGGTACAGCCTACGTCTATCACCAGAACGAGCAGATGCAGGGTGACGCTGTTGACCGTGAGCAGATTGCCGGCGCACGCGAGAAGAACCAGAAGACCACCTATGGCTTCACGCTGGGTGGCCCGATTATCAAGAACAAGTTGTTCTTCTTTGCCAATGCTGAGTTCATCAAGATTCCTACCGTTGTTAACCGTTGGCAGGGTGCTGATGCTGATAACCCCGCTGATCCAGAGAACTATGTATCACGTACCACCAAGGCAGACCTGCAGGCCGTTTCTGACTATGTTGCCAAGAAGTACGGCTATGATACCGGTAGCTATACCAGTTTCCCTGCTGATGAGAAGAATACCAAATTCCTGATTCGTTTGGATTGGAACATCACTGACAAGCATCACTTGGCACTGCGCTACAACTATACCAAGAACAGTATCTGGAACGCTCCTAACAAGAGCTCTATGGACGGTGGTGTCCGTTTGCCAGACGCTCGTATGTCAGAAAAGTCTATGTCGTATGCTAACTCAATGTATTCGATGGACAACGAGGTTCACTCATGGACCTTCGACTTGAACAGCCGTTTCTCAGAGAAGCTGTCAAACCAGTTGCTGGCAACTTACTCAAAGCTGGATGACCTGCGTAGTTCTGACTCATCAGAGTTCCCCTTCATTGATATTACGAAGGACGATAACAACTATATCTCACTGGGTTATGAGTTGTTCACATGGAACAATGCCGTTCATAACACTATTTGGAACATCAAGGATGACATAACATACTATGGTACCAACCATAAGATTATGGCAGGTATCAGCTTCGAGCACCAGATGGCCGACAACATGTATATGCGTAACGGTACTGGTTACTATCGTTTCAATACCAGTGAGTCTATGTGGAAGAACGGTGTCCTCGATGCAGAGATGCTGTTCAATAGTGCTCCTGAGATTGTAGCCCTGACCTATGGTTACAATGGTGAGACAGATCCCGCTGCCCGCGTACAGTTCAATAAGCTGGGTATCTATGCTCAGGATGAGTGGAACGTCAATGATAAACTGAAGTTGACATACGGCTTGCGTGTTGATGGTCTGTTCTTTAACAACAAGGACCTGATGACTAATAAGGCCATCTATGACCTCGACTACAATGGTCGCCATATTGATACAGGTACATGGCCTTCTTCTACGTACACCTTCTCTCCACGTATCGGCTTCACCTATGATGTCTTTGGCAACAAGTCTCTGAAGGTACGTGGTGGTACGGGTCTCTTCTCTGGTCGTCTGCCTCTGGTATTCTTTACCAATATGCCTACCAACTCGAACATGGTTCAGTATAAAGGTGCTTGGAATGCTACTGGCAAGAATGGCGGTAAGCTGACCGATATGACACAGTTCGCTGGTAACATCATGACTGGCAATACACTGCGTGACTACATCATCAACAATGGCCTTGGCCCGGCAACTATCAGTCCTGAGCAGGGTGAGAAGGGTTCAACGATCAATGCTGTGAACCCCGACTTCAAGATGCCACAAGTGTGGAAGTCTTCTATCGCTATCGACTATCAGATTCCTGTATCATTCCCATTCACCGCTACTGCTGAGTTTATCTTCAACAAGACCCTCAATGCAGCATGTATCTCTGACTGGTCTGTGAAGGATGTTGGCGGATATGCACGCTTCAATGGCGTTGACAATCGTCCTATCTATCAGGACTTCATGTTGAAGGACGCTGCAACAGGCAAGAACCTGCCCAACGCTTATGTGCTTGACAATACCAGCAAGGGTTACGGATGGTCATTCAACTTGACACTGAATGCACAGCCCTTCGAGTGGATGAGCCTGATGGCAGCCTACACCCACACCGTTAGCAAGGAACTGACCGGTATGCCTGGTTCTGATGCTTCATCGGCATTCACCTACATTCCTTCTGTTGAAGGTCCTAACAGTGTCAGCCTGCACAACTCACAGTTCGTTACTCCGGACCGTATCGTAGCTAGCGCAACGATTCACGATAAGGCTGACAACCACTATAGCCTCATTTATGAAACCTGGCGTGGTGGTAACAATACGACCTACCTTGTTCAGAACGACATGAACGGTGATGGCTATACCTATGATGTGGCTTACATCCCCACCGATGCAGAGGTTGCTGGAAACTTCGATGCTAACGGTAACTGGACCGGTCAGGGTCAGTTCCGCTTCAAGTCTGCCGACGACCAGCAGCGCTTCATGGACTTTGTCCACAACTGTGACTATCTGAGCGATCGTCAGGGTAAGTATGCTGAGGCTTACAGCGAGTACTCTCCTTGGGTACACCGTATTGACTTCAGCTACAAGCACGACTTTAAGGTTAATGTTGGCAAGACCAAGCACACCTTGCAGATTGGCTTCGACATTAAGAACGTGCTCAACTTCTTCAACTCCAGCTGGGGTGTTCAGAAGATTGCTAATCTTGACTACAGCTCTGCTCCCTCTAGTGGCGTACAGTACTCGCGCATCATCAAGTACGAAGGCATGGATGCTCAGGGTTATCCTGTGTTCTCTACTCCTGCTACTATCGATGGCAATACAACGAAGTGGAAGCCATACCACAGCCTGGGTCAGTGCTGGTATGCATCTATCGGCGTTAAGTACTTCTTTAATTAAATGAACGATTAAAGATTAAAAATATAAGAATATGAAACTAAGATATATTATCCCAATGTTCATGGCAGCTGTAGCTCTGCTGGTCAGCTGCTCTGATGACGATGACAAGAGCACGCTGAGTGACATACAGGTATCACAGTCTGTTGTCTCTCTGCCTGCTGGCGAAGACACCGATCCAGAGGGTACGGTATTCAAGAAAGAGATTACTATTACTGCTGATGGTGATTGGCAGTTCAAGGCTGAAGACATACCCGCATGGCTTACCGTTACTCCTGCCAAGGGTAGTGCTGGACAGTATACTATCGTATTCCAGGCTGTTAAGACCACTGAGTCACGTGCTGCCTACCTGAAGTTGCAGTGTAATGGCCAGGAACAGGAGATTAACGTGCAGCAGATTGCCAAGAAGGTTGATATTCCTCTTTCTACTTGTGCACAGGTTGCTGCCGGTGAAGATGGTAAGACCTACCGTGTGAAGGGTACTGTGAAGAGTATTGCCAATACGACTTATGGTAACTGGTATCTGGTAGATGAGACAGGTGAGGTTTATATCTATGGTACCCTCGATAAGAATGGTACTGAGAAGAACTTCCTGAGCCTTGGTATTGGCGTTGGTGATATCGTTACTGTTGAAGGTCCAAGAAAGGACTACAACGGTACCATCGAATTGGTTAACGTTACTGTTATCGCTATTGAGAAGTCGCTCCTCGCCGTAGATGCCCTTGATATCGAGAACAATACGATTGCTAAGACAGGTGGTGACTTCCATGTCACACTGAGCAACAAGGGCAACGGTCTGGATGTGAAGATTTCTGAGGATGCTAAGGACTGGCTCTTCGTAACTGGTATCAATATCAGTGGCGAAACCTCTACTGTCACCTTCAAGACACTTCCCAACACTGGTGCAGCCCGTAAGGCTACTATCACCTTTGTGACTACCAGCGGAGCTAAGGAATATACCGCAGAGACCTCAATTACTCAGGAAGCTGACGTACTACCTCATGGTGAAAATCCTGATGATCCGTTCACCGTTGCTGAGGCTATCGCTAAGTGTAAGGCTATTGGCAATACTACCGATGGCGTTATCTACTATGCTAAGGGTACAATTTCATCTATCAAGGAGGTTTCTACACAGTATGGTAATGCAAACTTCAATATCTCTGATGATGGTACGGATGAGAATGCGCTGGTTTGTTACCGTTCTCTCTTCTTGAATAACGAGAAGTTCACTTCAGAAGATCAGATTGGCGTAGGTGATGAGGTGGTTATTTGTGGTAAGCTGATTAACTACAAAAAGGATGATAAGGAAACCCCAGAGTTCTCTGGCAACGTATATATCTACAAGTTGAAGAAGGCCAGCAACGAGCCTGGTTCTAAGGCTAAGCCTTTCACCCCTGCTGAGGCCAATGCTTTCTGTATGACGCTGACAGGTGCAACAACGGAGGACTACTATGTCAAGGGTAAGATTGTGAAGTACGCCAACAACGGTGAGTTCGGTACGAAATATGGTAATGCATCGTTCTATATCTCAGCCGATGGTCAGGAGAGTAGCGAGCAGTTCTATGTGTATCGCACGTATTATCTGGGCAACAAGAAGTATGACAACGAGAATGATCCCAAACCCGCTGTAGGCGACGAGGTTGTTATCTGTGGTAAGCTGACGCTGTATGTGAAGGGTGATGATAAGACACCTGAGACCCAACAGAATGAGAGCTATATCTATTCTTGGAATTGATGAAGCAGTAGAATAAACAAGAAACTCTTAAAAATCCTTTCAGCTACGTAAAAAGTGGCTGAAAGGACTTTTTTTATGCCCTATGGAAGTATAAAAAACCATAATAATATATAGGTACGTGCGTGTGAGTCAATAATTATTACTATCTTTGCTCGCTGAAACTGAATTATTTGTAACAATCCAATATTCTAACTACGATTAAAAAGATGAAATTGAAGAGAATGTTTGTGGCTGCCCTCACCTTGGTGTGCAGCGTAGTCATGGTGGCACAGGAGATGCAGATGCCGCCCATCCCAGTAGATCCTGCCGTACGCATGGGTAAACTGGACAACGGACTGACTTACTACATCCGTCACAACGAGTATCCTGAACATGTGGCAAACTTCTATATTGCCCAGCGTGTAGGTTCTATTCAGGAAGATGAGAGCCAGCGTGGCTTGGCCCACTTCCTGGAGCATATGGCTTTCAATGGCTCTGAGCACTTTCCCTCAAAGCCAGAGGGTAAGAGCATCATTGACTATACCCGTTCACTGGGTGTGGAGTTCGGCTCTGACCTGAACGCCTATACCAGCATTGACCAGACCGTCTATCGTGTCTGCGACGTGCCCACCAAGCGTGCCACTGCTCTTGACTCTTGTCTGCTCATCCTGAAGGACTGGTCAAACGGTCTGCTGCTGGAGGCTGACGAGATTGACAAAGAACGCGATGTGGTACATAACGAGTGGCGTCTGGGTGAAGGTCCTTCACAGCGTATGATTACCCGCTCACTGCCTAAGATGTACCCTGGCTCTAAGTACGGTCTGCGCATGCCTATCGGTCTGATGTCTGTCATTGACAGTTTCAAGCCTGCAACACTGCGTGCCTACTATCATAAGTGGTACCGTCCTGACAATCAGGCCATCATTGTCGTCGGTGATGTGGATGTTGACCACATGGAAGCAAAGATCAAGGAACTCTTTGGCGGTATCAAGGTTGATGCCAACGCTCCCAAGGTTATTGCTGAGGCCGTTCCCGACAACAGCGAGGCTATCTATATCTTCGATAAGGACAAGGAGATGCAGATGAGCCAGTTGATGATTATGATGAAGCACGATGCCTTCCCCGAAGAGGAGAAGGGTAAACTCGGCTATCTGGTTCAGAGCTATCTGACAAACGTCATCTCTCGTATGATGAGCCTGCGCCTGCACGAGATGACGCAGGAGGAGAGCTGTCCTTTCTTCCAGGCTTATGCTGACGATGGCCAGTACCTGCTGTCAAAGACGAAGGACTGCTTTGAACTGATTGGCGTTCCCAAGGAAGGCAAGGATATGGAGACACTGCAGACCCTCTATCGTGAGGCAAAGCGTGCCCGTGAGTTCGGATTCACCGCTACAGAGTATGCCCGTGCCCAGGCTGACTACCTGAGTGCTTTGGAGAAGCAGTACACCAACCGTGACAAGCGCAGAAATGCTGAGTTCGGTGACCAGTACCGTGACCACTATCTCTCTAACGAGCCTATTCCCCCATTGGATGTGCTCTACCAGATGATGCAGCAGATTGCTCCCAATATTCCCGTTGCCGCTGTTAACCAGTTGCTTCCTGAACTGATTTCTGTTTCTGACAGCAATCTTGTGGTCATGGAGTGGGCTCAGGAGAAGGAAGGAAAGGTATATCCCACTGAGAAGGATATGGCTGCTGCCATTGCTGCTGCTCGTGCTGAGAAGGTGGAGCCTTATGTTGACAATGTCAAGGACGAACCGCTGGTAGATGTTAGCAAGATCAAGGCTGGTAAGATTGTCAAGGAGACTGAGAACAAAGTGCTGGGCTATAAGGAGCTGACGCTCTCTAACGGTGCTACCGTCATTCTGAAGAAGACTGACTTTAAGGACGATGAGATTCAGATGCAGGCTTCATCAATGGGTGGTAAGTCATTGTATGGTCCTGCTGACTATACCAACCTGAAGGTCTTCGACCAGGTTATCGGCTATAGCGGTATTGGTAATTTCTCCAGCAACGAGCTCACCAAGGCTCTGGCTGGTAAGGAGGTCAACGCTGATGCTAGCCTGGGTAATACCCGTCAGTACATCACTGCTCACTCTACTCCGAAGGACATCGAGACCATGATGCAGATGCAGTACCTCTACTTTACTGCCATCAATAAAGATGAGAAGCAGTTCCAGAACCTGATGACATCGCTGGAGATGGCATTGAAGAACAAAAACCTGAATCCTGAGGCTGTCTTCTCTGACTCGTTGAGCAACACGATTTATTCGCATAACCCACGCTTCTCCAATATCCAGGTGGAGGACTTGAAGAATATCAGTTACGACCGCATCCTGGAGATTGCCAAGGATCGCTTCAAGAATGCCGGACAGTTCACCTTTGTCTTCGCTGGTAACTTCGATGAGCAGGTGCTTCGTCCGTTGATTGAGCAGTATATCGCTTCGCTGCCTGCTACCAAGCAGAAGGCTGAGGACTTCAAGGAGATTATGACCCTTGCCAAGGGTGAGGTTGTCAATAACTTCAAGGTGAAGACGGAATCACCCAAAGCCATCGCTCTGGAGTACTGGTATGCTGATATGCCTTATACATTGGAGAACTCTGTGAAGTTGGATGCTGTTGGTCAGATTCTTTCGATGATCTACCTGAAGACTATCCGTGAGGACGAGAGTGCCGCTTACTCTTGTGGTGCAGCCGGTAACTTCAACCTCGGTACTCACCAGCCTAAGGCTATCCTGCAGGGTTACTGTCCGATGAATCCTGACAAGCAGGAGATTGCCATCCGTCTGTTGCACGAGGGTATCGCTAAGATGCAGAAGGCAATCGATGCCGATCAGTTGGCAAAGGCCAAGGAGTATATGCTCAAGCAGGTGGATGTCGATGCTAAGAAGAACAGCTTCTGGATTAACACTATCACAGCTTATAAGGAATATGGTATTGACTTCTTCACCGACTACAAGAAGACTGTTGAGTCGCTGACCGTCAATAATCTCCGTGACTTCCTGAACAAGATGCTGAAGGGTGGTAACCATATCGAGGTCATCATGCTGCCAGAAAGTAAGTAAATCACCTCATTATTAGGTATTTTTAAACGGCGGATTTGTATAATTCGCCGTTTTTTCGTACCTTTGCACGCAAATTTCGAAATTATGAGTTATTTATTTTCATCAGAATCAGTATCAGAAGGCCATCCCGACAAGGTGGCCGATCAGATTAGTGACGCCATTCTAGACCAGTTCCTGGCATACGACGACAAGGCTCGTGTGGCTTGCGAGTCGTTTGTTACTACTGGGCAGGTGGTGTTGATGGGTGAGGTACACAGTGATGTGTATATCGACCTGCAGACCATTGCACGTAATACAATCAAGAAGATAGGCTATACCAAGGCCGAATACCAGTTTGACGGCAATTCCTGTGGTATCCTGACTGCCATCCATGAGCAGAGTGAGGATATCAATCGTGGTGTCGATAATGGCGACGAAGACGAGCAGGGTGCTGGCGACCAGGGTATGATGTTCGGCTATGCTACCAACGAGACCGAGAGCCTGATGCCGGTGTCGCTTGACCTGGCTCACCTCATCATGCGTACCTTGGCAGAAATCCGTAAGGAAGGAAAGGTTATGACCTACCTGCGCCCAGACTCTAAGAGTCAGGTAACTATCCAGTATAGTGATGCGGGAATCCCTGAGCGTATTGACACCATCGTCGTTTCTACTCAGCATGACGAGTTCGATAACGACGACGAGCGTATGCTGGCCAAGATTCGTGAGGATGTTATCAACATTCTGATACCTCGCGTCAAGGAGAAGATTCACTCCGCAAGCGTATTATCCTTGTTCGGCAACGACATCAAGTACTTCGTCAACCCCACGGGTAAGTTCGTTATTGGCGGACCTCATGGTGATACGGGTCTGACGGGACGTAAAATCATCGTTGATACCTATGGTGGCAAGGGTGCCCATGGTGGCGGCGCCTTCTCTGGCAAGGATTCTTCGAAGGTGGACCGTTCTGCTGCCTATGCGGCACGTCATATCGCTAAGAACATGGTGGCTGCTGGTGTTGCCGACGAGATGCTGGTGCAGATTAGTTATGCTATTGGTGTGGCTAAACCTATGAATATCTATGTCAATACCTATGGTCGCTCACATGTCAACATGACGGATGGTGAGATTGCCAAGAAGATAGAACAACTCTTCGACCTGCGTCCTAAAGCCATTGAACGCTCGCTGAAGCTGCGCCAGCCGATGTATCTGGAGACTGCAGCCTATGGTCATATGGGTCGTCAGTGTGAGGTGGTGAAGAAGACCTTTACGAGCCGTTACCACGAGACGAAGACCATCGATGTCGAGCTCTTCACATGGGAAAAGCTGGATAGGGTAGAGGATATAAAGAAGGCTTTTGCTTTATAAGCATTGATACCGTCAGACAGCATATCACTGATTGAGAAGCCGGTGGAGGAGACGTTTGTTGTCTTGCCCACGTGCTATAAGGAGGGATTCTTTTCTAAGGACTCCCTCTTTCATCCTGAATTAGAGGGTGGACGTTATGGCGTTACGGGTGACCCGGTGCCATATAGCGTGCGTGGCGACGATGTCATCACGTCGCTCCTGCTGGTGTTCTTTGTGTTGGCTGTCATTGCTTACTCCAATATACGTGGTTTCTTCACACGTCAGGTTAAGAATTTCTTCCATACTCCTCATGACGGGGCGACCTCTATGACGGAGACGGCTACGGAGACGCGTTTCCAAGTGTTCATCGTCTTCCTGACGAGTCTGCTGTTTGCCACACTCTATTATTTCTACTCGCTCCATTATAACGGTGATTCCTATATCCTCTCCTCGCAGTATTATCTGATATTGGTCTTCTGGTCCATATTCCTCTTGTATCTGCTGGTGAAGTTAGTGCTGTATTCGTTCGTAAATATGGTATTCTTTGATGGTAAAAGAAACAAACAATGGATAAAGTCTCTATTGTTCATTATTGCCTTGGAAGGTCTTATGTCTATCCCGGCAGTTATCATGGGTCCATATTTCGATATGCCTATACATAAAGTAGAAATTTATTTCGCAATAGCGCTTATTTCTGTTAAATTGATGACATTTTATAAGTGTTATATCATCTTTTTTCGTCAAAATGTCGTTGGTCTGCAAATTATTTTGTACCTTTGTGCGCTCGAAATAGTGCCTTTATTGGCATTGTGGGGAGTTCTGGACATTACAGCAAATAGTTTGAAAATAAATTTTTAGGACACAATGATAAAAAAGATTTTGGTTTCACAACCTAAACCGTCAAGCGAGAAGTCACCCTACTACGACATCGCTTCCAAGTTCGACGTAGAACTCGTGTTCCGTCCGTTTATCAAGGTTGAGGGAATCACGGCTAAGGATTTTCGTGCCCAGAAGGTGAATATCTTGGATTATACTGCCATCGTCTTCACCTCTCGTCACGCAATCGACCATTTCTTTACTTTGGCTAAGGAGTTGCGCGTAGCCATTCCTGAGGACATGAAGTATTTCTGCGTGACGGAGACTATCTCGCTGTATATCCAGAAATATGTGCAGTATCGCAAGCGTAAGGTGTTCTTCGGCACTACCGGTAAGATTGACGATCTGCTGCCTACCATGGTGAAGCACAAGACGGAGAAATACCTCGTGCCTATGAGCGACGTACATAATGATAGCGTTGCCCAGTTGCTCGACTCCAAGAAGTTGAACCACCGCGAGTGTGTGATGTATCGTACCGTCAGCAATGACTTTACTCCTGAAGAGGTAAAGACTTTCGACTACGACATGCTGATTTTCTTCAGTCCGTCGGGTATCGAGTCGCTGACCAAGAACTTCCCTGACTTCAAGCAGGGAGAAATCGCTATTGCCACCTTCGGTCCCACGACAGCACAGGCTGCTAAGGCCGCAGGTCTGCGCCTTGACATCGAGGCTCCCTCTGAGAAATATCCTTCTATGACGGGTGCCCTTCAGCACTATCTCTTGGAGACACAAGAATAACTGTCAATTGTCGCCTGTCAACTTTCCATTCAGAAAGCGGGAGCGAATGGTGAGTCTGCGACTCATCGATGAGCTCTTCGGTGGCGGAAACAGCCGATCTGTAGCAGCCTTTCCGCTACGTGCTGTCTTCATGCTGCGCCAGCGCGAAGCTCATGAGGAGCCTTTGCAGATGCTGGTCAGCGTCCCCAAGAAACATTTTCATCATGCCGTAGATCGCAATCACGTCAAGCGCCAGGTGCGCGAGGCGTGGCGCCTACATAAACAACTGCTTGTCGAGGCTATTGCGCCTGACAAGCAGTTGCTTATTGCTTTTGTGTGGACGTCCAACCAGCAAATAGATTCTTCTGCCGTGGAGGAACGAGTAGTTGGCATTGTTAAACGTATCCAGGAGAAGCTTTAATCCGTGTAAATCGTGCAATCAGTGGTCTTAAAAATCATTCGTGCCATTCGTCGTCTGTTGGTCATGCTTTTGGTATTGCCCATCCGTTTCTATCAGACGTCGATCTCTCCACTGACTCCTCCTTCTTGCCGCTTTACGCCATCCTGCAGTGAGTATGCTCGCCAAGCTATCATCAAGCACGGACCTTTCAAAGGACTTTATCTCGCCATCTGGCGCATCCTTCGTTGTAATCCCTGGGGTGGCTCAGGCTATGATCCCGTACCTTAGTTTTTAATTGGTGCTATTTGCTTTGACCTGCAGTCAGATGGCGATATCGCGTTGGCGCCAGAAACGGTAGGTGATATCCTCAAAGGAACCATCCTCACGGAGTCGGTAGAGACGCTGGTTGGTGGTGGGTGACTTCAGAGGACCAAGGT
Organism: uncultured Bacteroidales bacterium; assembly: GCA_902772585.1. Lineage (GTDB taxonomy): Bacteria > Bacteroidota > Bacteroidia > Bacteroidales > Bacteroidaceae > Prevotella. Next base: position 51,321 of record CACYBB010000020.1, on the reverse strand, counting down.
GTTTGATGTATGGTCCGATTTTCAGGTAGTCGAAATCGGCCTTGTTGACGGCAGAGGAGACGCGAAGACGTCCGCTATACCATGCTACTTTGAATTGTGGATAGGTCTCATGGATGTATTGCGCCAACTGGTTGACACCTACGGGATCGGCATCACCGCCCATGAATGATAGGCAGGTGATGTCGTCGCCATAACGCTCGATAAAGGCATCTATAGCATCGGTATCCAACGGCATACCAATATCATCCCAGAGATAGCGGCTATGGCATCCTGGGCAGTGACATGGACAGTTGGAGATATTGATGGCTAAAGTCACCTCATCGGGTATCTCCTGAAAAACAACCCCTGTATTTACGTATTTTAGCATATTTCTTTTATTTGCCGCGGACTACAGGACTTTAGGACTGTTGGTGTGTGTTGTCATGTCTTGATAGTCCTGTAGTCCGTTGCTAAATATTATTCTGCATGTGCATAGTAACGACGTGAAGCCTCTTCCTGACGAGCCTGAGAGAAGTTCGAGACGCGCTTCAGGTATCCGATGATGCGGGTCATATAGTCCACATTCTTCGAATGGCAGTGCGGGCATTCCTTCAGGTAACGCTTGTCGATGTGACCACAATCGTTGCAGACGGTGTTAGGAATGTTGAATGTGAAGTAGTTGCACCCCTCCTTGGCAGCAACCTTCAACAGGTGCAGATACTGCTCCTTAGAGAGGTGCTCGTCGAGGTTCATGTGCAGGGCAGAGCCACCGGTGAGGTGCTCGATATAGGGAGCGCCGTGTAGCTTGAACTTGTCGATAACGCTGAGCGAGTCGTCCTCAACGACATAGAAGTAGCTGTTGTAGCAGTCGCGTGGTACGAAGTAACCGTCCTCACGATCCCACTTGGCATGCTTCACACCTACGTTCTCAGCAGGAATCATCTCACAGTTGAACATGATGTCCTTCGTGCGGTACTGCTTGTTGTACTTCTCGATGAGTCCGAGGATGCTCTGTACGAACTTCTTGTAGTCGTCGTTAGGTGTAATCTTCAGTCCCATGAACTCGGCAGCCTCTACAAGACCGTTGATACCAATGGTCAGATACTGGCGGGCAATATTGATGTAACCGGCGTCGAACAAGGGCAGCATGCCGTGGGCCTGCAGGTCCTTGAGGTTCTCATTGTATGCCAACTGTACCTTGTGGCAGAGGTCGATGACTTGTCCCAGATACTCCAGATAGTCCATCTTGTGGTTCACGGCGTACTGCACGCAACGGTTGAGGTTGATGGTGAGTACTGACTTCGAACCAGTAGAGACACCACCGGCACCCAGTGTGTAAGAGAAACCATTGTCGGTAATCTCGTTGCGCAGACGGCAGCATGAAGACAGAGAGTCGGCATTGTCGCTCATATAGGTGAAGAACGAGTGGCCCTCAGCATACATCTCAGCAGTGAACTCGCCCCATTCCTTATCCTTGGGTTCGCCATTCTCGTCAACAAGCAGTGCCATGGTCTCAACAGGGAAGGTCAGCAGGGTCTTGGTACGCTCCTGGTTGAACCACTTCATGAAACGCTTCTGCAACCAAGACAGACCGTCCCAGTCGGGCTGGCTGCCATCGGGGAAGTAGAACTCACCGAAGATGCTCTCGAAGTAGTACTTATCGTAATAAGCCACATTCCAGAACACGGCCTGATAGTTGCGGGCACCTGTGGGCTGATTCAGTGAATAGACAATCTGCTCGAAGTAGTCAGTGATGACCTTGTCGATGGTACGCTTCTTCAGTGAGAGGTCTGCCTGCTGGTCAGGATGCTGCCAGTAGTCCTTACCGTACTCGTTGCCGATGAAATAGTTCATGTACATCAAGAACTCGGGGGTAGCACAGGCACCAGCGAGCATAGAGCTGACCATGAACACCATGTTGATGAAACCACCGGCAAACGATTTCAGGTTAGTAGGTGCCGTTGAGTTGCCACCGATAGCGGTAGTACCACCGATGAGCCAGGGGTACATGGTGATAGATGCACAGTAGTTGGCCAGCGAGGTCTCATCGTTCTTATAAATAAAGTGGTGAGTCAGCAGGTCGATGTACTGGTCAGCCAGTTCCTTGTCGTACATCTTCTTGATGCGCTCGGTGAGCAGACGACGGTTCAGACGGATGAAGTTAGACTTCGGCAGTTCACCAATCAGTGTGGCAATGTTCTTGTGCTCCACATTGGCATTGGCATCGAACTTCGAAGAGGTTGCGGCGTTGGCCGACTCCATATAGTCGGACAGGAACTGCAACTTAGCCAGCGTCTCACGGTCTTCGGTGTGCTGCTGGCGGTAAAGCATGAATGACTTGGCAACTTTATAGAAGCCTTCGCGCATCAGCGCTTCCTCGACCTGGTTCTGGATATCCTCCACCGTGATATCGTCCTTGATATCCAGGTGACTGATAATCTTTGAAATGGTTCCCAGGTCAGAAGGAACATTCACACTCTCGAACGCCTTAACGATGGCGTTCATGATTTTGTCTAACGAAAACGAGTCTTTTGAACCGTCGCGTTTGGTAATGGTAAAATTTTTAATCTCCATTGTTTATGTGTATATTTCTTTAGTTATTGCTTTCTCTTAGCAACAGAAAATTATCCGTTTTGGACAACTTTTTATTTTTCGTCTCGCAAAAAGTTTCCCATTTCGGGAAACTCTTAGCGAGTGCAAAGTTACGAAATAATACTAAATTATAAGCACATTTTGCAGAGAAATTTTAGCCAAAAATCGTTAACAGACGGTATTTCGTCGATACTTCCTTAATCCTTGAGTGAATAAGTAACTGTAGTAACTACGCGTAACTTTTTTATATACGGGGTGTTATCGTCACGATTGTCGATAGAAAACTGTCCCTGGTCAGCTGTGACGATTTTTCCAAGATCGCATTCACTGGCCTCTGCAAACTGGGCAGCCGTCTTCTGAGCGTTCTTGATAGCCTCCGCCATCATCTCCGGTTTCATCTGCTGGAACGATGCATATTCGTACTGCGGACTGTTCTCGCCCAGTGCTACGCCCTGCTTTAGCAGTTCGGCCTGACTGGAGATGGCCTTGTTGACTTCGGCAACCTTGTTGGTAGCCACCGTTATCGTGGTATTGACGATATAGCGGAAGTTCTTCTGGTTGTCACCCCACTCACGCGCCTCCAGGTCTGTAATAGAGGGTGGGTTAATGGTAATCTCCTTTTCCGGTAACCCGAACTTCAGTAGGAACTGCTTGATTTTGCGAGTCTGCACATTGATGCTCTCGTAAAGCATAGGCAGGTCGTTGCCTGTCACCTTGGTGCCTATGCTCCATGTTACCTTGTCGGCTGGCACCTCTCGTTCGGCCAGTCCCTTGACTGTTACATGACGATCTTTGTTGGCAAAGTTGTCAATGCCTGTCTTGAGAAACCATCCCAGACAGATGATGCCTACAGTAACGATGGCTGCGGCAATGATGTGATTGTTTTCTTTCATACGTACCTTATTATATATAAAGATGGGTCTAATGGGGTTAATGGGTTATTGGTCGGCGAGGACGAAGTCCAGCTGGCGCTTCTCCAGATTGGCACGAGCCACCTTGATGCGGATGGGATCGCCTAACTGGTATTTGTTGTGATGACGGCGGCCTACCAGACAGTAGTTACGTTCGTCGAAGTCGTAGTAGTCATCGTCCAGGTCGTGCATGGATACCATACCTTCACAGTGGTTCTCGTCCACCTCGCAATAGATGCCATACGACTGGATGCCACTGATGTGGGCATCATACTCGTTGCCAATTTTGTCGGCCATGAACTCTACCATCTTGTACTTGATGCTGTCACGCTCTGCCTGCTGGGCGGTCTGTTCCATGTCGGAGCAGTGCTCGCAGAGTTCTTCGTACTTCTCTTGGTTGGCTGAGCGGGCTCCATCCTGGTATTTTGTCAGCAGTCGGTGCACCATCGTGTCGGGGAAACGACGGATGGGTGACGTGAAGTGGGTATAGTACTCGAAGGCCAGTCCATAGTGGCCGATGTTGTGTGTAGAGTACTTCGCCTTCATCATGGCACGCAAGGCAACGGTCTCGATGAGTTTCTGCTCTTTCTTGCCTTGGCAGCCATCCATCAATGCATTCAGTGACTTGGAGATGGCGCCCTTCGTACCTGCCGTCTTCATCTTATAGCCAAACTTCACCACAAACTCGCGCAGTGCTTCCAACTTGGTGGGGTCGGGTTGGTCGTGGATACGATAGACGAAAGTCTTCTTGGCTTTGGGTTGGGCATTCTTGGATTTTGGCTTTTCTACCATTCCAATATGCTCAGCGACGGTGCGGTTTGCCAGTAGCATGAACTCCTCGATGAGTTGGGTGGCATCATTCGACTTCTTGAAATAAGCACGGATAGGCTTACCCGTCTCGTCGATATCGAAGTGCAACTCCTCACGGTCGAATTTCACAGCACCGCCCTTGAAACGGCGTTCACGAAGTTTCTTGGCGAGTTGGTCGAGGGTGCGCAGCTCAGACTCTCCCCCTTCCCCTCCCTGTGAGGGAGGGGTGTGGTTAGTATTCATTCCCCTCACTTTCAGGGAGGGGTTAGGGGTGGGTCGCAGTATCTCCTGCACCTCCTCGTACGCGTACCTCCTATTACTCTTGATAACGGTATGGGCGATGTGGTAGTCCTTGACGTTGGCCTCTTCGTCCAAAACGAAGATCACGCTGTAGCAGAGTTTCTCCTCGTCAGGGCGCAGCGAACAGATGAAGTTGCAGAGTCGCTCCGGCAGCATGGGGATGGTGCGGTCCACGAGATAGACGCTGGTGGCACGCTTGACGGCCTCCTTGTCGATGATGGAGCCTTCCTTCACATAATGGCTGACGTCAGCGATATGCACGCCAACCTCATACAATTTGCTATTTGACGATTTACTATTTACTATTTTGCGGATGCTGAGCGCATCATCAAAGTCCTTGGCATCCTTCGGGTCGATGGTGCAGGTAAACACCTCGCGGAAGTCCTCGCGACGGGCTATCTCCTCTGGCGTGATACCGGGGTCTATCTTCTCAGCAGCCTCTTCAACGTTCTTCGGATACTTATATGGTAGGCCATATTGTGCCAGAATAGCGTGCATCTCTACATTGTTGTCGCCCTCCTTGCCTAGTACGTCAATGACTTCACCGACAATGTTCTTCGATTCCTTCGAAGGCCACTGTGTAATCTTCACAACAGCCTTGTCGCCTGTCTTGCCACCCTTCAGTTTCTTCTTTGGGATAAAGATATCGTGTACAAAGATGTTTCCCTCGGTAATCAGGAACGCATAGTCTTTCTCCACCTTCAGCTTACCGACGGCCTGGTCGCGCTTATGACTGAGAATCTCCACCACCATCGCTTCCTTGATGTGCTTCTCACGACGAGCCATATACGTTACCTTCACGCGGTCGCCATTCATGGCAAACAGCGAGTTGCGCTCACTGACAAAGACGGGTGTGCCGCCGTCGTCCGGCTGGAACGAGTTCTTACCGTTAGCCTTGCGGATAAAGGTTCCCTCCTGTACCTGCGTTTTCAGGTTCAGACGATACGAGTTGTCGCTGACCTTTGACAGATAGTCGTCCCAGGCCATCTCTTCCATCAGGTCGATAGCCAGCATCTTGGTGGGATGGGTGTCCAACTTCAGTGCCTTGAATATCTGTTTGAAGGAGAATGTCTCATTAGGATTCTGTTGGAACAGTGTCTGCAGCATTTCTGCTATCTGTTTCTTGTTCAGTCTCTTGCTTCCCTTTTTCTTACTCATAGTATCATGTGTTAATAGGTTTATGTCGCAAAGTTACGAAATAAATCTGAATAATGCATTATTTATTGTGAATTATTTTGTTACTTCGCTCACTTATTTGTACCTTTGCACACAAAGTATCACTTTAAACAAAATTAATTGCTTATGGAACCGACCATGTTAATTCTTATTGGAGTGGCCATTCTTTTGCTGGCCATCCTGTTGTTCGTCTCTTATGTGAAGGCTCCGCCCTCAGCGGCTTTCATCATATCAGGTTTGTCGAAGGAACCCCGTGTACTCATTGGTTCCGGTGGTTTCCGTATTCCTTTCTTCGAGCGTCTGGACCGTGTCTATCTGGGACAGATTACTGTTGACATCAAGACAGAAGAGAGCGTGCCTACTACCGACTTCATCAATGTCGATGTGGATGCTGTTGCCAAGATTCGCGTGATGCCCACCAACGAGGGTACTCGTCTGGCTGCCAAGAACTTCCTGAACATGATGCCTAACGAGATTGCTGAGCAGTTGCAGGATTCGCTGCAGGGTAACATGCGTGAAATCATTGGTACGCTGGACCTCCGTTCGCTGAATACCGATCGTGACGGTTTTTCTGACCAGGTGATGACCAAGGCTTCGCCCGATATGGCGAAGTTGGGTATCGAGATTATCTCTTGCAACATCCAGAACGTGACCGATAAGGAAGGACTGATCAAGGACCTGGGTGCCGATAATACCGCTAAGATTAAGAAGGACGCTTCGATTAACCGCGCCATTGCTGAGCGTGACGTGAAGATTGAGGTGTCTAAGGCTGACAAGGAGGCTAACGATGCCCGTGTGGATGCCGATACCGCTATCGCTATCAAGAACAACGAACTGGCCCTGAAGCGTGCTGCCCTGAAGCAGCAGGCTGATACAGCACAGGCTGACGCCGACGCGGCCTATGCCATCCAGCAGCAGGAACAGCAGAAGACCATCAATATCAAGACCGTTGAGGCTGAGATCGAGAAGACCAAGCGCGAACAGATTCTTTCGAAGGAGCAGATTGAGATTCGACAGAACCAGTTGGCTGCCGAGGTGGAGAAGAAGGCCGATGCTGATAAGTATAAGGTAGAGCGCGACGCTGCTGCCGACCTGGAACAGCGCAAGCGTATTGCTGAGGCCCAGAAGTACGAGGCTGAGCAGCGTGCATTAGCCCAGAACGCCGAGTCAGATGCTGTTCGCTACCGTCTGGAACAGGAGGCTGCTGGTATCAAGGCCAAGGGTGAAGCTGAGGCTTACGCCATCCAGAAGAAGGGTGAGGCAGAAGCACAGGCTATGGACAAGAAGGCTGAGGCTTATAAGAAGTATAACAACGCTGCTGTCATGCAGATGATGATTGAGGTACTGCCTCAGGTTGTTGAGAATGTAGCCAAGCCTATTGCCTCTATCAAGGATGTCCACGTCTATAGCGGTGGTCAGGATACTGGCGCTGGTGTGGCTGCCATGAGTGGTGGCGTACCTGTTGCCATCAAACAGGCTTTCGACGTGCTCAAGTCTGCTACGGGTGTCGATATGGCTGACATCATGCGTGCCGGAACTATCGAGGCTAAGGTCAACCGCAACATCAACCTCAACGACGAGGCCCGCGATGCTGTTGACAATATAACTGGAAAAGGAACAAACGATAAGAAATAAGTGAAAAGCAATAACATTTTTGCCGCAGCAATACTTGCGGTATTCTTCTGCCTGTCGGCAACAGCCAAGGACGCTGTGAACACTAAGTTCGGAAAGCCCACCAAGGAAGAGCTGACCATGACGACCTATGCACCAGATCCTGATGCCGAGGCTGTAGTACTCTGTCGGTTGACGGATGTGGAATATTCCGTTCAGACCGATGGCTATCTCGTTGACTATCACGAGAAAATACGTATTAAGGTGTTGAAGCCCGAAGGTGCCAAGTATGCCCAGGTTACCATACCTTACTATGTCGTCCCCCAAGACAAGGACAAGCTATACACCTCGCAGATGGCATTGCGCCCACAGCATATTGATATCAATGGTGCCGTCACTTACGACGAAGGAGCATCGCGCTCCATCTCTACGAATATAGCCACCAACTATATTCACGAGAGCATTGAAGAAGTCAAGGCCACCGCATATAATATGGAGGGCAGCAAGACGACGAAGTCAAAGTTCAAGGGCGAAGTCGCTCTGGAACAGCTGGATGATGAGACATGGCAGGCCCGATTCACCATTCCTGATGTCCGTCAGGGTACGGTCATAGAGTATGAGTACACCCGTCATAGCGAACTGTTCTATCGTCTGCACGACTGGCAGGCACAGCAGGAGATTCCTGTTGCCTACGCCCGCCTTACCGTCACCATTCCTCGCCACCTCCTGTTCAATTTCGAACAGCATGGCAGTCAGCAGCTTGTCGCTAAGCAGGAGTCTTCTTCCATGATATACAAGTTGGTGAGCGACCCATTGGCAGCACCCACCACGGTGATGGCTTATCGCTATATCTTCACAGGACAGGACCTGAAGGGAGCACCCAGCGATCCCAACGTATGCTTGGCAGACTACTTTACGGGTGTTACCGCTGAAGTCAGCAGCTTCGGCCTGCGCAGTACTCCACCTGCCGACTATGCCAACACCTGGGAACATGTGGACCAGGTGCTGATGGCGGATGACAACCTGGGCAAGATGATAGAAGACCACAGTCCTCTTCGCGAGCAGTTGCAGGCTGAGAATATCCAGACCATTGCCAACGAACAGGAACGTGCCGCAGCAGTTTGTCGCCTGGTGTTCTCTCACGTCAAATGGAATGGTAAGTACGCCATGTGGGCAAGAAATGCGCAGGAGACGCTCCAGCAGGGTGGGGGTAACAGTGCAGATATCAACATGCTGCTCATGCAGACCCTCCGCGAGGCTGGTCTGAAGGTGAACCCTGTGGTGATGCGCCCGCGTAACCTGGGTGCCCTGCCCCTCACTTTCCCCACTATCAGTAAGTTGACGAACTACGTGGTAGGCGTCAAGACCAGAAATGCAGGTACAGTCTATGTCGATGCCTCGTCACCTGAAGGCAAGCTGAACACACTGCCTGAGCAGTTGCAGGTGGAACGTGCACACCCCATCGGTTTCCCCTCTACCGCACCATGGGTGAGCCTGAAGAAGGCCGTCAACCCACAAGGTAAGAAATAATATAGAAAGCAGTAAACACAAGATGAAGATACTGATAACAGGAGCCAGTGGGTTCATTGGCTCCTTTATTGTAGAAGAGGCGCTGCGCCGAGGTTTCGAGACCTGGGCAGCGGTACGCAAGAGCAGTTCGAAGGCGTTCCTGCAGGACGAGCGTATCCATTTCATTGAACTGGACTTCTCGTCAGAGACACAGCTGACGCAGCAACTGACGGGTCTGCAGTTCGACTACATCGTGCATGCCGCAGGTGTCACCAAGTGTCTGGACCCAGAAGACTTCTACCGCATCAATACCCAGGGCACCCAACACCTGGTGCATGTGCTGAAAGCCTTGCAGATGCGCATCGAACGCTTTGTCTATATCAGTTCGCTCAGCATCATGGGAGCCATCCGCGAGGAACAGCCCTATGAAGAGATCCGCGAGAGCGACACACCACAGCCCAATACGGCCTACGGGCGTAGCAAGCTGGAGGCAGAGCAATGGTTGGACACGGTAGAAGACCTGCCCTACGTCATCCTGCGCCCCACGGGTGTCTATGGCCCTCGTGAGCGCGACTACTTCATGATGGCCAAGAGCATCAAGGCACATACCGACTTTGCCGTAGGTTTCAAACAGCAGGACATCACCTTTGTCTATGTCACCGACGTGGTGCAGGCGGTCTTCCTGGCCTGCGAGAAGGGTGTCACGGGTCGCCGCTATTTCCTCAGCGACGGCGAGGTGTACCAGTCGTCCACCTTCAGCAATCTGATACGCAAGGAACTGGGCAACCCCTGGTGGATACGCATCACGGCACCGCTTTGGCTGTTGCGTGTCATCACGTTCTGTGGCGAGTATATCGGCAAGATGACAGGTAAGGTAACGGCCTTGAATAACGATAAGTATTACATCATGCGTCAGCGCAACTGGCGCTGCGATATCGAACCCGCATGTCGTGAACTAGGCTACGAGCCACAGGTCAAACTAGAGGAAGGCATCAAACGAAGCATTGCATGGTACAAGGAAAACAACTGGCTATAAGAGGGCTGATGGCTGCTGAGTGGGTAGGGATGGCTTACCTGCTCTTTACGCTGGTCGTCATGGCCTGCGTATGGTCACGACTACCCAATGTCGTCGATATGCTCGTGCTGCGTGGTGGCTATATCGCTGCCACACTGGCAGCCATGCTGGTCTATCGACGCTTTCCGTCGCGTTGGACCCTCTTGCTACGCGTCATAGTGCAGATGGTGTTCCTCAGCTGGTGGTATCCTGATACCTATGAACTGAACCGTACCCTGCCCAATCTGGACCACGTCTTTGCTCAGTGGGAGCAGTCCGTCTTCGACTGTCAGCCATCGCTGCTGTTCTCGCAGAAGGTTCCTTATGGTTGGTTCTCCGAACTGATGTGTTTGGGCTATGTCAGCTACTTCCCGCTGATGCTCATCACCTATCTCTACTATTTCTTCCGTCGTTATCAGGAGCTTCCGATGGCTGCTTTCGTCATGCTCAGTTCCTTCTTTGCCTACTATGTCGTTTTCGTAGTGGTACCTGTCACCGGTCCGCAGTTCTATTACCTTGCCGTAGGCACCGAGAAGATTGCAGCAGGCATCTTCCCGAATCTGGGTGACTGGTTCCTGACACATTCCGAACGCATGGCGGCCCCTGGCTGGACAGATGGTTTCTGCTATCACCTGCTCGATATCACCCACGATGCTGGCGAGCGTCCCACTGCTGCCTTCCCCAGCAGTCATGTCGGTGTCACTACCGTTGTCATGCTCCTGGCCCTCCGCACCCGTAGCAAGGGGCTGGTCTTCACCATCCTGCCTTTCTACATCCTGATGTGTCTTTCCACCGTATATATCTATGCTCACTATGCCATTGATGCCATTGCAGGCCTTATTACCGGCATAGTCATCTACTACGCATTATCTGCGGTATATACAAAAAATCGCCCATTTCATCGGGATTTTTAAGCCTGGCAATTACTGTCAGGCTTACTTTTTCCCGTTTTGAGACTCTTTTTTCCTACCGTGGGACTATTGTTTCCTGAGGACAGACTAATTTTGCAGTCGAAATCGAAAATACAAACGCAAAATAACAGATAGATATGAAAAAGATTCTCTTAACTCTAACAGCTGCCCTTTGTATCACGTCGACAGCTATGGCACAGACAAACCCTACTGCTTCCGGGAAGTGTTCTGACAGTATTCCCCAGCCGAACCTGACACAGTTGTCCTTAGATAGCATGCAGAACGAGGACGCCGACAGTTGCCAATCCATCATGATGCGTCACAGAGTGAAAAACGCATCAACACAATATCATTATCAGCGCCCCAAGTATATGGCGACGGGTAATGAAGATGGCTTAAAAGGCTTCCGCGATTATATTGTAAGGAAAAGGAGAAAAGAGGAAGGACGTCCTTTGCAGCCCCTGCCACTAGACTTTTATTTTAAAAGATGACGATACATGATTAAACCAAATCAACAATGCGTATGGATATAACACTTGTCTTCACTGTAGCGTTAGCCGCCACGCTTATCGTGGTGGTGCTAGTGCTTGTAGCCATCATTATATACCAGCGCTGGCGTATTGGTGACCAGAATGTCTTCATCGAGCGCTTCATCCGTCAGAATGAAGAGCAGCGTCAGAAGATGCGGAAAGCAGGAATATTTTAAAAAAGGTGTAACTTCAAAACTCAAAATCAATAATCAATCAACAATGAAAAAGAATCTTATGACCAATGCAGCCAGAAGGATGGTACTCGCTATCTTCTTTTGCTGCGCAATGACAACAGTAGTGAACGCTCAGACGGCAGAGACCGAGAGCAAGATGGACAAGTATCTGCGCCTGTCGAAGGAGGCTGACGAGAACACCACCAACTGGCAGGCTCAGTTGGAGGTGGGCCACATATTGCTCGACAAGGAGAGCGGAGTCTATAACATGTCGCGTGCTGCCAGATACTATGAGCGCATCTACCAGCAGGCCGCTGGCTTCAACAAGGAAGTACCCGACTCCGTCTTCTTCGAGTCTGTTGTCATGCTGATGACGGTGGCTTCAGAAAAGAAGGATGTGAAGAAGGTCTTATTCTATATTGACGAACTGATGCGTGCTGATAGAATAGGCTTGGACATCAATAGAGATAATGTAATCACCTATGACGCGATGGGTGTTGTGTTCAACCTGATGAACAACGATGCTGCGAAGGCGTTGTATCACATGATGGATGTGCGCAAGCGTGCCGCTGCCGACAAGAAAGCGGGTATTGACTATTCTGATCCGATGACTGTCGTTTTGTATGAGAACCTCCTGTCGGAATACCGTAAGACTTTTGGAGACAAGCTGACCGAACTGACGCTGGACGGCAAGAAGTATGTTGTCATTGCCATGGACAAGTGGAATGTGGAAATGCCACTGATGGGTTGGCTAGCAGGCCTTGACGACAATGGCGACGATAAGGCCAACAAACTGAAACTATTATACGGCGAGGACGGTAAGGTCTATGACAATATGCATGGCGAAATGAACTACAGTTTCAATTACACCAAGGATGGTTTCGTACCCAAGGAGGGCTACAATGCACGTATGATTACCGTCACGCCCGAGCAGCGCCAGAAGATGGTGGATGCCTACCACAACTACATGAAGAAGCACAAGAAGCCGTAAGCTGATATAGCATCACAACCTCATCGCCTCGCTGCCCTGATTCGTCGGGCGGTGGGGCGTTTTTATGTTCGGAAATTTGTAGGTTTCGGAAAAACTTATTATCTTTGCAGACAGGTAAATAAACGTAAATGAACAGATACATCATCATACTGACAACTGTTGTCGCCGCGTTGGCGTTGACGACTGCCTGCTCGAAGCCTGACCGCAACGATGAGGCTGTTGCACTGAGCAAAGAGATCGTCAACCATGGATTATCCGACGTTGGTCATTCTGTGGCGCGTGTGGATAGTGCGGAGCAGGCCGGTTTGTTCACGGCGGTACGTGCTAATACAACCAAGGCTATTATCTATGAGAATACCGGCCAACGGCGGCTGGCGGCCTATTACGCCGAGAAAGCGATTGCTGCAGAGGCGGGACATGCTGTTACTACGTCTGCAGACAGCAACCTTTATTGTAAGGTTCGCTGTGTTCTGGGTAACAATGCATACGCCGATGGCAAGTATGGCAAATCAATCGCCCTCGCCAAGGAAATCCTTGCTTTTGTGGGTGACGGCACATCGCCAAATGATGTGGAGATGAAGTGCAGGGCATTGATGCAGATGGCAGATTGTGAAAACAAACTGGGGAATGTTGCGGAATCCGAGCAGTTGTTCCTGCAATGCATCGATGATTTGATGGCGAGTACACAGCATGCCACCGATTATGGGGAGATTGATCCGCTCATCTATACGTTGCTTTCACTCAACGACTTGTATATTGACAACAAGATGCCTGAAAAGGCACTGCCCCTGATGGCGAAGATGGACACAGCGATGGCGCGTCTGATACGTTGTCCCAACACTCCCGACTGGGCGATGCAAAAGCGCCGCAACAACGTGACCATCAGTAAGGCGATTGTCTATGCTGCCAATAATCAGAAAGAGCAGGCAGAGAGCCTTCACCGCGAATATCAACAGTCCCAAGGTCTTGGCGCACTTGACAAGGCAGCCGAAGGTCTGTATCTGTCGATGACGGGCCGTTACGACGAGGCTGTCCGCTTGTTCGACGAAACCGACTCTATGATGCGCTCCAATGGTGAACCCGTCATTGACCTCTATGTCAAGACCTTGCTCAATTACAAATATGATGCCCTGCAAAAGGCGGGACGCACGGCTGAGGTTCTTGCTCTTTCCGACCGCATACGCCAACTGACGGACTCCATCCACTTGCAGGAAAGGAAGATTGACGTGGAGCAGCAACAGGAAATTCGCCAGAAGGAGGCAGAGATTGCTAGCCGTCGCCAGTCACTCATCATCCACCGCATCATCCTCGTTGCTGTCGTCCTCATCTGCCTGCTCATAGCCTATCTGCTGTGGCGCTCTCATCAATATAACAAGGTACTCCTTGAGAAGAACCGTCGTTTGCTGGCCGAGATTGAACAGCGCGAACGGGAGGAGCAACAGGCCATCGTACAGTTAAAGGCTGAACCTCAGGAAAACCTGACAACTAATCAGCAGCTCTTCTGCCGTATCTGCGACCTCATGGAAGCTCCAGACCATATCTATACCGATACCGACCTTGATCGCAGCCGCCTGGCTCAGCTCCTCGGTACCAATGAGCACTACGTGACGGATGCCATCAGCACCTGTACCGATGGCAAGAGCGTCAACGGCTTCCTCAACGAGTATCGTCTGCGCTATGCTGCCCGTCTGCTGGCCACCACGAAAGACTCTGTGGCACTGATTGCCGAACTCTCCGGCTTCTCGCGCAGTTCGTTCTTCCGTGTCTTCAGCGACGCTTATGGCATGTCGCCATCAGATTATCGCCGAGCAGCAAGAAAATAACCAAAATCGCCCATTTCATCGGAAACTATAAGCCTGGCAATCTGTGCCAGGCTTACTTTTTCCCGTTTTGAGACTCTTTTTTCCTACTGTGGGACTGTTGTTTCCTGAGGACAGACTAATTTTGCAGTCGAAATCGAAAATGCAAACGTAATAACAAGTAAACATGAAAAAGAATCTCTTGGCAGCGTTTCTTTGCTGCACCATCATCACTACCTCAGCTCAGGAAGTAGCCCCTGACAGAAACCGTACGTATAACATCGTGCTGAACAACGTACAGTATACGCACCATAACGATAAAATGTCGGTAGGCGATGCTGTCGGTGCAGTACTGACAGGTGTGCTGACAGGCCAGACCTCTGTGGAGGCTACGAAGTATGAAGACGATGTGAAGGGGGCCATCATCAAAGGTCTTTCTGGTGCCCACCGTTTCCATTATAACGACGGACTGATACATGTGAGTGATGTTGTAGAAGAAGGCAACATCGCCGTCAATGCCCTCATCACCAATATCAATGCCAGTTCGAGCTCGCGCACCTGGAAAGACAAGGAGGACAAGGTTCATGTAGATACCTATTATCGTGGTGAGGTGGAGGCTGTGCTGACACTGAAGGATATCAAGACCGGTGAGGTCATTGCCAATCCTACCGTCAAAGGACTGGGCTCCAGCACTTCCATGTTCTCTACCTCTGATCAGGCTGTCAAGCACGCCATCGGTATGCTCTCAGGCAGCATCACACGCTGGTTGAATAACTACAAACCGATAACCGCCAATTTCGTTGAAGCTGGTGCTGCGAAGAAGGACAAGCAGAAGGAGGTATTCATTGACTATGGCAGTCGCGAGGGTGCCTACAAGGGCATGCACATGGGTATCTACCATCTTTATACCATCAAGGGCAAGCCTGGCAAGTCGATGCTCGGCAAACTGAAAATTGAAGAGGTGGCTGGTGAGGATCTCAGCCGCTGTAAGGTGACCAGTGGCGGCAAGGATGTCAAGGAGGCTATCGATGATGGTCAGACGCTGGTTGTCATGTCTTTGGATTAAAGAATCACTTAAGATGAAACAATTATTCTCTGAATTAAACAACAAATAAACATGAAAAAAAAGATTGTGATGGCTTTCCATTTCATCGGAAAATTAAACAGTCCCCGAATCGTTGGTGATTCGGGGACTGTTACTATCTGGGCTGTAGATCAGCATATTCACGGGCGACATCCTTGATGCAGGGGCAGTCCTTGTGGGGGTTCAGGTCGTGGTGACCGACAATCAGGGCGTGGGGGTAGCGCCGGTGAAGGTCTTCCAGGAGCCTGCGGAGGGTTGCCTTCTGCGCCTCGGTGCGGGTGTCGTCGGGTTGACCACGGATGTCGAGGCCACCCTCGTAGCACACACCAATGGAGTGCTGGTTGTGGTTCACGCAGTGGGCGCCGACCATCCATTCCGGTCTGCCTGGCTCAATCTCTCCGTTACGACGGATGACGTAGTGGTAGCCGATGCCGAACTTCCAGCCTCGCTGTCTGTGCCACGTATCTATCTGGGCGGCAGAACTCTCCTGGTCAGGCGTCACTGCTGAACAATGAATAATAATTAAAGAAATCTTTCTCATTTGAATTTAAACCTAATTGCATGTTTTTAGGGGAAACGAATTACCATAATTATTCATAATTATCTCGTAATATTATTATGGTCAAATTATGGTTTATTACGGCAATTCGTTTCTTAAAACATCTTGTTCGTTTCCTTTATGCCTTGCAGCTCTGCACGAGGATGGTGGAACTAATGGCTGTCAGGATGGTAATGATGATCTGTACCAACTTATTCAATGTTTCTTTCTTCATAATCTCTTACATCTTACTTCTTCCTTCTTCCATCATACATTAGTTCTGGTCATTTCCGTCCCCGCCCGGTTCGTTACCACCGTTTCCTCCGGTGTTTCCACCATTGTCACCATTCGTTGGATTCGAGGGATTTGTGTTCGAACCGCCGTTATTTGCCGGTGCATTCGAGGTGCTGGTGGCCGCGGTGATGCCGTGGGCTTCTTCGAAGGAGACGTCCTTCAGCAGCGTTTTGGCATTGACGTACTTCTGGATGATCTTACCGTTCTTCTCGCTGGAGCCTACCACGATGCGCTCGGTCTCCGGCTGGAACAGGACGCGGCGCGAGGTGATGGTCGATGCCGTACAGTCGTCGGCCTTGGTGACACCGATGCTGGAGAAGCCTACCTTGAAGATGCCGATGCCTACCAGACGAATCTTCTGACCCATCTCCAGGAAGTGCTTCATGGCGGCACCCAGTTCGTCGAGGGCGGCCTTGATGTCACTGCGCTTCAGCGTGGCCTGTGTCTGGATGAAGTCGGCAATCTCGTCGGTCTCGATGAACTTCTCGTCATAGACGGGCTTGGCGTAATACTTGTTGTAAGTCTTCGCATTGTGCGAATTGTTGTTCTTTGATCTGATGTACTTCTGACTCATGTTACATTAAACATTAAAGATTAAACATTAAAATGCGGGCTGTCGTAGGTACGTCACTTTGCGGTCGTAGATGCGATACTTTACCCCCCTAAAGTATCATCGGAACGAGTCGTAGATGACGTAGGAACACCTCAAAGATGACGTTAGCACGGGTCTAAAGTGCCGTACCTTCGGCTCACTTGCTTTTGACACGACAAAGGTACTACAACGGGGTTGGACGGTTCCCCATCCTTCCCCATTCCTCCTCATCTTTCCCCATTCTTCCCCATCGGGAATGGGTAATTTACAGAGAAAATGCGTTTTTTGTACCTATGGACACTATTTTTCTTACCCATTTATTTGGTTATTTGCAAGTTATTTTGTATCTTTGCAACATATAATATATGATGCATAAAACGAAATATCAAAGATTTATACATAATATATGATGCAAAACAAATTTGTCTTTGATCCTTATCCGCTGGCAGTTACTATGCAACGGTTGGCGGAGAATATGAAGGCCAGACGGCTGGAGAAGAAACTGTCGACCAAGAGTCTGGCGGAGATGAGTGGTGTGCCGGCATCCAGCATCCAGCGCTTTGAACTGAAACATGCCATATCACTAGAGTCGTATGTCAAGTTGGCAAAGGCTTTGGGCTATTCAGAGGAGATGATGCAACTGTTGGCGGAACCGAAATACGACACGATGGAGGAACTGCTGGAAATCAATAAGAACCGTAAAAGGAAACGTGGCGTATGATTCAGGATGTGAATGCGGTGAGCGTGATGTACCACGGACGCAAAGTTGGCACATTGTCTGTAGCAGGACGTGGCACTTGCCAGTTTGAGTACGATAAGGAATGGCTGGTGAGCGGTTTCTCTATTTCTCCCCTCCAGCTACCCTTGAAAGCTGGTCTCTTTACGGCTAACTATGTGCCCTTTGGTGGTAATTTTGGTGTTTTTGAAGACAGTCTTCCTGGTGGTTATGGTGAATATCTGTTGCTAAAAGTCCTCAGGAAGTCAGGAATAGATTATCAGTCGCTCTCGCCTGTTCAGCGTTTAAGTGTTATTGGCAGCTCTGGCATGGGGGCATTATGCTATGTGCCAGAGAATAGCGTGTTGCAAGATAACACTGAAGCGTCGCTGGACGAGATGCAGCAAATGGCGCTTGACGTGTTGTCAGAGAGAACGGACGAGTATGCTGACACCTTGTATTTTAAAAGTGGGAACTCTGGTGGCGCTCGTCCAAAGGTTATTGTACACGATGTTGATGGGCACTGGTTGGTGAAGTTTCGTCATACCTATGATCCTAAAGACATCGGACAGCAGGAATACCAATATAATAAGGTTGCGAGAGAATGCGGTATCGATGTCCCTGATTTCAAACTGATGGAAGGCAAGTATTTCGCTGTGCGTCGTTTTGATATAGAAGGCGGTGTGCGTTTGCATGTGGCTACGGCAAGTGGCTTGTTGAATGAGCCCATTACGCCGCCCAAAATGGACTACCACAGTCTATTGCAACTAACAGGCTACCTGACGCAGTCCGTAAAAGCCGTAGAGCAGCAGTTCAGACGCATGGCTTTCAACGTGTGCTCCCACAATTTCGACGACCATGCCCGCAATTTCAGCTTTATCTGTCGCGATGGAGAATGGTCGTTGGCACCTGCTTACGATCTGACTTACGACAATACGCTGGGTGAGCATGCAACGACTGTCAACTTCCATGGATTACCCAGTGATGAGGATATGATAACGGTGGGTACTAACGCCCATCTCAAACCTCAGCGCTGTCGTGAGGTGATTGAAGAGGTTAGAGAAGCGACAAAGGAATTACAGCAGTATTTTTAACCGTATCAGTTTATGAAAGACAATTCGTCAGTCATCGATATTGATACCATAGTTGACTGAAAGCCATTCAACAGCTATTTGGTTGGGACGTACACCTAGTGACCATAGTTCATCTTCGTGACGCAAGAAGTACTTATACAGTGTCTTGCGGTCTACTCCGGCCCTGTCGGCCAGTTCTTGTCTTGTCATTGCTTTCATATTGCTTTTGCTATTGAATAAGTTATATGCGTGCGGTACGCAAGGGAACTTAGAAAATCTGCGCCCCATCCGCCCCATCTGCCCCCTGAGCCATCTGATAGCGCATAGACCGCATCTCCTCCACCGTGGCATACGTCTCCTGCCACGGTTTCTTATGCTCGCGTGGAGCCTCGTCTGTTTTCGTTTTGGTTTTCGTCTTCGTTGCCATAAACAATAAGATTACATGTCGGTGGCAAAGGTACGGCAAAATGAAGAGATGGACAATATCAGAGTGCAGTTCGTGTCCCTATATGTAGGAAAGCATAATTCTCTGGAATACCTTTGTACAGGGCATTCTCAAGACGTTTATCCAAAACACGAAAATGATGTCCCCACTAATATTATCTAACACTTTTCGCCCAAATATTATCGACGAAATGCTGTGAATTGACACAAAAAAACTTCCGCACCACAAATAGTGTACGGAAGTTTTACAATCTAACAGAGGCCTTGTCCCTGATAAATCAAATAACCTTAAGGCACATCATGGTCAAGTCATCATTGGGCTCGGCGCCGTTGCGATGAGTTTCTACGTCGGCCGCCAGGGTTTCGATTACCTGTTGGGCTGTGTCGAAGTGGGTGTTGCGCAGGATGCTGAGCAGGCGCTCGTCGCCAAACTGACGCAGTTCGGGGTCTTCGGCCTCGTTGAGTCCGTCGGTATAGATAAATAGTGGGCGACCTTTGATGGTGTCTATTTCTTCGCCTTCGTAGTCGAGATCAGGCCACAGACCAATAGGGGCATTAGGAATGATTTCAAGGAAATCGCCGTGATGTTCACCGCCACCAATAACGGGGGGATTATGTCCGGCATTGCAGAAATGGAGATGACCAGTATCCATATTGAGCATACCAACAAACATGGTAACGAACATACCGTTTACATTGTCCTCGCCACCAAGAACCTTATTCATGCGGGTACATATTTCGGCAGGCAGCATGCCCTGATCGGCCATGGTTTGGAACAGGCGTGTGGCCTGTGCCATAAACAGCGATGCCGGTACTCCCTTACCGCTCACATCGCCCACGGCAAAGTAGAGCATGTGGTCGCGAATCAGATAGCCATACAGGTCGCCACCAACCTCCTTGGCGGGAGTCATCGAGGCATACATATCCAGACCTTCGCGATGCGGGAAAGTGTGGGGCACCATCGACATCTGTATGTCGCGCGCAATCTGCAGTTCGCCCTCGATACGCTGCTGAGCGGCCTTCATTCTAGCAGCACGTCGGCGCAGCAATGAGTAGACAATAAAGAACACAGTAAGCAGTACAATGGCTACCAACAGAGCAACTACGCGCGTCTGTAGCAGCGAGTTCCTCTGCTCGGCTATCTCGGCATCTTTCTGTTGTGTCTGATAGATTGTTGCCAGTTCGAGTGCTTGATTTTTCTTTTGATGAATAATGGCAGAGTCGAGGTGTTCGAAGGTGTATGCAGCTACGCTTAATGCAGAGTCATTACGACCGGCTTTGTAGTTGGCAGTGAATTTCTTTATCAAGTATTCCATGTTGTCGAGTGTGATCTCTGAACCATATTCTGCCAAATACTGATATACTATCGCGTAAGCATCGGCGGCTTGGGCGTAGCGCTTCGCTCTCATCATATACTCGCCCTCATGAATTTTCGCAGTAGAAGTCTTGGAGAACTGGGTGCGTTTAAACTCTGCAAAGGCTTGGTCGGCCTCCTTTTGCTTGCCCAAGCCATGACAGATCATAGCGCGATTGATGTAATAGGTACTCCACGACATGTCGGTGACAAAAGCAGGAACATTTTCTTTGCTGGCCATATCCTTAGTTGCAGCCTCTGCGTAGTTTAGGTATTTTTCTGCCGTCGGGTAATCATCTTTATATGAGTAGGAAATGGCGATGTTAAATAGAAAGACAGTTGCATAGTAATCGTGCTTCCATGAAGTATCTAGCGCCCTGACTTTCTGGATGCAATCATAGCATTTCTCGAAGGATTTCTCTGCTTCGGTAGTTAAGCCCAGATTAAACTGGCTCATACCCACATACTGCAAGATCTCTGCTAGGATGTCGTAGGCTTCGGTAGCGTATTCTGGTCTGGATACTAAGGTGTTAAGACCTTCGTAGGCAGGCAAAGCGATGCGTAGCAACCCCTCGTCATCATTTTTCTGTCTGGTATATTCCACCATTGCCTTGACGCACTGGAAATAGAACAGACTGTCGTATGTGTTTTCGGGCGTTTCAGCCAAGGCGCGCTTTAGAATAGCTTCTGCATCTCGTGGCCTTCCTGTTCGTGTATAGATACTTCCTTTCATGTAGCAATTTCTGAATATCGAAATATCGCCAGTCTCCAGTAAACTGTCGCAAAGGAAAATGGCACGGTCAAGGTCCTGTACGCTGGTAGCTGCAGAAATCAGACTATCGGCAAGTGTTGTCTTTGGGACATAAGACGGCTTCTTGTCACATGATGTTATCGCCAACACACAGATGGCAATAAATGGGATGAGAAAATATAGCTTCCGTATCATATTGATATTTAAATCCTTATTGATTCGACTGCAAAAGTAGTATATTTTCAGGAAATAATAGTCTTACGGTAGGAAAAAAAAGTCTCAAAATGGGAAAAAGTAAGCTTGAACCAAACACTTTGTGCTGTTTATTCACTTTTTTGTCTTTATCCTTTCTGAAGTAATCCCATCATTTCGTCGATGACGACCTGTGGGACCTGACGACGAGGATCATCGCTTTGGAGGGCAATGCCGTCAAGGAAGTGCGGCATTTCTTTGCTGTAAATCTCTTTCATGCGCAGATTATGGCTGTCATCACTCTGACATGATTGAATGACGTTAGCCAGACGGTCGCACAACTTAACAAAGGGAGCGAAAGGAGTCTCTCGGATGCCTTTATAGTAACGCTCGCCGGCTCTTTCCTCACGAGTGCGTCCCTTGTCGTTGGTCAGCGCATAAACAATCTCTGTCGCCACCAATGCCTGCTCGTCGGACATCCAACGGCGGGCAGACTTCAGCACGTCGTTGTAGGTCTGTCTGGCGTCCTCGATGCTGTCGTGGTAATAGCCACCGAACACAAGGGGCAGCACGTCGTTTCCTTCGATTGCCACAAGATGGCCAAAGCGCTTGATGCCGTCCACCACCATATCCAGATGATAGCCATAGGGTAGGGTCTTGCCATAGGTCTGTCCCACACTGCGATGCAGGTCCCATGCCGACTGTCGTATCTCGTCGATGGTTGCAGCATGCTCCCTTAAGCTCGTTTCAAACTCTTTCTTTGTCATCATTGCTATATTCGTTTAATCCTATTGCCTGCAAAGATACACATTTTTTTCAATATAGCAAAAAAAATGGGACTCCGCTGAGTCCCTAACCTTTGTTAACCTTAAATCTAATACTATGAAAAACACGATGCAAAGATACTACATATTTTATAATATGCAAGAAAAGGGTAGGGGAAAATGGTGTAATGGCTACACTTTCTTGACTTAAATCAAGCGAATTGAAAAATATTTAATCGAAAATTTGGTTGTTTGATAATTATTTGCTATCTTTGCAGCCGATAACATACATAGCTGAATTCAGGGATTCCGACAGAACGAAGAGTCGGGATTCTTTCTTTTATGTATCATCAAACTAAAATTGTAAATAGTAAATAGTTAAATTGTAAATTATGGCATACATGTCACAAGAAGGCTATGACAAGCTCATAGCAGAACTGCACCGCCTGGAAGCAGTAGAACGTCCGAAGGCTTCAGCAGCCATTGCCGAGGCTCGCGAGAAGGGCGACCTGAGTGAGAACAGTGAGTACGACGCCGCCAAGGAGGCTCAGGCCCATTTGGAGGATAAGATTAATCGTCTGAAGGCAACCATTGCGGAGGCTAAGGTGGTTGACACCTCACGCTTGAGCACTGACTCTGTACAGATTCTGACCAAGGTAGAGATGACCAATCTGACCACCAAGGCTAAGATGTCGTACACCATCGTCAGCGAGAACGAGGCCGACCTGCGTGCTGGCAAGATTTCTATCAAGACCCCTATTGCCCAGGGATTGCTGGGTAAGAAGGTGGGCGACGAGGTGGAAATCACCATCCCTCGTGGTACTATCAAGTTGCGCATCGAGAATATTAGCATCGCTTAATTTTTCGTAATAATGACATAACGTTATAACGTAATAGCGACAGAAATTATGGATATTTTTGCAAAGATTGCCGCTGGTGAGATTCCCAGCTATAAGGTGGCCGAGAACGATGAGTTCTATGCTTTCCTTGATATCAACCCACTGGTAAAAGGTCATACATTGGTGATTCCCCGCAGGGAGGTTGACTACTTCTTCGATATGGAGGATGACGAGTTGGCTCGCTACCAGCAGTTTGCCAAGCGCGTAGCCAAGGCCATCAAGCAGGCTTTCCCCTGCAAGAAGGTTGCCCAGGTGGTGCTGGGCTTGGAGGTTGCTCACGCACACATCCACCTCATCCCCATGCAGAGCGAGGCCGATGCCGACTTCCGCAAGCCTAAGTTGAAGCTCACTGAGGAGGAGTTCAAGGAGATTGCCGCCAAGATAAATGCAGCCCTATGATTCTGCTGAGTTTCGATACTGAAGAGTTTGACGTACCCCGTGAGCACGGTGTGGAGTTCACGCTGGAGCAGGGCATGGAGGTCAGTAAGGTGGGTACCAATCGCATCCTCGACGTACTGAAGGAGCAGGGTGTCAAGGCCACCTTCTTCTGTACGGGTAACTTTGCCGAGAACGCTCCGGAGGTGATGCAACGCATCATGGACGAGGGGCACGAGGTGGCGTGTCATGGTGTTGACCACTGGCAACCGAAGGCTACCGACTTTGCTATATCGAAGCAGATTGTAGAGCGAGTTACGGGCCGTACTGTTTACGGATACCGTCAACCCCGCATGTTTGCCGTCAGCGATGAAGAGATTGAGAAGGCGGGCTATCGCTATAACTCGTCACTGAACCCAGCCTTCATCCCTGGACGCTATATGCACTTGACAGACCCACGCACCTGGTTTATGAAAGGTGGCGTGATGCAGATTCCCGCTTCCGTGACCCCATGGATCAGGTTCCCACTGTTCTGGCTGTCACTGCACAACTTGCCAGAGGGACTGTACCACTGGATGGTACGTCGTACGGTCAACCACGATGGCTATTTCGTTACCTACTTCCATCCGTGGGAGTTCTTCGACCTGAAGGAGCATCCAGAGTTTAAGATGCCTTTCATCATCAAGAACCATAGCGGACGCCAGATGATGCAGCGCTTAGGCAACCTCATCGCCATGCTGAAGCGAGAAGGTCATGCGTTTATCACCTATACAGAATTTGTCAATCGGAATTCGTAATTCGTAATTATCATGATTCGATTAGCCACTGTCTCACCGTGTTATAATGAAGAAGAGGTGCTACGCCAGTCTGTAGAACGCCTGACAACCCTCTTCGAACGTATGATTGCCGAAGGGCTTGTCTCGGAAGACAGCATGATGGTCTTTGTCAATGATGGCAGTCGTGACCGCACATGGGAGATTATCAGTGAGTTACATCAAGAGAACCGTTTCGTCCGTGGTATTAACCTGTCACGTAATGTCGGTCACCAGCATGCCATCATGGCAGGTATGATGACTGCCAAAGACTGGGCTGATGCTGTCATCACCATTGATGCCGATTTGCAGGACGACATTGAGTGTATTCCCCAGATGGTTCAGCGTTTCGAAGAAGGCAATGATATCGTCTATGGCGTGAAGGTGTCGCGTAAGGCAGACCCCCTGGCCAAGCGTTTGTCGGCACAGGCTTTCTATAAACTACAGAGTTCCATGGGTGTGGAGAGCGTGTATAACCACGCAGACTTCCGACTGTTGAGCCGTCGCGCCCTGAATATGCTCGCAGACTACGAAGAGCGTAATCTGTATCTCAGAGGGCTGATTCCACAGATTGGCCTTCAGTCAACGACAGTCGATGACGTCATCAGTGAGCGTCTGGCAGGACATTCTAAATACACGCTGGGCAAGATGTTGTCTCTTGCCATCAATGGTATTACCGCCTTCTCGACGAGACCCCTGCAGGTATTGGTCAATATGGGTGTGCTGTTCCTGATGATAGCTTTCTGTATCGGCATCTACGTTGTCCACGCTATGATTGCAGGCACTGCCGTTCCTGGTTGGTCATCACTGATATTGAGTATCTGGCTGGTCGGCGGTTTCCAACTGATAGCCTTGGGCATTGTCGGTATCTATATTGGCAAGATATTCACGGAAGTGAAGCGTCGTCCACTATATCACATCGCAGAAATATTAGAATAACCCCCTTCGCAGGATACCTAACATCACTTGAACACGATGAACAATTACATCACACTGTGTCGTAACAAAATAGCCCAGTTTCTGGAGAAACCCTTCTTTCACGACTATCGTACGATACTCGTGATGTGGGTGCTCATGTGTCTCATTGTTGCTATCACCAAGTCGTACAACAGTGACGGCAACTACCGTATCTTTATCGGTGTGTGGTATCATACCATCGAACAACTGTCATTGTTCGACCACTATCCGTTGGAGTATGACGACATGAACCACTATGGTCCGTTCTTCGCACTGGTCATCGCTCCTTTTGCATGGATGACGCGCTATGCAGGAATGTTCTTCTGGATGTTGTTCTTGTCGATGTTCCTGTATGTGTCCGTGCGTAAGTCCGACTTTACCAAATACCAGCAGTTGTTCCTCTTCTGGTTCTGCTCTCACGAACTGCTTAATGCCCTGTTCCTCCAACAATATAATGTTGCCATCACGGCGGGTGTCCTGTTGACATTCACCATGATAGAGCGCAAGCAGGACTTCTGGGCAGCATTCTTCATCATGCTGGGAACGATGATAAAACTCTATGGTATTGTGGGACTGGCCTTTTTCTTCTTCTCCAAGAAGAAGGTGACACTCATCCTGTCGTGCCTCTTCTGGGGGTGCGTGATGTTTGTGGCGCCCATGGCGGTATCCAGTCCGGAATATATCATCCAGCAATATTACGAGTGGTATGTTGCCTTGGTGGAAAAGAATGCGGACAACATCAATGTGCTGGCGGGTAATATGGCCGACTTGTCAACCAACATCTCACTGTTGGGTATGGTACGTCGTACTACACAGATTGTGACCTATAGTGACTTGTGGCTGATTATTCCAGGCATCATTGCCTTCCTGATACCTTATCTCCGCATCAGCCAGTATAAGCATGTGGCTTTCCGCCAGACGCTGTTAGCCTCTGTGCTGATATTTACCGTACTGTTCAGCACGGGTTCGGAGAATAGTACCTATATCATTGCTTTTGCTGGCGTGGCCCTTTGGTACTGCTGTGCACCCTGGCAACGTTCCAAGTGGGACATTGCACTGATGGTGGTGGTATTCGTCATCTCCAGTCTGTCACCAGGCGACCTGTTCCCCAAGGCTATCTATCGTGGACTGATACAGCCCTACGCACTGAAAGCCCTGCCCGTCACCATCGTGTGGTTTAAGCTGTGCTACGAGATGTACACAAGGGATTATAAACCAATAACCGTTAACCAATAACCGTTTATACTCCTGCCGTTTCGCGGGCAATATAGACAGGGCGGTTCTTGGTCTCGTGGAAGATACGTCCCAGATACTCACCAATGATACCCAGCGATAGCAGTTGTACGCCTCCCAGGAACAGTACAACAGTCATCAGGGTAGGATAGCCCTGTACGGGGTCTCCCCAGATGAGGGTGGTTATCAAGACATAGCACATGAAGCTGAAGGCTACCAATGAGACGACAAGTCCCAAGACGGTGGCGATGCGGAGTGGGGCAGTGGTGAACGACGTGATGCCATCCATAGCGAGACCAAACAGTCGGGACATATTAAACGACGACTCTCCTGCCACACGGTCGCCCTGTTCGAAGAGTACCTCGTGTTTCTTGAAGCCTACCCAGCAATACATGCCCTTGGTATAGCGTTGCGTTTCGCGCAACTGCTTCAGCGCATCGATACACTTACGGTCCAGCAGACGGAAGTCGCCGACATTCTCCAGAATCTCTACGCGTGTGGTCTTCTGTAACAGATGATAGTAAAACAGCGACAGACGCTTGCGCAGCCAACTCTCCTTGCCACGTGTGATACGCTTGGCATAGACATCCTCATAGCCCTCTTCCCATAGTTTCAGCATCTCAGGGATGACGTGCGGCGGATGTTGCAGGTCGGCATCCATGATGACCATACAGTCGCCTGTGGCGTAGTCGAAACCAGCCAGCATGGCATTCTCCTTGCCGAAGTTTCGCGACAAGTCCACGTAGCAGATGCGCTCGTCAGCCTGACGGAGGCGTTTGATTTCGTTGATGGTATTGTCACGACTACCGTCATTGACCATCAGCACTTCCCACGAATAATCCGGCTGACCATCCATCAGGTCTTTCAGTGCTTCGTACAATGCAGGCAACGAGGCCTCCTCATTGTAGCAAGGGATGAGTATTGTTACTTTCTTCATAGCTGTTTTACCCTCTATCATGTTGCAAAGGTAGCGATTTTCTTCGTATTGTGGCACTTTTTGCTGAAAATATAATAGAAAGAAAGAAAAAAAAAGTAATTTTGCAGGCAGCTTATGAAAAAAGAGATACCGCTAATAGCATGGATACGTGACCATTGGACACAGCCTATCGTCAAGCAGTGGCCATTCATGGTGGCCTATATCGTGCTGATCGGTTGGGAGTCTGTGTTGCAGAACCCCGTACCTCGCTGGATGATTATCTTCTTCCAGGCATGGCTGGCTGCTACTGTCATTGAACTATTGCCATGGCGCATCGTGAAGTGGTTGAGTTATGCGCTGGTATATATGCTGTTCATCACTGAACTGGTGCTGAACAGGCATTTCGGTATGTTCCTGTCGCCGACCATCCTGACACTGCTTGTCGAGACCAACAGTCAGGAGAGTTCGGAATTCCTGACAGCGTTGTTCCGCCAACCAGGGTTTGGTACCACGCTGGCTTATATTGCACTGCTGATGGTGGGCAATATTGCATTGGAGGTGGCGCATGGTTCATGGTGCAAGGTGCATGGTTCATGGTTGAAGATGAAAAGCCTGTGGGGCAAGGGCCTTGCTGCCTTACTGCTTGTCAGCGGTCTCGTTTTCAGTATTGTCAGTTATGCGGAGTTGTTCGGCTGTGAGGAGATGAATGATGTTGACGAGTGGCGCAGTCATAGGCGCAACCCCAATGATGTCGTTACCCAGCTGATGGTTGCCATCTATGATACCCACCTGTCGAGTCGTGAGATGCAGCGCGCCATTGAACAGGTGCACCATATCGAGGTTAGTCCGCAGCCCATGGCAAAAAGTTCACAGCCTATCAATATCATCTTTGTCATTGGCGAGTCCTATATCAAGGAACACGCATCGCTCTATGGCTATCCGCTGCAGACGACACCTTTTATGGATGCCGAACAGCAGGCTGGTCGCCTCTTTGCCTTTACCGATGCCGTCAGTCCTTATAACCAGACGACCAAGGTGATTCGTAATCTGATTAGTTGCAACTCGATGGGCGATGACGAGCACTGGGCATCAAAACCACCCTTGACGGCAGTATTCAAGAAAAACGGCTTCCATGTCAGCATGTATGACAACCAGAAATCGACAGGCAACCAACTGCTGACGGAGTTGTTTGACTTCTCATTGGCTACCTACCTGTATAGTCCTGAGATGGCAGAAGCCTGCTATGATGACACGAATGAGGAGACATTCAACATGGACGGAGAACTGATAGATGCCTATCGGGAGACGATGGAGGAGGATGGTGCGTCACCTCGTTTCCTGATTTTCCACCTCATGGGACAGCATGTGGATTTCGCATCCCGCTATCCATGGGAGAACTATCGACGTTTTTCTGCTGACAGCATCACCTTCCGCAAAGAGGACTGGTTGGACAAGGAGATGCGTCAGGAGATTGCCGACTATGCCAATGCCACACTGTATAACGATGCTGTCATTCGTGAGATCACCCAGCTCTATGCTGACGAGAGTACCGTTGTGCTTTATCTGTCTGATCATGGTGAGGAGGTCTTCGACTATCGTCCTCGCTCTGGGCGCGACGACTTCTCTTTTGGCAGCGATGCCCGTCAAGGAGTGCGCTATCAGTACTGCATACCTTTTGTCGTTTGGTGCTCAGAGAAATACAAGCAGGAGCATCCTGACATCATCCGTCGACTGCAGCAAAGTGTCAATCGTCCGTTGATGATTGACAATACGTATAATATGTTGTTCCACTTGGCAGGATTGCACACGCCTTACTATCGTGCCAACCGCGATGTGCTCAGCGACAGCTACCACTGTCCGCCACGTATGCTTAACGACGACTATCGCTATTAGCTAGGCAATAGTTGCGGGTAAACATCTCGTAACATAACTTGAACCACACGATGGTGACAGGCAGTGCCTTCAATGCATAGGGCTGAACCCATTCCTTGCGCAAATAGGCAGGGAAGAGATCGCTGGGTGACAGACTGGTCAGCACAAAAACAAAGACCATCAAGGCGATGTCCCAGTTGTTGCGTTTCCATGGTGCTGCGGTGTACCATATCACAACACCTACCAGGGCGATGATATAGCCACTCGACTCGCTACCCGTCGAGAACAGAACGGTAAACATCAATACTGATGCCAGCAACGTCTGGCGGAACGCCATGTGTTGGTATTGGCTGATGCGCAGATAGGGGATGGCGAATAAGGCCAGTCCTGGCAGGATGAGCCACAGGTCACTGAATTCCAGTCCCGTCACACGGTGGGTCATACCCAACAATGAGATATTCTGCATCAGTGCCTCCGCATTCTCGCTGTTCTTCGATACCAGGTCTACAAACCACGCCTGATACTGGCTAATGACATAGTCTGGACTGCTCAGCACCATGGGGGCCACAAACATCACGGCACTCCATACTGCCAGGGCCGCAATAAAGCGAACCTTGTGTTTCGAGAAGAAAAAGAAGGCCAGTCCCACAATGCCATAGATCTTGACCAGTGTTCCCAGTACGATAAAGAAAGCCGCCGTAGCGTCACGTTCCTTCTCTATCAGGAAGAATGCCAACACGATGATGGCTGCGATGGCGATATTGAACTGTTGCATATACAGTGCTGTCAGCAGTTCGTGGGCACAGAACCATAGTACGAAAAGTTGCTGACCACTCGTCAATAGTGAGCGACGTATGGCTACATAGAGGAAGAGCGATAGGGCAATGCACCACAGGGTAAGTCCCAGCCATTCTGGTACCACGGCGAAGGGTGCTATCAACAAGGAGAACAGTGGACCATAGTGGTTGATATCCCAGTGCTCCTGCGGATACTCAGCATAGAGTGGCAGTCCCTGCCAGGCATGCCAGAACGAGCCACGGAATACTAAGAAGTTGTTGTGTGAGTGCTGCTTCATGATAGCAGCCAGTACGCCTAATAGCAGCCAAAGACCTGCTAGCGTACGGAAATCATGGAAAAACGGCTTGGCAAAAAACGCCTTGCACTTTGATAAATAATTCATACCTTTTACTTCTTACATCATACATCTAACATCAGACCTCTGGCTGTTTCCCTCTTTCTTCAATCAACTTGGCAACGACGGCAAACTGGTAGTGCGCATCGAGCAATGCCTGTATGAGTCCGGGTTTACCGTCCAGGATGCCCCCCTTTATGAAATAGGACTTGACAAAGCGGAACAACGGACGGAGCAACATGGCACCCACACCCCAACGCTTCTGGCGACGACGAGGCACCTCGTTGGTGGAATAGGTGTCGTGCTTGCGCAGGATGTCACTGACGGAGTCGTTGGCCAGGTGTTCGAAGGCCAACTCCTTGCGGCTCTTTTCGATACGCTCCACGCGTCCGTCAATCTCTGGCGCACAATGGATGATGGGTGGCCAGTGGGTCTTGTCCTGACGGAAGAAACGAAGAATATAGTCAGGATAGTGACTGCGCATGAAGCGTCCCATGAAATAGTTCTTGCGGGGGATCGCCAGTCCTTCCGGACAGTCATCGCTACTGATGCGCTGATACAGATAATCACGCAGTGCTGGGGTGACAATCTCGTCGGCATCAACCACCAGCACCCATGGATACTTCGCCTCATGGATAGCATATTCACGGGCAGGTTCCACGATGTTATACTTCTTACGTTCAAAAGTGACCACCCTACAACCATATTTCTGGGCAATCTCCAACGTGCTGTCGGTACTCTCCATGTCACAGATGAGTATCTCGTCAAAGTCCTTGACGGCCTCCAGGACACGTTCCAGATGCAGCTCCGCATTATAGGTGTTGATAACAACCGATATCTTGTTCTCCATGACTCTTACATCTTACATCAGACCTCTTACATCATTAGTGGTGCCAATAGCTGCGCCATCCCATCATCTTGGCATACTCCTCTTCTGTCACCTTCTCATAGACCTTGCCATCACGCACTTCCCAACGGATATCGAACTCCTCCTTGGTACGTGACCAGCGGTCGTGGCTCCACAACCACAGGGCAGGATCGCGACGGATAGTCTTTTCCAACTCCTGCATGTAGCGCTCAGTCAGTTCGTAGTCGGGAAGATTCTCTGAGTGGCGCTCAATCAGTTTGAACTCACATTCGTAGTAGCCACGCTTCATACGACGCACATCACCATAGAAGAAAGCCTGCTTGGTGCGCTTGATGATGCGTTCGCTACCCGTAAAGACGGGAGTGATGTGATTAAGGAACGGCAACCACAGATGGATATTGCGCCAGTTGGGCTTCTGGTCAGCGATATAACCGATAACCAATGGCTTGCCCTCATGTTGGTACTTGACGATATGACGCAGTGTCTCTTCCATAGGGATGCAGACACTACCAAAACGCTGTCTCAGATACAGAAACAGTCGGTCGAAGTCGGGGTTCTCTATGGGGTGATACAACTCGGCACAGACACCCTTGGAAGACACAGCCAATGGCAGCGTGCTAATCCACTCCCAGTTGCAGTAGTGGCCTAACATCACACCGCTCGACACGCCCTCGCTCCATAGCTGGTCTATCTGCTCGGTACCTTTGAACACCATGCGTCGACGCATCTCCTTCTCGCTGATGGTCATCATCTTGATGGTCTCTACCAGATAGTCACAGAACCAATGGTAGAACCCACGTTCTATCTGTCGCAGTTCCTCTTCGCTCTTCTCTGGGAATGCACTGCTGATATTCTTACGGACTATCTTTGTGCGGTAGCCTGCTATGCGGTATAACAAAAAGTACACCACATCTGAGAACAGATAATGCACCCACATCGGAAATAGGGATGTCACCCACAGCAGGGCGAAGCAGCAACGTGCAAGGATTTTATTGAGTGTTCTTTTCATCTGTCTAATCGATTAAAACGTTGAGCTAATCATCTTGTCGAGTTCATAGCAAAGGATGTCAAAGCTGCTGCCAGCATATATCTGTGGAAACTCACTGCATAGAGCGGCTTTGTCGGGCATGCTCTCCTTGCGGAAACGCTTTGTCCAGCGTCCGCGCATGCAACGTTGTTGCCAACGGGAAAGGTGCATGATGTCGATGAAGCGTGTCAGTATTCCTCCTGTGTCACGCCATTTTGCACCATTACGCTCAGCGCGTGCACTGACCTCGTTGCCATGACGGCGCAAGGAGTTCAATGGTCTGCAAACCTCTACGACCTGTCCCAACTGACATACGTAGGTCCAGAAGAGCCAGTCACCTTGATAGCGGAACAACTGATAGTCGTTAGGAATCTGCTGGAACACTGATTTGCGGAATACCGTCATGCTGGCATTGTATATGGCACAATGTTGCGTCATGACGTGCTTGTTAAACAACTTGCCGTCGTGGATGACGATTTCTCCGGAACTGCCTTTCTTGTGCCATGTTTGTGGCATCGGGTTTCCTTGGCTGTCGATCATTCGCGAGTGGGAATAGGCCACCACTCGGTTGCTGTCAGCCTCCAGTTGTGGAATCAGCGTACTTAGGAAGTTCGGCTCTGCCACATCATCGCTTTCTGCTATCCAGATGTAGCGTCCCTGTGCCATACTGATGCCACGCTCCCACTGTATGAAGGTGTTGCCCGTATTCTGCTCGTTCATGACGACATGGGTAACATGCGGATTGTTACGGTATTGTTCAATAACCTCACGGCTGTTGTCCTTGGAACAGTCGTCAAGCAGTATGACCTCAAAGTCCTGATAGTCTTGCTGCAAAACGCTATCGATGCGCGCTTTCAGATAAGGCTCATGATTATAGTTGGGTATGATAACACTTACTATTGGCGTCATGTCTCTGTTGTTAGAAGCGATTAAACAATACGTACAAATAATGCTGGCGATGCTTTCAGCAGCTGGAGTCGCCACCAGCGTTTCAGCCCCAGCTGTTTGATGCCCACAGGCATATATTTCTGCATGTTTTCTCTTACGAGATACATAAATTCTATGCGTTCCTTCTTGTCAAGAGGCTTGCGGGCAAAGTCTTTAGCCAACTTGATGAGGTTCCTGACCGTTACTGCCCTGCTTTCGTCCTCAGCCATCAGCCCGTGTTCGACAATGTAGCTGTGGCGCTCACGATAGATGTCTATCAGGAACTTGTCGCGACGGCTGGTATGAAGGATGCTGCCCTGGCGTTGTATGTAGTGGTACTTGGCCGTTGTGAACATAGCGACCTTGCGGGCATGGGAAAACCACTTATAGCCTGTGGCATAGTCCTCATAGCATGGTACGTCAACATAAGGCTCCTGTACAACACTGCGCCGCCAAAGCAGCAAAGGCAGATAACTGGGCAGTGCACCGGTGATAATCATGTGTAGTGCCTCTTCACGAGACAACACACAGTCTTTCTTGACATACACTTTGAGCTTGGAACGGGTAGGGTAGTCGAAATACACGCCGCAACCTACGATGTCAACATCATACTGTCTCATACGTTCCAGCATATACTCCAGGGTGTCTGGCTCTATCCAGTCGTCACTGTCCATGAAGTAGAGATATTCGCCGTGTGCCACGCCGATACCAGTATTACGGGCTACGGCAGGTCCGCCATGCTGGTTGTGAATCACCGTGATACGGTGGTCTTTTTCTGCCCACTCATCACATTTGGTGGAAGACCCGTCAGTACTCTCGTCATCGACCAACAGCAGTTCCCACTGACTATAGGTCTGGCAGATGACAGATGTCACACACGTATCTAGATAATCAGAGACGTTGTAAACGGGTATGATGATACTAATCAGGCCTTCTTCTCCCATGATAGATGCAAAGATACGAACTTATTCCGAAAAAGCAAAAAAATGAACGTGGAATTTTGTGTTTTCATAGATTATTTGTAACTTTGCAGTCGGAAGTAATCACTCACAATCAGCAAATGGCCCCTTTAGTAAGCATTGCAATTCCCGCGTATAAGAAGAAATTTCTGGCTGAAACGATACAGTCTGTTCTCAACCAGCGTGTCCAGGATTTTGAGTTGATTATCGTCAATGACAAGTCACCAGAGGATATTGACAGCGTCGTTCGAAGTTTCAACGACGAACGAATCAAGTATTATACCAATGAGAAAAATTTAGGGGGACAGAATCCTGCCCTGAACTGGAACAAATGTCTCTCGTATGCTCAAGGAGAATACTTTGCACTGTTATGTGATGATGACCTCTACGATAGTCGTTTCTTGGAACAGATGTTGGAGATAGCGGAACAGTATCCTGATGTCAATGTGTTCCGTGCAAGGGCGAACTTCATCAACGCTGACGGTAAGGAGATTAACCGTTATGCCAGTTCTCCCAGGTGGGAGTCGTGGGACGATTATCTCTGGCATGTCTGCCGTAATTACCGTAGCCAGACAATCTCGGAGTGGATGTTTCGCAGAAAGGCTCTTGATGCTGTCGGAGGCTATGCCATGTTGCCGTTGGCATGGTATGCTGACTACCTTTCCATCTTTCGTGTTGCGAAGAATGGTGGCATAGCATCTGTATCAGATATCCTGATGCATTTCAGACTCAGCGGTGACAACATTTCTTCACAGGACAATAAGAACAACCTCCAGAAGATTGTGGCTGCTAACCAATATCGGGAAGCAGTGGCCGAATTGCTGAAAGACCATGCTGACCGCGACAGCCTGCTGGATTCCCTTGACGGACTGTTGCGCCTGCATCGAAAATACAATCTTAAACATACTCCTAAGGGTACGCTTGTAAAACTGTATCTTGAAAGGAAAAAATATCAAGTACCAGGAAAGGTTATCTTGAAGGCGCTCCTAAAGGCGCTCCTATAAGATGCTCATATACCGCAATGCGCTTTTCGAGCAACTCGTTCTCATTGAGCATGTTGCTCTGAGAACTTTGGGCATTGACCGCCAAGGTCTGCTGAAGGGTCTCATCGGCCAGCATACGGGCAACGGCCTCTGCAAAGTCTTCAGCGCTATCAGCTATCAGACAGTTCTTGCCATTGACAAACGGTAGTCCTTCACAACCTTTGGATGTGGTCACTATGGGCGCACCTGCACAGGCTGTGTCTATCAGTTTCATACGCATACCGCTACCGATTCTGATAGGTACGACAGACAGTTTACCATTCAGGAACGACTGCAGGTCATCAATGAAACCCGTAAATGTGATTTCAGGGCACAACTTCTTTAGTCTTCTTTTGCTCTTCGTGTCCCAGTTACCTGTAACATATATCGTAGGAATGTTGATGCCTTTGGCTCTTATGATAGGAAGAATCTCACTACAGAACCATATCATACCATCGACATTCGGGAAATGTACGCCATTACCCACAAAGGCTACACCATTGACGGGTTTAAAAGGCATGGGTTCAAGAGCCACTGTCTGGGTGATTGCTGGTGATGTAAATAACTTGTTTTCTGGAAGATAGTCTTTCAGGATGTCCCTGTCAATGTCTGTCAGTGTGACTACTGCATCATAGGCAGACAAAGCAGCCAACTCCTCTGCTTTCTTCTTCTCCATCAGCATGATATCGATAGGCAGCATCGTCTTGAACATCCTAACTTCTATCTCGTTGCGTATGAAACGAAGTTCGTGGTGGACAAACACCTTCTTGCAATGTTCCGGCAGGGCATACACCAGCGGCAGATATTCATAGAACTCTATCTGGACAATATCAAAACCTTGTG
Organism: uncultured Bacteroidales bacterium; assembly: GCA_902772585.1. GTDB lineage: Bacteria > Bacteroidota > Bacteroidia > Bacteroidales > Bacteroidaceae > Prevotella. Next base: position 15,332 of record CACYBB010000020.1, on the reverse strand, counting down.
AGGCAATATCGTTGACATAGCTGCAGAACGAGGGCGCCAAATCGACATTCTCCATGAATAGGGTAGAGTTGCTTCTGACGAAATCATCATGCTTGGCATCGCATTTACGTCTTTTCCTTGCTATCTTTCTTTGCATGGAGTGCAGCAAATAGTTGTAACTCTTGCACTGCATCCTGTCCTTCCGCGACATGCCGCAATAAGGACTGAGTTCAGGATGGTTCATCAAGAACTCATGCTCTGTCTCGTCATCAAAGATATAGAATGTCACGTCTGGCCACAACTTCTTCAACTCCTCAATATGCTGTCTCTCTTCTTCAAAGTGCACATACAACAATACTGACAGGTCGTGGCGTTTTCTGACGTTGTCGGCCATCATAAAGAAGGCCTGACTGCCACCGCTAGTCAGTGGATAGGGTATCCATGCGCTGATATACAATAACTTCATAATACAATTTTTAGGTGAACATAGGATGTTTACAGCTGCTGCATGTCATAAAGACGCTTGTAGTAGCCGTTCTTAGCAATGAGTTCATCATGCTGGCCAGACTCCACAATCTCGCCCTCATAGAGCACGTAGATTTCGCTGGCGTTCTTGATGGTAGAGAGACGGTGAGCAATGGCGATAGTGGTACGACTCTTCATCAGTCGTTCCAATGCCTCCTGTACCAGACGCTCCGACTCGGTATCGAGGGCTGACGTTGCCTCGTCGAGAATGAGGATGGGTGGGTTCTTCAGGATGGCACGGGCTATGCTGACACGCTGGCGCTGACCACCAGAGAGTCTGCCGCCACGATCACCAATCATCGTGTCGTAGCCATGCTCTGACTCCATGATAAAGTCGTGGGCATTGGCAATCTTGGCAGCCTCGATGACCTGTTCCATCGTGGCATTCTCCACACCGAATGTGATATTATTATAGAAGGTGTCGTTGAAGAGGATAGCCTCCTGGTTGACGTTGCCTATCAGCGCACGCAACTCAGAGATACGTACCGCCTTGATATTCTTGCCGTCGATGAGCACCTCACCCTCGTTGACATCATGGTAACGGGGAATCAGGTCCACCAGTGTCGATTTACCCGAACCCGACTGTCCCACCAGTGCGATGGTCTTCCCTTTGGGCACCTTCAGATTGATGTTCTTCAGTACCTGACGCCCCTCGACATAGCTGAACGATACGTTGCGCAACTCGATATCCTTCTCGAACGATGGCATCGGCTGGGGCTCTGCAGGTTCCTTGATGGGGTTGTCGGCCTTGAGGATAAAGTCGATACGGTCCATGGATGCCAGTCCGACAGGTATCTGATAGGTGGCCTTCGACAGTTCCTTGATAGGATTGATGACACTATACAGGATGACCATGTAGAAGATGAACGTTGAGGCGTCGATAAGGTTCGACTCACTCAAGATGAGGTAACCACCAAACCACAGCACCACGACGATAATCACCGTGCCCAGGAATTCCGACATGGGGTGTGCGGCACTCTGGCGGATAGCCATGGCATTGACGTTCGAACGGTATTGGTCATTGATGTTGATGAAGCGCTGCAACATCTTGTGCTCAGCAATGAATGCCTTGATGATGCGCAGACCACCCAGTGTTTCGTCCAACTGTGCCAGTAGATCGCCCCACTGGTTCTGTACCGTTGCCGACTGTGACTTCAACTTACGGCTCACCGTACCCATTATCCAGCCAGCAATAGGGGCAATGATGAGTACGAAGAGTGTCAGTTGCCAACTGACCCATATCATTGTCGAGAAACACACGATGATGGCGATGGGCTGACGTATCAACATATCGATACTGCTGGTGATGGAGTTCTCTACGGCACCTACGTCTGACGACATACGGGCAATGATGTCACCCTTGCGCTCGTCAGAGAAGAAACTCAGTGGCAGGCGCAACACCTTCTCATAGACTTCGATGCGGATGTCGCGAACCACACCTGTTCTCAGTGGTATCATCACGGCCGATGAGGCGAAGTAGCCCAGTGTCTTGATACCTGTCATGATGACAAGTGCCAGTCCCATATAGACCAATGTCAGGAAAGCACCATGAATGCTGATTAGTTCCTGCACCCAGGCATAGGCATTGTTGACGATGAGTTCCTTGTCCAGCGAATCCCATGACCAGGGCTTATAGGTATATACCTGTGTATCTATCTTGAATAGGATATTCAGAATGGGTATCAGCACGGCAAAGGAGAACACGTTCATCCACTGTGACAGGAAGTTCAGCACTACCGACCATCCCAGATATTTGCGGTATGGACGGAGGTAGCGTGCCATGACGGAGAAAAATTGTTTCAGCATATCTTATCTCTTAATTTTTAATTTTCAATCTGTTTTGTGTCATACGCTCCATATACTGCTGGATGATGGCTTTCAGCTCACGCTCCATCTGTGGCTGGAGGACTTTTCCTTCTTCCTTCTTCCATCTTCCATCTCCCATCAGATTATGTTGCATCAGCGAGTCGCTGAGTGCATACAGTCCACGTGTCTTCTGTCCGTCGAACTGCAATATATGGCCATGCTTGACATACTGGTAGATACCGTTCAGATAGTTCACGGCCCACGTGCTGTCGGCAGGTGTCGTCAGCAGGTCCACACCAAACGACAGGTAGGGCTTGTCATAACCCAGATGCTCCAGAATGGTGGGCATGATGTCGGTCTGCTGGGCAATGGCATCGACCATCCCCGCCCCCATCTCACCACTGGGGTCATAGAAGATGACGGGAGAGCAGAAGCCTCCAATATCAGTACGGTAGTGCTGGTATTTCGTCATATTGGTATGGTCGCTGGTGATGGCAAAGATGGTGTTCTCAAACCACGGCTGCTTCCTGGCACTCTCGAAGAAGTGCTGCAGGGCCATATCGGTATAGCGTATCACGGGGTATATTTCCATCTCAGGGTCTTCATTCTTGAAGACATCCTTATAGGCATCGGGTACACGGAATGGATGGTGACTGGACAAGGTGAACAAGGCCGTCATGAAGGGCTCCTTCATATCGGTTAACTTCTTGCACATATACTGCATGAAGGGCTCGTCAGAGATGCCCCACCAGCCATCAAACTCCTTGTCACCATTGGTACGCGGATCAGCGACAAAGTCCTCACGACCATAGTATTCCTTGAATTTCGTGGCACGTGCGAAGGCCATGAAACCCATCGAACCGCGCTCGGCACCATGGAAGAAAGCAGTCTCATAACCCTTGCCGTTCAGACAGTCGGCCAGTCCTGAGACATCGTTGACGCTGTAAGGCGACAGGAAGAAGGGCTCTACGAACATGGGTATCGACGAGAGTATCGACGGCATGCCGTCGATAGACTTACGACCATTGCAATACGAGTAGCGGTAGGTCAGCGCTCCATTTGCCAACAGCGAGTCGGTAAAGGGGGTCTGTGATGGATAACCGGCATCCTTGTTATACGTACCGATATATTCTCTGCCGAAGCTCTCAATGATGATGACCACCACATTCTTCTTCATAAATGGATGACGACACTGTGGCTGGTGTATCGGCGTGTATATCTGCTCCAACTGCTGGGCATCGAAGTAGGTTATCACCTCGAAGTTGTTCTTGCCAATGGTACGTATCAGCGAGAACGGGGTGTTTAGCACCAGACCCGTCTCCGTGGGACGGTCGCAGTAGTTGTTGGCATTCGACACGGTGATGGGACGGATGTCACGCGTCCAACCGCCACGCATGCCGGCTACGCAGAACGGCACAAAGCCCAGCAGCGACACCAACATGACAGGATAGTAAATGGCGAGTCGTCCTTCTTCTCTCAGCCCTCTGATATCAGGCTTCCTGTACAGTTTCCACAAACCCCACGCCACTAAGCCTGCCAATACGAAGAAGTACCAGTGGCTCACCATCTCCGTCCAGAAGATGCCGCCCAGGTTGTTCTCGTTCTGGAACTCCTGGAAGATGGTCGTCGTGGTGCGGCGCATGCTATAGCGGAAATAGACGGTATCCACAAGATTGACGGCCAGCGTCAGGATGTTGATGACTACGAATACCCAGCGACAAATGTTGTGATAGGTCTTGTTCTCTTTCCAGTGCAGCGGAAACAGCACCATGACAATCCATAAGGCATTGGTATAAAGGATGGCTGTGGTGTCAAACATCACACCGCCACGGAGCATCTCCCATAGGTGTGCCCATGTCAGGTTGTCAGCATAGAGGTTCCAGTTCTCTGCCAGGAACGCCATGCGCGCTATAAAATACACCACGTAAGCCAGTAGCAGATTCGTCAACATACTGGCCAGTGGCGATAGGTATTTCAATACCGTTTTCATTTTCATGCTGCAAAGGTACAAAAAAATCGTAAATCGTAATTCGTAATTCTCAATTATTTTATATCTTTGCACCCATGAAACTCATTAAGCAAGGATTTATATATTATCTGCTGGCTACCATTCTGGGTGGTTTGCTGCTTCTTTTCTACATACAAGGCGTTAGCGTGGCATCCACGCTCGACAAGGTAGGATGGCTGTTTTTCCTGACCTCGTGTTTCTCGCATGCAGCCATCTTGTTATTGGCTGTGTGGCTCGTATTCTTCCTGCCGTGGGCCTTGCTGAAACTGCGTCGATGGGCTATCACACTATTGGTGATGGCTACCAGTCTGCTGATGATGGCGGGCTTCATCAATATGCAGGTGTATAAGATCTACCGTTTCCACCTGAATGGCTTCATCCTGAATATGTTGACAGGTCCTGCTGCTGGCGACATCTTCGACATCAGTTGGCAAATCTATGTCACTGAAGGACTTATGTTGGCTGTTATTGTGGCCCTGTGTATTGGTGGCTGGTGGCTTAGTGGACGTCTTCTCCAGTATTGGCAGAAACGCTATACCGTCATCTCCATTCTGTCGCTTGTCGGCACGCTGCTTATTGCCAACGGCATCCATGTCTATGGCTCGTTCGTCGCCAAACCGACAGTCCTTAAGGTTGTCAAGCTGGTACCTTACTATTTCCCGTTGTCGACCGGTGATTTGTTGGAGGATATGGGCTTTGAGCGCCATGTTCTACAGGCCGACGAGATTATCGATGGAGACTTTATTTATCCGCTGCATGCCATCAAGACGGATACCACACGCACCAAGCGTCCCAACATCCTCATTATCCTCATCGACTCGTGGAGTCGTCGGGCACTGACAGAGGACTGTATGCCTAACCTCTGGCAGTTGGCGCATCAGGAACAGTGGTACCAGAACCACGTCAGTTGTGGCAATGGTACATCATTCTCTGTCTTTGGCATGTTCACAGGACTGCAGCCTTACTATTGGACTACCTGGGATACTAACCGCAAGAGTCCCGTACTCATCGACCAACTGCTGAAAGAAGGCTACGACGTCCGTACTTATCCCAGTGCCTCGCTGGTAGATCCGCCCTTTGCCCGCATGCTCTTCGGACACGTGCCTAACCTTACGATACGTACGGCAGGCAACTCGTCTTTCGAGCGCGACACGAATATCAAGGACAACCTCATCACCGACCTGCCCACGTTGAAGGAAAACGGTAAACCCTTCTTTGCCTTCATCTTCTTCGACCTGCTGCATGCCTACAGCCTGCCCAAGGAATACCTGCTCCGTTTCAAACCGTCATGGGAGTATGGCCGCTTCGACGAGCTACACAACGAGATGGATCCTACGCCCTTCTGGAACCTCTATCGTAACTCGGCCTACCAGACTGACAGAATGGTAGGTGAGATTATCAATAGCATGAAAGCATTGGGTATGTACGACAATACCCTGATATACATCACTGGCGACCACGCCCAGGAGTATAACGAGAACCACAAGAACTACTGGGGCCACAACTCCAACTTCTCACAGTACCAGATTGGTGTGCCCCTCATCGTTCACGAGCCCGACACATCTTCCATCCCCCATCATCCATCAGTCGTCTTCAAGCATCGCACCACCCATCTGGACTTCGTGCCTACGCTGATGCATGACTATCTGGGTGTTACCAATCCCATCGACGACTACTCCAACGGATATCTCCTCAACGATACCACGCCCCGTCTGTGGCACTATGTAGGCAACGAACTGCGTTATGCCTTCATCGTTGAGGGCGACACCATCCTCACCAAGGAAGGTGCCGGCTATATGGAGGTCACCGATGCTCATCTCAATCCCGTCTCCAACTACCACATCAACCCCAAGGCCTTCGATGCTGCCATCAAGCGCCTCAACAGGTTCTATAAGTGATGGACGTCGTTGTCGACACCAGCATCTTCGACGGTGTAGCCTATATCGGTGCCTCTTTCACTGGCGGTTCCAACGTCACCCTCTCGTCCTACACGGGCGGTGGCGGAGGATTCCCAGGAGGTGGTGGAGGCCCTGGCGGCTGGCATTGATTCCAAAATTATCATAAATCCCAAAGTGAAAACACATCACTTTGGGATTTTATTTGTATCTTTGTCCACAAATACAAACTACAGAATATGAGAAGACTGATTATTTCCCTTATTGCACTGGTTGCAATGCAGAGTGCCATTGCAGCTGATAGGCTTACGTCACTGCCCTGCCCCATCCTAGGTGGCGAGTTGAGTAATTCTGCCGCTACATCGGTGGCCGACATCGACGAGGTGATGCCACGAATGCGGGCATTGGGACTGAACACGGTACTCGTACCCGCTTACTGGGAACTGATGGAGCCGCGAGAGCAGAGCCAAACTAGTTTGAGCTATGCCGAGAGGCGACAGAAGTCGACCGAAGGTCAACTGATGGAACCTGTAGAGGGGAAGTTCGACTTCACACTCATTGACCGTACCATCGACGTGGCGCGACGAGAGCAGTTGCACGTGGTGTTCCTTTGGTTTGGCGTGTGGAAGAACTCGATGTCGTGCTATACACCAGCATGGTTCAAGAAGGATACGAAGCGGTTCCCACGGGCGATGACTGCCGAAGGGAAACAGATGGAGATAGCCTCGTGTTTCAGCGACAATGTACTGCAGGCCGATTTGAAAGCGTTCTCAGCACTCATGCGACATATCCGCGAGAAAGACCCGCAGCGCGAAGTAGTCATCATGATGCAGATAGAAAACGAAATCGGTATGCTGGAATCGGCACGCGACCACTCGCCATTGGCAGAGAAGGCTTATAATAAAGAAAGGTGGGCAGAGCGCTACGGCACGGACGAGTATGCCGACGAGAAGTTTATGGCACTGAGCTATGCCCGCTACGTGGAGCATTTGGCTCGTGCCGCCCGCGAAATCCATGATATGCCGCTCTATGTGAATGCCGCTATGAATAGTCGTGGGCGCCGTCCTGGCGAATATCCGTCGGCAGGTCCGTTGGCGCATCTCATCGACTTCTGGCACGAGGGAGCACCCAGCATCGACCTGCTCGCCCCCGATATCTACGATACAGGTTTCAAGTCGTGGTGCGCGCAGTATGCGATGCCATTGCGTCCACAAGATGGAGGCGCGGTAAAGAATCGTCTCTTTATCCCCGAGAGCCGATGCTGCGAGAATAGCGGCGTGCGTGCTCTCTATGCCTTTGGCGAGCATCAGGCTTTGGGATTCTCGCCCTTCGCTATCGACCAGTCCAGTCCAAAGGAAACGGAATCCGTGACACAGGCCTATGGGCTATTGAAGCAATTGTCAAATGGTAAATGGTTAAATAGTAAAATGTCTTGGGGTTTGCTCTTCGACCAAGAGGATCGTGAACGCGTCATAGATGATAATGGTGTGGTGATGACCTGTCGCCACTACTTCACCCTGCCTTGGGATCCCCGTGCCACCGACTGCAGTACGTGGCCCGAGGGCGGAGCCATGCTCATCCGTCTTGGCAAGCTTGACTATCTGTTGGCCGGTAGCGGCGTGGTTATCGACTTCAAAACTCCCACTGAGAAGCAACAGGAGCAACAAAAGACATTAGGCGAGGACGGTTTCGCCGAAGCTGGCAGAGATACAAGCCAAAAGGCTAACAAACGTTTCAGCGGAAATCGTCTCGGCCTACTATCCGTAGATGAAGTATCCATTTCTGATGACGGTACGATGCAATACCTCCGCCGTCATAACGGTGACCAGACCCATCAAGGCCGTCACGCCCGCATTGGTGTTGGCGAGTGGAAGTTGCTACATATTAAATTATACGAATATTAGGAAGATTTAAACTAACAGATTCCGTAATATTGGTAATTCTTTCCAAGATTTGGGTAGTGCCTGATTGGCGAAATCGTCGTACCTTTGCAGCGGATTTAAAACATTATGAAGATGAAGCAAATTATGATGTTACTGGCAGCAATGCTGCTGACGTGCTGCTCTTCAGACAGCGAAGTGAATGCACAAAACAATACTACAATGACTGAGAAATTGTATATTACCATCGACGGACAGGCACAGGCTGTGACACTCGTCGACAATCAAGCAACAAAGACGCTTGTTGAGAAATTGCAGCAGGCTCCCGTCACCGTGACGCTGAGCAGCAGCGGAGGCTTTGAGATTTGGGGGGCGTTGGGCTTCTCGTTGCCTACAAGCAACGAGCAGATTAACGCGCAACCGGGTGATGTGATTCTCTACAACGGCTCAAACATCTGCATCTTCTACGGCACGAACTCGTGGAGCTACACCCGTTTGGGCAAGATTGACGGTCTGTCGGAAAGCGAACTGCGCACGTTCCTTAAAGCTGGCGAAAGCAACATCACCGTCACCCTGTCGCTTAGCAATACAACTAGCATCAATAGCGTTCGCTCTGACAAGGAAAGTGGTGCTTACTATTCGCTGAACGGTCAAAGAGTAGAAAATCCAAGGAAAGGTTTATTTATTAAAAACGGAAAGAAGATAGTATTATGAAAAAGGTATTTGCCGCAGTGCTGATGGGAATGATGCTCACGGGCTGCAATCAGAAGAGTGATAATAATCAAAACGAAGAAGATATGAATACAACACTGACATTGACTCAGGAGTGGGACAAGACGTTCCCCAAGAGCGACAAGGTAGACCACAAGAAGGTCACGTTTAAGAACCGTTACGGCATCGAACTGGCTGCCGACATGTACACGCCGAAAGGCGCAACGGGCAAGTTGGCTGCGCTGGCTGTCACTGGTCCCTTTGGAGCCGTGAAAGAGCAGACGAGCGGTCTCTATGCCCAGCACATGGCCGAGCGCGGTTTCCTGACCATCGCCTTCGACCCCTCGTTCACTGGCGAGAGCGGTGGCGAACCTCGCCGCATGGCTTCGCCCGACATCAACACCGAGGACTTCCTCGCAGCCGTCGATTTTCTGAGCAATCAAGACAATGTTGACCCAGAGAAGATTGGCATTATCGGCATCTGCGGATTTGGTGGGATGGCTGTGAATGCTGCCGCCATCGACCCCCGCATCAAAGCTACCGTTGCCTCGACAATGTACGACATGAGCAAAGTGAATGTGGAGGGCTACTTCAAGAGCGAGGACACCCAGGCACAGCGCATGGAGAAGCGCAAAGCCATCGCCGCACAACGCACCGAGGACTTCAAGAACGGAACTTACAAGCGTGCTGGTGGTGTGGTTGATCCACTACCTGAGGATGCACCTTTCTTTGTGAAGGACTACTATGATTATTATAAGACACCACGCGGTTACCACGAGCGCAGCGGCAACTCCACTGACGGCTGGAACGTCATAGGCTGTCAGTCGTTCCTCAACCAGCCCCTGTTGGCCTGGGCACACGAGATTGAGTCGCCCGTCCTGCTCATTCACGGCGAGAAGGCCCACAGCCGCTACTTCTCTGAGTACGCCTTCGAAAAGATGACGGGCAAGAATCCAGACGGCAAGAGCATGACCATCGGAAATAAGGAACTGATGATTATCCCCGATGCCGTCCACACCGACCTTTACGACGACAAGAACGGGAAGATTCCCTACGACAAGCTAGAAGCGTTCTTCCGTGAGAACCTGAAGTAGACCACGGATTCAACGGATTCAACGGATTACGAAGAAGCCCCGCCTACCAGCTCGGCTTCGAGTATCCCCAGCATTTCACCCGTCTGTTTAAGGCCAAGACCGGCATGACTCCGAATGAATATAGATTAACAGCATAAAACAAACAAAGATGAAAAGAGTAATTATAATATCTACGAGTCTTCGCAATGGTTCAAACAGCGATATGCTCGCTGACCAGTTCGTGGAAGGTGCCAAGGCTGCTGGAAACGATGTAGAGAAGATCTCACTTGCAGGCAAGAATATCCAGTTCTGTAAGGGCTGTTTGGCTTGTCAGAAACTGGGGCGCTGTGTCATCAACGATGACGTGAACGACATCATGACGAAAGTGCTTCAGGCCGACGTCATCTGCTGGGCTACTCCCATCTACTATTACGAGATGAGTGGACAGATGAAGACACTCATAGACCGCATGAACGCTATGTATGAACTGGATTATCAGTTCCGTGATGTCTATCTGCTGACAACGGCAGCCGAGGATGAAGAACAAACGCCAAAGAGGGCCGAGGCTGGTCTAACTGGTTGGATTGACTGCTATCCAAAGAGTCATCTGGCTGGCACTCTCTTCTGCGGTGGTGTAAATGATGCACGCGAAATCGATGGAAATGCCAAACTACAGGAAGCATACGAATTAGGAAAGAGCGTATAAACGACAAAAGTTAAATCCCAAGGCGAAATAGTATCGATTTGGGATTTATTTCGTATATTTGCAGAGTAAACCCACTATAACGAATACAATTATGAAGATTCTGATTTTACAAGGCTCTCCGAGAGCCAATGGTAACACCGCTTGGATGGCGGAGGAGTACAAGAAGGCTGCTGAGGCAGCAGGTCATGAGGTGACATTGGTGAATGTAGCCAAAAAGAAGATTGCTGGCTGCTTGGCCTGTGAGTACTGTCATAACAAGGGCAATGGTGCATGCATCCAAAAGGACGATATGCAGGAGCTCTATCCGCTGATGAACGAGGCCGAGGTGCTGGTACTGGCTGCGCCCATCTACTACTTCACGCTCTGCGCCCAGATTCAGGCTCCTATCCAGCGTATGTACTGCGTCAACAAACCTGCCAACGTGAAGAAGATGGCGCTACTGATGTCGTCCTATTCGCCAGGCGTCTATGACGGAGCCACAGCCGAGTTCCGCGACATCTGCAACTACTGGCAGGTGGAGAACATGGGCTTTGTCTCTGCCAAGATTGACGAACAGAAAACGGAAGAAACGAAGCAGAAAGTGATCGCATTGGCTGGCAAGTTGTAGTCTTATTGATCTTATACAGAATATGATTAGAAGAGCTGAAATAAAAGACATACCAGGTATCATTGAACTGCTGCATCAGGTGGACATGGTGCATCATGTGCTTCGCCCGGACTTGTTCAAACCCAACACGACCAAGTATGATGAGCAAGAACTTAAAGCCCTAATAGGTGATGACAGCAAGCCCATTTTTGTTTTTGATGATGGGGCGGTGTTGGGCCATGCTTTCTGTCTTGTTACAGAAGTCAAGGATGATAAATTGTTGCAGGACATCAAGACGCTGTATATTGATGACATCTGTGTAGATGAAAAGGCTCGCGGCAAACATGTTGGCAAGGCTTTGTATGAATATGTTCGCGATTATGCCCAGTCAATTGGTTGTAACAACATCACCCTGAATGTATGGGATGGCAACGATGCCGCATTAAGTTTCTATAGGAATATGGGCATGAAAGTCCAGAAAACGACTATGGAAATTATTCTGTGATATAAGACGAAGTATATTTATTTACTACCCTTTCCTGAACTCCCTGGGATTCATTCCCTTCATCCTGTTGAAGAAGGAAGGTGCCATTGTTTCGCCCGTCCGTTGCAAGTGGCAGCCGAAGTAGAAATTTAATCCAGTATAATAAAGGAGGGCTTCGGCTCTCCTTTTGCATATCATCTGATTTTGGTATTGCAAATTTCAGGAAAAATTACTAATTTTGCACCCGATGACAACGACATTGATTATAGGACTGCTGATTCCCCTGCTGGGCACGATGCTCGGCTCTGCCTTCGTGTTCTTTATGCGAGGCGAGATGTCCGTGCGGCTACAGAAGACGTTGCTAGGTTTTGCATCGGGCGTGATGGTAGCGGCATCGGTATGGTCGCTGCTGATTCCTGCGATGGAGATGGAGGCCGATAGTGGCAAGTGGGCCGTGATGCCTGCGGCTGTGGGATTCCTGTTAGGCATGGGATTCCTGCTGATGATCGACGAACTGACGCCACACTTGCATATTGGAACGGATAAGCCCGAAGGCATGCGCTCGCACCTGTCGAAGACAGCGATGCTAGCCCTTGCAGTCACCATTCACAATCTGCCAGAAGGTATGGCTGTGGGCGTAGTGTTTGCAGGAGCCGACAGTGGAGCAACAAACCTCTCCTTCGCCAGTGCGCTGGCTGTTGCCGTGGGTATCGCCATTCAGAATGTCCCTGAAGGAGCCATCATCTCCATGCCTATGCGGGCTGCAGGAAATAGTCGTTGGTGTTCGTTTATCATCGGTTCATTAAGTGGAGCCGTAGAGCCTGTAGGAGCCATTGCCGTCCTATTGCTCGCCTCACTGCTTATGCCCGTTCTCCCTTACATGCTTGCCTTTGCCGCAGGCGCCATGTTCTACGTCGTGGTCGAGGAACTGATCCCTGAAGCCTCCAGCGGTCAGCACTCCAATCTCAGCACCATCGGCTTTGCCATTGGTTTCGTCCTGATGATGGTACTCGATGTGGTAATGGGATAACGTTTTGATAATCATTGATGCGATTGAAGGAAGAATTTGCTTTTTTAACTTGTGTATTTTCAATTATATGATTACCTTTGCAGGCAAAACGAAACCTTAGACGTCATTATTATCAGAATCACATGAATCAAATTACAGAAAAGATAGCGCATCTAAATGCCCGTATCAGGAAATATGCCAAGGAACACCAAATTCTCTATGCAGACTATTATTCGGCATTGGTGTCACCCAAAGACCGTTCGCTGAAAGAAGGTCACAGTGTTGATGGGGTTCATCCTAATGCCCAGGGCTATGCCGTCATGGAAAAAGTAATTCTGCCTTTGCTGAAATGAGAATCTGAAAATAGCATATTTTTGCACACAATACTTACGTTTAGGTATTTTATGAGAAAATACGTCTTTCTAACGGGTCTTTTGTCCAATCATTCAATTTACCATTCTCCTCGGTAAACTCATCGTAGATTTCCCAGAAGGTTTTCTGGTGAATGAGTTCTTCGTCCTTCGGATTTTCAACTTTTATTCTTGATGTTCATATGCTATGCTATTGAAATCACTTCTGATATCCCAACTGTCTTATACGGTCATTCAAAATCCTGAGTTGTTCAATTAAGTCATTAAACGGAACACTTTCTCCATAGATCATGTGTAATCGCATCTGTTCATAATCTGAGCGCCATGCATCTTTCACAGATTCAGGTGGTAGTATTGAAAGACTAGATGGGAAAAGTGTATCGTAATCGAATCCACGAAGCCCGATAAAAGTTTTGCGATGCTGTATTACCTGACGATAAAGTTGTTCATCATTCAGTGCACGTTCTGCAATCGGCGTTTGAAGAATCTGTCCGATGTCATACATGTGTCTAGACATTCTATCAACTCTGATATTATCAGTAGATTTGCTGAACTCTTCATGTAGAAGAAATATCTTCTCTAAGAATGTTCGTTCAGGGATTACAGCTCTTACATTGAAGGTGTTCCTTTCCCAACGTGAATCGGGGAACACTTCATCAATGATAGGATTAAGCGTAACAACCTGTACTGGCTCACTCATAGATCTGCCGCTAACTTCGATACGAACCACGTTGCGGATATAGGGGTTGGTCTCGAATAGTGAAGGGTACTCGACTTCAATTATCTCAGGATCAGTGGTGGTTACGGAGGTGATATTCACATGTATTTTGAACATCCCTTCCGTAATTCCTTCTTCGATAAGCGCATCGTGAAGTTCATACTGCAACTTGTTCCTAACGAAGCTACAAGCAGCGCGTCTCAGTTTGTCGCTGACCTGAGTCTTTGACAGAATTCCGTCAAATCCCAGATATTCGCGGTCGATGCCAATATCAATATCTTCTGAGATTCTGTCTATCAGTTTCCAGCATTTGCTCAATGATGTACCACCCTTGAAACTTGTGTGTTCGGCACTCGGAAGTTTGTATAGTGCAGCAAGTACCTGACATATCCACCAATCTTTCTCAGCCAGGTTGACGTTGATGCCCGTCTGAGCTGAAACCTGCGTAAAGACGATCCTTTGCTGCTCTTGCGATAGTTCTATAAATTTCATAGTGCTATTAGCTCCTTTCTCACCCATGCTGGTGCAAGTTTAATATCTTCATTATAATCTCCTTCAGCAACATTTTTAATATGCTCTTTCAGAATCCGTTTTTGCTCATCGGTTACCTTGCCTTCTCCGATTGCTCTCATGGCAGCAACAATACGCATCATTAAGTCTGAGCGGAAACTTAGGGCTTTCAACTCTGAGGTATGCTTGAACATAATGCCATGCCCTTTGCCGATACTTATCCTTCGAGGTGAGCCATCAGTAAGATAAACAGCGTTTGCTGGTACTTGTGTACTCAGTCCAAGACTATTGAGAGCGAAGTCTCCTGTAGGAACAATACGTGAGTGGTCGCGTTTTGCTATGGCCTGGGCAATATCGTCCAGACTTGGCAACAACATACCAAGACCAAGTTCCTTGTCAAACTTCGGTTTATAATATATCCCGTGGGCCAGTCTTACGATAACATTACGTTCACATAGTCTGATTAGTGACTTTTTGATGGCCTCAGGCGTACCAAGCTCGGCATAGTCTGTGGAAAAGACTATTTTCCCTTCAGGTTCTAAACCGATGGCAGTCTCAATTCTTTTTGCTGTACTATCAACCATACTAATTTGTGTTTTGGCACAAAATTATAATAAATTCGGGACAAAACAATGCTTTTGCACCAAAAAGTTACTAATTTTAATGCTTATTTAACGTATAAGAGGCTAAAAGTCCTGTTTTCTGCGCAAAAAACAAGACTCCGTGACGCTCTACAACCTGCAGGGCATTGTGGTGGCTCAGACCCAGGTTCAGGATGGCATGATCAGCCTTGCAGGGCTTCACAAGGGCGTCTATGCCGTACAGCTCGCCAAGCTCGGTTCAACGCTCATTCGTAAGTAATTGCGTAAGTAACATCCATAAAAAGATGCCCTCCCGGTTTTCTCAGGAGGGCATCTTTTTTTATATTATTGTTGTCTCAGTTTCAGTATTCTTCTCACGCTCTGGTTGATACGCTCCTCGGTGATGGTGCCCTTGTTGACGGCGTCCATCACGGCATCGAAAGCCTCCACCAGATTCTTCGGACCCAATACAATGTCTACACCTGCCTTG